>NZ_LOSO01000019.1:0-200815 GCF_001595495.1 Microbacterium sp. CH1 | reverse complement strand
CAGTCGGCGCTCGCCGCGGCGGGCCCGAGCGCCCGGAACTCCGGGAGCCACGCGGCGATGCGCGGGGTCTCCTCGTCGTCGAGGTCGTCGTGGGCGATCATGTGGGTTCCGGGCTCGATCGGAGTCTCCCGCAACTCGGCACCGTCCCACGAGAGCACTCGCGCGCCCTCCGGACCGACTTCGAGCAGATTGAAGCCGTGCATCGGCGGGGCTCCCTGCGGAGAACGCCCGGTGACCGCGGCAAGCGGAAGGGTGCCGCGGGAGACGGCAGCGGTCGCGGAGAGGTCCTGCACATCGGCGCGGTTGAGGAGCACGGCGAGGCGTCGTTCGGCGGGGTTCACGGCGAGCCAGGCCCCACCGGCGCGGCGGTCGCGGATGCCGATCACTCCCGGATACTCCTCGGGCCACCACGCGCCCAGGGCGTCCCACTCCCGGGCCGGGTCCTCGTCGCGGACGGCCAGCAGCCGCGCGGATCCCGCAGCCTCGACGTCGATCACCACCGTGCACACGCCTCCGAGTCTAGGTCGGCCGGGACGGGCGGGGACGGATCCGCCCGCGACGGCCCGGGCGTCCGGACCCTGGGGCAGAATCGAGGCGTGAACATCGTCGTGGGAGTCACGGGCGGCATCGCCGCGTACAAGACGGTGCACCTCGTGCGCCTGCTCACCAAGGCCGGTCACGACGTGACCGTCGTGCCCACGGAGGATGCACTGCGCTTCGTGGGCCTGCCGACCTGGGAGGCGCTGAGTCGGCACCCGGTGACGACGAGCGTGCACGAGGACGTCGCTCGCGTCCGGCACGTCGCCCTGGGGCAAGGGGCGGACCTCGTCGTGATCGCCCCGGCCACGGCGAACTCCCTCGCGAAGATGGCCGCGGGCCTCGCCGACGACCTCCTCGGCACGACGCTGCTCGCGACCGAGGCGCCGGTGCTCGTCGCCCCCGCGATGCACGCGGAGATGTGGCGGAACCCCGCCACGCAGGCGAACATGGCGACGCTCCGGGACCGCGGCGTGCACGTGGTCGGCCCCGCCGACGGCGAACTGGCCGGCGGCGACAGCGGCCCCGGACGCATGGTCGAGCCGGAGGAGATCTTCGCCGCCGCCCAGGCGCTGATGACGCCGGGCGACCTCGCGGGTGTGCGGGTCGTCGTCTCGGCGGGCGGCACGCGGGAGCCCATCGATCCGGTGCGCTTCCTCGGCAACCGCAGCAGCGGGCGCCAGGGAGTCGCGCTCGCGGCGGAGGCGGCGGCGCGCGGCGCGGAGGTGACGCTCGTCGCGGCGAACGTCGCCGGGGACGTGCTCGCGGAGGCCGGCCACCCGAAGATCCGGATCGTCCGGGTCGGCACGGCGGCCGAGCTGTCCGCGGCGATGAAGGAGGAGGCGGCGACGGCCGACGTCGTGCTGATGGCGGCGGCGGTGGCCGACTACCGCCCGGTCGAGGTCTCCGCCCGGAAGCTCACCAAGGACCGCGGCGGCGTCGGCACGATCGAACTCGTCGAGAACGAGGACATCGTCGCCGCGCTCGTCGACACCCGGCGGGAAGGGCAGCTCATCGTGGCGTTCGCGGCGGAGACCCCGGAGGACGAGGCCGAGCTGCTCGCGCGCGCCCGCGGCAAGCAGGAGCGCAAGGGGGTCGACCTGCTGGTGGTGAACGAGGTCGGCTGGGAGCAGGGTTTCGAGCGTGGCGAGAACGCCGTGCACATCCTCGGTCGCGGAGGAGCCCTGGCACGGACCGCGGCCGGGACCAAGCGCGAGGTGGCGGCGGCCGTCTGGGACGAGGTCGCCCGCGAGAGGTGAGAGGTGGTGGAGCCGCGCACCGCCGAATGCTAAACTTGAGTCAACCAAACTCAACTTTCAGAAGGAGCATCTCCAGGAGGAGCGCATGACCACCCCGCAGACCGGATCCCCGAACCAGGAACAGCAGTCCGCCCTCGAGCAGTTCGGCATCAACCTGACCGACCGTGCCCGCGAGGGCAAGCTCGACCCCGTCATCGGACGGGACAGTGAGATCCGGCGCGTCAGCCAGGTGCTCACCCGCCGCACCAAGAACAACCCGGTGCTGATCGGTGAGCCCGGCGTCGGCAAGACCGCGGTGGTCGAAGGCCTCGCGCAGCGCATCGTCGCGGGCGACGTCGCCGAGTCCCTCAAGGACAAGGAGCTCGTCTCGCTCGACATCTCCGCGCTCGTCGCGGGCGCCATGTACCGCGGCCAGTTCGAGGAGCGCCTGAAGCAGGTGCTCAAGGAGATCACCGAGTCGGACGGCCAGGTCATCACGTTCATCGACGAGCTGCACGTGCTCATGGGCGCCGGCGGCGGCGAGGGCTCGGTCGCGGCGTCGAACATGCTCAAGCCGATGCTGGCCCGCGGCGAGCTGCGGCTCATCGGCGCCACCACCCTCAACGAGTACCGCGAGTTCATCGAGAAGGACGCCGCCCTCGAGCGGCGCTTCCAGCAGGTGTACGTCGGCGAGCCGACGGTCGAGGACACGATCGCGATCCTCCGCGGGCTCAAGGGGCGCTACGAGGCGCACCACGGGGTGACCATCTCCGACAGCGCGCTCGTGGCCGCGGCCTCGCTCTCCAACCGCTACCTGCCCGCGCGGCAGCTGCCGGACAAGGCCATCGACCTGATCGACGAGTCGATGTCGCGTCTGAAGATGGAGATCGACTCCTCTCCCGTCGAGATCGACCAGCTCAAGCGTCAGGTCGACCGGCTGAAGCTGGAGGAGCTCGCGCTCAAGCGGGAGAAGGACGCCGCGTCCAAGGAGCGCCTCGGAACCCTCCGCGAGCACCTCGTCGAGCTCGAGAAGGAGCTCGCCGGACTCGAGGCCCGATGGGCGCGGGAGCGGCAGGGCCTGAACCGGGTCGGGGAGCTGAAGAAGCAGCTCGACGACGCGATCACCCAGCGCGACCTCGCCATGCGCAACGCCGATTACACGAAGGCGTCGAAGCTCGAGTACGAGACGATCAAGCGCCTGGAGCGCGACATCGCCGAAGCCGAGCAGGCCGAGGCCACCGCCTCGAGCGAACCGCGCATGGTGAACGAGCAGGTCACCGAGGAGGACATCGCGGCCGTGATCGCGGCCTGGACCGGCATCCCGGTCGGGCGGCTGCTGCAGGGGGAGAGCGAGAAGCTGCTCCACCTGGAGAACGAGCTCGGCAAGCGCCTCATCGGGCAGAAGGACGCCGTCAAGGCGGTGTCCGACGCGGTGCGCCGCTCGCGCGCGGGGATCAGCGATCCCGGTCGCCCCACCGGCTCGTTCCTGTTCCTCGGACCGACCGGAGTCGGCAAGACCGAGCTGGCCAAGGCGCTCGCGCAGTTCCTCTTCGACGACGAGCACGCCATGGTGCGCATCGACATGTCGGAGTACGGCGAGAAGCACTCGGTCTCCCGGCTCGTCGGGGCCCCTCCCGGGTACGTCGGCTACGAGCAGGGCGGTCAGCTCACCGAGGCCGTGCGGCGCCGTCCGTACAGCGTGATCCTGCTCGACGAGGTCGAGAAGGCGCACCCCGAGGTGTTCGACGTGTTGCTGCAGGTGCTCGACGACGGGCGGCTGACCGACGGGCAGGGGCGCACGGTCGACTTTTCGAACGTGATCCTCATCCTGACCTCCAACCTGGGCTCGCCGATCCTCATCGACCCCGTGCTCTCCGTGGAGGAGAAGCGGGAGCAGGTGATGGCCCTCGTGCGCCAGGCGTTCCGGCCGGAGTTCCTGAACCGTCTCGACGACATCGTGATGTTCCAGGCCCTCACCGAAGACGACCTCGCGCAGATCGTGGAGCTGTCGGTCGATCAGCTGCACGACCGGCTGCGCGACCGTCGCCTCACGCTCGCGGTCACTCCCGGGGCGCGGTCGTGGCTGGCCGAGCGCGGGTACGACCCGGTGTTCGGCGCCCGCCCGCTGCGTCGCCTCATCCAGACCGAGGTGCAGAACAAGCTGGCGACCGCCCTCCTCTCGGGTGGCGTGCACGACGGCGACACCGTCCGGGTGGACGTGGCGGCCGACGGCACGGGCCTCGTGCTCACCGCGACGACCCCCGAGCCGGAGGTCGAGGACGACGACGTGATCGAGGCCGAGCTGCTCGACGACTGATCGGGATCGGCAGACGACGAAAGGCCCGGTGGGCGTGACGCCTACCGGGCCTTTCGTGTGTCGCTGCTCAGGCGCTGAGGACGACGGACTCCGCGATCGGACGACGCACGCGCGGGGCGACCTCGCGCTCCTGCAGGACCTCCGGCAGAGCCTCGATGTCGCCGAACTCGCCGACGGCGATGACGGTCGCGGGGGTGAAGCGGGGCTCCAGGTCGGCGAACTCGCGGACGACCTCGGGGTCGAAGCCGCTCATCTGGTGCACGACGAGGCCGTCGTGGTGGGCCTGGACGGAGAAGTGCGCCACGGCCTGGCCGAGGTCGTAGAACGCGTGGCTGAGCGGCGTGCCGTCGGCGGTCGCGGTCTCGGCGATCGCGACGACGAGGACGGCCGCGTTGCCGGCCCAGGCCTGGTTGAAGCCCATCAGTGCGTCGACGATCTGGGCGTGCAGGGCGGTGCCGCGACGGGCGACGATGAAGCGCCAGGGCTGGATGTTGTTGGCGGAGGGGCTCCAGCGGGCGGCCTCGAGGGCAGTGGCGAGCTTGGCCTCGTCGATCGGGTGCTGCGCGTCGTAGGCGCGGGGGCTCCAGCGGCCGGCGAGGACGTCGAGGACGGGGTGCTCGGTCGGGGCGGTGCGGTCGATGACGGGAGTGCTCACAGAAGTGCCTTTCGGACGGTGGGGATCGGACGCCGTCGTCCGGGTACACGGGGGAGGAACCGATGCATGTGCATGCATATTCCCGGAACCGTGTGCGCCGCGTCAGTCCAGGAGGTTGCGGGAGGCGGCGTCGGCGAGCGCGGCGCGGACGGCGCGGATCGACGGGGCGTCCGCAGAGACCCGGCGAGCGGAGGAGAAGATCTCCCGGCGCGGTTCGTGCGGGAGCGGGGCGAGGTCGACCGTCGGGGTATCGCCGGCCCACACGAGCTCGGGGAGGAGCCCAACTGCGAGTCCCGCGTGGATGAGCCGGACGTGCGCGGTGAGGTCGGCGAGCTCGAAGCGCACGTCGGGCTCGAACCCGGCGGTGCGGCAGAGCTGCTCCGCCCACGCGCGGGAGGCGGTCCCGGCGGGTTCGAGCACCCACGGCTCGGCGCGGGTCGCCCACAGGGTCGCGACGGGATCGGCGGGTTCCGACGCTCCCGGATGCCGGGCGAGGGCGATGGCGTCGTGGGCGAGCACCACGCGGTCGAGGTCGGCGTGGATGGGACGCGTGTGCCCCGGATACTGCTCCGCGAGGATGAGGTCGTAGTCGCGGCTGGAGACGCCCACCAGCCCGGACTCGGGGTCGCGCTCGGTCACCTCGACGCGCAGGGCGGGGTGGCGCGCGCCGAGGGCTGCGAGCGCGCGGGGCAGCAGGGAGTGCGCGGTGGACTGGAACACCGCGAGGCGCACGGTGCCGGTCACCTCGGTGAGCGACTCCGCGACCGCGACCTGGGCGTGCTCGAGCTGATCGAGGATGCCGATGGCCTCGGCCACCAGGACGTTCCCCTGCGGCGTGAACTGCACGCCGCGACCGACCCGACGCAGCAGCGGCACCCCGACATCACGCTCCAGCGCGGCGAGCTGCTGGGACACGGAGGCCTTGCTGTAGGACAGCGCATCCGCCACGGCGGAGAGGGTCCCGCGACGCGACAGCTCCACGAGCAGACGCAGGCGATGGACGTCGAGCACGGCCGTTCCGATCGTTCGGGAAGAGTGAACAGAATCCACTCGAATCGGTTGATAGACGGAGCCTACCGACCAGCTGGACAATGATCCAGCCGCACACGATACCCGGGTGTGCGAGGCCGAGGAAGGTACCCCGCTTCATGACCGTCATCGACGACACCACCCCCCGCACCGAAGAGGTCGCCGCGCTCGTGCAGCGCTGGCTCGCCGAGAGCGAGACCCACCCGGTCGAGCCGGCCGCCCAGCGCCTGTCCGAAGTGCTCAAGGATCCGAACGGCCTCGCCTTCACGGTCGGCTTCGTCGACGGCGTCATGCGTCCGGAGGATCTGCGGGTCGCCGGCCGCAAGCTCGCCGAGCTCTCCGACATCACGCCCACGCTGCTGCCCGGCTACCTCCGGGCCGCCATCAAGGCCGGTGGGTTCTGGGCGCCGAAGCTCCCGAACGTCGTCGTCCCGATCTCGCGGCGCGTGCTGCGGGCCATGGTGGGCCACCTCGTGCTCGACGCCACGCCGTCCAAGCTCGGCCCCGCGATCGCCAAGCTCCGCAAGACCGGCAACCGTCTGAACCTCAACCTCCTCGGCGAGGCCGTGCTCGGCGAGCGCGAGGCGGGCCGCCGACTGCAGGGCACGTACGACTTCCTCGCCCGTCCGGACGTCGACTACGTCTCGATCAAGGTCTCGAGCGTCGTCAGCCAGCTCTCCATGTGGTCGTTCGACGAGGCCGTCGCCGACGTCGTCGAGAAGCTCACCCCGCTGTACCGGCTCGCGGCGAAGGCCGAGGCGAAGGGTGCCCGCACCGGCACCCAGAAGTTCATCAACCTCGACATGGAGGAGTACCGCGACCTCGACCTCACGATCGCGGCCTTCACGAGCATCCTCGATCAGCCGGGCCTGGAAGACCTCGAGGCGGGCATCGTGCTGCAGGCATATCTGCCCGATGCGCTCGGCGCCATGCAGCGTCTCCAGGAGTGGGCCGCCGCACGCCGCGCCAAGGGCGGAGCGCCGATCAAGGTGCGCGTGGTCAAGGGCGCGAACCTCGCGATGGAGGAGGTCGACGCGAAGGTGCACGGCTGGCCGCTCGCGACCTACGGCACCAAGCAGGACTCCGACACGAACTACAAGCGCGTGCTCGACTGGGCGATGACGCCCGAGCGGCTCGACGCCGTGCGCATCGGCGTCGCCGGTCACAACCTCTTCGACATCGCCTACACCTGGCTGCTCGCGAAGGCCCGCGGTGTGACCGGCCCTTCGACAGGCTCAGGGACCCAGGGGGGCGCGGCCTCAGGGACCCAGGGGCAGAAGGGCGCCCTCGTGGAGTACGAGATGCTGCTCGGCATGGCGACCGGGCAGGCCGAGGCCGTCCGCAAGGACGTCGGCCGCCTCCTGCTCTACACGCCGGTCGTGAACCCGGCGGAGTTCGATGTCGCGATCGCGTACCTCGTGCGGCGCCTCGAAGAGAACGCGAGCCCCGAGAACTTCATGTCCGCCGTGTTCGAGCTGGCGTCGAACCCGACCCTGCTCACCCGCGAGCGGGAACGCTTCGAGCGCTCTCTCGCCGCGCTCGTCGCCGACCCGTCGGTACCGGCCCCGAACCGCACTCAGGACCGCACGGCCCCGCGCCCTGACGGCACCACGGACGGCTTCGCGAACGAGCCCGACACCGATCCGGCGCTCGCCGCGAACCGTGCCTGGGGCCGGGAGATCCTGCAGCGCTCGGTGTCGTCGACGCTCGGCCGGGACGCGATCGCGGCCGCCCGCATCGAGACCGACGCCGAGCTGGACGCCGTGTTCGCCGCCGCCACGTCCGCCGCCGAGAGGTGGGCGGCGCTCCCCGCCGCCGAGCGCGCCGCCGTCCTGCACCGCGCGGGCGACGAGCTCGCCGCCCGCCGCGGCGAGCTGCTGGAGATCATGGCGCACGAGGCCGGCAAGACCATCGCGGAGGCCGACCCCGAGGTCAGCGAGGCGATCGACTTCGCGCACTACTACGCCGAGCGGGCGAAGGATCTCGAGGCCATCCCCGGCGCCGAGTTCGTGCCGTCGAAGGTGACCGTGGTCACGCCGCCGTGGAACTTCCCCGTGGCGATCCCCGCCGGCGGTGTGCTCGCCGGCCTCGCCTCCGGATCCAGCGTGATCATCAAGCCCGCGAAGCTCACCCAGCGGTGCGGTGCCGTGATGGTCGAGGCGCTGTGGGCCGCGGGCGTCCCGCGCGATCTGCTCGCCCTCGTCGACCTCGCCTCCCGCGACCTCGGCACCCGACTGGTCGCGAGCCCCCAGGTCGACCGGGTCATCCTCACCGGGGCCTACGAGACCGCGCAGCTCTTCCGCTCCTTCCGCGCCGACCTGCCGCTGCTCGCCGAGACGAGCGGCAAGAACGCCATCATCGTGACGCCGTCGGCCGACCTCGACCTCGCGGCCGCCGACGTCGCCCGCAGCGCGTTCGGCCACGCCGGGCAGAAGTGCTCGGCCGCGTCGCTGGCGATCCTCGTCGGGTCGGTGGCCGACTCGAAGCGCTTCGAGCGGCAGCTCGTGGACGCGGTCACCTCGATGCGCGTCGGGCTGCCCGACGACCCCGCCACGCAGATGGGGCCGATCATCGAGCCCGCGAACGGCAAGCTCCTCACCGCGCTCACCACGCTCGACAAGGGCGAGCGCTGGCTCGTGGAGCCCCGGAAGCTCGACGACGAGGGGAAGCAGTGGACGCCGGGGGTGAAGACCGGCGTGCGCGAGGGCTCGTACTTCCACCTGACCGAGTTCTTCGGACCCGTGCTCGGCATCATGCACGCGAAGGACCTCGACGAGGCCATCCGGCTGCAGAACGCCGTCGACTACGGCCTCACCGCGGGGCTGCACTCGCTGGACTCCGCCGAGGTCGCGACCTGGCTGGACCGCGTCGAGGCCGGCAACCTGTACGTGAACCGGGGCATCACCGGCGCCATCGTGCAGCGTCAGCCGTTCGGCGGCTGGAAGCGCTCGGCCGTGGGCGCCGGAGCCAAGGCCGGCGGCCCCAACTACCTCTTCGGTCTCGGCGAGTGGCGTGCGGGCGAGCTGCCCGCCGCGGCTCCGGGGGCGGCGGTGACCCCCGCCGTGACCGGGCTGCTGGAGGCGGCCGCGCCCGAGCTCGACCCCGTGGGCATCGAGTGGCTGCACCGTGCCGCGGCCGCCGATGAGCGGGCGTGGATCGACGAGTTCGGCGCTGTGAGCGACAAGTCCGGACTCGGGGTCGAGCGCAACGTGTTCCGGTACCGTCCGGTGGCGGTCGACGTGCGCATCGCCGAGGACGCGCCGCTGGCCGAGGGAGTCCGCGTGCTCGCCGCGGCCCTGCGCAGCGGCAGCCCGTTCACCGTGTCGGCCGCGTCGCTGCCGTCCCGCGTGGAGAAGGCGCTCAAGACCCAGGGCGTGGCCGTGAAGACCGAGTCGGATGCCGCGTGGACCAAGCGCTACGCGAAGGGTGCCCGGTCGTGGCAGCGGGTGCGGCTCGTCGGTGGCGATGCCGCCGCGCTGCACACGGCCCTCGACGGCAGCCCCGACGTCGCGGTGTGGTCGCACGCCGTGACCGGAGCGGGCCGGGTCGAGATGCTCCCGTTCCTGCACGAGCAGGCCGTGTCGATCACCAACCACCGCTTCGGCAACCCCACCACCCTCTCCGACGGCCTCCTCTGACGCCGAGACCCCGGGTACACGTCGAGACCCC
This sequence comes from Microbacterium sp. CH1, assembly GCF_001595495.1. Lineage (NCBI taxonomy): Bacteria > Bacillati > Actinomycetota > Actinomycetes > Micrococcales > Microbacteriaceae > Microbacterium > Microbacterium sp. CH1. The sequence goes on along the minus strand of NZ_LOSO01000019.1, from coordinate 191,370 downwards.
CTGCTGTACGCGCGTGCAGCAGGGGGTCTCGACGCGAAAGCGGGGTCTCGGGATCAGCCGCGCAGAGCCTCGGCGAGCTTCACGCGCGAGCCCATCCGCAGCAGGGAGTTCTCGTAGATCTTCGCGCCGACGACGATCGCCGCGACGCAGCTCGCCAGGAGGATCGCGAGGCTCAGGAGGGGCTCCCACCACTGCGCCTCGCCGACGAACAAGCGCATGGGCATGCCGACCGGAGCCGAGAACGGCACGTACGACATGATCGTCAGCACCAGCGGGTTGTCGTTGAACACGATCACCAGCACGTACGGCGCCATGATGAGCATCGTGATGGGGGTCGTCGTCGAGCCGATGTCCTCCTGCCGGGAGACCATGGAGGCCGCCGCCGCGAACATCGCCGCGAGCAGGATGAACCCGAACAGGAAGAACACCGCGAACCAGATGATGGGGGCGCCGAGCGTGGTCAGCACCTCCCGCTGACCCGTCACGATGAGGCCGATCGTGGCGACGGCCGCGAGGGCGAGGATCTGTCCCATCGCGAGCACCGTGTTGCCGATCACCTTGCCGGCGAGCAACGTGCGCGCGGGGATCGCCGACAGCAGCACCTCCACGACCCTGGTCTGCTTCTCCTCGACCACGCTCTGCGCGATGGTGCCACCGAAGGTCGCCGCGGCCATCATGAAGACGAGCCCGAAGGCGATCGCGATGAAGTAGCGCAGGAGTGGATTGGTGGTGACCGGTTCGAGGATCACGACCTCGGGCGAGAGCGACAGCGCGGACACCAGCGATCCGGGCGCATCCTCCAGGGCGACGATCGTGTAGCCCGCGGCGTTGTCGCCCTGGAGCACCGCCGCGTCGACGTCGCCGTCGCGGACCAGCTCCTCGGCCTCGGCGCGGGAGGCGACCTCGGTCACCTCGACGTCGGGCAGCGCGGACACGGCGCCCGCGGTCTCCGCGGTCACCGCGACGGGCATGGCGTCGGTGTTCTGACTCGCGAAGCCGCCGAACAGCACGCCGGCGAGGGCGAGGACAAGCAGGATGCCGGTCGAGATCAGGAACGCCTTGCTGCGGAGCTTGGAGCCGATCTCCCGCTCGGCGACCAGCCAGATCCCGTTCCGTGCGGGGTTCCCCGATCCTGCGGAGTGCTGGGTCCCTGAGCCTGTCGAAGGGGTCGAGGCGTTCACTGGATGACCTCCTTGAAGATCTGGGCGAGGGAGGGGTGCTTGGGCGCGAAGCTGGCGACGTCGCCGCGCGCGACCGCCGACTGCAGCACGCGCTGCGCGGTGTCGGGGCCGTCCGCGTCGAAGAGCGCGTAGCCGCCCTCGAAGTCGACGACCGTGACCCCGGGTTCGGTGCGCAGCCACCCGGCGTCGCCCGCGGAGATGAGCTCGTACCGGTCGCGGGCGTGCTCGGCGCGAAGCCCCTCCCGGGACCCGGCGGCACGGATGGTGCCCCCGGCGAGGATGACGAGGTCGTCGCAGAGGCGCTCGACCACGTCGAGCTGGTGGGAGGAGAAGAGGATCGAGGCGCCGCGGGCCGCGCTGGCCTGCAGAACGCCGGCGACGACGTCCACCGCGAGGGGGTCCAGGCCGGAGAAGGGCTCGTCGAGGATCAGCACCTCGGGGTCGTGCACGAGCGACGCGGCGATCTGCGCTCGCTGCTGGTTGCCCAGCGACAGCGACTCGATCGTGTCGTCGAGGCGCTCGCCGAGTCCGAGCTCCGTGAGCAGCGCGGTCGCCCGCTCCGTCGCGTCCGGCTTGCTGAACCCGTGGAGGCGCGCGAGGTAGACGATCTGCTCCAGGACCTTCATCTTCGGGTACAGGCCTCGCTCCTCGGGCATGTAGCCGAAGCGGCGGCGGTCGGCGGTGGTGAGGGGCGCCCCGTCGAGGTCGACTCGTCCGCCGTCCGACGACAGCAGCCCGAGGATGATGCGCATGGTCGTGGTCTTGCCGGCGCCGTTGCCGCCGACGAAGCCGGTGAGCCGGCCCGGCGCGACCGTGAACGACACGTCGTCCAGCACCCGGCGGCTGCCGTAGCTCTTGGTGATGCCGGAGAGTTCCAGCAGTCCGGTGGTCATGTCGTGGTGCTCCGTCCGAAGGTGATCCGCATGACCTTCACGCTATTGAGCACGGGCGGGGCGGGGCATCCCCCGCAGGGGGGACGGCCACGGATCAGCCGCGGGACGGACGGCCGGCGTGCAGCACCGTGCGCACGAGCAGGCCGGCGACCAGCGCCCAGAATGCCGCGCTCACCCCGAGCACGGCGATGCCGGAGGCGGCGACGAGGAACGTGACGACCGCGGGGAGGCGCTCGCCGGGGTCGTCGATCGCCTGCTGGACGGCCGCGCCGAAGGCGCCGAACAGCGCGAGTCCCGCGACCGCCGGGATGATCGCCGTCGGGGCGAGCACGACGAGGGTCGCGAAGGCGGCGGAGAACGCCCCCAGCACGAGGTAGGACGCCCCGGTGGAGACCCCGGCGATCCAGCGCCGATCGGGGTCGGGGTCGGCGTCGGGGGACGCGGCGAGGGCCGCGCTGATGGCGGCGAGGTTGATGGCGTGCCCGCCCGCCGGAGCGCCGAGGGCCGTGCCGAGACCGGTCACGAGCATCGCCGGACGCCACGGGACCTCGTAACCGAAGCTGCGCATGATCGCGATACCCGGCACGTTCTGCGACGCCATGGTCACGATGAACAGCGGCAGGGCTATGCCGACCAGGGCCCCGACCGTGAAGGCCGGCATCGTCAGCTCGAACCGCGGCAGGAGGACCGCTGGGTCGACGGCGGTCCCCGCGGTGACCAGCGACACGGCGACGACCGCGGCCGCGGCGACGAACGCCAGCGGCACCGCCCACCGGGAAGCCAGGCGGGCGAAGACCAGCCAGGTCAGCACCACCGGGACCACGCCCCAGGGGTTCGCGACGACCCCCGTGATCGGCGCGAGGCAGAGCGGCAGCAGCACCCCCGCCAGCATGGCCTGCGCGATCGACGGAGGGATCCGGGCGATCAAAGCTCCGAGCGCGGGCCAGAGCGCCGTGAGGAGGATGAGGGCCGCGGTCACGAGGAAGGCCCCGACCGCGGCGGGCCAGCCACCCTCGACGCTGCCGGTCGCCACGAGCAGGGCGGCACCGGGAGTGGACCACGCGGCCGTGATCGGCATCCGGTAGCGCCAGGCCAGCACGATGCAGGCGAGCCCCATCGCTAGGCTTACGGCGAGGAGTCCGCTGGCCGCCTGCGCCGCCGACGCGCCGACGGCATCGAGGCCCGTGAGCACCACCGCGAACGAGCTCGTGAACCCCACGAGCGCCGTGACGATCCCGGCGACGATCGGACGGGACACGGGGGCGGCGGCGGGCATGGCTCCGAGAGTATCGCGGGGGAGCGGTCCGCCTCCGGTCAGGCCAGCCCCATCCGATGCGCGAGCACGACGGCCTGCACGCGGTCCCTGGCGCCGAGCTTCTGCAGGATGCGGGAGACGTGGGTCTTCACGGTGGCCTCCCCGATGAACAGGGCGCGGGCGATCTCGGCGTTGCTGCGGGCGTCGGCGAGCAGGGTCAGCACCTCGGCCTCCCGCTCGGTCAGCGGTTCCGCGAGGACGGGGGTCGTGGTCGTCTTCGTCACCGCGCGGGCGGGAGCGGCGCCGGTCTCCGGAGTCGCTCCGGCGAAGCGGCTGAGGACGCGGCGCGTCACCTCGGGTGCCAGCATGCCGTCCCCGGCCGCGAGAGCCCGCACCGCGGAGATGAGATCCTCGGCACCCGCGTTCTTGAGGAGGAACCCGCTCGCGCCGACCTCGAGCGCCTGATAGAGGTAGTCGTCGCGATCGAACGTCGTCACGATCGCGATCGCGGCGCTCACCGAGGGGTCGGCCACGAGGCGGCGCGTCGCCTCGATCCCGTCCATGTCGGGCATCTGCACGTCCATCGTGATCACGTCAGGGCGCAGGTCGGCGGCCTGCGCGATGGCCTCCGCCCCGGTCGAGGCCTCGCCGACGACGGTGATGTCGGGCTGGGTGTCGAGGATCGTGCGGAAGCCGGCGCGGAGGAGAGCGTGGTCGTCGACGAGGAGCACCCGGATCGGCGCGGTCACCGTGCGGCCTCCGTCACGGGTGCGCCGAGCGGCACCCGCGCTCGCACCCGCACCCCGCCGGGCGCGCGCGGAGCGATCTCGAACGTGCCGCCGGAGGCCGCCGCGCGCTCCCGCATCCCGAGCTGGCCGAGGCCGGGACGCAGCTGGGCGATGGCACGGCCGGTGTTCACGACCTCGACCTCCACGCCGTCGGCGTCGTAGCGCACGCGCACGTCCGCAGTCGCCCCTGGCCCGGCGTGCCGACGGGCGTTGGTCAGCGATTCCTGCGCGATCCGGTAGAGGTTCACGGCGACGAGCGAGGGCACCGGCACCGGATCGCCGATCACGGTGTACGCGGTGGGGAGGCCCGCCTCCGTCGATGCCTCCGCGAGGGCGGCGATGTCGTCGAGGGAGACGGTCGACGCCGACTCGGCCGTGTCGTCGCCGGGGGTACGCAGCGTCTCCAGCAGCTGGCGCAGCTCCTGGATCGCGTCCCGCGCGGAGGACTCGATCCCGGAGAGGATGCGCGCCGACTGCGCCGGATCGCTCTCGAGCACGAGGCGCGCGGCACCCGCCTGCACGCCCATGACCGACACGTGGTGGGCGACGACGTCGTGCAGCTCTCGGGCGATCCGCACCCGGTCGAGGGCCACCGCCTGCGCCGCGGTGACCTCGCGCTCGCGCTCCAGCTCGCGGGTGCGCTCCTCCAGCACGGCGCGCTGCTCCGCCGCCGCCCAGGAGCGCTCGCCGAAGTAGTAAGCCCCTCCGAAGTACAGGACGTTGAGGAGGATCTGGATGAGCATGAAGGCCACATAGGGCGACATGGCGCCGGCGACGACGTCCGCCTTGTCCGCCTCGCTGATGGCGTCGCGGTACATGGTGATGAGGAGCCACACGAACATGCCGACGATGATCGCGACACGGACGACCAGGGCCTTCCGGCGGTCGTTCATCCAGGCGCCGACCGTGTAGAGCGCGATGAACATCGCGATGTTGCCGACGTAGATATCCGGTACCCGGATCGTCACCGCGGTGAAGTAGGCGAGCGACACCACGACGGCCACGGTGCCGGGCCAGCGCCGGCGGAAACCGAGCGGCGCCGCCACCACGACGGCGTAGACGAGGGCGGTCCACAGCGGAGCCTGCTCGTCGCCGTAGACCTGGGCGATGGAGGAGAGCGCCGCGCTGAGGATCGCGCCGACGAAGAGGACGAGCGCGAGGAGGAGGTCGCCGCGCTGGTCGCGCAGGGTCGGCGTCCGGGTGAAGGCCATCCCTCCACCGTAGGGCGGGGGCCGTCGCGCGGCATCCCCCGCGCGACGGAGACGGCCGTCTGTGATCTGCCTATTCCTTTCCGATGCGTCGATCGTCTACCTTCGGAGAAGGCGTTGCCGCGGGATCGGCAGAGCTCGAGGTCGACCGCGACAGCACCGGGCTGCGCCGGCCTCCTCCGGAGGGTGGGGACATGGCGCGACGACGCGCGTTCTTTCGGTCGATCATGGGCGGGGCCGCGGCCCTCGCACTCGCACTGGGCGGCGCGACCGCAGCCGGTGCCGCGTCAGGGGGATCCCTGGCGGGGACGGTGACGGCGGAGGCGGACGGTTCCCCTCTCGCGGGCGTCACCGTCTCGGTGTCGACCGACGACGCGTCGGTCTTCGAACTCACGACGACCGATGCCACGGGTGCGTACCTCGTGCCGGACCTTCCGGCGGGGGAGTATGTCGTGGCGTTCGATGCCTCCGGGACGGACTTCATCTCCGAGTTCTGGGACGATGCGTCGTCGCGTGCGGCCGCGCAGCGTCTCATCGTCGCCGAGGGAGAACCCGTCGACGGTGTCGATGCAGCCCTCACGCTCGGTGGGGCGATCAGCGGCTCCGTGATGCGGCAGGCCGACGGCTCGCCGCTCGAAGGCGTGACCGTGCGCGTGGACTCCGCCGACTTCTCCCGGTCGGGTGTCGCGCAGACGGGCGCCGACGGGACCTATCGGATCGACGGTCTCCCTGCCGGCGATTATCGCGTCCGTTTCGATCCCGCGGAGCCGGCGCTGGCCGCCGAGTTCTGGGACGACGCCTACGGAGACCGCAAGGCGACGGCCGTTCGCGTGACCGCGGGAGAGGACCGTGGGGGAGTGGATGCCCTCCTCGCCGAGCTCGGCGTGATCCAGGGGTCGATGACGTTGGCGATCGACGGCTCGCCCGTGGCCGGGTGGGTCACCGCCACCGACGACGCGACGGGTGCCTGGGCGCAGGCCGACGTCGCGTCGGACGGGTCGTACACCCTCTCCGTGCCGCCGGGGGAGTACGCGGTGGCGTTCGTTCCCAACGGCGGACGCGGCATCCCCGAGTACTGGAAGGATGCGCGGCAGGAGAAGGACGCGGCCAGGATCGCCGTGGCCCCGGGGCAGGCCATCGCGGACATCGATGCGACTCTCGACGCGACCGGGATGATCACCGGCGTGGTGCGCACGTCGGGCGCGCTGTCCGGCGACGCGATCGTGGAGGCGTACAGCGGGGACACCCTCGTCAGCATGGCCTACACGCAGCCCGACGGCTCGTACCGCCTGGCCGTCCCCGCCGGGACTTACATCGTGCGAGCCACGGCGAACGTATACGACATGATCTTCGCGCCGCAGTTCTTCGCCGGCGTCGCGACCCGGGCCGAGGCGACCCCTGTCGTGCTGGCCGCGGGCGGCGATCGCGCGGGAGTGGACTTCGACCTCGCGCCGGGCGGCGCGATCGACGGGACGGTGTCGACCGCGGGCGGTGCCGCGGTCTCCGGGGCGACGGTCACGGCCCTGCTCTGGACGGCGTCCGGCTGGCGGGACGTGGCGACGCTCGACACGGAGGGGCGATTCACTCTGGGGGGGAGAGCGGATCTCGAGGCTCCCGGTGGGTCGCTGCCCGCGGGGGTCTATACGCTGCGGGTGGAGATGCCCGGTTTCTGCACCGGGTACTTCGGCGGCGCACAGTCGCTCCTCGGGGCCGACACCTTCCGGGTGGAGCCCGGCGCCACCGTGTCGGGACGGGACGTCATGCTGTCCGCGGAGTGCACGGCGCCGTCAGCGTCGCCCACGCTCACCCTCTCGCAGGCCTCGATCCTCGCCGGAGAAGTGCTGACGATCTCGGGATCGGGCTTCGCGCCCGGTGAGGCGGTCACACTGGAGATCCGGTCGGAGCCGGCCGAACTCGGTCGGGCCGTGGCGGGGATCGACGGGGCGTTCTCGGACGACTTCCGCATTCCCGCGGGGTTCCCGGCCGGAACGCACACCGTGGTCGCGCTGGACGCGCAGCGGAATGTGGTGGCGAGCGTGCGGCTCGACATCGTCCCCGGCGCCTCGGGAGGCACGTCGGGAGAAGCCGTGGCACCGCCGCGGAACGAGGAGAACCTCGCCGCGACCGGCGGCGAGTTCCCGTCCTTCGCGCTGCTGGTGGCGGTCGTGCTCCTCCTCGGCGGAGGAGCACTGCTCCGACGCCGTCGTCGGCACGGCTGAGGGGGATGCCGGGCGGGGACCTGCCAGGATCGAGTGTGACCGACTCGACGCGCCCGCGGCTGGCACCGCTCTATCTCGCCGGGTTCACCACCGCGTTCGGCGCGCACGGCATCGCTGCCGCCCTGGGCGCCGAGACCGAGGACATCGGCTGGACGCTGCTGGCCTTCGGCTTCACGCTCGCGCTGTACGACCTCGCCGAGGTACTGCTCAAACCGCTCTTCGGGGCGCTCAGCGACCGGGTCGGGGTGCGTCCCGTGATCCTCGGCGGTCTGCTGGCCTTCGCCGCGTTCTCGGTGGTCGGAGCGCTGGCCCCCGGCATGATCGGCCTCGTGATCGCGCGCTTCGGCCAGGGGGCGGCGGCCTCGGCGTTCTCCCCGGCCTCCTCCGCCGCGGTGGCGCGGTTGACGGACGAGGCGTCGCGTGGCCGGTACTTCGGCCGCTACGGCTCCTGGAAGAGTCTCGGATATGCGCTCGGCCCCCTGCTCGGTGCGGTGCTCGTGGTGGCGGGCGGGATCCCGGCGCTGTTCTGGGCCCTGGCCGTGCTCGGGCTGGCCGCGGCCGGATGGGTGCTCGTCGCCGTCCCCGCCGTGCCGGTGCTGCCCCGGAAACGGGTGACCCTCGTCGACCTCGGCCGGGAGATCCTCGCTCCGGGGTTCCTCGTGCCGACCCTCGTGCTGGCGGCCACGACCGGCGCGCTCGCCGTGGCCGTCGGCTTCCTCCCGCTGCTCGGCCGGGAGGCCGGACTCGGCACCGTGGGCAGCATGGCGATCGTCACGGTGCTGGCGGTCGTGTCGAGCATCGTGCAGCCCCTGGTCGGGGCGGCGCACGATCGCGGCCGGCTCTCGGTCCGCCTCGGCGGGGTCGGCGGGCTGCTTCTCATCGGCGTCGGCATAGGCCTCTCGGCCCTCTGGGTGACCCCGGTCGTGTTGTGCCTCACGGGTGTGCTGGTCGGTGCCGGGGTGGGGCTGGCCACGCCGGTGGCGTTCTCGCACCTCGCGGCATCGACGCCCGCCGAACGCATGGGACGCACGATGGGCAGTGCGGAACTGGGCCGGGAGCTGGGCGACGCGGGCGGTCCGCTCGTCGCCGGGGCCGTGGCGACGGCGACGGTGCCGGCGGTCGGGATCGGCGTCATCGCGGCGCTCACGGCGGGGGCGGGCGCCCTGGCCCTCCTCGGGCTGCGACCGCCGCGTGCCGACGCCCGTCCGACCGGGGCCGACTGACCGCGGGGGACCTGTTCAGTGACCGAGCAGGCGCTCGATCACGCGGGCCACGCCGTCTTCGTCGTTGGTCGCGGTGGTCTCGTCCGCGGCCTCCTGCACGACGGGTTCCGCGTGCGCCATGGCCACGCCGTGACCGGCCCAGCGGAGCATCTCGACGTCGTTGAGGGCGTCTCCGAACGCCACGACGCCGGAGCGCTCGATGCCGAGGTGCGTGCAGAGGCGCGCGAGTCCCGTGGCCTTCGTGACGCCCTGCGCCATGACCTCGACGAACGGGGCGCCGGACAGCGTGGCCTCGAAGCCGGTGAGCCCGAGGGACCGCAGGGTCTCGAAGAGGGCGGCGGGCGCGAGCTTGGGGTGCCGGATCACGAGCTTGAGCGTCGGCGCGGCCAGCACCTCGTCCAGCGGCACGCCGCCCATCGTCGCGGGGTCACGCTTGTGATCGGACAGCTGCGCGATCGCCGCGTAGCCGTGCTGCGCCACGAACGTCTCGCCGCCCTCCCGCACGCTCGCGAAGAGCAAGCCGGGGACGCTGGCGCGCAGTGCGTCGGCGAGAGTGCGCAGCGTCGCGGGCGGCAGCTCCTCGGCAAACAGCATGCGGCCCTCGGTGAGATGCGTCGCGTACGCGCCGTTGCCGCACAGGGCCCACCCGTCGAAGCCGGCGTCGGCGGCGATCACGCGCAGGCCGATCGGCTGGCGGGCGGTGACGGGCACCACCGCGACGCCCGCGTCTCGCGCGGCGTCGAGCGCGGCACGGGTGCGCGGCGACACCGCGGACGAGCTGTCGAGCAGCGTGCCGTCGAGGTCGGTCGCGATCAGCCGCACGGGATGGGTCCCTGAGCTTGCCATGCGATGGGTCCCTGAGCCTGTCGAAGGGTCAGGAGAAGATCATCGGCAGGTCGTCGTCGGCGTCGTCGCCGCCGAAGTCCAGATCGACCACCACGGGCACGTGGTCGCTGGGCTGCTCGCCCTTGCGCTCGTTGCGGTGGATCGACGCGCCGGTGACGGCATCGGCGAACGTCTTCGAGCCGAGGATGAAGTCGATCCGGATGCCCTCGTTGCGCGGGAACTTCAACCGCTGGTAGTCCCAGTAGGTGTAGCCCTCGGGGAGCAGCGGGCGCACGACGTCGGTCACGCCCGCGTCGGTCAGGGCGAAGAACGCGTCGCGCTCGGCGGGGGACACGTGGGTGGAGCGGCCGACCACGATGTCGGGATCGCCGTTGTCATGGTCGAACGGGATGATGTTGAAGTCGCCGACGAGGGCGAGCGGAAGGTCGCGGTTCGCCGACAGCTCCGCCGCCGTGGACTGCTTGAGCCGCTCGAGCCAGTGCAGCTTGTAGACGTAGTGCGGGTCGTCGAGCGAGCGGCCGTTGGGCACGTACAGGCTCCAGACGCGCACGCCGTCGACCATGACGCCCAGCGCGCGCGCCTCCTGTGGGGCATCGGGGCCCTCGTGGCCCTTCGCGAACCCGGGCATGCCGTCGAAGGCGGTGCGGACGTCGGTGATCGGCAGCCGGCTGGCGATGGCGACGCCGTTCCACTGATTCAGGCCGTGCACTTCGACGTGGTAGCCGGCCTCCTCGAACGGTGCATACGGGAACTGCTCCGGCTTGCACTTCACCTCCTGCATCGCGAGCACGTCGATGTCTTCACGGACGGCGAACTCGACGGTGCGGGTGACGCGGGTGCGGATGGAGTTGACGTTCCAGGTGGCCAAGCGCATGCGTCCAGCCTAGGGTGTGCCTCCTACACTGGATGCCGTGACCGCACTCGACGCAGACCGCCAGACCCTCCTCGCCCTCATCACGGACGAGGCGGTGTTCCACGGCGACTTCACCCTCTCCAGCGGCAAGAAGGCGACGTACTACGTCGACATGCGCAAGCTCACCCTCGACCACCGCGCCGCCCCGGCGATCGGCCGCATCATGCGCGACCTGATCGCCGATCTCGACGTCGTCGCCGTCGGCGGTCTGACGCTCGGCGCCGACCCGATCGCGAACGCCGTCCTGCACGCCTCGGTGAACGCCGACCGTCCGCTCGACGCGTTCGTCGTGCGCAAGGAGCCGAAGGACCACGGCCGCGGTCGCCAGATCGAGGGCGCCGACGTGAAGGGCAAGCGCGTGGTCGTGCTGGAGGACACCTCAACCACCGGGCAGTCCGCACTCAAGGCCGTCGAGGCTCTCCGCAAGGAAGGCGCGGAGGTCGTGGCGGTCGCGGTGATCGTCGACCGCAAGACCGGCGCGCAGGCCGCCATCGAGGCCGAGGGCCTGGAGTGGCGCGCGGCCTTCGACCTCGACGACCTCGGGCTCGACCCGCAGTGACCCGCTACGCGCTGGCCGTCGACGTGGGCGGCACGAAGATGGAGGCCGCCCTCGTCGCCGACGACGGCACGCTCGTCCCCGGCAGCCGCAGCCGGCAGCCCACCGGCCGCGAGGCGACGTCCGCGTCGTTGACGGCGGCGGTCGACGCGATCGTGCGGCATGCGCTCGCGGCCCTGCCCGCCGACGCGGAGCTCGTCGGCGCCGGGATCGGCAGCGCGGGTCCCGTGGATCGGACCCGCGGTGAGATCCTGCCGGTGAACATGCCCCTCGCGCGGGGGTTCGGCCTCGTCGATGCGGTCGCCCGTGCGGCCTCGACCGCACTCGGACGGGACGTCCCGGCGGTCCTGGGTCACGACGGCGGCGCGCTCGCGCTCGCGGAGTCGTGGCTGGGGGCGACGCAGCAGGCGGGAGCCTCCCTGTCGATCGTCGTGTCCACCGGCGTCGGCGGCGGTTTCGTCGTGGGCGGTGCGTATGTGCCCGGGGCGAGCGGCAACGCCGGGCACCTCGGGCAGGTGCGCCGCGAGGGCGGGCTCACTCTCGAGGAGATCGCCTCCGGACCCGCCAGTGCCGCCTGGGCGCGGGAGCAGGGCTGGTCCGGCGCGACCGGGGAGGACCTGGCCCGGGACGCCGCGGCCGGTGTCGCCGTCGCGCGCGCCGCGATCGAACGCTCCGCCCGCGCCGTCGGGGAGGCACTGGCCGATGCCGCCACCCTCGTCGACCTCGACGTCGTCGCCATCGGCGGCGGCTTCTCGCGGGTGTCGGCGGACTACATCGACCTCGTCCAGCAGGCTCTCACCGCCAGCGCCGTGCACGAGTACTCCCGTCGCACCCGCGTCGTCCGCTCGGGCCTGGGCGACGAGGGGCCGCTGATCGGCGCCGCCGCCCTCGTCCTGCGCTGACGGGAGGGTCAGCTCCCTGACACGAGCAGGTGTCGCGGGGGCCCTTCGAGCCGGGCGACGGCGATCTTCAGGTCCGTGACGTCCGCCGCCACCGCATCGATGCGGGCGCCGAGCTTCTCTTCGACGGTGTCGATGCGTGCGGTGAGCTTCTCTTCGACGGTGTCGATGCGGGCGCCGAGCTTCTCTTCGACGGTGTCGATGCGTGCGCCGAGCTTCTCTTCGACGGTGTCGATGCGTGCGGTGAGCTTCTCTTCGACGGTGTCGATGCGTGCGGTGAGCTTCTCTTCGACGGAGTCGATGCGGGCGCCGAGCTTCTCTTCGACGGAGCCGATGCCTGTGGAGAGCCGGTGGTCGACGGCGCCGAGACGCTCGTCGATGCGACGGATCATCCACGCCCCTGCCGCGAACAGACTCGCGCCGAGGGTGAGCACGACGCCGATCGCGCTGACGATGATCGTGAGGGTGTCCGCGGACACGGTGTTCCCTTCCTCGGTGCGGGTGTGGCTTCGACGATACGTGGTCGCCGTGCGGGCGCCGGTCGGAATTCTGGCATCTGTGAAGAGGTAACCAATACCGCTGAGGTGTGCAGGAGAAGGGGCGCAGCGATACTGGAACGCTGTTACAGCATGGACGCCTCTGATGTAGTTTTGATACATACCTCTCGTCGGAAGGAAATCGATGCGCGTCCTGGGACTGATCTCCGGCACCTCGCACGACGGGATCGACGCCGCCGTCGTCGAGTTCGCCACCAACGGGGGGTTCACAGCGCACGGCGTCGACCTCCGGGGCACGGTGCTCGCGTCCACCAGCGTCCCCTACGATCCCGAGCTGCGGGCACGCCTCATCGCCGCGCTCCCTCCGGCGCAGACCACCCTGGCCGAGGTGGCCGAGCTCGACACCCTCATCGGGCAGGCGTTCGCCGGCGTCGCGGCCGACATCGCGGCGGAGGTCGGCGGCGTGGATGCGGTGTGCTCGCACGGCCAGACCGTCTACCACTGGGTCGACGGCGCCCACGCGCTCGGCACCCTCCAGATCGGGCAGCCCGCCTGGATCGCCGAGAAGACCGGTGCGCCCGTCGTCTCCGACATCCGCATCCGCGACATCACCGCGGGCGGCCACGGCGCTCCGCTCGTGTCGTTCCTCGACGAGCTGCTGCTCCGTGGCCGCGCCGGCGTCTCGGCGGCGCTCAACCTCGGCGGCATCTCCAACATGACCGTCGTCCGCCCGGACGGCCTCGTCGCCTACGACATCGGCCCCGCGAACGCCCTGGTCGACGCCGTCATCGTCGCGCACGACCTCAACCCGCTCGGCTATGACGACGATGCGGCGATCGCCCGGACCGGACGGGTCGACCAGGCGCTGCTGGACGCCATGCTCGCGGACCCGTACTACGCCCTCACCCCGCCGAAGAGCACGGGCAAGGAGCACTTCCACCTCGCCTACGTGCAGGAGCACCTCGCGGCGCAGGGACGTGAGATCGCGGTCGCCGACGTCGTGCGCACGCTCACCGAGCTTACAGTCCGCACGGTCGCCCGCGACGTCGAGGCCGCCGGGATCGGCTTCCTCGCGGTGTCCGGCGGCGGCTGCCGCAACCCGCTGATCCTCGACGGGCTGCGGACCGCGCTGCCGCAGACCGAGGTCGTCCTGGCCGACGAGCTCGGCGCCCCCGCCGACAGCAAGGAGGCCATCCTCCTCGCGCTCATCGGCTGGTCGACCCTGCACGGCGTCCCCGCGATCGTCCCCGGCGGGACGGGGGCGCGCGAGCCGCGCATTCTCGGCACGATCACGCCCGGCGCCGGTCCGCTGCAGATGCCAGAGCCGGTCCCGGCCATCGACTCCCTCACCCTCACGGGGGCGGCGCCCGCTTCCTGAGACCTCCCGGTGACCGTCGGCTCAGCGCCGGCGGTCGTCGTCGTCCCAGGGGCCCTCCCACCAGCCGGCCCGGCCGTCGTCCTCGCCGCCGCGGCGGCGGGAGCGCACGAACTGCACGACGAAGACCGTCAGCGACGTGAGCGTGATGAGGATCAGGACGAGGAACAGCAGGTCGCTCTGGTTCATGGGCGTCTCCCCTCCGCGGCGTCCGCCACGAGCTTCGCGATGCGGGCGGCCTTCGTCTCCGGACGCTTGGCCATCGCGATGTGCGTGAGGCCGAACTTCTTCACCGACTTCGGGAACGCATCCCAGTTCGCCCTGGCCGCGGGCACGGCGTCGAGGGCGGCCGTCAGCTCCGGGGGTTCGATGCCGGCCTCCGGGCCGTCGAGCACGGTCCACGAGCCGTTCGCCTTCGCCGTCTCCAGCGCTTTGATGCCGGCGGGAGCGAGGAGCCCCGCGGCCTCGAGCTCCGCGATGCGCGCCTTGTTCGACGCCGCCCAGCCGCTCCCCGGCCGTCGCGGCGAGAACCACTGCCCGTTCGTGTCTTCGTCGAACGTGCGTACGGGGCCGTCGATCCACCCGAAGCACAGCGCCTGACGGACGGCGTCCTCGTAGCCGACGCCGGTGGCAGATCGCCCGCGCACGCTCAGGAGCCACACCCCGGCCGTGCGTTCGTGGTTCGCCTCGAGCCAGGCGCGCCAGGCCGCGGCGTCCGCCGCCGTGACCCGCTCGCCGTCGTCGAGGGCGCCCACGTCAGTCCTCGTCGAGGGTGGGGATCGAGTCGGTGATGGTCGGCAGCAGGTCGGCGACCGAGTCGACGATCTCGTCCGGACGGAACGGGTACTGCTCGATGATCCGCTGGTCGCTGATGCCGGTGAGCACGAGCACCGTGTGCAGACCCGCCTCGATGCCGGCGACGATGTCCGTGTCCATCCGGTCGCCGATCATGCCGGTCTTCTTCGAGTGCGCGCCGATCTTGTTCAGGGCCGAACGGAACATCATCGGATTGGGCTTGCCGACGACGTAGGGTTCCTTGCCGGTGGCCTTGGTGATGAGGGCGGCGATCGCTCCCGTGGCCGGCAGCACCCCGTCGGCGCTCGGGCCGGTGGCGTCCGGGTTGGTGACGATGAAGCGCGAGCCGTTGATGATGTGGCGGATGGCCTTCGTGATGGCCTCGAACGAGTAGTTGCGGGTCTCGCCGACGACGACGAAGTCGGGGTTCGTCTCGGTCATGATGAAGCCCGCCTCGTGCAGCGCGGTGAGGATGCCGGCCTCGCCGATGACGAACGCGGAGCCGCCGGGGAGCTGCTGCGCGAGGAAGTCGGCGGTCGCGAGCGCCGAGGTCCAGATGCGCTCCTCCGGCACGATCAGGCCGCTCGCACGGAGGCGGGCCGAGAGGTCGCGGGCGGTGAAGATCGAGTTGTTCGTGAGCACGAGGTAGGGGATCTCATTGCGCTCCCATCCGGCGAGGAGTTCGGATGCTCCGGGGATGGCGTCGTTCTCATGGACGAGCACGCCGTCCATGTCGGTGAGCCAGCATTCGATGTCGTCACGGTGTGCCATGTGCTCAGCCTAGAGGCCCCACCTTTCCTTTCGAGTCGCCTGATTGGCCCCATCCCCGGCCGATGTGGCGCAAAGTGCGCGATTCGAAGCCGGGGGTCAGGCCGACAACCACACCACGTCGCGGGCGGCGGGGGGCAGCGGCGGCTCGGTTCCGTCGAGGGTGAGGCCGGACGGGGTCACCGTCACGGTCGTCCCCACGACGACCCCGTGGGAGTCGAGGGTCCGCAGCAGCTCCGGGTCGCGGTCGTCGACGCGGAGCACACGGCCGGTGTGTCCGTCCGGGGCGTCGGCGAGCAGGACGAAGGGCTCCCGTTCGATGCGGCCCTCCGCGTCCGGGATGGCGTCCCCGTGCGGGTCGAAGCGCGGCCGCCCCAGGCGCTCGTCGATGCCCTCGAGCAGCCGGTCGCTGATGGTGTGCTCCAGCACCTCGGCCTCGTCGTGCACCTCATCCCATCCGTACCCGAACTCCTGCACGAGCCAGGTCTCGATGAGGCGATGACGGCGGACCATCGCGAGGGCCCGGGTGGTCCCCGCGTCCGTCAGCCGGACCGCCCCGTACGGCACGTGCGACACGAGCCCCGCCGCGGCGAGCTTCTTCACCATCTCCGTGACCGACGACGGGGCGATGCCGAGCTTGGCCGCCAGGACCGAGGGGGTGATCGGCGCATCCTGCCACTCGGTGTGTGCGTAGACGGTCTTCAGATAGTCGTCAGCTGCCGGGGATGCCACCCCACCACTCTACGTGTCCGGTCGGCCGGACCCGCGGCCGGAGTCAGGCGCTCGCGGAGCCGAGCAGGATCACGGCCGCCTGCCCCGCGAAGAAGAGCACGAGGAACCCCAGGAGGGCGGCGGCGAGCGAGAGGCGCCCGTCGAAGCCCTCCACCTCGGCGATGCCCACCTTGCGGGCACGGAAGGCGAAGATCAGGGTCGCGACGCCGAGCGCGAGCTGCACCCACGGGCTGGCGGGGCCGATGACCTTCGGGAACGCGATGAGCAGACCGCCGATTACCCCGGTCGCGAAGCCGCTCCAGGTGAGGAGGCGGACGGTGCGACGGGCGGAGTCTGCAGACATGATGTCGAGCCTATCCGGCGTCATGCCCCCGTCAGCACCAGCCAGAGCAGGGCGCCGTTCAGAGCGATGAGGAGCACGGAGGCCACGACGCCGGCGACCGTCGTCCACACCCGGTTGGCCCAGGCGCCGAGCGTGCGGCGCTGCGCGGTGAGGGCGACGAGCGGGATCAGCGCGAACGGGATGCCGAACGACAGCACGACCTGGCTGAGGACGAGGGCGAGCGTGGGGTCCACCCCGATGCCGAGGATCACCAGCGCGGGGATGAGCGTCACCAGCCGGCGGGTCAGCAGGGGGATGCGCACGTGCAGGAGGCCGTGCATGATCTCGGCGCCCGCGTACGCGCCGACGGAGGTCGAGGCGAGACCCGAGGCGAGCAGTCCCACGGCGAAGAAGGTCGCCACGACCGGGCCGAGGCCTGCGGCGAGGGCGGCGTGCGCCCCCTCCAGCGAGTCGGTGCCCGCGACGCCCGCGAGGTTCGCCGCCGCGAGCAGGAGGATGCCGAGGTTCACGGAGCCCGCGATGACCATCGCGATCGTCACATCCCAGCGCGTCGCCGTGAGCAGGCGGCGGATCCGCGAGGTCTCGATCCGGGCCGCCTCCTCGGTCGTCTCGGCACTCGTCGCACCGAACCGGTCGCGCGCCAGGGAGGAGTGCGCGTAGATCGCGTGCGGCATGATCGTGGCGCCGAGGATCGAGGCGGCGAGGAGCACGGACCCCGTGTCCTCGAAGCGCGGCACGAGGCCGCTCACGACGCCGGCCGGGTCGGGTGGCGCGAGGAACAGGCCGGCCATGAAGCCGATCGTGATCACGAACATGAGGCCGATGATCACGAACTCGAACGGTCGGGCGCCGCGACGGTTCTGCACCGCGAGCAGGACCATGGACACGGCCCCGGTGATGAGGCCGCCCCACAGCAGCGGCACGCCGAAGAGCAGGTTCAGGGCGACGGCGCCGCCGATGACCTCGGCGAGGTCCGTCGCCATCGCGACCAGCTCGGCCTGCAGCCAGTAGGCGCGGCGGGCCCAGGGGAGGCGCAGCCGCTGGCCCAGCACCTCCGGGAGGCTCTGGCCGGTGACGACGCCGAGCTTCGCGGACAGGTACTGGATCAGCCAGGCCATCACGTTGCCGGCGACGACCACCCACACGAGCAGATAGCCGTACTGCGCCCCCGCTGTCATGTTGCTGGCGACGTTGCCCGGATCGAGATAGGCCACACCCGCCACCAGCGCCGGTCCCAGCAGCCACAGCAGGCGCGGCGAAGCGGTGCGAGCGGGGATCACGGAGGCGGTGAGATTTTTAGGCATACCGAAACCGTAGCGCATTTTTCGGCACACCTAAATATCCAGAACCGGCGTGCGGCTCCTCCGCTCGACGGCGGCCAGACGGAGGCGGCGATAGCCTGGCGGGATGGAAGCGCAGCGCCCCGAGAGCACGGAACCGACCGCCCCCGGGGGGTCCTCGGCGCAGCCCGGATACGGCGTCGGCCCCTGGCCCGGAGGGCCGTCGGCCTGGCCCGAGGGAGAGCAGTACGATCCCGAGCTCCTCGCGCACGGCGACACGCGAAACGTCATCGACCGCTATCGCTACTGGCGCATGGAGGCGATCGTCGCTGATCTCGATACGCGGCGTCATCCGTTCCACGTCGCGATCGAGAACTGGCAGCACGACATGAACATCGGTTCCATCGTGCGCAGCGCCAACGCGTTCCTCGCCGATACGGTGCACATCATCGGCCGGCGTCGCTGGAACAAGCGCGGCGCCATGGTGACCGACCGCTACCAGCACGTCGTGCACCACGAGGACATCGCGACCTTCGCCGCCTGGGCGGCCGCAGAGGGTCTGCCCGTCATCGCGATCGACAACGTCGACGGTGCCGTGCCGGTCGACCGCGCCGAGCTGCCGCGCTCCTGCGTCCTCCTCTTCGGTCAGGAAGGGCCGGGGCTGTCGCCGGAGGCATTGGCCGCCGCCTCCGGTCACATCGAGATCACGCAGTACGGCTCGACCCGCTCGATCAACGCGAGCGCGGCCGCCGCGGTCATCATGTACGAATGGTGTCGCCGCCACGCGTCGTGACCGGGGCGGCGGTCGTGCGCGCTCAGGCCGGCGTCCGGGAGGAGTGGCCGTTCCGACGGCTCTGGAAGAGTCACGCCGAGGCGGTGAGCCACCGTCCGGACCGCACCCGCCAGCCCAGTGTCGCGAGCCGCGCGAGCAGGTACACGCCGAAGAAGGCGACGGCCAGCCACACGAGCCCCGCGGTGCCATCGACGCCCGTGGCGGCGATGATCCCGAGCGCGGGCAGGAAGGGGGCGAGATTGAGGCCACCCGCGATCGCCAGGTAGCGGGCGTCGTTCGCCCCCATGAGCACCCCGTCGAGAACGAACACCACGCCGGCGATCGGCTGCGCCACCGCGAGGACGAGGAGGGCGGGCTGCACCACCTCCGCGACGGCCCGGTCGCCCGTGAAGACGAGGCCGAGCACCCCGGACGATGCCGCGATGAGCGCCCCGACCACGACGCCGAACCAGGCTCCCCACGCGACCGTCCGCGCCAGCACGCGCCGCACCTGCTGCTCGTCTCCGGCGCCCAGCTCCTTGCCGATGAGCGCCTGTGCGGCGATCGCGAGCGCGTCCAGCGCGAAGGCCGCCGCCGAGAAGATGGTGAACACGATCTGCCAGCCGGCGAGCTCCTCCGTGCCGATCCCGGTTGCGACGGCCACCGTGGCGAGCAGCGCGACGCGGAGGCTCACCGTGCGCAGGAACAGCCACCCGCCCGACGTCGCCGTCTGGCGCAGGCCGTCACGCTGGGCGCGCAGCGACGCGCTGTGCCGGGACGCGAGGCGCCGGACGACCAGCGCGTACGCGGCGACCATGCCCCACTGGGCCGTCACCGTCCCGGCGGCGGAACCCGCGATGCCCCAACCGAGCCCATAGATGAAAAGAGCGTTGAGCAGCGCGTTCGCGCCGAAGCCGATGCCTGCGATCCACAGCGGGGTCATGGTGTCCTGCATCCCGCGCAGGAGCCCGGTGGCGGCGAACACGATCAGCATCGCCGGCAGACCCCACATCGAGATCACGAGGTACTCGGTGGCCTGTGCCGCGACCTCGGTGCTCGCCCCGAACAGGGAGACCAGCCAGGGGGAGGACACGGCGCCGACGACTGCGAGCACGGCGCCGAGGCCGAGCGCGAGCCACATGCCGTTGATCCCCACCGAGACCGCCTCTCCCGGTCGGCCGGCTCCGAACCGCCGCGCCACGGCGGGCGTGGTGGAGTACGCGAGGAACACCATGAGCCCGACGATCGTCTGCAGCACGGCACCGGCGATGCCGAGGCCGGCGAGCGGCACGGTGCCGAGGTGTCCGACGAGGGCGGCGTCGACGATGAGGAAGGCCGGTTCCGCGATGAGCGCGCCGAGGGCGGGGACCGCCAGACGCAGGATCTCGCGGTTCAAGGAGGTGCGGGCGGCCATCCTCCGAGCCTAGGACGTGCTGTCGGCCCCCGAGACCGCTGTCCGGACCCGACGTACAGTGGAGGAGGAGCTCCGAGCGGACGGAGGCGCATCATGACGGATCCCCGCGAAGCCGCTGCGCGCTATCGGGCGCGGCAGCAACAGGGCGGCAGCGACGCGGACGACGCCGAGACGGGCACGCCACCGGGCGCCGCGGCGGCGGTGGATCGGGCCGCGTTCATCGAGTCCGCCATCCAGGTCGCCATTCGTCGCGGCGACTTCGACGATCTGCCGGGGGCGGGGAAGCCGCTCGAAGGGCTCGGGGACCACCACGATCCGGACTGGTGGATCCGCCGCAAGATCGAGACCGAGGGGTTGACCGGGCTCGGGCCTCCGGCCATCCTGCTGCGGACCGAGGACCGCGAGCTGGACGGCCAGCTCGATCTCCTGGGCCGGGAGTCCGACGTGCGCGACGTCCTCGAGGACTTCAACCGCCGCGTGCGGGAGGCCAGGCGGCAGCTGCAGGGCGGGCCTCCCGTCGTGACGCCCCTGCGCGATGTCGAGGCGGAGGTCGCCGCGTGGCGGGAGCGCAGGGCGGTGCGGCCGTCTCTTCCCGAGAGCCCTCCCCGGCGCCGACGGTTCGGGCGCCGGCGCCGGGGGTGACTCAGACGCCCGGTCCCTCCACCGGACGCCTCGCCCGCCGCGCCCGTATCGCGCCGTCCACCCCGAACCGCCCGGAGGCGACGACCAGCAGCACCATCGCGGACAGCACCACCATCAGGGGGTACTGCGTGATCAGCTGATCCGCGCTCCAGTAGAGCGCCAGGGTCCCGACCGACACGAACGCGGCCATCCGGGTAAGCAGCCCCGACACGAGGAGGACGCCCAACCCGACCTCCAGTGCCGGGACCGCGGCCCCGAAGAATGCCGACGCCGAGGACATCGCCGCCCCGATCGGGGCGAAGAAGTCCGGCACCCTCGTGTTCCCCTGCGCGCTCTGCGCCACGAGCTCGATGTCGGCCGCGCCGAACCCCGCGCGGTACTTCAGCGTCCCCTCGACGAGCCACAGGACGCCGACCGCCACCCGGGCGGCTGCTCCTAGCAGCGAGCAGACCAGGAGGCGGGCGGATCGTGGCGCGGTCATGACAGTTCGGCTGCTCCGAAGACCGCCTTCGCCTTGTCGCAGTAGATCACGACGTGCGAGTACTCCCCGGTCTTCACCCCGTCCAGTGCGAAGGACTGCGAGGCGGTGTCGTACGAGACCGCATCGACGAGCATCCCGGCGGCGATCGCGGCCTCGTCCGTCCCGGTGGTGAGGTAGACGTGCAGGTCGGGTCCCTCGTCCGAGGAGAACTCCGAGAGCATGACCTCGGCATCGGACACCGAGACCGTCCCGGCCACCTTCTTGCCGTTGAGCCCGGTGAACTCCCCGGTCTTGGCGGTCGTGTCTTCGGCAGCCGCCTTGTCGTCCGCCATGCTCTGCGATGCGGAGGAGGACGGCGCGGACGAGGTGCCGGAGTCCTGGGGGCTGCAGGCGGCGAGGGAGAGGGCGAGCCCGACCGCAGCGGTCGTGGTGAGAAGGATCTTACGCATGAGGATCTCCTGTTCGGTGAGAGACGAGCCCGCAGAGGCCGGTGCCGGTCGGGCGTGCTGCAGAGCACGCTACGAAGCGGTCGAGAGCGGTGGGGAAGTCCTTTCAGAACCGTAAGAATGGCGGAAGGCCTCCCGCCGCGCGGGCTACTCTCGTCCGCATGGAGAGCGAGGTCAGCGTCGCGGTCGTGGAGGACGACCCCACGGTCCGCGAGGCCGTCGGAGAGTACCTGCGGGCGCAGGGCTATGCGGTGTGGAGCTTCGGCGACGGCGTCTCGGCGCGCAGAGCCCTGCGAGAGGCCGTGCCCGACGTCGTGATCGTGGACCGCATGCTCCCCGGGATCAGCGGTGACGAGCTCTGCCGCGAGCTGCGCGCCGCGTTCGCCGTTCCGATCATGATGCTCACTGCACTCGGCGAGGTGGAGGACCGCATCGATGGCTTCGCGTTCGGCGTCGACGACTATCTCGCCAAGCCGTTCTCGATGCGGGAGCTGTCGATGCGGGTCGCGGCGCTCGTCCGTCGAGCGAGGGCCGCGCAGGCGTCGTCAGGGGAGCTCCGGAGCGGCGCGTTCGTGATCGACCTGCTGCGTCGGCGCGCCTGGGTGCGGGGACAGGAGATCGCGCTCACGGGAAGGGAGTACGACCTGCTCCTCTTCCTCGTGCGCAATGACGACCGGGCGCTGGGCCGCGAGGAGATCCTGCGCGAGGTCTGGGGGTGGAGCGTCGGGGAGCGCTCGACCGTGACCGTGCACGTGCGGCGTCTCCGCGAGAAGATCGAGGACGACCCGCAGGATCCTCGCCACCTGCTCACAGAGTGGGGCATCGGCTATCGCTTCCGAGCGATGGAGGAGAGCGGATGACGGTGCTGTCCGGTGCGGTCATCCTGCAGATCATCGGGACGAGTCTGCTGGTCGCGATCGGCGTCGCCGCCGTCGCCCTGCTGCTGCTGAGAGCCCTGCGCGGCCGCGGGCTGCGCGCGCAGTTGATGGTCGTGGCGAGCGCCGGCACGGTCGCGATGGCGGGCGCCGTGGTCGCGATCGCGCTCCAGATGTACCTCTCGTCGCATGACCTGACGATCCTGCTCACCGTGATCGTGGTGTCGCTGGTGCTCGGCCTGGGGATGGCCTGGTGCATGGCACGGACGGTGCGGGCATGGATCGCGCACTTCTCGGCGTCGCTCGGGAGGATCGGCCGGACGGACGCCCCCGTGGGTGGAGCCGCTGCCTCCCGGGAACTCGCCGATCTCTCGGCGCAGCTGACAGCGGTCTCGGCCGAGGTGGACGCGGCCAGGGCCGAGCTCGTGCGGCTGGACTCCGCTCGCCGGCGATTCTTCGCCTGGATCTCCCACGATCTGCGCACCCCCCTCACGGCCCTGCGCGTGCTCGCCGAGGGCATGGAGGAGGGGGCCGCGGTCGCACCGGAGCGCTTCGCCGGCCAGGTGCGGGGGCAGGTGGAGACGATGAGCCGGATGGTCGACGACCTCTTCGAGCTCTCGCGCCTCACGTCCGGCGCGGTGCAACTCCAGACGGAACAGGTGATCCTGCGGGACGTCGTGTCCGACGCGGTCGCGGATGTCGCTGCCGCAGCGGCGAAGCGTGACGTCCGGATCGTGGAGCGGGGCATCGCGGGACCGGTGCTGTGGGCCGATCCCCACCAGCTCGGCAGGATCGTGGTGAACCTGCTCACGAACGCCGTCCGGCACGCGCCGCCGGGGACGGAGATCGTCGTGTCCGCCTCGATGATCGACCGGGATCGTCTCGTGCTGGGCGTGCTGGACCAGGGGGCCGGGGTGGCGGTCGAAGACCTGGATCGGATGTTCGACGTCGGCTGGCGTGAGGACACGGCGCGCGCGACGGCGGGCGACGACGGGGTCGCCTCGGGGGCGGGGCTCGGGCTGTCCATCGCCAGGGGACTGGCGCGAGCGCACGGCGGCGATGTCTTCGCCGAACACACCGCCGCGGGCTTCCGCATGAACGTGTCCCTCCCGGTGGGTGTTCCCGGACGCGCGGAGTGAGGTCTTCTGGACACCGTGGGGGACCCCGGCCATAGGCTGGAGCGCATGACCGACGTGCTTCCCGCGGGCCTCGCGCTCGACGACCTCAGCCCCGACATCCGCCCGCAGGACGATCTGTATCGCCACGTGAACGGCGCGTGGATCGTTCGCACCGAGATCCCCGGCGACAAGGCCCGTTGGGGCTCCTTCCACCTGCTGGCCGAGCAGGCGGAGAAGGACGTGCGCGCGATCGTCGAGGAGTCGCAGGAGGCGGAGGAGGGGACCCTCGCCCGCAAGATCGGCGACCTGTTCGCGAGCTTCATGGATACCGAGCGCATCGCCGCGGCCGGCGTGACCCCGCTGGCCCAGACCTTCGCCGAGATCGACGCGATCGACGGCGTCCCCGCGTTCCTGCGCACCGTGGGCGCGTACGACCGGGAGGGCCGCGCGGCGGTGATCGGTCTGTACGTCGACGGCGACCCCGGAAACCCGGAGCGCTACCTCCCGGTCCTGGTGCAGGCGGGACTCTCGCTTCCGGACGAGAGCTACTTCCGTCTCGACACGTTCGCCGAGACGCGGGCGGCGTACCGCGAGCACCTGGAACGCCTGCTCGACCTGGCCGGGGTCCCCGACGCGGCGGCGCAGGCCGAGCGGTCCATCGCGCTGGAGACCGAGCTCGCCGGGCACCACTGGGACAACGTGCGCAGCCGCGACGCCGTCGCCACCTACAACCTCAAGACCTGGGACGAGCTCCAGACCCTCGCCGGCGTCGACCTCACCCCGTGGCGCGAGGCCGTGACGCCGACCAATCCGCGGGCGTTCGACGAGGTCGTCGTCGCGCAGCCGAGCTTCTTCGAAGGACTCGGCGGTCTCCTCACGGCTGAGCGCCTGGACGACTGGAAGGCCTGGCTGCGTGCGAAGGTCGTGCACGCGGCGGCGCCCTACCTCACCGACGAGCTCGTGCAGGAGAACTTCTCGTTCTACGGCACCCAGCTCACCGGCGTGCCCACGATCCGCGAGCGCTGGAAGCGGGGCGTCTCGGTCACCGAGGGCGCGCTGGGTGAGGCGATCGGCAAGGTCTACGTCGAGCGGCACTACCCGCCGACGGCGAAGGCGGCGATGGACGAGCTCGTCGCCAACCTCGTCGAGGCCTACCGGCAGAGCATCGAGACGCTGGAGTGGATGACCGCCGAGACCCGGGAGCGGGCGCTCGCGAAGCTCGACGCCTTCACCCCGAAGATCGGGCACCCCGAGGTGTGGCGCGACTACTCGGCGCTCGAGATCGATCGCACCGACCTTCTCGGCAACGTCCGCCGCGCGGCGATCTTCGAGCATGACCGCAACATCGACAAGGTCGGCACGCCGATCGACCGCACCGAGTGGCACATGCCGCCGCAGATGGTGAACGCGTACTACAACCCCTCGATGAACGAGATCGTGTTCCCCGCGGCGATCCTCCAGTACCCGTTCTTCGACGCGGGGCGCGACGCCGCAGCGAACTACGGCGGGATCGGCGCGGTCATCGGGCACGAGATCGGGCACGGCTTCGACGATCAGGGCAGCCGATACGACGGTGAGGGCCGCCTGCAGGACTGGTGGACCGACGCCGACCGCGCCGCCTTCGAGGAGCGCACCAAGGAGCTGATCGCGCAGTACGACGCCCTCGTGCCGGAGGGTCTCGACGCCGAGCACCATGTGAACGGCGCCCTCACGATCGGTGAGAACATCGGCGATCTGGGCGGCCTCGGCATCGCGCTGAAGGCGTACGAGCTCTCGCTGCGCGCCGATCCGTCGGTGCCGGAGCCCGTCGAAGGGCCGGTCATCGACGGCTACACCGGGGTGCAGCGGCTGCTCCTGTCGTGGGCGCAGGTCTGGCAGCAGAAGAGCCGGGAGGCCGAGACCCTGCGTCTGCTGACGATCGATCCGCATTCGCCGAACGAGTTCCGGTGCAACCAGATCGTCCGGAACATCGACGCGTTCTACGAGGCATTCGGGGTCACCGAGAACGACGCCCTGTGGCTGCCGGAGTCGTCACGGGTGACCATCTGGTGACGAACCTCCGCACTCTGTGAGGCACGCTCCGGCGGTGGGGTTACGATAGCCCTGCCGCCGGGGCGCCCTTCCCGGATGTGCAGTATCCCTCCCCTCCTGAAGGACCACGCGTGGGTGCGACCGACCCTGGTGACGCGTTCCGGAACCCCTCGGCTCCCGGAGCGTCCGGGAGCGCGCCCGAGTCGTCCAGTGGTCGCCGTTCGCAGCGGCCGGGAGCCCGTCGGCTGCCCCGCCGCGTGGCCGTCGGCCGGCGGTCGTTCACGTCGACGCTGAAGGCTCTCGAAGGGCTCGCGAACTCCGGGGCGCAGGTGTCGGTGCACGTGGTCGACCTCGACTCCCACGTGCATGTCCTGGCGGGGGACGACCACGTCACGATGCCCGTCGCGGGGCTCGGCGTGGTCCCGCTGCTGATCGAGGTCGCGGCGGCGTTCGAGTCGGGCGCCCTCGACCCGCTGGAGATCGTCGAGCGCTCGAGCGTCGAGGCCGTCGAGAGCTCCGGCCTGTGGCGGCACCTGCGGGCCCCGGCACTGCCCTTGGAAGACCTCGCCGTGCTGGCCGCGACCGCGGGCGACCCGATCGCCGTGAACATCCTGCTGCAGAAGGTGGGACACGACCGGGTGCGCGAGCGCATCGAAGGACTGGGCTTGCGGCGCACCGCCCTGCTCGACCGGTTCCGTGATCGCCGCGGTCCCGACGACGCCCCGCAGGTCGCGGTGGGGTCGGCGCGCGAGCTCGCGGGTCTGTTCTCCGCCCTCGTCAACTCCCAGGTCGTGGACGCCGCCGTCAGCGCGCAGGTGTCGGAGTGGCTCAGCCTCAACCAGGACCTCAGCCTCGTGGCCGCCTCGACCGGACTCGACCCCTTCGCCCACGAGCACGACGCCCACGGCCTGCTCTTCGTGAACAAGACCGGCCGGGACCGGGGCGTGCGCGCCGAAGCCGGGGTCCTCGCGGGGCCACGGGCCGGTGTCGCCTACTCCCTGATCGTGTGCTTCGACGACCTGTCGATCAGCCACCGTCTCCGCGCGCACGACGCCTTCCGCGTGCTCGGCGTCGAGCTCATGGAGTACACGCACTGACCCGCGCGTGAACACAGGCATCCGCGCGGCATCAGGCTTCCACGGTGGCAATGAGCCTGACCTCCCGCGGTCGCCTGCCCTCGCGTGTTCCCCTGTTTCCACGCGCCCGGGATCCCGCACGCGAACTCAGGCATCGGCGTGGCATCAGGCTTCCTGCATGGAACGTGCCTGACCTCCCGCGGTCGCCTGACCTCGCGTGTTCTCCTGTTCCCACGTCCCCGGAATTCCGCGCGCGAACGCAGGCACCCGCGTGGCATCAGGCGTCGGGGGCGCACCCGGCCTGATGTCGCGCGAGCGCCTGCTGCCGCGCGAGCGCCTGATGTCGCGCGCTCGCCTGATGTCGCGCGACGCACGGGCTAGCATCGGGGCATGCCTCATGCCTGGACCCCGCACCGCCGCGACGACGGCGAGCTACTCGGCTGGATATATCCGGAGGGCGAGGACTGGATCGCCGTCGATGTCCTCGGGCGCAGAGTCTCCGGCCCGGGCGAGTGGCTCGACGCGGAGGCTGCGCTGGAGGACCACGGCATCGCCTGGCTGGCCGATCCGTGGATGCTCGAGGGAGAGGGTGACCGCCCGCTGCGGGTGCGCATCCTCGAAGTGACGCCGGACGAAGAGGGCGCACCGGGGCGCATCGTCGTGAAGGTCGACGACTTCGGGGACATGACCCGACCCGCGACCGCACAGTTCACCCTGCCGTGGCCGCTTCCTGCCCGGCTGCGGCCACCGCGTGCCGACGACCCGGATCCGCGCACGATCTCCCGCTGACCCTCCGCCGTAGGTCGCAGATCCGCCGTAGGTCGCACGTTCTCCGGGAATCTCTGCGACCTCGATGCGAATCAACGACCGCCGAACGGGTCAGCGCAGCGAAGGGTGCGGCTCCTCGGCGCGCCGTCGCGGAATGAACAGGGACAGGACCACGGCCACGATGCCGGCGGCGATCGCGAGCCAGAAGCACACCTCGAACGCGGCCCGCGTCGGCACGGCCACCCCGCCGATGTCCACGCTCATCGCCGCGAGCACCCCGCCCATCACGGCCGAAGCGGTCGAGGTGCCGACGGAGCGGAACAGCGCGTTCAGCCCGTTCGAGGCGCCGGTCTCGTTCGCCGGCACGGAGCGCATGATGATCATGGGCATCGCGGCGAAGGTGAACCCGATGCCGACGCCGATGAAGATGTTGGCGACGAAGATGTGCCACACCTCGGTCGACCACAGCAGCACGAAGACGTAGGCGAGCACGATCGCGATGGCCCCGACGGTGAAGAGCGGGCGCGGCCCCACGGTGCGCTCCAGCCACCCGGACAGCGGCGAGATCACCATCATGACCAGACCCGCCGGCATGATCACGAGCGACGCGGCCACCATGTCGAGCCCGAAGCCGGCGCCGCCCACCGCCGGCATCTCCAGCATCTGCGGGAACGTGACGTTCGAGGCGAACAGGGCGAAGCCCATGCCGATGGCGGCGATGTTCGTGAAGAGCACGGCGGGCCGGGCCGCGACCCGCAGGTCGAGCAGCGGATCGTCCGTGCGCAGCTGGTACCAGCCCCACAGCAGCAGCACCGCCACGCCGCCGATCACGCAGACGAGGGTGAGCGGCGCCGTCCAGCCCCACTCGGCGCCGCGCGACACGAACAGGAGCAGACCGGTGAGGCCGATGGCGAGTCCGATGGCGCCGAGCACGTCGAGGCGCCCGGGGGAGCGGAGCACGTCCTCCGGCACGACGGCGAGCACCAGCAGCAGCCCGAGCACTCCGAGGGTGGCGGCGAGCCAGAACAGCATGTGCCAGTCGGCGTTCTCGGCGAGCAGCGCGGCCACCGGCATGCCGATCGCTCCGCCGACCCCCATGGTCGCGCTCATCAGGGCGACCGCGGTGCCGAGACGCTCGGGCGGCAGCACGTCGCGCATGATCGCGATGCCGAGGGGGACGACGCCGGTCACGGCCCCCTGGAGCGCGCGGCCGATGATGACCCCGACGATCGAGCCGGACACCGCGGCGATGACCGAACCCACGATGAGGATCGCGAGGAGCGCGATGACGACCCGGCGCTTGCCGTACATGTCGCCGAGGCGGCCGGAGATCGGCGTCGCGACGGCGGCCACGAGCAGCGTGATCGTGACCACCCAGGTGGTGTCCTCGCGGGAGGCGTTCAGCAGCTGGGGCAGCTCGGCCTGCAGCGGCACGACGAGAGTGAACATGAACGAGGAGCACAGGCCCGCGAACGCCAGCACCGCGATGATCGCCCACCGCGGAGGGGTACGGGAGAGGCGTTTCCTGGCTCTGTCGTCGTTCGCACCCACCGGCTCAGGCTATCGGCGTTCCCGGAGGGGAGGGGCCGATGTGGTTGCATGGCCGGATGACCGACGACACCGCGCCCGCGCTGCACCCCGCCGACTCCGCGTACCACCGCCGGCTCCCGATCGGCGAGGTGCTCGACGCCTCGGCGCTCGCGGAGGGTCTGCCGTGGGCGTTCGAGAGCGTCACGATGCGGTCGCTCGAGCCGATGCTCGTGCCGGAGAAGCCCCGCGCCGGCGAGCACGATCCCGCCGCGTGCGGCCACTGCGGTCCGAGCGTGCACACCATCTGGCACGACGACCTCTGGCAGGTGCGTGCCGGGTGGGACGTCGGCGGGCTGCCCTTCATCGGCGGGGTCGCGCCGCGCGAGCACTGGCTCCTGGAGAACGCGCCGCAGGACGTGCTCGCCGCCCTCGGGCCGCTGATGCAGCGCGTGTCCGAGGCGGTCAAGAGCATCCCCGGCGTCGCCCGCTGTCACTTCGGGCGCTGGAACGACGGCTCCGCGCACATGCACATGTGGGCGCTGGCCCGACCGGCCGGGATGATGCAGGGCCGCGGCGCGGTGCTCGCGCTCTGGGACGGGATCCTGCCGCCGCTGCCGGCGGACATGGCCGAGGACCACCTCCGCATCGTCGCGGAGGCGCTCGCCGCGGGCGGGGGCGATGCCTTCCCGTACCGGTGAGCCGGAGTCGGTTTCCGCGAACGGGCGGAGGAGGGGCAGACTGGGATCGTGCGAACCATCCGCGATCTCGACACCGTTGAACTCATCCTCGACGCCCAGAGCCTGCTCGACTCCATCCGGGGCCCGCAGCGCGTGGTGGACGCCGGGACCCTCCGTGCCCTGCAGCAGTCGGGCAACTACGTCGTCGGCTTCTTCGACGGCGAGGGCGACGAGGAGCGCATGGTCGGCGCCTCGATCGCCTTCTTCGGCGAACCGGCCCGCCGCGCCATGCACTCGCACATCACGGCTCTGCTGCCCGAGTACCGGGGGCGCGGATGGGGCCGTGAGCTCAAGGAGCACCAGCGGCAGTGGGCGTTCTCCCGCGACGTCGGCCGCATCACCTGGACCTTCGACCCGCTGGTCGCCCGGAACGCGCACTTCTTCCTCACCGTCCTCGGGGCGCGCGCCACGGGCTACTCGGTGAACCGGTACGGCATCTTCGGCGGCGGCGACGCGGGCGACGAGAGCGACCGCCTCGACGTCGAGTGGGCGCTCGCGGACATCGCCAAGCCCCCGGCGGAGGACGCCGTCGTGGAGACGCTGGAGATCCCGGACGACATCGAGGGCATGCGGGAGTCCGACCCCGCGGCCGCGCACGAGTGGCGACTGCGCCTGCGCGCGCAGATGGAGGGCCTGCTCGGCAGCGGCCTCCACATCGCGGGCTTCGAGACCGGCCGGGGCTACCTCTTCGCCGCGTGATCGCCGGGGCCGTCACCGCACGCCCCGCATGAGCCGCAGCACCGGCTTCACGCTCAGCA
The DNA here is from genome assembly GCF_001595495.1 of Microbacterium sp. CH1. Lineage (NCBI taxonomy): Bacteria > Bacillati > Actinomycetota > Actinomycetes > Micrococcales > Microbacteriaceae > Microbacterium > Microbacterium sp. CH1. Next base: position 160,951 of record NZ_LOSO01000019.1, on the reverse strand, counting down.
GCAGGCCGATGCCGACGACGATCGCGATGCCGCCGAGGATCGAGAAGAACGGCACCTCGTTCTCGGGGTCGTAGAACCGCACCAGCTCTCCCGAGATCGCGGTTCCGAGCGCGATGGAGAGGAAGAACAGCGCGACCATCTGAGTCCGGAAGACGGACGGCGCCAGCTTGGTCGCCGCTGACAGACCCACCGGCGAGATCAGCAGCTCCGCGACGGTGAACACGAAGAGGATGCCGACGATCGCGAGCAGCGGCGTCGAGTTCGCCCCGCCGCCGGAGAACGGCAGGAACAGCAGGAATGCGGAGCCCATGGTGATCGCGGCCAGCCCGAACTTCACGGGGGTGGACGGCTGGCGCGTCCCCAGCTTCGTCCAGATCGCCGCGAAGACCCCGGACAGGATGATGATGAACACCGGGTTGATCGACTGCACCCACGACACCGGCATCTCCCACCCGAACAGGTCGCGGTCGAGCCGCTTGTCGGAGTAGATCGTCAGCACGGTGAACTGCTGCTGGTACAGCGACCAGAACGCGACGCTGGTGATGAAGAGCGGGACGAAGGCCCAGACGCGGGACCGTTCGGTGCTGTCGATCCGGCGGCTGCTGAGGATCACCGAGAAGTAGACGACCGTGGCGACGACGGTGACCCCGATCACCAGCGCCGCCAGGTTGTCGGCGCGGATGACGCCGGTGAGCACCAGCACGGCGATGAGCACGATCGCGGCACCCGCGAGGATTCCGACCAGAGCGTAGCGGGCGCGAGGAAGCGGGTTCGGCACCTCGCGGGCTGTGGCGGGCAGTGCCTTGCGGCCGAACGCGTACTGGATGAGGCCGAGGGTCATGCCGAGCGCCGCGAGCCCGAAGCCCCAGTGGAAGCCGAGCGTCGACTGCAGCAGGCCGGTCAGGAGCGGGCCGAGGAACGCTCCCAGGTTGATGCCCAGGTAGAAGAGCGAGAAGCCGGCGTCGCGCCGGGGATCATCGGCGCGGTAGAGGCTGCCCACCACCGAGGTGGCGTTCGCCTTGAGGCCGCCCGACCCGAGCGCCACGAGGACGAGGCCGACGCCGACGCCGACCGCACCGGGCACGAGGGCGAGCGCGAGGTGTCCCGCGACGATCACCATGGCGCTGACGAAGAGGACCCGTTCCGCGCCGAACAGGCGATCGGCGATCCAGGCCCCGAGGATGGTGGACAGATAGACCGAGCCGCCGTACGCGCCGACGATCCCGCCCGCGACCGCCTCCGGGATGCCGAGGCCGCCCTGGGTCGCCGAGAAGTACAGGTAGATGAGCAGGATGCCCTGCATGCCGTAGAAGCTGAAGCGCTCCCACATCTCCACGCCGAAGATGTGCACGAGCGACCACGGCTGTCCGAAGAAGCGGGTGTCCTCGTCGCGGGAGGCGGGCGGCTGCGCGGTGGTGCTCATGCGTGGGACGGTACTCCTCCCGCGGGTCCCGCGGCCAGGGGTTGCGCTCCGGCCCCGGATAGAATGGGGGTGCCCGTGCTCACGGGCATTCTCCGCATCCGACCATTGGAGCCACCGTGGCCGAACAGTCCCGCCTCGACAAGGTCATCGCCCTCGCCCGCCACCGCGGTTTCGTGTTCCAGGCGGGTGAGATCTACGGCGGTTCCCGGTCGGCCTGGGACTACGGACCCCTCGGCACCGAGCTGAAGGAGAACATCCGGCGGCAGTGGTGGCAGACCTTCGTGCGCGGCCGCGGCGACATGGTCGGTCTCGACTCCAGCATCATCCTGCCGAAGCGCGTGTGGGAGGCCTCGGGCCACGTCGCGACCTTCACCGACCCGCTCGTCGAGTGCCTGCAGTGCCACAAGCGCTTCCGCGCCGACAACCTCATCGAGGACTTCGAGGCGCGCAAGGGCCGCAAGGCCGAGAACGGTCTCGCCGACATCCCCTGCCCGAACTGCGGCACCAAGGGCCAGTACACCGAGCCGAAGGCCTTCTCCGGTCTGGTGAAGACCTACCTCGGCGTCGTTGACGACGAGTCCGGCCTCTACTACCTGCGCCCCGAGACCGCGCAGGGCATCTTCGTGAACTTCTCGAACGTGCTCACCGCGAGCCGCAAGAAGCCGCCGTTCGGCATCGGCCAGGTCGGCAAGGCGTTCCGCAACGAGATCACCCCCGGCAACTTCATCTTCCGCACCCGCGAGTTCGAGCAGATGGAGATCGAGTTCTTCACGCCGCCCGCCGAGGCGCCGCAGTGGTTCGACCACTGGGTCGAGGCGTGCTGGAACTGGTTCATCGACCTCGGCATCGACCCGGAGAACATGCGGCAGTTCGACGTGCCGGAGGAGGACCGCGCGCACTACTCGGCCGGCACCATCGACGTCGAGTACCGCTTCGGCTTCGCAGGCAAGGAGTGGGGCGAGCTCATGGGCGTCGCCAACCGCACCGACTACGACCTCTCCAGCCACAGCGAGGCCTCCGGCCAGAGCCTGACGTACTTCGACCAGGCCACGGGCGAGCGCTACACGCCGTACGTGATCGAGCCGTCGTTCGGTCTCACCCGCGCGATGATGGCCTTCCTCGTCGACGCGTACGTCGAGGAGCAGGTGCCCAACGCCAAGGGCGGCACCGACACCCGCACCGTGCTCAAGCTCGACCCGCGCCTGGCCCCGGTCAAGGCGGCCGTGCTCCCGCTGTCGCGCAACGAGAACCTGTCGCCGCTCGCCCGCGAGGTGGCCGACACACTCCGCGGCTCGTGGGCCGTCGACTTCGACGACGCCGGTGCGATCGGTCGTCGCTACCGCCGCCAGGACGAGATCGGCACGCCGTTCTGCGTCACGGTCGACTTCGACTCGCTCGACGACCGTGCCGTGACCGTGCGCGACCGCGACACGATGGCGCAGGAGCGCGTCCCGATCGACGAGCTGCACGCCTACCTGGCGGAGCGCCTCCGCGGCGCCTGACGTGACGGCACCGGGGGGAGCCGGCGCACGGGGAGAAGCCTCGCCCGTGCGTCCGGTCGCGGCCATCGTGCTCGGCGCGCTCGCCGTGTCGTGGATGATCCTCACGGTGCTCGACCTGCGGGAGAACGACGGCGCCGGGCCCATCATCGCGATGTTCGGCCTCCCAGCACTCGCCGCCGCGGTCATCATCCAGATCGTGATGACGCGGCTGGGGGACCGGAAACGCGTGCCGAAGGCCGTGTTCTGGTGGGTGCTCGCGGTGCTCCCGCTGGGGACCCTGGCGGGCTTCGTCGTCGCGATCCTCCGCGACCCGGACTACTTCGTCGCCGACGAAGGCCCCTGGATGCTCCTCTGGGTGCCGGTCTTCATCGTCGTGGGGCTGCTACTCGGCGCCCTCGTGTGGTTCTTCTTCGTGTTCCCGCTCGTATCGCTCGTGACGGTGATCCGCCTGATCGCGCGCGGGGAGGCGAAACCCGGCGCCCTCATCATGCCGATCGTGCTGCTGAGCCTCGGCGTGCTGAGCATCGTGGGCGGACTCTCGATCGACACGGACAGCAGCGGCCGCGCGTCGTGGGGATCGATCATCGCCGCGTTCCTCGGCCTCCCCGGGAACTACGAGGTGATCTGGGAGCCCGGCCTCTGGATCGTCCGCGGCATCGTCCTCGCGATCGTCCTCCTCTTCGCCGTCCCCGCCGCCCACTCCCGCCTCTCCTCCCTCTCCTCCCGCCCTCGCCGTTGACGCCGAGACCCCGGGTTCTCGCCGAGACCCCGGGGCGCGTGCGGGGGTACGTCGGGGTCTCGCCGGGAAGGCGGGGTCTGGCGGACGCGGAGTGACCCTGCTATGGTCGCTCCTCGTGGGTACTCTGATTCGCTAGAGCGGGACGCCGCGTCGAGAGCTCTTCTCCGCGGTGGGTCCTGAGCGACCGCGCCCGACTCCGGGTGCGGTCGAGGTTCCTGTTCCCCGCGTCATCGACGCAGATCCCGGCGGTGCGCGTGCGCCGCTGGAGAGGATCCCTCATGTTCCCTGTACTCTCGACCCCTTCCGACTCCTCGGCCCGCGCTCATCGCGAGTGCGCGCTGCAGGCTGCCTCCGTCCGGTTCGCCGACCGACTCGTCCTGGACCGGATCGACCTCGTCGTCGGCCCCGCCGACCGCCTCGCCGTCATCGGCGACAACGGCGCGGGGAAATCGACTCTGCTCGATCTGCTCGCCGGTGTTCTCGCGCCGACGTCCGGGGAGGTGCGGCTCGACCTTCCCGGCGGGATCGCGCATGCCCGGCAGAACCCGGTGTTCGCGGACGGAGCGACGGTGACTGACGCCATCGACGAGCTCCTCGGCGACCTCCGCGCGCTGGAGCACGACCTCGCCCGTGCCTACGACCTCCTCGCCGCGACACCTTCGGAGCGCGAGTCGGCGATGGCCGCCGTGGCCCTGTTGCAGGACCGTTTCGAGTCCCGCGGCGGGTACGAGGTCGACCGTCGCATCGACACCGCCCTGGAGCAGCTCGGGGTGGGCGGGCTGGACCGCGGGCGATCGGTGGCCGCGCTGTCGGGCGGAGAGCGGGCGCGGCTCGCTCTCGCGGTCGCCCTTTCTTCCGGAGCCGAGCTGCTGCTCCTCGACGAGCCCACGAACGACCTCGACGACCGGGCGCTGACCTGGCTCGAGGACCGTCTCGCGGCGCATCGGGGAGCGCTGGTAGTCGTGACGCACGACCGCGACTTCCTGGACCGTTTCGCGACGGCTGTCGTGCAGGTGGAGGACGGTCGGATCCGTCGCTACGGCGATGGTTACGTGGGGTTCCTGCGGGCGCGCGAGGCCGAACGCCGGGCGGCTGTCGCGCGCCACGAGGAGTGGAAGGCCGAGGTCGCCCGCACCGAGGCCCTGCTCGCCGCCAACGCGTTCCGGCTGCAGGCGATCCCGCGCAAGCTCGAGCTCGACGGCTTCGGTCATGGCGCGTTCCGGGCGCGGAGCCGCGACCACGGTGCCGTCGGGCGCATCCGCATGGCGAAGGAGAGGCTGTCGCGGCTCCGGGACAACCCGTGCCCGGCGCCGCCCGGGCCCCTGCGGTTCGTGGTCGCGGCAGAGGATCGCGCACCGCTCGACGACCCGCTCCTGACGCTCGAGGCCGTGTCCCTCCGCGAACCCGGACGACGGCTCGCCGTGTCGCCGTGGACGATCGAGGCCGGTTCGCGGTGGCTCGTGACCGGGCCGAACGGAGCCGGGAAGACGACACTCCTCCGTCTCCTCGCCGGCGAGCTCCTCCCCGCGTCCGGGACGCTCGTCCGCGGGGACGGGCTGCGGATCGCGTTCCTCCGGCAGGAGGTCGACACGCGCCAGCGGGGTTCCGCTGTCGAAGTCTTCGCGGCTCGGACCGGGACGCCGCCGGCGGATGCGCATGACGCTCTCCTGGCTCATGGACTCTTCCGCGGGTCGGAGGTGGACCGCGACGTGCGGGCTCTCTCCGTCGGGCAGCGTCGGCGGCTGGATCTCGCGGTCGCCTTGTCGTCGCCGTTCGATCTGCTGCTGCTCGATGAGCCGACGAACCACCTGGATCCCGAGCTCGTGGAACAGCTCGAGCCCGCTCTCGCGGACCACCCCGCCGCCGTCGTCACGGTGACGCACGATCGGCGGTGGCGTCGTCACGCGGCGGACGCACAGCGCGTGCAGGTTGACGAGGGGGTGGCCACCACCTGAGGCCCCGCCTTCCCGCCGAGACCCCGGGCTCCGCACGTCCGCACGCCGGGGTTTCGGCGGGAACCCGGGGTCTCGGCGATGGGACGAGAGCTACGACGTGACCGTCAACTGCATGCGCGCGTCGCCGCCGGACTCGACCCAGGCGCGCGAACCCTCGAGGATCCCGCGGAGCACATCGAGGTCGACCTCGTCGAGGTCCTTGAGGTAGAGGCAGCCCACCCCCGTCGTGTGCGGGCCGAGCGCGCCGAGAGCCTCCGCGTGGGCGTCCACCCCATCGAGGAGGTAGATCGTGGTCGCGGCCTTCCGGGGGGCGAAGCTCAGAATGCCGCTGTCGCCCTCCGTCCCGGTGGGATAGCGGTAGTGGCAGGAGCCGAACCCGATGATCGACCCCCAGGTCTGCGGCTCTCGCCCGGTGATGTCCTGCAGGAGAGCGGTCAGCGTCTCCGCATCACGGCGACGCACGGCCGGGGAGGAGCGGGCGATCAGCCCCGCGACGTCGTCCCCGGTCGGCTGCACTACTTCGCCGCCTTCGCCGCGGCCTTCATCGCCTTCTTGTACTCGCGCACCTTCGTCAGCGACTCCGGCGACACGATGTCGGCGACGCTGCGGTACGACCCGTCCTCGCCGTAGGGCGCCGAAGCCTCCCGCCAGCCCTCGCCGGTGAACCCGTACTGCTTGCCGAGGAGGGCGAGGAAGATCTTCGCTTTCTGCTCGCCGAAGCCGGGAAGGGCCTTGAGTCGTCTGAGCACCTCGGCACCGCTCGGCTGGGTCCCTGAGTCTGCCGACGGGCGCGTCCACAGGGCGGCGGCGTCCCCGTCCCAGTCGTCGACGAGCGCCTGGCACAGGGTCTGCACCCGCGTCGCCATGGAGCCGGGGAACCGGTGCACCGCGGGGGTCTGCCGGAAGGCCTCGAGGAACTCCTCCGGTGCCATGCCCGCGATCGCCGCAGCATCCGCCGCCCCCGTCCGCTGCTCGATCTTGAGCGGTCCGGTGAACGCGGTCTCCATGGGGATCTGCTGGTCCAGCAGCATGCCGATCAGCAGAGCCGTCGGGTTCTCGGTCAGCAGGGCGTCGGCGGCGGTGTCTCCGGTGATGTGAAGGGCCATGAGTCCAGTCTCCCACCCCGCCGGATCAGGCTGTGGCGGCGTCCTCGACCGCGTCCGCGGCAGGGGTGATCCCGTACAGCGTCGCGAGCGCGGCGGCGAACTCGTCCGCGCGGCCGGCGGCGGCGAGCTCATGAGCCCGCACGGTCGGCGTGTGCAGCAGCACGCCCGAGAGGTGCCGCAGCGCCTGCTCGACCTTGCCATCCTCGTCACCACGGGCGCGGGCGCGGTCGATCTCGCGCTCCAGCAGCTCGAAGATGTGCGAGCGGAAGGCCACGACCGACGGGGTCACGCTCTGGCGGGCGCCGACCACGTGGAAGGTCTCCGCGGCTTCGCGGACGACGCTCCGGGCGGCGTCCGTCGCCTGCAGCTCCTCCAGCGGGGCGTGCAGGCGGATGGTCTCCAGGTCGAGCAGCGCGACGCCCTCCAGCGCCGCCACGGCCGGGTCGACGTTCCGCGGCATGCCGAGGTCGACCACCAGCCGGCTCGGGACACCGGTGGTGCCGCTGGTCGCGACGACGGGGCAGCCCGCGGCGGCGAGGCCGACCGGCAACTGCAGGTGCTCCGGGCCGAGCACGGGCTCGGTCGCGGTGGTGCAGGTGATCAGCAACGTGGAGTGCGCCGCCGTGCGCGCGTACTCCTCGGCCGGCACCGGGCGGATGTCGTGCTTCGCCGCGAAGATCTCGGCGCGGCCGGAGGGAGAGTAGACGGAGATGTCGACGGCGCCGCGCTCGCGCAGGGTCGCGAGGGTGACGGCCGCGTAGGCGCCCGTGCCGACCAGCAGCACGCGCTCGGCGGACCAGTCGGCGATGCGGCTGTCGGCGAGTTCCAGTGCGAGGCGCACGAGCGAGCGCCCGGCGCGGCCGAGGGCGGTGACGTTCTTGACCTTGCGCTGCGCCTGGCTCGCGCGCTGGAACAGCCGCTCGAGCTCGGGGGAGGTGGTGCCGTCCTTCCGGGCGGACTTGAGGGCGCGGCGCACCTGGCCGGCGATCTCGCCCTCACCGGAGACGACGGACTCGAGGCCGGAGGCGACGGAGAACAGGTGCTCGGCGACGCGGCGACCGGAGTGAACGGCGTAGGCGCCGTCGAGGTCGGCAGCCGGGATTCCGGTCGCGGACTCGACGGCCTCGATGACGGCTTCCACGCCGATGGCGCCGGCCGCGGTCACGGGCTCGTCCATCTCCACGTACGCCTCGAAGCGGTTGCACGTCGCCAGGACCACGGCACCCTGCACGCACGGCGCCATGCCCACGATGGTGGGAGCGACGTCGTCGGGGGTGCGGCTCAGGCGTTCGAGCAGTTCGAAGGAGGCGGTCTTGTGACTCGCCGTCACACACAGCAGCACCCTTCGATTGTACCCGAGCATCCGAAGCCGGGACTCGGCTGCTCCCTATGCGCCGGATGGGAGGATGGACGCATGGCACTCTCCGACGCCCCGCTGCTGCGCGCCCTCACCGGCGACCGCCCCGCCACCGCTCCGGTCTGGTTCATGCGCCAGGCCGGCCGCTCGCTGCCCGAGTACCGGGAGTTGCGGGTCGGCACGAGGATGCTCGACGCCTGCCTCACCCCCGACCTCGCCGCCGAGATCACCCTCCAGCCGGTGCGACGGCACGGCGTCGACGCGGCGGTGTTCTTCAGCGACATCGTCATCCCGCTGCGTCTCGCCGGCGTGGAGGTCGAGATCGAGCCCGGCCGCGGCCCCGTGTTCGCGAACCCGGTGCGGACGGTCGCGGACGTCGACCGCATCACGGCCATCGACCCGGAGAGCCTGGACGGCAGTGCCATCGCGGAGGCCGTCGGCATCGTCGTCGCGGAGCTCGGCGACACTCCGGTCATCGGCTTCGCGGGGGCGCCCTTCACCCTCGCCGCGTACCTCGTCGAGGGCGGTCCGTCCAAGGAGCACCTGCGCGCCCGCGGCATGATGCACGCGGAACCCGAGGCCTGGCACCGTCTCGCGGGCTGGCTGGCGCAGATCTCGCGGCGGTTCCTGGAGACGCAGCGCGATGCCGGCGCCGCGGTCGTGCAGCTCTTCGACAGTTGGGCGGGCTCCCTCAGCCCCGCCGACTACCGCGCCTTCGTGGCGCCGCACTCCCGCACGGCTCTGGACGGCATCGGCATCCCGACGATCCACTTCGGCGTCGGCACCGGGCCCTTCCTCGGCGACATGCGGCTCGACGGCATCGCGGACGGCGTGGGGGTCGACTGGCGGCTGCCCCTCGACGAGGCCGCCGCGATCCTCGGCCCCGACGTGTCGGTGCAGGGCAACATCGACCCCGCGTTCCTCGGCGCGCCGTGGCCGGTGCTCGAGGCGCATGTCCGCGACGTGCTCGAGCGCGGTCGCGCGGCCCGCGGGCACATCCTCAACCTCGGCCACGGCGTGCCCCCGGAGACCGACCCCGACCAGCTCACGCGCATCGTGGAGCTCGTGCACGCCGGCTGACCTCCGTTCGAATCGCCTGCTTTGCTGCATCTGCGGCCCAGATGCAGCCATTCACGCGATTCGAAGCGCGCGCGCCAGCCACAGGTCCGACAGACCGAAGCCCCCCCCCGGCCTGACCTCCGTTCGAATCGCGCACCTGGCTGCATCTGCGGCGATTATCCGGCCAATCGGGCGATTCGAAGCACAGGGGCGGTGAAAGGATGGACGCATGAGCCCTGAGCGCCCCGCACCCGCCGAACCGGCCGACCTGGCCGCCCGTGCCGCACAGAAGCACGTCGTCGTGGTGGGAGGCGGCGTCGGCGGACTGGTGGCCGCCCGTGAGTGCGCGAAGGTCGGCATGCGGGTGACGCTGCTCGAGGGGTCCGAGGCCCTGGGCGGCGTGATCCGCAGGGTCGCCCTGGACGGGGTCGTCGTCGACGCCGGGGCGGAGAGCTACGCGACGAAGGGTGGGCATGTCCGCGCCCTCGTGGACGACCTCGGCCTCTCCGACCGCGTCGTGACGCCGCAGGCGGGAGGGGCGTGGCTCGCCGGAATCCCCGGCGGCGGCGCGGCACCACTCCCGGCCGGCGGCATCCTCGGCATCCCCGGCAATCCGTTCCAGGACGACGTCCGCCGCATCATCGGCTGGTCGGGCGCCTGGCGGGCCTATCTCGACCGGGTGCGACCGCCGCTCACGATCGGGCACCAGCTGAGCCTCGGCCGCCTCGTCGCCTCGCGCATGGGGGAGAAGGTGCGCGACCGCCTCGTCGCCCCCGTCACCACGGGCGTCTACTCGGCATCCCCGGACGACGTGGACATCGATGTCGCCGCCCCCGGGCTCAACGCCGCCCTCACCCGCGTCGGATCGCTGTCCGGAGCGGTGCTGGCCCTCCGCGGAGAGGGTGCGTCGCGCGGCACGAAGACCCCCGGTGCTGCCGTCGAGGGGCTCGTCGGCGGCATGAGCGTGCTCGTCGACGCCCTCGCGGCCGACCTCGACGAACTCGGTGCGACCGTCCGTACTCGCGTCCGGGCCCGTCGCCTCACCACCGACGGCACCACTTGGCGCGTCGTGGTCGAGGAGCCCGTCGCGGACCAGCCGATTGAGGGGGAGGAGACGACCCAGGAGGCGGAGCTCGTCGCCGATGCCGTGATCGTCGCGACCTCCGAGCACGGCGCGCGGGAGCTGCTCGCGGGCGCCGTACCCGCCCTCGCGGCCGCCGACGCCGCGCCCGCCCCCGAGATCGAGATCATCAGTCTGCTGCTCGACGCGCCCGCGCTGCGCACCCCGCCCCGCGGCACCGGCGTGCTCACCGTTCCGCACAGCCACACGGCGAAGGCGCTCACACACTCCACGGCGAAGTGGTCGTGGGTGCGGGAGGCCGCGGGCGACCGTGAAGTGGTCCGCGTCTCCTTCGGTGCACAGGGGGAACCGGCGGCCACCGCGGCGCTGGATGACGAGGCCGCGATCGACCTCGCCCGTCGGGAGGCCTCGGCGCTCCTGGGCATCCCGCTGTCGCCCGACCAGGTCGTGGCGGGTCATCGTGGGCGCTTCGTGCAGGCGCAGCCCGCGTCGATCATCGGCTCGGGGGAGCGGCGTGCCGCAGCCCGTCAGGCCGTGCAGGCCGTGCCGGGATTGGCCGCTGTGGGCGCCTGGCTCGCGGGCACGGGGCTCGCGCAGGTCGTGCCGGACGCTGCGGAGGAGGCGGACCGCCTGCGCCGCGCTCTCCTCTGGGACTGAGCGTCCGACGAGCACGCGCGAGTGCGCTCGACGCCTCCGTGTCAACCCTCTGATCGATTGATGCCGAAATCGGCATACGGCGTTACGCTGGGTACCTGATCGCGGTGGAGACGCGGGCGATCGGCGTCCCCCGGGACGGACCACAGCCGGAACAACGTGAGGAGACCCCATGAAGGGGAAGATCGGACTCGTCGTCGGACTCGGCGTCGGCTATGTGCTCGGCACCCGCGCAGGACGCGAGCGCTACGAGCAGATCAAGACGCAGTGGCTGAAGGTCTGGAACACCGACCCGGTGCAGGAGCGCGTCGACAAGGTCAAGGGCTTCGTCGGCGACAAGGCCGCCGCGGTCCCTGGTGCCGTCTGGACCGGTGCCGTGAAGATCGTCAAGTCCGTCACCGGCGACGGCACGCCCGGGCAGAAGCTCGATGCCGTCATCGCCTCCGGCAAGGACGCTGCGGAGGAGATCTCGGACGCCGCGGAGGACGCGGTCGACGAGGTCAAGGAGCGCGCCGCCGAGGCCCAGAAGCCCGCCGCGGCGAAGCCGGCCGCGACGAAGCCGGCCGCGACGAAGCCCGCCCCGCGGAAGTCCGACGACTGACATGCCCCGCGGATATCGGGATCGCGCCGACGACAGTCTGCTGACGCTGCTCGGCGACCTGCCGGAGCTCGTCACCAATCTCGTCAAGGCCGAGATCGACGCGGCCAAGGCGTGGGTGTCGCGCACCGCGAAGGACGCGGGGGTCGGCTCCGTCTGGTTCCTCGTCGCGCTGTTCTTCCTGTTCTGGGCCGTGCCCGTCATCCTCGTCTTCGCGATCGCGGGACTGTCGTCGTGGTGGCCGGTGTGGCTGTCCGCGCTGGCGGTGTTCGGCATCCTCATCATCGCCGTGCTGCTGTTCGCACTGCTCGGCATCCTGAAGTTCCGCAAGGTGCTCCGTCGCCAGAACCCGGCACAGGCCGTGGCCGAAGACATCCGAATCGTGAAGGAGGCCGGCGATGAGCACCCCTGAGTCGCTGCCGCGCACCGCGGTCCCCGCGGGAATCGTCGACCCCGTCGCCTCCGCGCGCGCCGAGCTGAAGGCGGCCCTCGCCGCCATCGAGATCAAGGGGAACATCCCGCGGCGCGTCGAGAAGGCGTCGGCGCGCGCCGCCGTCAAGGCGCGTGCTTTCGCGGACCGCAATCCGGCTGCCGCGATCGCCGCGACAGTCGGGATCGCTGCCGCCGTCGGCGGGGCCGTGTGGGCCATCGCCCGCGCCATCGCGCGCTGAGCCGCCTCCGCACCGCCCTCGGGCGGGGGCAGTATTCCCCTGATTAGCGGCGCCTCCGCAAAGGGGGCAGACTGGGATCATGTCCGACCTGCGCGAAGAGAACCCGTCCGGTTACACCCTCTGGGCCGTCTGGCGACGCAACCCCGACGCCCCCGTCACCGAGAACGATGCGACCGAGCTCGAGTCGATCGTCTCGCACGTCGAGGACTCCGGCGTCACCGTCCGCGGCTTCTACGATGTCTCCGGCCTCAAGGCCGACGCCGACCTCATGGTGTGGCTGCACGGCGCCACCGCCGAGGAGCTGCAGAAGGCCCTCCGCCGCCTGCGCCGCACCGAGATGCTGCGCTCGCTCCTCCCGGTGTGGAACGTCATGGGCGTCCACCGTGACGCGGAGTTCAACCGCGCGCACGTCCCCGGCTTCCTCCGCGGCATCGAGCCCAAGGACTGGCTCTGCCTCTACCCGTTCGTCCGCACGCCGGAGTGGTACCTCGCGCCGGAGAGCGAGCGTCGCGCGATGCTCGCCGATCACGGACGCAAGGGTGCGGCGTTCACCGGAGTCATCGCGAACACGGTGGCCTCCTTCGCCCTCGGCGACTACGAGTGGCTGCTGCCGCTGGAAGCCGACGAGCTGACCGACCTCGTCGACATGATGCGGGACCTCCGCTACACCGACGCCCGCATGTTCGTGAAGGAGGAGGTGCCCTTCTACACGGGGCGCCGCCTGCGCTTCGACGAGATCGCGGACGTGTTGCAGTAAGCGCCATGAGCACCCCCATCCGTCTCGGCACCCGTCGCAGCGCGCTCGCGCAGGCGCAGTCCGGTCACGTCGCCGCCGCGCTCGAGAAGGTCACCGGTCGCCGCGTCGAACTCGTCCCGATCACGAGCGAGGGCGACACCAATCGCGCCTCGCTGTCGGAGATCGGCGGCCTCGGCATCTTCGCCACCCGTCTCCGCGAAGCCCTCCTCGCCGGCGAGTGCGACTTCCTCGTGCACTCCCTCAAGGACCTCCCCACCGCGGTGCCGGAGTCGCTCGTCATCGCCGCGACGCCCCGACGGGAGGACGCCCGCGACGTGGTGCTCACCCGACACGGCATCCCGCTGCACGAGCTCCCGGCGGGGAGCGCCGTGGGTACCGGGTCGCCGCGACGTATCGCCCAGGTCCACCGCCGTGCGCCTCGCGCCCACGTCGTGGACATCCGCGGCAACGTCGACTCCCGCCTCGCGCGCGTCACCTCCGGAGAGCTGGACGCCGTGATCCTCGCCGCCGCCGGCCTCTCGCGACTCGGCACGGATTCCCCGTTGCAGCGCGAGGAGCTCGGCCTCGCGGAATGGCCGACCGCTCCCGGCCAGGGATCCCTGGCGGTCGAGACACGGGCGGACGCGCCGGAGGAACTGCGCACGGCGCTGTCGGCGCTGGATCATCGGGAGACACGGCTCGCGATCACCGTCGAGCGCGCCATCCTGGAGGGCCTCGACGCCGGTTGTCAAGCCCCCATGGCGGCGCACGCCGTCGTCCAGGGCTCCGAGATCCGCGTCAGGACGGTGGTCTACGCCCCGGACGGCGGTCGTCGGATCGGGCTGGACGTCACGGAAGCCCTGAACGGGGAGTATATTCATCGGAACGGCAGTGGCAATGGTGCGGATGCTGCCGATGGTGCAGACCCGATGCACGCAGCGCGTGAGTTCGGGCTCGCTGTTGCCCGTCGGCTGCTCGATCAAGGGGCGGCCGACCTCGTCCCTCAAGAGCAATCCGAATTGTCATGACCACTTCTGAAAGCAAGCAGGACCGACCGCTGGACGGCTGGCGCATCCTCGTGCCCCGTGGCGGCCCCTGGGGTGACAGCGTCGCCGCGAGCCTCCGCGCTCTCGGCGCCGTCCCCGTCGTCGCCCCGCTCATCAACTTCGCTCCGACCACGGATCAGGCGACCCTCGACCGTGCGCTGGAGCAGCTCGCGGCCGGCGAGTTCGACTGGCTGACCGTCACGAGCGCGACCACGGTGGACGTGCTGTTCGCGCACCGTGCCGTCGTGCCGAAGACCACGAAGATCGCGGCCGTGGGGGAGACGACGGCCGCGGCGCTGCAGGCCGTGGGCTACGAGGTGGCCCTGGTCCCCGAACAGGACAACTCCGCGCAGGGGATGGCGCAGCAGCTCATCGCTCTGGAGCACGAGCCGCGCCGCATCCTGGCGCTGCGCAGCGAGATCGCCAAGCCCGTCCTGAGCATCCTGCTGTCCGAGGCGGGACACGACGTGCACGGCGTCGTCGCCTATCGCACGGTCGGTGTGCCGGTGACGGAGCGCATCCGCCGCGACGTCGAGAACGGCCGGATCAACGCGATCCTCATCACCAGCGGTTCGGTGGCCGAGCAGGTGCGGAAGCAGTTCCCCGAGATCCCGGACGAGACGCTGCTCGCGGCGATCGGCCCGCGGACGGCCAAGGACGCCGAGCGCGCCGGCCTGCCCGTCTCGGTGGTCGCCGACCGGCAGACCATCGATGCGCTGATCGAGGCCGTGTCGCAGTTCACCCTTCCGCACGCGGCAGACGAGTTCGCGCCGTGAGCTTCCCCGACATCCGCCTGCGCCGACTGCGTCAGTCGCGCGCCGTCCGCGACCTCGTGCGCGAGACCTCTCTCGAGCCGCGTCAGCTCGTGCTCCCGCTCTTCGTCCGCGAAGGCATCAGCGAGCCGGTCGCCATCGGATCGATGCCCGGCGTCGCTCAGCACTCGATCGACTCGCTGCGTTCCGCGGCCGTGGAGGCTGCGGAGGCCGGGGTCGGCGGGGTCATGCTGTTCGGCGTTCCCGCGGTGCGCGACGCCCGGGGCTCCGGCGCGGACGACCCGCAGGGCATCCTGAACGTCGCCACCGAGGCGCTGGCGGCCGAGGTCGGCGACGCGCTCGTCGTGCAGACCGACCTCTGCCTCGACGAGTTCACCGATCACGGGCACTGCGGCGTCCTCGCCGCCGACGGCTCGGTGGACAACGACGCGACCCTGGAGCGATACGCCTCGATGGCCCTCGCCCAGGCGCGGGCGGGATCGCAGCTGCTGGGGCTGTCCGGGATGATGGACGGCCAGGTCGCCGTGATCCGTCAGGCGCTCGACGCCGAGGGCTTCACTGACACCCTGATCCTGGCGTATGCCGCGAAGTACGCGAGTGCGTTCTACGGCCCGTTCCGCGAAGCGGTGGACTCGCAGCTTCAGGGCGACCGCCGCACGTATCAGCTCGACCCCGGCAACCGTCGCGAGGGCGTGCGGGAGGCGCTGGTCGACGAGGACGAGGGCGCGGACATCGTCATGGTGAAGCCGGCGATGGCCTTCCTCGACGTGCTCCGCGAGGTCCGCGACGCCGTGACCGTCCCGGTCTGGGCATACCAGGTGTCGGGCGAGTACGCGATGATCGAGGCCGCCGCCGCGAACGGCTGGATCGATCGGCGCGCCGCGGTCCTCGAGTCGCTGCTGTCGATCCGCCGGGCGGGCGCTGACGCGGTGCTGACGTACTGGGCCACCGAAGCGGCCCGCTGGCTGCGCGGCTGAGCCTTCGTCGGCCGCGGCCTCGGAAGGGCAGGCGGCGGGTTAGCCTGGAAGGGATGCCGGGAGAGCGCCGTGCATCACGGAGGAGCCTCGATGACCGACCGCAATGACGACCTTTTCTCTGCCGCCCGTGCGGTGATCCCCGGCGGGGTGAACTCTCCGGTGCGGGCCTACGGGTCGGTCGGCGGGACGCCGCGCTTCCTCGCCTCGGCGCGCGGCGCCACCGTGACCGACGCCGCGGGTCGCGAGTACGTCGACCTCGTCGCGTCCTGGGGTCCCGCACTGCTCGGACACGCGCAGCCCGAGGTCGTCGCCGCCGTGCAGGAGGCCGCCACCCGGGGGCTCTCCTTCGGCGCGCCGACCGAGGGGGAGGTCGAGCTCGCCGCGCTCATCGCGGACCGCGTCCGCTTCGGCGAGATCCGTCCCGTGGAGCGCGTCCGTCTCGTCTCGACGGGCACCGAGGCCACCATGACCGCGATCCGCCTCGCCCGCGGCGCGACCGGCCGTGATCTGCTCGTGAAGTTCGCCGGCCACTATCACGGCCACTCCGACGGCCTGCTCGCCGAGGCGGGCTCCGGGGTCGCCACGCTCGCGCTGCCCGGTTCGGCCGGTGTGCCCGCGCCGATCGCCGCGCAGACCCTCGTGATCCGCTACAACGACCCCGAGGCGCTCGCCGCCGTCTTCGCCGAGCACGGTCCCCGCATCGCGGCCGTCATCGTGGAGGCCTCGGCCGCGAACATGGGCGTCGTGCCCCCGCTCCCGGGCTTCAACCGCCTCATCGCGGAGACCGCCCACGCGCACGGTGCTCTGATGATCCTCGACGAGGTCCTCACCGGCTTCCGGGTGCACCCCGCGGGCTTCTGGGGCCTTCAGGCGGAGGCCGGAGAGGACTACCTGCCCGACATCCTCACCTTCGGCAAGGTCGTCGGCGGCGGTATGCCGCTCGCGGCTCTCGGCGGTCGCGCCGAGGTCATGGACCTCCTGGCGCCCCTCGGTCCCGTCTACCAGGCGGGGACGCTCTCCGGGAACCCGCTGTCGGTGGCCGCGGGCCTGGCCACGCTCCGCCTCGCGACGCCGGAGGTCTACGCGACCGTCGACGCCGCAGCCGCTCGGGTCTCGTCGGCTCTCGACCGCGCGCTCGCCGAGGCCGGCGTGACCCACGCCCTCGCCTCCGCCGGCAACCTCTTCAGCGCTTCGTTCCGCGCCTCGGCCCCGCGTGACTACGCCGAGGCGCAGGCGCAGGAGTCGTTCCGGTACGCGGCGTTCTTCCACGCGATGCGCGAGCACGGCGTCGCGCTGCCGCCGAGCGTCTTCGAGGCCTGGTTCCTCACCGCCGCGCACGGCGAGGACGAGCTCCAGCGCATCGAGGCCGCCCTGCCGCACGCCGCCCAGGCCGCCCAGACCGCGCGCCCCTGACCGCTCCTCCCGCTGGTCGGTCGCGTGGCTCGTTCGCGTGAGAACAGGCAGCCGCGCGGGGATAGGAACCCTTGGACCCCGTTGCCTGATCTCCCGCGAACGCCTGCAGGCGCGAAGGCCGTCGGCATTAGGCCTTCGCGCGGAGTCAGGCTAACGCCCGCGGCAGCGCCTGTTCGTGCGTGGGAGCCTGTCCTCGCGAAGGAGTCGTGAGGGCAGGACTGAGGGATTCCGACAAGGGATCGTTGCGTTCCTGTGAGCAACTTCCAGCCAACGGGGAGGACGGCGCTGGCAGACTGGGGGCATGGTGACGTTGTTGCTGGACCAGACGCAACTCGAGGTCGTGCTCTCGCCCATCGAACGTGCCGCCACCTTCCACCGCGAGAACGTCCGCATCGTGCGCGACACGATCACCAAGGTCCAGCTGACAGACGACGCCTGGACCTGGCTCCGCGGCGTCCCGAATCCGGGTACCCACATCCCGGGTGTGCTGGCGGCCGGGAGCTGGAAGGCCGCGGGGAGCCTCGACTTCGTGCTGATCCGCCGTCGACGTCCGAGCGTGGTCGTCGATCTCGAGGGCGATCCGCAGTACAACCGCTTGATCCTGACCACACGGCACGGCCTGGCGCTGACGCAGGCGCTGCGCCTCCCGGTGTCCGAGGAGCCCACGACGGTCGAGGAGATCGTCGCCACGGCTCCGACCCCGGTGTCGAAGGGCAGTCGGCGCCCGGTCATCCGACCACGTCCGGCCTGATCCCCGATGCAGAACGCCCTCCCGGTGGACCGGGAGGGCGTTCTGCATCGGGAGCTCAGCCGCGGTGCTCGTCGTGGTGCTCGTCCCCACGGTCGTCCGCGGGGGCGTGCTGTTCCGCCGGGGTCTCCGTGTCGTCTGCGGACTCGTCGCTCCCGAACTCGTCCTGCGGAGCCCCGTCGCCGGACGACGTCTCCTCCGCCGGAGCGAGCGGGTAGTCGCGCGGTTCGTCCTCGTAGTAGGCGCGTGCGGCGGCGGCCAGCATCGAGCTCACAGCGGCCGACCGCGGGTCGTCGTCGTCGGACGCAGGAGAGGCGTCCTCGCCCTGCGCTGCGGCCTCGGCGGCGTCCTCGGACGGCGCGGTCTCATCGTCCGCCGACGAGGCGTCCAAGCCGGTGAAGAACTCCACGCCCGCGGGCTCCTCGTCACCGGAGGCGCTGTCGGATGCGTCGGTGCTCGTGCTGTCGGCCGGTGCGTCGGCAGCGGAGCCGACGGCCTCGGCGGGGGTCTCGTCGGTCGTCGACGGCGACTCGGTCTCGGACTCGGACTCGGACTCGGACTCGGTCTCGGACTCGGACTCGCCGGGAGCATCCGTCGCCGCCGGCTGCGCGGGCGACTCGGTCTCCGCGTCTGCGGACGCGGCGGCGAACAGGGCGGCGAAGGACCGCCGCGGAGACTCGGCGACGGGCGCGGGCGCACCGAAGAGGATGTCGTCGAACGACGGCGAGCCCTCGGCCTCCGCGTCGGTCTCCGCATCCGCGGGCTGCGCGTCTGAGGTCGCGTCGACCACGGGCAGGGTCCGGGTCGCGTCGTCATCGGCGGCGACGACGGGAAGGGCCCGGGTCGCATCCTCGTCCGCGGCGGCCTCCGCCTCGTCGGTCGGAGCGGTGTCGTCGTCCATCGACTCGGCGGAGACAGGGCCGGTTGTCTGAGGCGTCAGGTCGTCGGCGAGCGCGGCGGTGCCGCCGGCTGCGAGAGCCGCAGCCGCGGTGCCGGCGGCTTCATCCGTCGACGGGCCGTCCGTCGGAGACTCCTCTGCCGGAGCCTCGGCGGCGGTCGCGGACTCGGGATCCTCCTCGGCGGGAGCCTCCGTCTGATCGAGCGCCGGGGCGGTGTCGAAGCGGCCGCCCCGCATGAGGTCGATGAAGACGTCCTCCAGCGTCGGGCCGCGCTGCACGAGCGTGCTGAGAGCGATACCGGCGTCCGCAGCGACGGCGCCGACGCGGCTGGCGTCGGTCCCGCGCACGGTCAGCCCGGAGCGGAGCACCTCGATGTCGAACCCGGCGGCGACCAGCGCGGTCGTGAGACCGGGGCGATCGACGGAGTCGACGACCACGGATCCGCCGGCCGGATCGGCCAGCGTCTCGATGCCGCTCGACAGCACGAGGCGTCCCTTGGAGAGCACGAGCACGTGGTCGGCGACCTGCTCGATCTCGCTGAGCACGTGGGAGGAGACCAGCACCGTGCGCCCTTCGTCGGCGAGGCGACGCATCAGCAGCCGCATCCAGCGGATGCCCTCCGGGTCGAGGCCGTTCGCCGGCTCGTCGAAGACGAGGGCGCCGGGGTCGCCGAGGAGCGCGTGGGCGACGCTGAGGCGCTGGCGCATGCCGAGCGAGAACCCGCCGATGCGCGTGTCCGCCTCACCCTCCAGGCCGACGAGGGAGATCACCTCATCGACGCGGGCGAGGCGGATGCCGTTGGCCTTCGCGGCGATGGTGAGCTGACGGCTCGCCGTGCGGCGCGGCCGATAGGCCGTCTCCTCCAGCACGGCGCCGATGGTGCGCAGCGGCTGCCGCAGCTCGGCGTAGGCGGCCCCGCCGATCGTGGCGGTGCCGGACGTGGCGCGCACCTGGCCGAGCAGGATGCGCAGGGTCGTCGTCTTGCCGGCACCGTTGGGGCCGAGGAAGGCGGTGACGGCGCCGGGCTCGACACGGGCGGAGAAATCCGAGACGGCCGTCACCTCGTTGAAGCGCTTCGTCACATTCGTGAACTCGAGCACCTGTCCTTCGGGCATCCGGGACCTCTCGTTGCGATGAACAGTTCCTCCTATCCTGCCGGAAAACCGCCCCGGAACCCGCATTTCGTGCGGAATCCGGCCGCACGCGACGGGGTAGCCTGGCACCCGTGACCGATACCCCCGCCGCGCCCCGTGTCCTCATCCGCACCGAAGGAGCGCTCGGGCGGCTCACGCTCAACCGCCCTGAGGCAATCAATGCGCTCGACGAGGACATGATCGCCACCATCACGGAGGCCCTGGTGGCCTGGCGTGACGACTCCGACGTGCAGATCGTCCTCATCGATGGCGCCGGGGAGCGCGGTATGTGCGCGGGCGGCGACGTGCGTCGCCTGCACGGCCAGATCACTTCCGGCCATCCGGAGCAGTCTGCGGAGTTCTTCCGAGGCGAGTACGCGATGAACGCCATGATCGCGGAGTACCCGAAGCCCGTGGTCGCGCTCGCCGACGGGATCACGATGGGCGGCGGTATCGGTCTGGCGGGGCATGCCGCGATCCGTGTGGTCACCGAACGCTCGAAGCTCGCCATGCCGGAGACCCGGATCGGCTTCACGCCCGACGTCGGCGGCACCTGGCTGCTGGGGCGGGCGCCCGGACGGCTCGGCGAGTACCTCGGCCTCACCGGGGCCACGATGAACGGTGCCGACGCCGTGTACGCGGGCTTCGCGGATCACTTCGTCCCCTCCGACCGCCTGGATGCGCTGCGCGAGGCTCTGGCCTACCGCGCCGACCCGACGAGTCCCAGCGAGATCGTCCTGCTCTTCGACGAGACGCCGGAGCCGTCCTCGCTTCCCGCCGCGCGGGAGTGGATCGACGAGGCGTTCGCCGCCCCGACCGTGCCCGAGATCCTGGAGCGGCTCCGCGCGCTCGGCACCGAGGAAGCGGCGGCCGTCGCCGACCTGCTCGACGATCTGGCTCCGACGGGCCTCGTCGTGACGCTCGACGCGGTGCGGGAGGCCCGGGAGATGATCGGGCTCCGCGCCGCGCTGGAGGGCGAGTACCGCCGGGTGCTCTGGTTCGTGAACGAACACCCCGACCTGGTGGAGGGCATCCGCGCGCAGCTCGTCGACAAGGATCGCAACCCGCGGTGGCAGCCGGCCTCCCTCGCCGAACTCGGCCCCGACGCCGGGGCGCCCGCCCGCGACTACGTGCCGCAGCCCGCGCTGTTCTGACGCGCGCCTCAGTTCTCTTCGGGGACGACGGCGGCGCGGCGACGGGACTCCCAGGTCGTCCGGAGCACATCGGTGACGTCGCCGGGTTCGAGACCGGCGTCCTGTGCGGCGTCGACCAGCTCGCGGATCCTCCGGATGACCGCCCCGGGGAGCACGGCGGCGGAGTCGGCGACGCGCGTGCCTGCCGCGGTGCGCGACACGACCAGACCGTCGGCTTCGAGCATCTTGTAGGCGCGCGCCGCCGTGCCTGGTGCGACCCCGAGGTCGCCGGCCGTCTGCCGGACCGACGGCAGGCGTTCGCCGGCACCGAGCTGCCCGGAGACGATGAGCCCGCGGAACTGCCGATAGATGTCCCGGGCCGGGAGCGCATCGTCGGGGCCGGACAGCGGGGAGCGCGGCGTCATCGCGCCCCCTCCGGCTGCCGCATCGCCGCCGTCGCGGGGTCTGCCGACCGGCGGGAGCCGCCCCGCAGAGCCAGCGCCGAGAGGACCAGAAGGGCCACGGCGACGACCTCCAGCACAGGGGCCGCGGCGCCGGCCGCGCGGGCGATGTCGGCGTAGCGCCAGACGATCTCGAACGTGCCCTCGCCCTCGATCGTGAGAGGGCCGATCCGTCCCGCGCTCCCGATGAACCGCCAGGCGGCGGCCAGCGCGAGCAGGAGGCCTCCGGTCGCGACCTGGGCGAGTCCCGCGGCGATCCGGCGGCGCTCGTGGTGCTCCGCGGGAACGGTCTCCGGCCGGAGGAACGGACGCGTGGCATTCGCCCACAGCGCCCATAACACCGCCCCGGCGAGGAGCGCGCAGCAGAGCAGCACCGCGACGCCGTACGCCCACCCGTAGAACCACAGCCGCACCGGGTCGACGTCGGTGTTCGGCGCGGGGATCTCCAGGAACACGAAGGGCCCGCCGTCGATGTTCGACGACGCACAGCCGGCGGCGATCGTCGTGAGGACGAGTCCGAGGAGCGCGAGGCCTGCCGCGGCGGTCCCCCCGCGAGGACTGAAGGAGAGCCAGGTCCGCCGGGTCCCGGTGGTCACCGGCTCTGTCGCATGGCGTGCACCTCCGACGCTGACCGCGAGTGCCAGGGCGGCGGCGACGGCGGCGGTGGCGAACACGGGGGCGGCGTAGCGCCACCAGGACACCTCACCGTTCAGCGATAGCACGTACCGCGCGAGCACCTCCACCGTCACCCCCGTCCCGAGGACCACCAGGGCGCCGACGGCGAGGAGGCGCCGCTCGGGGGAGTAGCGCGCGCTCACGGCGGCGGCCTCGTCGCGCGTCAGTCGGGTCGCCGTCGCCGCACGCGTGCGCCACCAGGGCGTGAGGGCGAGCAGCGCAGCGATGACGAGGCCGACGACGAGGAAGACGGCCGGCGAGGAGAGGACGGCGCCGATGATGTCCGGCGGGGTGGGGTTCGACATGGCGGACTCCGTTCTTTGTGCCATATGTCTATCACAACTTGTGTCAGCCAAGTGATACATACGGTGGTTCGCTGTGAGCGAAGGTCCTCCCGGAGGGGGATCCGAATGTCGCCGCTTCGTGGCACCCTGTCGTATGGCCGGTCATCGGTCGGCATCCGTCTGCCGGGAGACCCGCCACCTCCTCCTTCCGAGAAAGTCCGCCTGTGCTGGGAAAACTCCTCCTCCGATATCTGTCACGCTACAAGTGGCTCCTCGTCGCCGTGCTGGTCTTCCAGTTCGCCAGCGCGGCCGCCACGCTCTACCTGCCGCGCCTCAATGCCGACATCATCGACAACGGCGTCGCACAGGGCGACACCGCGTACATCTGGCGCACCGGCCTGTTCATGTTGGCCGTGTCGTTCGGCCAGATCGTGGCCTCGGTCATCGCGACCTTCTTCGCCGCCCGCGCCGCGATGGGCGCCGGCCGTGACATCCGCGCCGACGTGTTCGGCAAGGTCAGCGGCTTCTCCGAGCGCGAGGTCTCGCAGTTCGGCGCCGGATCCCTCATCACCCGCAACACGAACGACGTGCAGCAGGTGCAGATGCTGGCGATGATGGGCGCGACCATGCTCGTCACCGCGCCGCTGCTCGCGATCGGCGGCATCATCTTCGCCGTGCAGACCAACGCGGGGCTGAGCTGGCTGATCGCCGTCTCCGTCCCGGTGCTGCTCCTTCTCGCGGCACTCGTCATCGGCCGGATGGTGCCGCTCTTCCGCAGCTACCAGGGCAAGCTCGACAACGTGAACCGCATCATGCGCGAGCAGCTCACGGGCGTGCGGGTCGTGCGGGCCTTCGTCCGGGAGCGCATCGAGGAGGAGCGCTTCCGCGGCGCGAACACCGACATCATGGTCGTCGGCCGCAAGGTCGGCTCGCTGTTCGTGCTGCTGTTCCCGCTGTTCATGCTCATCCTCAACGTGACCGTGGTCGCCGTCATCTGGTTCGGCGGCATCGAGGTCAACAACGGCACCGTGCAGGTGGGCACTCTGTTCGCCTTCATGCAGTACATCGGCCAGATCATGGGCGGCGTCATCATGGCGAGCTTCATGGCGATGATGATCCCGCGCGCCGCGGTCTCCGCCGAGCGCATCGGCGAGGTGCTGAACACGGAGTCCACCATGACCCGCCCGGTGGACGGCGTCACCGCTTTCCCGACCCCGGGTGCCGTTGCGTTCGATGACGTGGAGTTCACGTACCCCGGCGCCGACGCCCCCGTCCTCGCCGGCATCAGCTTCGCCGCGGAGCCGGGGGAGACCGTCGCGATCGTCGGCTCCACCGGGTCGGGCAAGACCACGCTCGTCTCGCTCATCCCGCGCCTGTTCGACGTGTCCGGCGGGTCCGTGCACGTCGGCGGCGTAGACGTCCGCGAGGCCGACGTCGAGGCGCTGTGGGACAGCATCGGTCTGGTGCCGCAGCGTCCCTTCCTCTTCACCGGCACCGTCGCGTCCAACCTGCGCTACGGCCGCGAGGACGCCACCGACGAGGAACTCTGGCACGCGCTGGAGATCGCCCAGGGTCGCGACTTCGTGGAGGAGATGCCGGACGGTCTCGACTCCCGCATCGCCCAGGGCGGCACGAACGTGTCCGGCGGTCAGCGCCAGCGCCTGGCGATCGCGCGGGCCATCGTGCACCGGCCGCAGGTGCTCGTGTTCGACGACTCCTTCTCCGCGCTCGACCTCACCACGGATGCCCGGCTGCGGCAGGCGCTGTGGCGCGAGCTTCCGCACGTGACGAAGATCGTGGTCGCGCAGCGCGTCTCCACGATCACCGACGCGGACCGCATCGTGGTCCTCGAGGGCGGCACCATGGTCGGCGTCGGAACCCATGAGGAGCTGCTGGAGACCAGCGAGACCTATCGCGAGATCGTCGAGTCGCAGCTGGGGGTGGACGCATGAGCGAGCAGGACCCTTCGACAGACTCAGGGACCCAGGGGACGGACCCTTCGACACGCTCAGGGACCCAGGGTCGGCGCCGTCGCGGACGGGGTAAGGCGCCGGCGCCCACGGTCGAGCGGGAGCTCACCGCCGAGGAGCAGTACGAGGCGGAGCTCGCCGAGCAGGCGCGGCAGAACTCCGGCGACTGGGACAGCGTCGCGCCGGGCAAGGCCGACAACTTCGGCCCGAGTTTCGCGCGGATGATCGGGCTGCTCAAGCCCTCCGCAGTGTGGTTCGTCTTCGTGTCGATCCTCGGTGCGATCGGGGTCGTGCTGACCGTCGCCGCCCCGAAGGTGCTCGCCGAGGCGACGAACATCGTCTATCGCGGCTTCATCTCGATCCAGCTCGGTCAGCCCACCGGCGACTTCCCCGGGTTCCCGGCCGGGACCCCGCAGGACGTCGTCGTCGACGCGCTGCGGGACGCCGGGCAGAACGACTTCGCCAACCAGGTGGGCGCGCTCGGCGACTTCCGGGTCGGCGACGGCATCGACTTCGACGCGCTGCGCTGGGTGATCGCCGCTGTTCTCGCGATCTACGTCGTGGCCGCGTTCCTCAGCTGGCTGCAGGGATACGTCATCAACGTCATCATGGTGCGCACCATGTGGCGGCTGCGCGAGGCCGTCGAGGCGAAGATCAACCGGCTCCCGCTGGCGTACTTCGACAAGGTGCAGCGCGGCGAGCTGATCTCGCGGGTGACGAACGACATCGACAACATCACCCAGACCATGCAGCAGTCGCTGTCGGGAGCACTGACCGCCGTGCTGACGGTGATCGGCGTGCTCGTGATGATGTTCTCGATCTCGTGGCAGCTCGCCCTCGTCGCCCTCGTGGCGCTTCCGCTCATGGGCGTGATCTTCGGCGTCATCGGACCGCGGTCGCAGAAGGCCTTCGGCACGCAGTGGCGCAAGGTCGGCCGGCTCAACGCCCGGGTCGAGGAGGCCTTCTCCGGCCACGCGCTGGTCAAGGTGTTCGGCCGCGAGCAGGACGCGCTGGACAAGTTCAAGGCCGAGAACGAGGAGCTCTTCCAGGCGAGCTTCAAGGCGCAGTTCCTCTCGGGCATCATCATGCCCGCGATGACCTTCGTCGGCAGCCTCACCTACGTCGGCATCGCGGTGCTCGGCGGGCTCATGGTCGCGAGCGGGCAGCTGCGGCTCGGCGACGTGCAGGCGTTCATCCAGTACTCGCAGCAGTTCACGCAGCCGCTGTCCGAGCTGGGCGGCATGGCGGCGGTCGTGCAGTCCGGCACCGCCTCGGCGGAGCGGGTGTTCGACCTGCTCGACGCCGATGAGCAGGAGGCCGACGACCCTGACGCTCCTGCTCTCCGCGAAGGGGAGGGGGTGATCGAGTTCGAGAACGTGTCCTTCTCCTACTCGCCGGAGCGTCCGCTCATCACCGATCTGTCGTTCCGGGTCGAGCCGGGGCAGACCGTCGCGATCGTCGGGCCCACGGGTGCCGGCAAGACGACGCTCGTGAACCTCATCATGCGGTTCTACGAACTCAGCGGCGGACGGATCACGCTGGACGGTCAGGACATCTCGACCATCACGCGCGACGACCTCCGGTCCCGCACCGGCATGGTGCTCCAGGACCCCTGGCTGTTCGCCGGGAGCATCCGCGAGAACATCCGCTACGGACGCTCGACCGCGACGGACGAGGAGGTGCTGGCCGCCGCGCGGGCGACCTACGTCGACCGCTTCGTGCACGCGCTTCCGGACGGGTACGACACCGTGCTCGACGAGGACGCGTCGAACGTCTCGGCCGGTGAGCGGCAGCTCATCACGATCGCCCGGGCGTTCGTGGCGCAGCCGTCGATCCTCATCCTGGACGAGGCCACCTCGGCGGTCGACACCCGCACCGAGCTGCTGCTGCAGAACGCCATGGCCGCTCTCCGGCAGGGACGCACCTCGTTCGTCATCGCGCACCGGCTGTCGACCATCCGCGACGCGGACCTCATCCTCGTGATGGAGCACGGCGACATCGTCGAGAAGGGCACGCACGACGAGCTCATCGCCGCGCAGGGCGCGTACTGGCGGCTGTACCAGTCGCAGTTCGAGCAGGCGGCGACCGACCTCGATGCGGAAGCGGCCCTGACCGGGTCGTCTCCGGTCGTGGTGACGGGAGAGGCCGACGCCGAGGCCCGCGCGGAGGAGCAGGCCGCCGATGCCGTGGCGGGTGCCGCCGTCGGCGCCCAGCTTCCCGGGGCGGAGGCGGCCGCCGCGCAGGCGCTCCTCGACGACGGGGCGGACGGCGCGACGCCTCGTCCCTGATCGTCATCGCCCTGACGCCCCGCTCCGGACTCGGAGCGGGGCGTCAGTCGTCAGGAGCGGTCCGCGTCGATGCCGAACAGCTCGAGGGGATGGGTGAGGCGCCACCACGGGCTCGGGCCGTCCACGTCTTCGGCGAGGACGAGTGCGGTCTCGGTGGTGTCGACGGGGCCGGCCGTGGTGAGGGTGCCGACGTCGCCGTCCGCCTCGCGCTGCTCGCCGAGATCGAACACAGCCGTCGCGGTCGCGCTCGCCCCGTTCCACAGCACCACATCCGCGTCCGCACCGGTCACGACGTCGACCTCCTCGCCCCAGGCGGTGCGGACACGTCCGACCACCGTCCCCGCCGGAACGGCCGGGCCCTGCGCCTGCAGCGCCGCCTCGGTCTGCGCGAACAGCGCGCGCGTGAGGGCGAGGCGCGCCTCGTCGTCCTCCTGGTTCAGTGCCGCGGCGTAGAGACGGACCGTCGAATCCCCCACGGAGACGTCCTTGGCCGTCAGCAGGTTCCAGCCGACGAGCGTGCCGGTCTTGATGCCGACGACCCCGGGGTCCGCGAGCATGCCGTTCGTGTTCTCCACCGTTCCCGCCCCCGGCAGCTCGACCGACCGGGTGCCCACGATCTCCGCGAACACGGGGTTCTGCATCGCCAGCTCGCCGAGAGCCACGAGCGCCTCCGGGGTGGCGACGTTGCGCGCGTCGAATCCGGACGGCGTGACCACGGTGATGCCGGAGAGCCCGCGCTCGCCGAGCCAGACCTCGGCGGCGGCCGCGAACTCGCGGTTGGATCCCCAGATCTCGGAGGCGAGTCGATCGATGTAGTTGTTGGCCGAGCCGAGCAGCGTGCCCTGCAGGAGCTGATACTCGGTGAGCACTCCGCCCACGGGCACATCCAGTGCGGACTGGTTGGAGATCCGGTAGTCCCAGTAGCGGATGCTGTCGGCGTAGGTGAAGGAGAACTCGGGGCCCTGCTCTCCGGGCGCGAGCGGCAGGCGGTCGAGCACCATGAGCGCGCTGACGACCTTGGTGATGCTCGCGATGCTGACCGGGGCGGTCGTGGACGCGGCCGTCGTCATCCCCGCGATGCCCACGGCGCCGTCGCCCACCTCCGGCCACGCGAGGGCAGCGGTGGGGGCGGCCACCGGGGTGACCTCCACGGCCTGGACGGTGGGGGCGACCTCGTGCAACGGCCAGAGCAGCGTGCTTCCGGCGTAGGAGGCGACGAGCCCGGCGAGCACCCCGAGCGGGACGAGCAGCCCGGGGCCGGCGATCGCCGGGCGCAGCGTCGCGTCGCGCAGCAGACCGGGGGCGGCCTCGGCGTCCGGAATGGCGTCGAACTCCGGCGTCGAGGAGCCGGCCTCGACCACGCCCGTGTCGACCCAGGTCAGCGCGGTCGCCGGTGTCGAGGCGTCGGCCCACGCGACGGTCTCCGTCGTGCTCGCGGGCACCGGGTCGACGGTCTGCGAGGACGCGGGGGCGGAGTCTTCGGGCCGCGCGTCGACGCCGACGCCGCCGGACGCCTCTTCAGGGGGATCGGAAGCGGTCACTCGCTTACGGTACCGAATGCCGCCAGGAATCCGCCGTGCACGGCTCGGGACGCGCGGGCGGAAGACGCTAGGATCGACAGCACAACCACGGGAGTCCGGCGAGCCGGGCTGAGAGGGAGCGAATCGCGCTTCGACCGTCGAACCTGATCTGGGTCATGCCAGCGCAGGGAGGAGTTCACATGAGTACGTCCACGTCCGCATCCTCGTCCACGAAGACGACCGGCGCTCCGGCACGCAGCTATCTGCGGTGGCGCATCGTCGACATCGTCGTCGCCAGCGTGCTCGGCGTCGCCGCCGGCCTGATCTTCCTGGCCTGGAACGTCGGGTACCTCGGCCCCAAGGCCCTGCTCGAGCCGCTGCTCCCCGGGCTCCAGGGGCTCCTGGACGGACCGTGGCTGTTCGCCGGAGTGCTCGGCGGCCTCATCATCCGCAAGGCCGGTGCGGCGATCTACGTCGAACTGCTGGCCGCCGTCGTCTCGGCGCTCATCGGCAACCAGTGGGGTGGCTTCCTCACGCTCGAAGCGGGCCTCGTGCAGGGTCTCGGCGCCGAGCTCGTCTTCCTGCTGTTCTTCTACCGTCGCTGGTCGCTGCCCGTCGCGATCCTCGCTGGTGCCGGCGCTGCGCTCGCGGGAGGCATCAACAACCTCATCCTCTGGTACGCCGGCTCCGGTCCCGCGTTCACCGTGATCTACCTCGTGAGCACCGTGCTCTCCGGCGCCGTCATCGCCGGTGCCCTGTCGTGGGTGCTCGCCCGCGGCATCGCCGCGACGGGAGCGCTGGACCGCTTCGGGTCCGGGCGCGAGGCGCGCGTGCGCGTCTGATGGCGGCGCAGGTCGCTCCCGCGGTCGTCGAGGCGCGCGGCTGGGGCTGGCGGCATGCAAGCCGCCGGGCGTGGGCGCTGCGCGACGTCTCGTTCCGCATCGAGCCCGGCGAGCGGGTTCTCGTGCTCGGCGCCTCCGGGGCGGGCAAGTCGACCCTGCTGCACGGCCTCGCGGGCGTGCTCGGCGGCGAGGAGGAGGGCGAGAGCGCGGGGGAGCTCCTCGTCGACGACGCTCCGGCGGTGGCGACTCGCGGGCGCGCCGGTCTCGTCCTCCAGGACCCCGATTCCCAGGTGATCCTCGCCCGCGCAGGCGACGACGTCGCGTTCGGGTGCGAGAACCTCGGCGTGCCGCGTGCGGAGATCTGGCCGCGTGTCGAGGCGGCGCTCGCTGCCGTCGGCCTCGACGTGCCGCTCGATCATCCCACCAAGGCGCTGTCGGGCGGCCAGAAGCAACGTCTCGCCCTCGCCGGCATGCTCGCGATGCGCCCCGGCCTCGTCCTCCTCGACGAGCCGACGGCGAACCTCGATCCGGACGGGGTGCGCGAGGTCAGGGAGGCGGTGGAGCGGATGCTCGCCGCGCACCCCGCCACCCTCGTGGTCGTGGAGCATCGACTCGAGGTGTGGTTGCCGCTCCTCACCCGGGTCATCGTGCTCGGTGCCGGCGGGGTGGTCGCGGACGGCCCTCCCGCCGCGGTGCTCGGTGCGCAGGGAGAGCGCCTGGCGGCGGACGGCGTCTGGGTGCCCGGGCGTCCTCCCGTCGAGCCCCCGGCACCGCGGGCGGTGCCCGGCGAGGTGCTGCTATCGGCCCGAGCACTCGCCGTGGCGCGGGTGAAGGGGCGTCCGGTGGCCCGAGGCATCGACCTCGACGTGCGGGCGGGCGAGGCCCTCGC
This sequence comes from Microbacterium sp. CH1, assembly GCF_001595495.1. Classification (NCBI taxonomy): domain Bacteria; kingdom Bacillati; phylum Actinomycetota; class Actinomycetes; order Micrococcales; family Microbacteriaceae; genus Microbacterium; species Microbacterium sp. CH1. The sequence continues at coordinate 131,019 of NZ_LOSO01000019.1, read as the reverse complement.
GATCACCGGGCCGAACGGCGCGGGCAAGTCCACGCTGGGTCTGACCCTCGCGGGCCTGCTCCCGCCCGCGGAGGGGGCCGTGACCGCGGCGCCGATGCTCGCGCAGGGTGCCGATCCCGCGCCGATCCGCTGGGCGTCCCGCGACCTCCTGACCCGGATCGGCATGGTCTTCCAGGAGCCGGAGCACCAGCTCCTCGCCACCACCGTGCGGGACGAGCTCGCCATCGGCCCGCGCGCGCTGGGCGTCCCTGAGGACGAGGTCGAGGCGCGCGTCGACGAACTGCTCGCCCGCCTGCGCCTGTCCGCGCTGGGAGCCGCGAACCCGTACACGCTCTCGGGTGGGGAGAAGCGCCGTCTCACCGTCGCGGCCGCGATCGCCACGCGACCCCGGGTGCTGATCCTCGACGAGCCGACGTTCGGACAGGACGCCCGCACCTGGGCCGAGCTCGTCGCGATGCTCGCCACCCTGCGGGATGAGGGCTCCGCGATCGTCACCGTCACGCACGACCTCGACGTGGCGCGCGCCCTGCACGCCACCCGCTTCCCCCTGGGGGCGCCGGCATGACGGATCCCGCCGACACCCGCGCCCGCGCCGGCGTCGTGGCCCGGATCAACCCGGTCGCGAAGCTCGGCGTGAGCGCGCTCATCGCCGTGCCGTTGATCCTCACGCTGGATCCGGTGTCGGCGGCGGTCGCCCTGGTGCTCGAAGCGGTGCTGTTCCTGTTCGCCGGCATCGGGTGGCGGGAGTTCTGGGTGCGCACCTGGCCGGTCTGGCTCGCGGCGCCGCTGACGGGGCTCACCATCGCCCTGTACGGCGAGACGAGCGGCACGGTCTACGTCGACTGGTTCGTGCTGCGCATCAGCGAGGGGTCGCTCGCGCTCGCCGTCGCCACGATGCTCCGGGTGCTCGCGATCGCCCTGCCCTCGGTGGTGCTCTTCATCACGGTCGATCCGACCGATCTCGCCGACGGCCTCGGGCAGATCCTGCGCCTGCCCGCCCGATTCGTGCTCGGCGCGCTCGCCGGACTGCGCATGGTGGGGCTGTTCCTCGATGACTGGCGGGCTCTGGAACTGGCGCGTCGAGCCCGCGGCGTGGCCGACCGCGGCCGCATCCGACGCTTCCTCGGCATGGCCTTCGCCCTGCTCGTCCTGTCCATCCGCCGCGGCGCGAAGCTCGCGACCGCGATGGAGGCGCGGGGCTTCGGCGCCCCCGGTCGTCGCACCTGGGCGCGCGAGTCCCGCTTCGGCGCCCCCGAGTGGGCCCTCCTCGCCGTCGGGGCCGCGATCTCCGGGATCGCGATCGCCGCGGCGGTCGCCACGGGCGCCTGGAACTTCATCCTCGGGCCGTCCTGACCCTCACCCTTTTCGGACGAGGACCCCTGGAGGTGGCTCGGCGGCCGGTCTAGCGTCCGCAGGAGACAGTGCCAATCGACACCGACCGAAAGGGACGTCCCATGAGCATCTCCTCCGCCGACGACCAGCCGCTCTTCACGCGGCCGGGTGAGGCCACCGTCGCACCGCGACACGTCATCCCGGATTCCGAGTCGCTTCCCGCGACGGCGAAGCAGATCGTCGAGGACGAGACCATCCTCGACGGCAACGCGCGCCTCAACCTCGCCACCTTCGTCAGCACCTGGATGGACGACGAGGCGAAGCAGGTCTACATGGCCTCCTTCGACAAGAACATGATCGACAAGGACGAGTATCCGCAGACCGCCGCCATCGAGGACAACTGCTGGCACATGCTCGCGAACCTGTGGAAGGCGCCGGACGCCGCTCGCAGCATCGGCACGTCGACCATCGGCTCCTCCGAGGCGTGCATGCTCGGCGGTCTGGCGTTCAAGCGTCGCTGGCAGCAGGCGCGCCGTGCCGCCGGCAAGGACGCCTCCACGCCGAACCTCGTGATGTCGAGCGCGGTGCAGGTGTGCTGGGAGAAGTTCTGCAACTACTTCGACGTGGAACCGCGCTACGTGCCCATCAGTGAGGAACACAAGACGCTCGACGGCCACGACCTCGAGAAGTACGTGGACGAGAACACGATCGGGGTGGTCGCCATCATGGGCGTCACCTACACCGGCATGTACGAGCCGGTGGCCGAGATCGCCGCGGCGCTCGACGCGATCCAGGAGAAGACGGGTCTCGACATCCCGATCCACGTGGACGGCGCCTCGGGCGCGATGATCGCCCCGTTCCTCCAGCCCGACCTGGTCTGGGACTTCCGGCTGGAGCGCGTGCATTCCATCAGCACCTCGGGTCACAAGTACGGTCTCGTCTACCCGGGTCTCGGATGGGTGGTCTGGCGCGACGCGCAATGGCTGCCGGAGGACCTGGTGTTCAAGGTGAGCTATCTCGGCGGGGAGATGCCGACCTTCGCCCTGAACTTCTCCCGCCCTGGCGCTCAGGTGCTGCTGCAGTACTACCTGTTCCTCCGCCTCGGGTTCGAGGGCTACCGGGCCGTGCAGCAGGCCTCGCAGGACGTGGCGAAGTTCCTCTCCGCGGGCATCGCGAAGCTCGATGCGTTCGAGCTGTGGAACGACGGCAGCGACATCCCCGTCTTCGCCTGGCGCCTGAAGGACGGGCACACCGACAAGTGGACGCTGTACCACCTCCAGGACCGCCTCCGGATGCGCGGCTGGCTCGTGCCCGCCTATCCCATGCCCGCGGACCTCGAAGACCTCACGGTGCAGCGGATCGTCGTGCGCAACGGGCTCAGCATGGACCTGGCCGCCGAACTGCTCGACGCCATCACCGCCGAGGTGGCCCACCTCGACGCGCTCACGGCTCCCATGCCGTCCGACCACCCCGACTCGGCGTTCCACCACTAGGGGGCCGACATGTCCGCCTCGCAGTCCGGTGCCGCCGGCGCCGCCTCCACGCCGCGTGTCTCCCGTCCCGCCGTCGCCGTCCTCGGCGTCGGGCAGCTCGCCCTCCTCACCCTCGTGGTCGTGGCGAGCCTGCGCTCGCTGCCGGCGATGGCGATCTACGGCCTGGGCAGCGTCACGCTCTACATCATCCCGGCGATCCTCTTCCTCATCCCCACGGCTCTCGTCGCGGCCGAACTCGCGACGGGGTGGAAGGGCGGCGTGTACGTCTGGGTGCGCGAGGCCCTCGGCAACCGCTGGGGGTTCACCGCGGTGTGGCTGCAGTGGATCCAGAACGTGGTCTGGTTCCCGACGCAGCTCGCGTTCGTGGCCGGCGCCCTCGCCTTCGTCTTCCTCGACCCCTCGCTGTCCAGCTCCGGGTTCTTCACCGCGGTCGTCATCATCGTCTTCTACTGGGGCTCCACCCTGGTCACCCTCCGCGGCGGCGACCTCTTCGCGAAGCTCGGCTCGTGGGGCGGCATCATCGGCACGCTGTTCCCGGCGGTGCTGCTCATCGTGTTCGGTGCGGTGTGGGTGTTCAGCGGAGAGAAGAGCCAGGTGCCGCTGGATGCCTCGGCGATGATCCCGCCGTTCACGGGGCTGGCCTCCATCGTGCTGATCGTGTCGAACGTGCTCGCCTACGCCGGTATGGAGGTGAATGCGGTCCACGTGAACCAGATGAAGGATCCCGGCAAGGGCTACCCGCGCTCCGTGTTCCTCGCCGCCGGCCTCATCCTGCTCGTCTTCATCCTGCCCACCATCGCGATCGCGGTCGCGGTGCCGGAGAAGGAACTCGGGCTGACGAACGGCATCATGCTCGCGTTCGGGGAGTACTTCGACCACTGGGACATGGGGTGGGCGACGGCCGTCGTGTCCGCGCTCATCGCCGCCGGGGCCCTCGCCTCGGTCGTAACCTGGGTCGCCGGTCCGTCCAAGGGTGTGCTGGCGGCGGCGGAGACAGGGCTGCTCCCGCCGCTGCTGCAGAAGCGCAACAAGGCCGGGGTCCAGTCGGGCATCCTGATGCTCCAGGGCACGATCGTCACGATCCTCGCGGCGATCTTCATCATCGTGCCGAACGTCAGTGCAGCCTTCGTCGCCCTCATCGACATGGCCGCCGCGCTCTACCTCATCATGTACATGCTCATGTTCGCCTCGGCGATGGTGCTGCGGCGGAAGGCGCCCGACGTTCGCCGGGCCTATCGCGTGAAGGCCCTGCCGTTCGTCGCCGGGGTCGGTTTCGCCGCCTGCCTCGCCGCGTTCGTGCTCGCCTTCATCCCGCCTCAGGGGTTCACCGCCTTCCCGGCCGCCGCGTACCCGTGGATCGTCGGTCTGGTGATCGTCGTGCTCGGCGCGCCGCCGCTGCTGTTCTACGCGCTGCGCAAACCGTCGTGGGACCGGCGCCCGGCCGACGGGAGCCTCCTCAGCGACGCGCATCCCGAGGCGTGAGCGCGGCTCAGGTCTCGTTCCAGAGCCGTCGGTAGTACTCCAGTCTCGGGGGATCGGGGTCGACACCGTAGGCCGCGATGAGCGTGTCCTCCCACCCGGGACCGAAGTTCCACAGCGTGCTCATGGCGGCCACGGCGATGTCGGCCCACCGGTCGGCGACGCCGAGCGCGGCGAGGTCGACGTGGGCCACCGGACGGCCGTCGTCGTCGAGCAGGGTGTTGGGGAGGCACGCGTCGCCGTGGCAGACCACGAGCCGGTCGATCGACGGGGGCTCGTGCAGGTCCGTCGGCACCGTCGTGCCGCGGGCGGCGGCGTTCGCGATGCGCTCCGCCGGGCTCCACGTCCACGGGCACTCCGCGACGGGGAGGGCGTCGTGCAGCAGGCGCAGGCCGAGCCCGACCGCGCGCACGGCGACCTCCGGAGAGGCGGCCCACCGCGGATCCACGGCACTGCTGCCGGGGAGGGCCGCCGTCACGAGCCATTCGTGCGCCTCGTCCTGGCCCTGGGAGAGCACCTCGGGCACCGTGGTCCAGGTGCGGGCCCAGCGCATCCGCTCGGCCTCGTCGCGCATGTTCGCCTCGGGATCGTGGGGACCCCATTTGATGTAGCGGCCGTCGTCGGTGCGGAAGGTCAGGCCGCCGATCGCGTTGCGCCACGCGGGGGTCAGCGCGGCCCCGGCGGCGAGTTCGCGGACCCGGGCGGGGACCTCGACGGAGGCGGCGGGGATGCTCACCTCTCCATCCTGCCGGAACCTCGGTGTCGTAGGCTCGGGTCGACGCGGCGGGCCTGCGGTGACACCAAGAACCGCATAGGCTGGGACTGCGTTCCATGCATGTCGCACGACGACGTTCGAAGGAGAACATCAGATGCAGATCAGCGGACAGGGTGCCCTCGTCACCGGCGGCGCCTCCGGACTCGGGCTGGCCACCGCCCGTCGGCTCACGGCCGCAGGCGCGCACGTCACGATCATCGACCTCGCCTCGTCGAAGGGGGAGGAGATCGCCGCAGAGCTCGGCGGTCTCTTCGTGCCCGCCGATGTGACGAGCGTCGACGAGGTCAAGGCCGCCGTCGCCGCGGCACAGGCCGCCGCGCCGCTGCGGGTGGTCGTGAACTGCGCCGGCATCGCCCCGCCCGCCAAGGTGCTCGACCGGGACGGCACGCCCGCCGTCCTCGCCGACTTCGAGCGCATCGTGCGCATCAACCTCGTCGGCACGTTCAACGTGATCTCCCAGGCCGCCGCCGTCATCGCCGCGAACGAGCTGCACGACGAGGAACGGGGGGTCATCGTCAACACCGCGAGCGTCGCCGCGTTCGACGGACAGATCGGGCAGCCGGCGTACTCGGCGTCCAAGGGCGGCGTGCACGCCATGACCCTCCCGATCGCCCGCGAACTCGCCCGTCACGCCATCCGCGTGTGCACGATCGCCCCCGGCATCATGGAGACCCCGATGCTCATGGGCCTGCCGCAGGAGGCGCAGGACTCGCTCGGACAGCAGGTGCCGTTCCCCGCTCGCCTCGGACGCCCCGACGAGTACGCCGCCCTCGTGCAGCAGATCGTCGAGAACGGCTACCTCAACGGCGAGACCATCCGCCTCGACGGCGCCATCCGCATGGCCCCGCGGTGACCCCTCCCCGGTTCGAATCGCCTGAATGACCCGATTCGACCCGGAAATCCAGCCAATCAAGCGATTCGAAACGAGAACCATGAGCACACTCGCCGGAAAGACCATCCTCATGTCGGGCGGCAGCCGCGGGATCGGCCTCGCGATCGCCCTGCGCGCGGCCGCGGACGGCGCGAACATCGCGATGCTCGCCAAGACCGACTCCCCGCACCCGAAGCTCGAGGGCACCGTGCACAGCGCGGCCGAGCAGATCCGCGCCGCCGGCGGCCAGGCGCTGCCGATCGTGGGTGACGTGCGGGACGACGACCACATCACCGAAGCCGTCATGAAGACGCAGGGCGAGTTCGGCGGGATCGACATCGTCCTCAACAACGCCAGCGTCATCGACCTCTCCCGGTCGCTCGACCTCTCCGCGAAGAAGTACGACCTCATGCAGGACGTGAACGTCCGCGGCACCTTCATGCTCTCCCGGGCCGCGGTGCCCATCCTCAAGGACGCCGAGAACCCGCACATCCTCTCGCTCTCGCCGCCCCTGAACCCCACCCCGAAGTGGCTCGGTGCGCACACCGGGTACACGCTGGCGAAGTACGGGATGACGATGGTCACGCTCGGACTCGCGGCGGAGTTCGCGGCCGACGGCATCGCCGCCAACACGCTGTGGCCGCGCACGACGATCGCGACGGCCGCGGTGCAGAACCTCCTCGGCGGCGACAAGGTGATGGCCGCGAGTCGGACCGCCGACATCTACGCCGACGCCGCCTACGCCGTGCTCACCCAGCCGGCGCGCACCTACACGGGACAGTCGCTGATCGTGGAGGACGTGCTCGAGGCGAACGGCGTCACCGACTTCTCCGGTTACGCCGCGGTGCCGGGGACTCCGGACAGCGCGCTGTTCCCGGACATCTTCCTGGACTGATGCGCTTCGACAGGCTCAGCGACCCAGCTCTGGGGCCCTGAGCCTGTCGAAGCGTTGGGTCCCTGAGCCTGTCGAAGGGCTAGAGCAGCAGGTACACGGCGCCGAGGACCGTCAGCACGATCACGATGCGGTCGAAGAGCCGCTGGTCCAGGCGCCGCGCCACCCGCAGCCCGAGCAGTGCACCGAGCACCACGAGCGGCGCGAGGATCGCATCGGTGAGCAGCACGGGCCCGGTGAACAGTCCGATCCCGGCGAGGAACGGCACCTTGATCACGTTGATGATCGCGAAGAACCAGGCGGAGGTGCCGAGGAACACCTGGACGGGCGTCCGCGTGGCGAGGAAGTACATCGACATGACCGGCCCGCCCGCGTTCGCCACCATGGTCGTGAAACCGCCGAGCGTGCCGTAGACGCCGGCCAGCAGCGCGCCGCCCCGGGCCGCGGCCTCCTGCTCCGCCCGCGCCTGCCGCCACCGCCGCCACAGCGTCACGGCGATCATGAGCAGCAGGATCACGCCGATGGCGCGGCGGACGACCCCGTCTCCGGTCAGGGCGAGGAAGGCGAAGCCGAGGAGGAGTCCGGCCACGACCGCCGGTGCGAGGCGCAGCAGCGTCGGCCAATGCGCGTGCCGTCGGTAGGCGAGCAGTGCGAACACGTCGCCCACCATCAGCAGCAGGAGCGTCGCGGCCGTGGAGGTGCGTGCGGGGAGGACCGCGGCGAACAGGGCGATCGCGAGGATGCTGCCGCCCGGAAGAGCGGTCTTCGAGATCCCGATGACGACCGCGGCCACGCCCAGCGCGGCCCAGGCCCAGGGATCGAGCGCTGTCACCGCCGGAGCTCGGCGGCGATGGCGTCGTACCCGCGGTCGGTCGCGAGGTCCAGCGGCAGCACGCCGTTGCCGTCGCGGATGGTCGCATCGGCGCCGCCGTCGAGGAGAGCGCGCACCACCTCGACGTAGCGGGCGGACCCGTCGCCGAGCACGATCGCCTCGTGCAGGGCGGTCCAGCCGAGGTTGTTGATGTGATCCGGATCGACCCCCGCCTCCAGCAGGATCTCGACCGTCGGCAGCAGGCCGCGCTCGGACGCGGGGATCAGCGCGGTGCCGCCGAAGCGGTTCGTGCTGCGGAGGTCGGCGCCGTGCGCCAGGGTCATCCGCAGGATCTCGTCATGCCCGCGGGCGCCGGCGTAGAGGTAGGCGGAGTCCTGGATGTCGTCCTTCGCGTTCACGTCGGCGCCGGCCTCGATCAGGAGCCGTGCCGCGTCGACGTGGTTCGCCTTGGTGGCCGCGATCAGGGGAGTCATGCCGCCGTCGCCACGGGCTTCGATGTCGGCGCCCGCGTCGAGCGCGCGGCGGACGGCGTCAGCGTCGCCCGCGGCGGCCGCGGCGAGCAGGTCGGACGTGGCGTCGGTCATGGGAGCCTCCGGAGTCGGTGCCGTGTGGGGCGACGAGGGTGCAGCCGTGCAGGCCGAGGCGAGGAGCAGCGCCCCCGCGAGCACGACGACCGCCTCACTCCGTCGCATCCGCATGCATCCGGTATACCAAATGCTCCCGAAGGGAGGCGGCTCAGCTCCGCGTGGCAGCGAGGGCGGCGGCGAAGCGCGCGGCCCGCTGCTCGATGTCCGCCCAGTCGGCATTCGCGATCGCTGCGCCGTTCGCGAGGTCGCCACCGGCCCCCACGGCGACCGCGCCCGCCGCGAACCAGTCGGCGAGGTTGTCGGGCTTCACGCCGCCCGTGGGCATCAGCGGGGCGTCCGGGAAGGGCCCGCGCAGCGCACCGAGGTAAGAGGGGCCGCCGAGGGAGGCGGGGAAGATCTTCACGACGTCGACGCCGAGCTCGAGGGCGCCCATGACCTCGGTCGGGGTCATCGCGCCGGTCATCACGACGCGGCCGGTGTCGAGCATGGCGCGCGTGAGGTCGGGGAGGGTGCCAGGGCTGACGAGGAACGCGGCACCCGCGTCGGCGGCCTGGGTCGCCTGTTCCGCCGTCGTGACGGTGCCGGCGCCGATGTACGCGGCGTCACCGTGACGGGTGATGAGCTCGCGGATCACGGCCGGCGCGTCGGGGGTCGAGAAGGTCACCTCGATGCCGGAGACCCCGCCGCGGATGATCGCCTCGGACGCCTCCAGGGCCAGCTCCGGCGACGGGGCGCGGAGGACGGCGAGGATACCGGTGGTGCGGGCACGGGTGAGGCGGTCGGACATGGCGCTCCTTGATCGAGGGGATGCGCCCATTCTCGCGTACGAGAAATTGTCATTACAAGCGGTGGGAGGGCCGCTCGACGGCAGCCCCCGCGCCCAGCCGCCTTCCACCCGCATCCCGGTACCCTGGAGGGATGGCCGAGAACCCCCGCACACCCGAGACGCGCCCCGCGACTGCGCCCGCGTCGTCCCGTTCGGGGGCGATCCGCGAGACCCGCGCCCCGCAGGTGCGCCCCGCGACCGAGGGGTGGACCCAGAAGAAGGACGCCGAGGGGCGCCCCCTGCTGCAGTTCGCGAGCCCGAAGCGCGGCAAGCCGCCGGTCCACCTCGCCGACCTCACCCCGGCCGAGCGCATCGAGAAGGTGAAGGAGCTCGGACTCCCCGGCTTCCGCGCCAAGCAGCTCGCCACGCACTACTTCCGCCACTACACGTCCGACCCCGCGGAGATGACGGACCTCCCCGCCGGCATCCGCGACGAGCTCGTCGCCGGCATGCTCCCGCCCCTCATGACCGAGGTGCGGCGGCTGGAGACCGACCGCGGCGACACCATCAAGTTCCTCTGGCGTCTGCACGACGGCGCGCTCGTCGAGTCGGTCCTCATGCGCTACCCCGGCCGCATCACGCTGTGCGTGTCGAGCCAGGCCGGCTGCGGCATGAACTGCCCATTCTGTGCCACGGGCCAGGCGGGGCTGACGCGCAACATGTCCACCGCCGAGATCATCGAGCAGATCGTCCGGGCCAACCGGGCCATCGCGAACGGCGAGCTGGGCGGCAAGAAGCGCGACGACCACAGCATGGAGCGCGTCTCCAACATCGTCTTCATGGGCATGGGGGAGCCGCTCGCGAACTACAAGCGCGTCATGGATGCGGTGCGCACCATGGTCGCCCCGCAGCCCGACGGTCTCGGCATGAGCGCCCGCGGTATCACCGTGTCGACCGTGGGGCTCGTGCCCGCGATCAGGAAGCTCGCCGACGAGAACATCCCCGTCACGTTCGCCCTGTCGCTGCACGCCCCCGACGACCACCTGCGCGACGAGCTCATCCCCGTGAACTCGCGGTGGAAGGTCGACGAGGCGCTCGACGCGGCCTACGACTACTACGCCAAGACCGGGCGCCGCGTGTCCATCGAGTACGCCCTCATCAAGGACATGAACGACCACGCCTGGCGGGCCGACCTGCTGGCGGAGAAGCTCAAGCAACGCGGTCGCGGGTGGGTGCACGTGAACCCGATCCCGCTGAATCCGACGCCGGGCTCGATCTGGACCTCGTCGGAGAAGGACGTCACGGACGAGTTCGTGCGACGGCTGAACGACGCCGGCATCCCGACGACCCTCCGCGACACTCGCGGCAAGGAGATCGACGGCGCCTGCGGACAGCTCGTCGCGACGACCGAGGATGAGGCTGCCGCCGCCGCGATGGCCTGACCCCGGTTCGAATCGCTCACCTGGCTCCAAATCCGGCCCGGATGCCGCCATTCGCGCGACTCGAAGGCCCGTCCAAGGGATCTTCCACGGTATGCACAGGCGGAGTTTCGTAGATTATCGGGATGCCCTATTCCGCCCACCGCCCGGGTCGTTTCGACTCGCAGGGTCGGATCATCCTCGACGGCGACCCGAACGCCGAGACGGATGACCTCGACTTCCTGCGCGAGTACGAGCCGACCGGCGACACGTCCGCGCAGTCCGACGTCGCGTCCGACGACCCGACGCCCGAGCCGGTGACGGCGCCCGACGCCCCGGTCGACGCGGAGCCCGTCCCCGACCGGAAGGCGCGTCCGCCGCGCGTCCGGAAGCCGCGTCGTCGTCGCACCGCCGCCGAGCGCCTCCGTGCTCTCGCGATCCTCGGCGGGGCGGAGGGCGAGATCCTCGACCGCGTCCCCGGCGAGACCCCGCGTTTCGTGCAGATGTTCTTCGTGCTCGCCGGCACCGCCCTCGTCAGCGCGATCTCCATGCTCTTCGCCCTCACGACGGGAGTGCGCGCGGCGGTCTGGCTCGCCATCCCGCTCGCGATCGTGTGGGCGCTCATCATCTTCAACCTCGACCGCTTCCTCACCTCGACCATGACGTCGACCCGCAACGTCTGGAAGCTCATCGGCCTCGCGATCCCCCGCGTCATCATGGCCGCGATCATCGGTTTCGTCGTCGCGGAGCCGCTCGTTCTGCAGATCTTCCACAACGACATCTCGCGCGAGGTCGCCGCGACCAACATCGTCCAGGCCCAGGCCGACCAGGAGGCGCTCGAGACCGGCCCGGAGAAGAAGGCGCTGGATGCGGCATCCGAGCGTGTCGCGGCGCTCGAGAACCAGGCGGCGACGGGCATCGTCGCCGGGACCGAGTCGTCGTCGGCGACCGAGTCCGCCGCCCAGTCCACGGTCGACGACCTGACGGCCAAGCTCACGGAGCAGCAGGCCGTGATCGACCAGGCGCGGATTCTGTACCAGTGCGAGCTCACGGGCGAGGGTGCGGGAACCGTCCCCGGCTGCACCGGCGTGAACGGCGAGGGCGCGAGCTCTCAGGCCGCCCAGGCCCAGCTCGCCGAGGCCCAGCAGACCTACGACGCGCTCGCGGCCCAGCTCCGGACCGCGAACGAGGAACTCGCCGCTGCCGGAAGCGCAGCCAAGGAGAACACCACGGCCTCGGAGTCGCAGAACCGTCAGCAGGCGAAGGACGAACTCCCCGCCGCGCGCGACACGTACGAGCAGGCGCTCGCGGCCTACAACGCCCGCGCGGACTCCGTGGCGCAGGGCAACGCCGGGGCGGTGGGGCTGCTGAGCCAGATCAGTGGCCTGAACCGCCTGAGTGAGAAGGAGCCCGCGATCCTCTGGGCGCACATCCTCATCGCGGCGCTGTTCTTCATGATCGAGCTGCTGCCGGTGCTGGTGAAGGTGCTCACGAGCTACGGCGACCCGAGCCTCTATGAGAAGGCGCTGGCCATCCGCAAGCAGGTCGCCCTGGACAGGGTCACGGCGGAGGGCTTCCGTGACCGCGCCGACATCGTCACCACTCCCGTCTCCGGCGCCGGGGCTCAGGCCACCTGACTCGTTTCGAATCGCTCACTGTGCTCCATCTCGGCCGGATTCGGGACAAAGTGGGCGATTCGAACGCGGGAGAGATTCCCGGCCCGAGACGCCAGCGCGAGAGAACGGATCAAGGCGACCGTGGACGGGGAGCTCGGCCACGGGGTGCCGGTCACGGCGGCCTCGATGCGGGAGAGCGGCTCACGGAGGGCCGGGTCGTGCGTGCGGGCGTCGTCCTGGAGCCATGCGAGAAGCTCGCCGATGGTCCAATCCCGCTGAATTGGACCGAGATCGAGCCCGAAGCTGGTCGTGAGAACTGTCATTGGTCCAGAATCGGCTCTCATGGACACCCTCGACAGGGCCAATGCGACGCCGGTGGCCCACGGATCGGCCCCCGGCCCCCTCGTGCAGGGCGGTGAGGTCGCCGCGGGCGCTCTCGCCGCACGCCTCGGCCGCTGGGCCCACGGCGACGGCACCCTCTCCACCCGCCTCGCCGCGGCGATCGCCGCCCTGATCAGCGGTGGTGAGCTGCGTCCCGCCGACCGCCTGCCTGCCGAACGCGCCCTCTCCGCGGCGGTCGCGGTCTCGCGGGGCACGGTCGTGTCGGCCTATGCGTCCCTCGCCGAGCAGGGCCTCGTCGAGCGCCGGCAGGGGAGCGGGACCACAGTCGCGGGGGCGAGGACGACCCCCGCGGCGGACCGCCGTCCCGGCCGCGGCGAGGCCCTGTTCTCGGCTCTCCCCAACGCGATCGATCTGCTCCGCACGGTGCCGCAGATCCCGGACCTCGGTGTGCAGCTCATCCGCGACCACCAGCCGCGGCTCGACCTCGCCCTGCTCCCGGAGACCGACCCCGCGGGGCTCCCCGTGCTCCGCGAACTCATCGCCGGCATGTACCGCGCCGAGGGGACGCCGACCACACCCGAGCAGATCCTCGTGACCCACGGCGCGCAGCAGGCCATCAGCCTCGTCGTCAACGCGCTCGTCGAGCCGGGTGACGTCGTGCTCGCGGAGGAGATCACCTGGCCGGGCGTGACCGACTCCGTGGGGCTGCGCGGCGGCACCGTGCACGGCGTGCCGATGGGCGCGGACGGCCTCGACGTCGACGCGCTGGAGCAGGCGATGGCCCGGCTGCGTCCCGTGCTCGTCGCGCTCAACCCGCACCACCAGAACCCGACGGGGACGCGACTGCCCGCGGCGGCGCGCCACCGGGTGGCCGAGCTCGCGGCGCAGTACGGGGTCCCCGTGATCGAGGACCGCGTCGTCGCCGGCATCTCGTTCGACGGGGTCGTGCCGCCCACGCTCGCCTCGGAGCGGCCGGATGCCCCGGTGCTCGTCGTCGAATCCGTGTCGAAGTGGGCCTGGGCCGGGCTGCGGATCGGGTGGCTGCGGGCCGACCCGGTGCTGGTCCGGCGGCTCCGCGGCGCCCGGCAGCTCGCCGACCAGTCCACGAGCGTGCCCGGCCAGCTCCTCGCACTCGACCTCATCGCGCACGCGACGGCGCTCCGCCGCGCCACCAGCCGCGTGCACCAGCAGCGGCTCCTCCTGCTGCAGGAGCTGATGGCCGCGCACCTCCCCGACTGGACCTCCGACGCCCCTCGGGGCGGACTCGCGCTGTGGGCGGCGCTGCCTCAGGGCTCCGCATCGGCTCTCGCGCGCGTCGCCGCGGCGCATGGCGTCTCGATCGCGGGCACCGGGGCCTTCGCGGTCTCAGCCGCCGCGCCGGACGACCACGTGCGCCTGCCGTTCACCGCGCCGGACGACGTGCTCACCGAAGGGGTGCGACGGCTGGGCGACGCCTGGCGTGAGTACCGGGAGACTCTCAGCAGCCCTGCCTAGGGTGACCGCATGACACCGGTGCCGCGTCCCACCCTCTGGATCTGCGTCGCGGGCGTGCTCGCCGTCACCGCGTACGCCGCCCTCGCCGCGGTGCAGATCCTCGTGCTGAACCCGCTCGCCGCGGCTCCGGGCGACCTCTCGCTCGACGAGGTCCGGGCCGCGATGTCGAACGCCGGGGAGAGCCTCATGGCGCCGACCGTCCTCGGGATCCTCGGTGCGGGTGTGTGCCTGGGAATCGGGACGGCCGTCGTCTGCCTCCTCACGCGGGCTCCGGCGGTGGTGGCCGGCATGACCTTCCTCGCGCTGCTCATGGGCGGGGCTCCGGCCTACTTCGTCGCGTCGTTCGGCCCGGGCATGGGGCTTGCCGACACCTTCGGCATCAGCGGCGCCGATGCCTCCCCGTGGGCCCTGCCCCTATACGCGGTCAGTGCGCTCGCCGCGGTCGGGGTGCTGGTCGGGGCGGCGCTCACGTCCCGCCGCCGCGGACCGGCGCCCGCCACGGCCTGACGATCACCGTCGATCCGGCCCGCCGGTCCGCCGGCGGGACTAGCGTTGGTCCATGGTCAACTATCGCTATCTCGGCAACAGCGGTCTCAAGGTCTCGGAGATCACGTACGGCAACTGGGTCACGCATGCCTCGCAGGTCGAGGACGACGCCGCGGTCAAGACCGTGCACGCCGCCCTGGACGCCGGCATCACCACGTTCGACACCGCGGACACCTACGCCAACACGGCCGCGGAGGTCGTGCTCGGCAAGGCGCTGGAGGGCCAGCGTCGCGAGAGCCTCGAGATCTTCACCAAGGTCTACTTCCCGACCGGCCCCAAGGGTCCGAACGACACCGGCCTGAGCCGGAAGCACATCATGGAGTCGATCAACGGCTCGCTGCAGCGCCTCGGCACCGACTACGTCGATCTCTACCAGGCGCACCGCTTCGACTACGAGACCCCGCTCGAGGAGACGTTCCAGGCCTTCGCCGACATCGTCCGGCAGGGCAAGGCGCTCTACATCGGCGTCTCGGAGTGGACCGCGGAGCAGCTCCGCGAAGGGCACGCCCTGGCGAAGCAGCTCGGCATCCAGCTCATCTCCAACCAGCCGCAGTACTCCATGCTGTGGCGGGTCATCGAGGGCAAGGTGGTCCCGGCGTCGGAGGAGCTCGGCATCTCGCAGATCGTCTGGTCGCCGATGGCGCAGGGCGTGCTGAGCGGCAAGTACCTCCCTGGCCAGCCGGTGCCGGAGGGGTCGCGGGCCACGGATCAGAACTCGGGCGCAGGCTTCATCAAGAGCTTCCTGCAGGACGACATCCTCACCGCGGTGCAGCGCCTCAAGCCGATCGCGGAGCAGGCGGGGCTGTCGATGCCGCAGCTCGCGATCGCGTGGGTGCTGCAGAACCCGAACGTCGCGGCGGCCCTCGTCGGCGCCTCCCGTCCGGAGCAGCTCGCCGACACGGTCAAGGCCTCCGGCGTGACGCTCGACGCCGACACCATGACCGCGATCGACGAGGCTCTCGGTGACACGGTCAACCGCGACGCCGAGCACACGTACTCGGTGTCGCCGAAGTCCCGGCTCGTCTAGGCCTTCGAATCGCGCAAATGGTCCCATTCCGTCAAGGAATGGGACCATTTGCGCGATTCGGGCGGGTTACTCCTTGACGGCCCCGGCCGTGAGGCCCTGGACGATCCAGCGGCTGGCGAGGGCGAACATCACCATCGTCGGGAGGATCGTCAGCACGGCCGCGGCACTCATGGAGCCCCAGTCGATGTTGAACGTCGAGATGAAGCCGTTGAGCGCCGAGGGCACGGTGCGGTTCGCATCGGTGTTCATCAGCACGACCGACAGGAACAGCTCGTTCCAGCAGTTCACGAAGTTGAAGATGAACGCGGCGATGATGCCAGGGGTCATCACCGGCACGAGCACCCGGAACAGGGCGCCCAGGCGGGAGCAGCCGTCGATCATCGCCGCCTCCTCCAGCGCGTCGGGGACGTTCTCGAAGAAGCCCCGCAGCATGACCGTGGAGAACGGGATGCAGATCGCGATGTAGACGAGGATGAGGCCGGGCTTGGTGTCGACGAGTCCCAGATCGGTCATCATCGAGTACAGCGGTCCGAGGGCGATGAACGCCGGGATCATCTGCGTCAGCAGGAACGCGATGAGCACCGTGCCCTTGCCGCGGAACTCGAACCGCGCCAGCACGTAGGCGCTGAGCAGGGCGATGAGCGTCGCCACCGCGCCCGCCGACACCGCCACGATGGCAGAATTCGCCAGGAACGTCCCGAACGAGCTCTTCTCGAACAGGCTCGTGAAGTTGTCCAGCGAGGGCTCGCTCGGCCAGTACTCGATCGGGAAGCGGTTGATGGTCCCGGGCGACTTGAACGCGGTGAGCGTGATCCAGTACAGCGGGAACAGCGTGATGAGCAGCCACAGGCCCAGGCCGACGACACGCACCACGCCGCCCACCGTGACGCGGGGCTTGGGACGCGGGGCGGCCTTCGGGTCGGGCACCGTGATGCGCCGGGTCTCCGTGACCGAGGAGCCGGTCCGGACGGATGAGGTGATGGTCATCGCTGCACTCTCCGCATCGCCATCAGGTAGAACGCGCAGAACACCATGAGGAAGGCCACGACGATGAGCCCGATGGCGCTCGCGATGCCGTAGTTGCCCTGCTGCGTGTAGTTGATCATCCACGTCGTGATGATGTGGGTCTGGTTGGCGGGGCCGCCGTTCGTCATCGCGTAGATGATGTCGGGGAAGTTGAAGATCCAGATCACGCGCAGCAGGATCGTGAGCAGCAGCGTCATCGAGATGTACGGGATGATGATCGAGAACAGCTGCCGCACCTTGCCGGCGCCGTCGAGGCTCGCCGCCTCCAGCATCTCGTCCGGCACCGACTGGAGTGCCGCGAGGATCATGATCGCGAAGAAGGTCACGCCGTACCAGATGTTCGCGACGATCACGGCGAACATCGCGAGCTTCGGGTCGGCCAGCCACGGCAGCGGGGCGTCGATCAGTCCCGCCTTCATGAGCAGATCGTTGACGACGCCGAACTCGGCGTTGAACATCCAGCGGAACAGCATGCCGATGAGGAAGCCGGACACCGCCCACGGGAAGAACACCAGCGCCTGGTAGAGGCCGCGGAAGCGGAACCGCTTGCGCAGGGCGAGCGCGATGAGGAACCCGATCACGAGCTGCGGCACGAGCGAGCCGACCACCCAGAGCACGGAGTTCCACGCCACGGTCGGGAACGCCGGGTCCCGGAAGACGGCGAGGAAGTTGTCGAAACCCACGAACGGCGTCGACGTGAGATCCCACAGGTTCCAGTCGTGGAAGGCCATGCGGGCGCCCTGCAGCATCGGCCAGTAGGTGAACCAGCAGACGAAGAAGATCGCCGGCGCGAGGAACGCCAGCAGCGTGAGCGCGGTGCGGCCCCGGAACGGGCGTCGACGCGATGCCGGGGAGGCCCCGCCGGCGGTGCCGGCGGAGCCCCCTTCACGGATGGTGCGGGCCACGGATCAACCCTTCTCCGCGGCGTACTTCTCGGTCCAGAACGCGTCCCACGAGGCGAGGAGGTCCTTGGTGGACATGGTGCCCAGCAGCACGCTCTGCACGTCCTGGTCGGACTTCTGGATCCACTCGGTCCACCAGCTCACGCCGCGCGGCTGACGCACGTTGACGTAGGTCTCCGGGTCCTCGGTCATGGTGACGTAGCTGGTCCAGGGGCCGGTGGAGTAGAACTCGTCGTCCGCGGCGGCCGCGATGATCGGAACGAGGCTGTTCGCCTGCGCGAACTCGGTGGCGGGCTCGGCGGACGACAGGAACTCGACGAGCTTCACCGCGGCCTCCTTGTGCTCGCTGTTCTCCGCGACACCCCAGCCGGCGACGGCGAGGGGCTGTGCGGCCTTGCCGGACGGGCCGACGAGCAGCGGCGCGGTGTCCCACTGGTCCTCGGTCAGCGAGGAGTCCTGCACCGTCGCGATGACCTCCGGGTCCTGCAGGAGGAAGGCCGTGGTGCCGTTGGTGAACCCGGCGACCATCTCGGGGTAGCCCCACGAGACGGCGGACGGCGGCGAGGCCTCGGTGAACAGGTCGAAGTAGTCGTCGACGGCCTCCTGTGCTTCGGGGGCGGCGAAGATCGTCGAGCCGTCCTCCATGAGGAACGCGTCCTCCGTGTCGAGGCCATCGATCGTGTAGGCCTCGATCGCCGCGACGACGTTGCTGTTCGCGTTCTGACCGCCACGGAACGCGTACCCATAGATGTTGTTCGACGGGTCCTGGATCGCCGACGCCTGCTCCAGCAGGTCCTTCCAGCTGTGCGGCGGGCCGTCGAAGCCGGCCTGCTCGACGAGGTCGGTGCGGTAGAACAGCGACAGGCCGTAGAAGCCGTAGGGGACGAAGTAGCTCTTGCCGTCCTCCGCGACCGAGGCCGACTGCGCGTTCTCGGTGAGGGCGTCCCAGCCGTCCCACTTCTTCAGATCGGGACCGAGGTCGTAGAGCCAGCCGTTGTTCGCGAACGGCCCGACGGTGATGTCGCGCACCTCGAGCACGTCGACGCCCTTGCCGGACTGCAGCATCTGCTGGATCTTCTGGTCGGCCTGCTCGGTGGGCGGGGAGACCAGGGTGACGGCGATGTCGGGGTTGTCCTTCTCGAACTCGTCGAGCAGTCCGCGGAGCAGCTCGGTGCGCGCCGGGTTCGTCAGGCTCTCGACCATCTGGAGGGTGACGCTGCCGTCGCCGCCGGACGAGCCGGAGCCTCCGGAGCAGCCGGTGAGTGCGAGGACGGCGACGGTGCCGACTCCGGCTGCGGTCGTCAAGATCTTGTTCTTCACGATGTGCCTCTCGGTGGGGGTGGGTGGTGTTCGGGTGGGTCGTGCGGGAGGTGATGCGGGTCAGGGGAGGATGAGGGCGTCAGCGGGGCGGATGCCGGCGCGGCGCAGGATCGCGGGGACGCAGCGCTCGACGAACGCCTCGATGTCGGACGCCTCCGTGTACAGGTGCGCGGAGAGGCGGAAGTAGCCGACGCCGCGGAAGCTGGTGAACGCGGTCTCCACGCCGACCTCGTCGAGGAGGTCCATGCGCAGCGCGTCGGCCTCCTCGCGCGTCGCGCCGAGGCCGAGCGGCAGCCGGATGAGTCGCATGGACGGCACCGGGGAGGGAAGCGGGGTCAGCGGGTCCTCGTCGCTGAAGGGGCGCAGGGCTTCGGCGATGAGATCGGCGCCGGCGTCCGCCCGCGCCGCCATGGCGTCGCGGGCGGCCGTCCATCCGAATTCGGCCTCGATGAACTCGATCGCGGTGGGGGTGGCGAGGTACGTCGTCGCGTCGATCGTGCCCTGGGTGTCGAAGCGCTCGGGGTACGGCTCGCGCGCGGCCCAGGAGTCGATCAGCGGCCAGAGCTCGTCGCGGTCGGGGGCGGTGGTGACGAGGAGGGCGGAGCCGCGCGGGGCGCAGGGCCACTTGTGCAGATTCCCGAACCACCAGTCGCCGCCGGCGACGGCCGCCGCGTCCGGGATGAGGCCGGGAGCGTGGGCGCCGTCGACGAGCGTGCGCACACCGCGTGCGGCCGCGAGGTCGGCGATGCGACGGGTGGGCAGCAGGCGGGCCGTGGGCGAGGTGATCTGGTCGACGACGAGCAGCCGCGTGCGCGGGGAGAGGGCGTCGGCGAAGAGCTGCACGATCTCGTCGTCATCCGCGAGCAGGGGAAGCGCGACCGTGCGGACGGCGGCGCCGAACCGGCGGGCGAGACGCTCGGCGCCCATGGTGATGGCCCCGTAGCCCTGGTCGGTCACGAGGATCTCGTCGCCCCTGTCGAGCTGGAGGGCGTTGTAGACGACGGTGGCCGCGGCGGAGGCGTTGGGCACGAACACGCTGTCCTCCGGGCGGGCGCCGACGAACGGAGCCGTCCGCTGCCTCGCCTCCTGCACGCGCTCCGCGATCCGAGGGAACCACTCCACGGGGCTCAGGTCGGCACGGCGGCGCAGGGCGTCCTGGTGGGCGACCACCACCGACGGCACCGCCCCGAACGACCCGTGGTTCAGGTGGATCACGGTCGGGTCGAGGGGCCAGGCGTCGCGCGCCCGCAGGCCGGAGTTCAGCGTGAGCGGAGCGGGGAACTGCGGAGCGGGCATCGGACCTCATCGGTGAGTGGGGGCGAGTTGTTGCACAACTTTGCCACACGCCTTCGCTTTTGGCTACGAAACCGAGAAGATGAAACATAGTTGTCATACGAGTTTGCGACGCCCGGGGCGTCCGACAGACTTCACGAGGGGTGGGGGAGTGGCAGAGAGGATGACGATGAGCGCACTCGACACGGCGCTGCACGGCCTGCGGGCTCTCATCGCCGACGGTGCCCTGCGCCCCGGCGATCGGCTGCCGAGCGAGGGGGAGCTGTGCGAACGGCTCGGTGTCTCGCGCGGGTCGCTGCGCGAAGCCATCCGGACCCTCGCCGCACTGGGCGTGCTGGAGACGCGGCACGGTTCCGGCAGCTACGTCAGCGAGCTCCGCGCGGCCGACCTCATCGGCAGTCTCTCTCTCACGGTCGGATTGCTGCCGATGGCCGGGGTGCTGGAGCTGACGGAGCTCCGACGGGTGCTCGAGCCCCATGCGGCGGCGCTCGCCGCGGCCCGGATCGACGAGGACACGGTCGCTGCGCTCGACGTGGTGCTCACGGAGATCGAGTCGACGACGGATTTCGAGGCGCAGTCCCGCCTCGACCACGAGTTCCACATGGCCATCTCGTCGGTCGCGGGCAACGAGGCCCTGACGAGCCTGATCGACGTGCTGCGTTCCCGCTCCCGTGCCTACCGGATCTCCGACCCGGAGGATGCCGCGGAGCTCAAGATCCACTCCGACGCCGGCCACCGCGCGATCCTCCGCGGCCTCGCCGCCGCGGATCCGGTCGCTGCCTCGGCCGCCGCGTCCGCTCACGTCGCCTACACCGAGTACTGGGTGCGGCGGTACTCCGGCCTCTGACTCCTGGTTTCCCGGCCGAGCCACCCTCTTTCGTGCGCCCCGGCCCTATTCGGCCGTCCGGAAGGGGGTGGGCGGCACCGAAGGGGGCGGGATGGCGAACGGGGTCAGCCGAGGTTGATGTCGACCTGGATCTCGGACGCGAGGCGCTCCAGGTCGGCACGCAGGGCGTCGAGGTCGACCGTCGGCGGGACCTTCGCGATCACCGAGGCCTCGAACAGCCGCCCGCCGGCCATCGCGGCCTCCCGGGTCTCGGTCGTGAGCTCCTCGATGCTCAGGGCATGCGCGTTCAGCACCGCCGAGACCTCGCGCACGATGCCGGGGCGGTCGTTGCCGAGCACCTGCATCACGAGCAGCTGCTCCTCGTCCTCGGACGGCCCTGGCGTGCCGGTGAGCACCGAGAGCGTGAGCAGCCCCTGCCCCTGGATCCCCCGGAGCGCGGTCTCGAGCTCCCCCGTGCGCTCCGTCGGCACGGACACCTCGATGACACCCGCGAACGTGCCGGCGAGCTCGGCGAGGGAGCTGTTCTCCCAGTTGCCGCCATGGGCATCGACGACATCGGCGACGGCGGCCACGAGGCCCGGACGATCGGCACCCGCGACAGTGAGGATGAGTGTGGTCATGGGGTCAGCGTAACCCGGGATCAGTCCGCCCAGACCCCGGTCTCCAGGAACCGCTCCAATCGCGCACGGTGCGGGGCGAGGTCCCACCCCTGCTGCGCGACCCACTCGTCCGAGTAGTACGTGCCGGCGTACCGCACACCGCTGTCGCAGATCAGGGTCACGACGCTGCCGGTCTCGCCCGCGGCACGCATCCGGGCGATGAGCTGGAACGCGCCGTAGAGGTTCGTGCCGGTGGAGCCGCCCGCCCAGTGCAGGGTGCGCTCGCGGAGGAGCCGGATCGCGGCGATGGAGCCCGCGTCCGGGACCTGGATCATCTCGTCGATCACGGACGGCACGAACGAGGCCTCCACCCGCGGACGCCCGATGCCCTCGATGCGACTCGGGCGTCCGGCCGGCGGGTCGACCGTGCCCGCCCAGCCGTCGTAGAAGGCCGAGCCCTCGGGGTCAACGACCGCGATCCGGGTGTCATGGCGGCGGTACTTCACGTACCGGCCGAACGTGGCGCTGGTGCCGCCGGTGCCGGCGCCCGTGACGATCCAGCGCGGGATCGGATGCCGCTCCTGGGCGAGCTGACCGAACACACTGTCGGCGATGTTGTTGTTGCCGCGCCAGTCGGTCGCACGCTCCGCGTAGGTGAACTGGTCGAGGTAGTGCCCGGTGCAGTCCGCCGCCAGGCGCTGCGCCTCGGGTGACATGTCCTCCGCGCGATCCACGAAATGGCAGGTGCCGCCGTAGAACTCGATGAGGTCGATCTTCTCCTGCACCGTTGATCGGGGCACGACCGTGATGAACTTCAGCCCCAGCATCCGGGCGAAGTAGGCCTCCGACACCGCGGTCGACCCGCTCGACGACTCCACGAGGGTCGTGTCCTCGCGGATGCGCCCGTTGACGAGTCCGTACAGGATGAGGGAGCGCGCGAGGCGGTGCTTGAGGGAGCCGGTCGGGTGCACCGACTCGTCCTTGAGGTAGAGGTCGATGCCCCACTCCGGCGGCAGCGGGAACAGGTGCAGGTGCGTGTCGGCGCTGCGGTTGGCATCGGCTTCCAGCAGGGCGATCGCGGTGCTGGTCCAGTCGCTCATGTCCTCGAGCGTACCGGCCCGAGGTCAGCCCACCGTGCCCGCGGGGGAGGCGCCGCCCGATCCGTCCACGTGCATCAGCGACGCCTGGGACTGCTCCTGCTGGAGCTGGAACTCGAAGCGCGAGCGGTCGCCCCGGTGGTACGCGATGAAGTACTCGATCGGCAGCCCGTCCTCGCTGCGGCTGATGCTGCGCAGGCGGAGGAGGGCGGAGCCGGCGCTCACGCCGAGATGCTGAGCCTGCTCGTGCGTGGCGACCGTCGCCTCGGCGGAGCGGACGCCGTGCGTGGCGATGATGCCGTGGTCGGCGAGCAGCCGGTACAGCGACGCCTCGGTGAGGTCGGCGCCGAGCGTCACCGCTCCCACCGCCTCCGGCATCCACGTGGTTGAGAGCGACCAGGGCTCGCCGTCGACGTGCCGCAGTCGCTCCAGCACGATCACCGGCGATCCGACCGGCACCTCCAGGGCCAGGGCGACCTCCTCGTCGGCGACGGTCTGCTCGTGCCGGAGGACGTCGCTGTGCACGTGGCCGCCGCGCCGCTCGACGTCGTCGTACAGCCCGACGAGCGTGTGTACGAGACTCTCGCTCGTGCGCGGGCGGGAGACGAAGGTGCCCTTGCCCTTCACACGCTCGACGAGTCCCTCGTGCTCGAGCTGGGCAAGCGCCTGGCGCACGACCGTGCGGGAGATGCCGTAGCGCTCGCACAGCCGGTGCTCGCCGGGGAGGGGATCGCCCGGCTGCAGACCGTCGCGGGCGATGCCGTCGATGATGAGCTGCCGGAGCTGGTCGTACATCGGCGCCGCGCTGTGGCGGTCGATCGCATCCTCGATCAGAGACATCAGTACGCCACCCCCGCGTGCAGGATCACGTTCGCGTACGGGGTGAACTCCCCCGAGCGCACGAAGGCACGGGCGGCGTGCGTGCGCTGCTTGAACTCGACGTGCGGGACGAGCTCGATCTCGAACCTTGCGTCGGCGAAGCGCTCGCGCAGGGCGTCGAGCACCTCCGGGCTCTTCTCGGCGACCTCGGCCGACACCGTCGCCCCCTCGACCACGAGCTCCGCGAGCACCGTGTCGAGCACGTCGAGGAACGCGGGAGCGCCGGGACGGTAGGCGAGGTCGATGCGCTCGGATCCCGGCGGGATCGGCAGCCCGGCGTCGGTCACGACGATCAGATCGGTGTGCCCGGTCTCGCTGATGACGCGGGAGAGCGCCGGGTTGATCGTGGTCGAGGTCTTGCGCATCGTGTGCTCCTGGTTCAGTTCGCGACGGGGGCCGCGGTGCGCGCGGCGAGGAAGGCCTCGACGTCGGCGCGGTGGGGGAGGCTCGGTGAGGCCCCCTGCTTCGTGACGGTGAGGGCGCCCGCGGCGGTCGCCAGCCGCACCGCATCGGTGAGGGCGGCTCCGCTCGCGAGCGCGGCACCGAGGTAGCCGGCGTAGGCGTCGCCCGCGGCGGTGGTGTCGACGGCCTCCACGGGGAACGGCGGGACGACGGTGGCGCCCTCGGCGGTGACGACGCACGACCCCTGCCCGGCCAGGGTGATGACCGCGGCGCCCACGCCCTGCTCCAGGAACCAGTGCCCGGCGCGTTCGGCGGAGACGGCGTCGGTCACCTCGATGCCGCTGATGAGCGACGCCTCGGTCTCGTTCGGGGTGACGATGTCGATGCTCCGCCAGATCTCCGGCGCCAGCTCCGCCGCCGGCGCCGGATCGAGGATCACGGTCATCCCGTGCTCGCGACCGCGCGCGGTGATGTGAGCGGTCAGGGCGGACGGGGTCTCGAGCTGGGTGAGCAGGACGGAGGTCGTCGGGGCGAGAGCCGCGAGGGCTTCGTCGATCTGCGCCGTGCTGAGGGCGGCGTTGGCGAGCGGCACCATGACGATGTCGTTCTGCGCGGAGGCGTCGACGCGGATGTGCGCGATGCCGGTCGGGCCCGGCACGGTGCGCAGGTGCGCGAGGTCGACGCCGGCCGCGGTGAGCCCTTCCACCACGAGGTCGTGGAACAGGTCGTCGCCGACGCACCCGACGAAGCTCGTGCGGGCTCCGGAGCGCCCGGCCGCGACGGCCTGGTTCGCGCCCTTGCCGCCGAGCATCAGCGTGAACTCGTCGCCGAGGATGGTCTCGCCGCGGGCGGGGAGCCGCTGGGAGAAGGTCGTGACGTCGGCCGTCACGCTGCCGACGATGACGACGCCGGAGCGGTCGCCGGGGTGTGCGGGTGTCATCTCGCTCCTGATCCTCCTCGACAGCGCGGGGCCCCCGGTCTTTGACAAGGTTCGGGAGCTGTCATTACATTAGCCGAAGCCCCACCTGTAACGACAGGTTGCCCGCGAGGAGACCCCGATGACCGCGATCGCGCCCCGCCTGTACGTCGACAGCGCCGACACCGACCGCGTCTCGCGGCTGCTCTCCGCCGGGGTGGTGCAGGGCGTCACGACGAACCCCACGATCCTCGAGCGCGGCGGGCGGACGGCGGCGGAGATCCCCGACCTCTACGCCCGCTGGGTGGACGAGGGTGCACGGGAGGTCTTCTTCCAGACGTGGGGTGGCGACACGGCCTCCTTCCTCCGGAACGCGGAGGGCATCCGCGCCCTCGGCGACCGGGTGGCGGTCAAGGTGCCCGCGACCGCAGCGGGTTTCGCGGCGGCCTCGGCCCTCGTCCGCGACGGGGCCACGGTCCTCGTCACGGCGGTCTACTCCGTCGCGCAGGCGCTCGCGTGCGCCTCGATCGGCGCCCAGTACATCGCGCCCTACCTCGGACGCATGCGCGACGCGGGCATGGACGGCGACGCGCTCATCGCCCGGATGCAGGAGATGTGCGCGGGCAGCGGCTCCAATGTGCTCGCCGCGTCCCTGCGCTCGGCCGACGACATCACGGGGCTGCGCGCGGCCGGGGTGCCCTACTTCACCGCTGCGCCCGACGTGCTCGACCAGCTGCTGTTCCACGAGGTGAGCGACAGCTCGGCGGCGGAGTTCGACGCCGCGATGCAGCGCCTCGGGGCCTGACGGCTCAGGCCGACGCGGCCTGCCGCAGCCACCGCTCGACACCGGCGATGTGGGCCGTGGCGAGGGAGGTCGCCAGCGCCGAGTCGCGCTGGGCGATGGCATCGGCGATGGCGCGGTGCTCCGACAGAGTGCGCTCCACGGCGCCGCCCTCCGTGAGACCCCGCCACACGCGCGCCCGGACCGTCTGGCTGCTCAGGTGCTCGATGAGGCTCGCGAGGTAGGCGTTGCCCGCCATGCCCACGATCTCGCGGTGGAAGCGGATGTCGTGGTCGACGAGCTCCTCGATCCCGACGGACGCGTCGACGGCCTCCACCTCCTCCTGCAGGGCCGCGATCGCCTCGTCCGTGCCGAGGGTCGCCGCGAGACCGGTGGCCTGCGATTCGAGCATCCGGCGGACGGCGAACATCTCCAGCATCGAGTCGTCGTCGTGCATGTCCACGACGAAGGCGATCGCCTCCAGCAGCAGGTGCGGCTCCAGGCTCGTGACGTAGGTGCCGTCGCCGCGGCGTACGTCGAGCACGCGGATGACCTCCAGTGCCTTGACCGCCTCGCGCATGGAGTTGCGGGAGAGGCCGAGGCGCTCGGACAGCTCCTTCTCCGGGGGCAGGCGATCGCCGGGGGCCAGTTCGCCCGACACGATCATCGCCTTGATCTTCTCGATCGCCTCGTCCGTCACTGCCATGGCGCTCATCCTCGCACAACATCCGATGTCTGCGGCAGGATGGGGACATGCGCATCCTCGACTCGCACCTGCACCTGTGGGACCCGGAGGCTCTCGAGTACACGTGGCTGGAGGGTCCGCTCGCGGGGCGCTTCGGCGCTCTCGAGCTCGACCGTGCGCGGGGGGACCGGGCCACGGACGAGCGGGCAGTGTTCGTGCAGGCCGAGACCGCCGAGGACGACTTCCTCGCGGAGGTGCGGTGGGTGGCCGGGCAGGCGGAGCGCCTCGGGGTGGTCGGCATCGTGGCCGGCGCCCGTCTCGACCGCGGGACCGATACCACGGTGCACCTGGAGAGCCTCACCGCCGAGCCCCTGGTGGTCGGGGTGCGTCACCTCCTGCAGGGGGAGCCGGACGGCCTGATGCTCTCGTCGGCGTTCATCACCGGAGCCCGGGAGGTCGCGGCGCACGGGTGGACCTTCGACGCGTGCGTGCGTGCCGCGCAACTCCCGGACCTCGCACGACTGTCCGGCGCGATCCCCGAGCTGCGGATCGTGCTCGACCACCTGGGTAAGCCGGAGGTCGGGACGGCTTCGGCTCCGCGCACGCCCTCTGTGGAGTGGGAGCGGGACCTCGCCGAACTCGCGCGACACCCCGGGGTGTTCTGCAAGGTGTCCGGACTGCCCGCGGAAGCCGGAGGGGACTGGAGCCTCGCGCAGCTCGAACCCTTCCTCGACACCGCGGCCGACGTCTTCGGTCCCGAGCGCCTGATGTGGGGGAGCGACTGGCCCGTGTCGGCGGTCGGCTCCGCGGAGCATGACGGCACGCACGCTCCCGCCGACGGTGCACCGGTGTATCAGCCGTCCGCCCGCAGCCGCTGGGCCGACGCCGTGGCGACGTGGGCCTCCTCCCGCGGCATCGATCACGACGCCCTCTTCCACGCCACCGCCACCTCCGTCTACTCCCTCTAACCCCCCCCGCCCTCCTACGCGGGGGAGTGCGATATGCCACCTCCGGAGCCGCGTCCGGGCCCGTTTCTGATCCCGGCCGGATGGGTGCCGTGCCGCTCACGGTCGTCCCTCCGGGGCGCCTCGGGGCGTGCGAGATGGGAAACGCTCCGCGGCCGCCGCATCGAGGAGCGATTCTGATCCCGCCCGCGCGGCGAGGCAGCGTGCGGGACGCGAAAGGAGCCTGCGGGGCGGGGTGGAGGAGCGATTCTGATCCCGAAGGGTGGGGCGGGCAGAAGCGTGGGGCGTGCGGGATGAGAAAGGGGCGTGCGGGGCGGGGCGGGGGAGCGGAATTGATCCCGGCTGGGGACGGAACGGGGCGGAACGGCGGGACGGGACGGGGACGGCCCGGGGTCTCGCGGGGAGACACCGGGCCGTCGGGAAGATCGGGTCACTCGGGGCGGAGGCGGAGCTGCGCCATCCCGCCGTCGACCTCGATGAAGGTGCCCGTGGTGGAGCCCGCGGCGGGACTCACGAGGTAGGCCACCGCGGCGGCGACCTCGTCCGGGCTCACCAGGCGTCCGTGGGGCTGTCGTGCCTCCAACGCGGCCCGCTCGGCGGCGGGGTCGGACGCGGAGTCGAGCAGTCGTCCGACCCACGGCGTGTCTGCCGTGCCGGGGTTGACCGCATTGACGCGGATGCCCTCGCGCAGGTGGTCGGCGGCCATCGCGCGGGTCAGAGCCGACACGGCGCCCTTCGACGCGGAGTACAGCGCCCGCTGCGGGAGCCCGGTGGTCGAGGCGATCGAGGCCGTGTTGCACACCGCGGCGGCCGGGGACTTCCGGAGCCACGGCAGTGCCGCCGACGTCACACGCGCGATGCCGGTGACGTTGATGGAGAGGACGCGGGCCCACTCGTCGTCGTCGTTCGCGGCGATGTCGCCCTGTGCGCCGATGCCGGCGTTGTTGACGACGATGTCGATGCGGCCGAAGCGCTCGGCGACGGCGGCGACGGCGGCGTCCACGCTCGCGCGGTCGGAGACGTCGGCGGTGAACGCGGCGAAGCGCTCGTCGGCGTGCGTGGTGTCGCGGTCGAGGACCGCGACGGTGACGCCGTCCGCCTGCAGACGGTCGGCGATCGCCGCGCCGATGCCGGAGGCGCCACCGGTGACGATGGCCACGAGTCCTTCCGTGCCGCCGTCGGGTCCCTGAGCCTGTCGAAGGGGTCCCTGAGCCTGTCGAAGGGTCACTTCTCTGCCTCCCATGCGATGAAGTCCTGGCGCTGGCGGCCGAGGCCGTCGATCTCGATCTCGACCACGTCGCCCGCCGCCAGGTAGGGGTACTTGCCGGACAGGGCCACGCCCTGCGGGGTGCCGGTGAGGATCAGGTCACCGGGCTCGAGCGTCACGTACTGCGACAGGTGGTGCACGATCTGCTCGACCGTGAAGATCATGTCGCTCGTGTTCGAGTCCTGCCGCGGCTCGCCGTTCACGAAGCTGCGGAGGCCGAGCGCCTGGTGGTCGACCTCGTCCGGCGTGACCAGCCACGGACCCGTGGGGTTGAAGCCGAAGGCGATCTTGCCCTTCGACCACTGCCCGCCGGAGACCGCCATCTGGAAGTCGCGCTCCGACACGTCGTTCGCGGCGACGAAGCCGGCGACGTGCGCCATCGACTCCTCCGGGGAGTCGAGGTACGCGGTGCGGGTGCCGATGACGATGCCGAGCTCGACCTCCCAGTCGGTCTTCTCGCTCCCGCGCGGGATCGTCACGGCGTCGTTCGGGCCGACGACGGTGTTGGGGGTCTTGAGGAAGATGATGGGGATGGTCGGCGGCTCCGACCCCGACTCCGCGGCGTGGGCGGCGTAGTTCATCCCGATGCAGATCACCGCGCTCGGGCGGGCGATCGGGGCGCCGATGCGCATCGTCGCGGCGTCCGGCAGCTCGGAGAGCTCCCCGGCGTCGCGGGCGGCGGCGACGCGGGCGACGAAGTCCCCCGCAAGGAAGTCGCCGTTGACATCGGATGTCACCGGGCGGAGGTCGAGGTAGCGGTCACCCTCCAGGAGGACGGGGATCTCCGCCCCCGGGGTGCCGAGCCGCGCGAACTTCATGATTCTCCTGATCGTTCGGGAGGCCGCTGCTCAGCGGCCGGTCTCGTTGACAGTATAGACATCGGATGTTTACACTCCAAGAGATCCGCGCGGAAGAACGACCCGCGCATGGAGAGGAACCCCGTGAGCCGTATCGTCGCCCTCGACACCACCGACATCCGCTTCCCCACGTCGCTGAGCCTGGACGGCTCCGACGCGATGAACCCGGACCCCGACTACTCCGCCGCGTACGTCGTCGTCCGCACGGACGCCGGCGACGGCATCGAGGGGCACGCCTTCGTCTTCACGATCGGCCGCGGCAACGACGTGCAGGTCGCCGCCATCGACGCGCTCGCCGGGCACCTCGTCGGGCGTGAGATCGAGCCGCTGCTCGACGACATGGGCGGCACGTTCCGCGAGATCATCGGCGACTCGCAGCTCCGCTGGCTGGGCCCGGAGAAGGGCGTCATGCACATGGCCATCGGCGCGGTCGTCAACGCGCTGTGGGACGTCAAGGCCAAGCGCGCGGGCCTGCCGCTCTGGCAGCTGCTCGCCAGGATGACCCCGGAGGAGCTCGTCGACCTCGTCGACTTCCGCTACCTCACCAACGCCCTCACCCGCGAGGAGGCGCTGGAGATCCTGCGCGCCGCGGAGCCCGGCCGGGCCGAGCGCGAGCAGCAGCTCCTCGCCACCGGCTACCCCGGCTACACGACGAGCCCCGGCTGGCTCGGCTACTCCGACGAGAAGCTCGAGCGCCTCGCCCGCGAGGCCATGGCCGACGGCTTCACGCAGATCAAGCTCAAGGTGGGCGCCGACCTGCAGGACGACATCCGCCGCTTCCGCAAGGCGCGCGAGGTGTGCGGACCGGACTTCCCCATCGCGATTGACGCGAACCAGCGCTGGGAGGTGTCCGAGGCGATCGAGTGGGTGAACGCGCTCGCCGAGTTCCACCCCGCCTGGATCGAGGAGCCCACGAGCCCCGACGACATCCTCGGCCACGCCGAGATCGCCCGCGGCGTCGCGCCCATCCGTGTCGCCACCGGTGAGCACGCGCAGAACCGGATGATCTTCAAGCAGCTGCTCCAGGCCGACGCGATCTCGGTCATGCAGATCGACGCCGTCCGCGTCGCGGGGGTCAACGAGAACATCGCCAACCTGCTGCTCGCGGCGAAGTTCGACGTGCCGGTGTGCCCGCATGCCGGCGGCGTCGGGCTGTGCGAGGCCGTGCAGCATCTGTCGATGTTCGACTTCGTCGCCGTCTCCGGCACCCGCGAGGGCCGCCTGATCGAGTTCGTCGACCACCTGCACGAGCACTTCGTCGTGCCGACCGACATCCAGGGCGGCTCCTACATGGCTCCCACCGCTCCGGGCACGGGCATGGAGATGAAGGCCGACAGCATCGCGGAGTACACCTGGACGGGTGCGCATGTCCACGCCTGACCGCCTGACCGTCCCGACCCTCGGCTACGGTGCCGCGAACGTCGGCAACCTCTTCCGTGAGCTGTCCGACGACGACGCGTGGGCCGTGTTGGACGCGGCCTGGGAGAGCGGCATCCGCTTCTACGACACCGCTCCGCACTACGGCCTCGGGCTGTCCGAGCGTCGCCTCGGAGCCTTCCTGCGGACCAAGCCGCGGGACGAGTACGTGCTCTCGACCAAGGTCGGCCGGCTGCTGCGCCCGAACCCCGACCACGCCGGCGGCCTCGACACCGCGAACGACTTCCACGTGCCGGACGACCTGCAGCGCGTGTGGGACTTCTCGGCGGACGGCATCCGGACGAGCCTGGACGAGTCCCGCGAGCGGCTCGGCATCGAGCGCATCGACCTCCTGTACCTGCACGACCCGGAGCGGCACGACCTCGACCTCGCGCTCGCCGAGGCCCTTCCCGCCCTCGAGCAGCTGCGCGCGGACGGCGAGGTGACCGCGATCGGCATCGGGTCGATGGTGTCGGAGGCTCTGGCGGCATCCGTGCGCTCCGCCGACCTCGACCTCGTGATGGTGGCCGGCCGGTACACGCTGCTGGAGCAGCCCGCCGCCGTCGACGTGCTGCCCGCGTGCCGCGAGACCGGGACGGGGATCGTCGCGGCGTCGGTGTTCAACTCCGGGCTCCTCGCGGCGAACGAGCCGCGTCGGGACGGCCGCTACGAGTACGGACAGCTCCCCGACGAGCTGTGGGACCGCCTCGTGCGCATCGCCGCAGTGTGCGCCGATCACGACGTGCCCCTGCCGGCTGCGGCGATCCGGTTCCCGCTCCAGTCCGACGTGGTGCGCTCCGTGGTGGTCGGTGGCAGTCGCCCGGCGCAGCTCCGGCAGAACGCGGAGTACGCTGCCCGGGAGATCCCGTCGGCCCTGTGGGAGAACCTCGCGGCCGAGGGCCTGATCCCCGCCTCCTGACCTCCATCCACCGAGAGGAGCCGCCGTGCTCGAAGGAATCCACCCGCTGCTGACCGGGGAGCTGCTGCTGCATCTCGACCGGATGGGGCACTCCGACGCCGTGGTCGTCGCCGACGCGCACTTCCCGGCCTGGGGTCTCGGGGCGCGCGTGGTCGATCTTCCCGGCACCACCACGCCCGAGGTCGTCGCGGCCATCCGCAGCGTGCTGCCGCTCGACGACGCGCCGGGCATCGATCTGATGACCTCGGCCGACGGCGAGGTGCTGGACGTGCAGCGCGAACTCATGGCCGCCGCCGGCACGGAACTCGACACCACGCGCTTCGTCGAGCGCTTCGCGTACTACGAGGTGGCGAAGGAGGCGTACCTGATGGTGCGCACGGGAGAGACGCGCAAGTACGGCAATGCACTCCTCCGGAAGGGTGTGGTCGGCCACCCCTCGGCCTGACCCGGGGGTTCAGCGCCCGACGGTCGACTCCCGCACGATGAGCTCGGCGGGGAACGGCGTGGGCGCCGGAGGCGCGGCGGTCGGATCGGCGAGGAGCTGCAGCAGCGCGGCCCCGGCGGCGCGACCGATCTCGTAGCCGGGCTGCCGGATGCTCGTCAGCGGCACCACGCCCTGGTGTGCGGCGGCCACGTCGTCGAACCCGACGAGGGCGATCTCCTCCGGCACCCGGATGCCGTGGCGGAGCAGCTGTGTCAGCACGCCGAGGGCCACCCCGTCGTTCGCGGCGAAGACCGCGTCCGGGCGCTCCTCCGCGGGCAGCTCCGCCAGGTGCGCCCCGGCCCGGAGGCCGTCTTCGGTCGTGAGATGCTCGACGTCGAGGACGGAGATGTGGGCGTCGGTCCCCGCCACCGCGTCGCGCAGCCCGGCGAGGCGATCGTTCGACTGGCTCACCGTCGGGGCTCCGAGGAACAGGATGCGGCGACGGCCGAGGGAGAGCAGGTGCTCCCCGGCCAGCCGTCCGCCGCCGCGGTCGTCGAAGGTGACCGCGGCGACGGAGGGCGAATCCCGGATGGGGCCGACGACCACCGCGCGGATCCCGCGGGTCGCGAGCTGTTCCAGCCGTGGCACGACATCGCCGCGCGGGTAGATGACGATGCCCTGCACCCGGTGGGCCTCGAACATGTCGATGTTCTGCTCCTCGCGGGCGGCATCCCGCGCGCTGTCGCTGAAGAAGAGCGACCAGCCACCCTCGCGGGCCACGTCGTCGACGCCGCGGGAGAGGTCGTTGAAGTACGGCAGCCAGGCGTCGAGGAGGATGAGGGCGAGGGCTTTGCTCGACCCGGCGCGGAGCTGACGAGCCGATTCGTTCGGCACGAAGCCGAGCTCGGCGATCGCCGCCCGCACGCGCTCGCGGCTGGCGGCGCCGAGGACGTGCGGGTGATTGAGGTAGTTCGACACGGTCGACGCCGAGACCCCCGCGAGAGCCGCGACATCCTTCACGCTCGCGGGCATGGTCCTCCTTCGGCGATGGGACCGCAGGCGCGGCCGGACGAGGCCCAGGCTAGCGGAGGACTTGTAACGTGCCAAGAAAGTTCTTGACACCCCGGCGGAGGGCGACGTAGCGTGACTCGCACATCGGACTTGTAACGTGCCAAGTCCACGCGGCGACGGTGCCGGACACCCGCCGGAGGAGCGCTCATGAACATCGGCTGCCACGGACTCGTCTGGACGGGGACCTTCGACGCGGACGGCATCCGGCTCGCGGTCGAGAAGACGAAGCAGGCGGGCTTCGACCTCATCGAGTTCCCGCTTATGGACCCGTTCTCGTTCGACGTCGCCGCCGCCCAGGCCGCCCTCGCGGAGCACGGACTCGCGGTCAGCGCCTCGCTCGGGCTCTCCGACGAGACCGACATCACGAGCAGTGACCCCACCGTGGTCGCCGCGGGCGAGGCACTCCTGCTCCGCGCGGTCGACGTGCTCGCCGAGCTGGGCGGTACGCACTTCTGCGGGGTGATCTACAGCGCGATGAAGAAGTACATGGATCCGGTCACGCCCGAGGGTCTCGCATCGAGCCGTCGCACGATCGCCCGGGTGGCCGACCACGCCGCCGAGCGGGGGGTCTCGGTCTCGCTCGAGGTCGTCAACCGCTACGAGACCAACGTGCTGAACACCGCACGGCAGGCGCTGGCGTACCTCGGCGAGGTCGACCGCCCGAACCTCGGGATCCACCTGGACACGTACCACATGAACATCGAGGAGTCGGATATGTTCGCGCCGGTGCTCGATGCGGCTCCCGCCCTGCGGTACGTGCACATCGGCGAGAGCCACCGCGGCTATCTCGGCACCGGGACGGTCGACTTCGACGCGTTCTTCAAGGCGCTCGGGCGCATCGGCTACGACGGCCCCATCGTGTTCGAGTCGTTCTCCTCGGCGGTGGTGGCGCCCGACCTCAGCCGCATGCTCGGCATCTGGCGCAACCTCTGGACCGACAACGACGAGCTGAGTACGCACGCGAACACCTACATCCGCGACAAGCTCGTCGCGGTGGACTCGATCCGCCTCCACTGACGCCCGGGCGGCGGTTCGAGACCAAGATGTTATTACAGGTCTTCCCTCGCCGCCGATCGTTAGATACATTTAGATACAACTTGCACTGACCCGGGTGCAAGTCGCAGAATTGATCCGATGTTTACGGCGGAACGGTCCGCCGCAATCGCGACAGAACCTTCAAGGAAGCAGGTGAGCGCATGAGTGGACCCATCCTGAGGGTCGAGGGGATCAGCAAGGGATTCCCCGGTGTCCAGGCGCTGAAGGACGTGCATCTCGAGGTGCGCGCCGGCGAGGTGCTCGTGCTCGTGGGTGAGAACGGTGCCGGCAAGTCCACCCTGATGAAGATCCTCTCCGGGATCTACACCAAGGACGAGGGCACGATCACGTTCGAGGGGCAGGAGGTCGAGCTCACCAGCCCGCTGCAGGCGCAGGAGCTGGGGATCACGATCATCCACCAGGAGCTCAACCTGATGCCCGACCTCACGGTCGCGCAGAACATCTACGTCGGCCGCGAGCCCACGACGGGCCCGTTCCTGTCGGAGCGGAAGCTCAACCGGCAGACGGCCGAGCTGCTGCAGCGTCTCGACATCCACCTCGACCCCCGCCAGCGCGTGGGCGAGCTGACGGTGGCCGAGCAGCAGATGGTCGAGATCGCCAAGGCGCTGTCCTTCAACGCCAAGGTCCTCATCATGGACGAGCCGACGTCGGCCCTCACCGACAGCGAGGTCGAGACCCTCTTCGTCCTCATCGAGCAGCTCAAGGCCCGTGGCACCGGCATCGTGTACATCTCGCACCGCATGGACGAGCTGCGCCGCCTGGCGGACCGGGTGACCGTGCTCCGCGACGGCACATACATCGGATCACTCGACAAGTCCGAGATCACGATCCCGACGATCATCGAGATGATGGTCGGCCGCGTGATCGACGAGGGCACCCGCCCGCAGGCGCGGGAGCACCTCAACGACCCCATCGTGCTCGACGTGCAGGGGCTCTCCACGCGGAAGCTCCTCAAGGACGTGTCGTTCCAGCTGCACAAGGGTGAGATCCTCGGATTCGCCGGCCTCATGGGCGCCGGCCGCACCGAGACCGCCCGTGCCGTCATCGGCGCGGACCACCGCGACGGCGGCACGATCACGATCGGCGGGCGCACCGTCCGCATCGCGCAGCCCGCGGACGCGGTCAAGCACGGCGTCGGCTACCTCTCCGAGGACCGCAAGCTGCTCGGCCTCATGCTCGAGCAGGACGTCACCTTCAACACCGTGCTCGCGTCGCTCGGCTCCTACGCCAACGGCATCGGCTGGATGGGCGACAGCAAGGCCAAGAATCGCACCAAGGAGTACGTCCAGCAGCTGCGGGTGAAGACCCCGTCGGTCAACCAGGTCGTCAAGCTCCTCTCCGGAGGGAACCAGCAGAAGGTCGTCATCGCCCGGTGGCTGATGCGCGACTGCGACATCCTCATCTTCGACGAGCCGACGCGAGGCATCGATGTCGGCGCGAAGGAGGAGATCTACCGCCTCATGCAGCAGCTCGCCGACGCGGGCAAGTCCATCATCGTCATCTCGTCGGAGCTCCCCGAGATCCTCCGGGTCGCGAACCGCATCGCCGTGTTCGCGAACGGTCGCATCACCGGGACGCTCCGCAACGAGGAAGCCAGCCAGGAGAAGATCATGCAACTCGCAGCCCACGGGGAGGAAGACTGATGAGCACCCCACAGCAGTCCGGATCGTCGACGACGACGATCATCCAGACGGCCGTCAACGAGGACACCGACAAGCGCGACGTCGCCGGGTTCCTCAAGCGGCAGTTCCAGCAGTCGCTCGCGTTCGGCACCCTGATCGTCCTGGTCATCTTCTTCTCGATCGCCAGCCCGAACTTCTTCACCTTCAGCAACATCGCCACCGTGCTGCTGTCGACCGCGGTCATCGGCATCCTCGCCCTCGGCACGACGTTCGTCATCATCACGGGCGGCATCGACCTGTCGATCGGCACCGGCATGGCGCTCTGCGCCGTGATGACCGGCGTCCTCATCACCAACCTCGGCCTGCCGGTGTGGGTGGGCGTGCTCGGCGGCATCGCGACCGGTGTGCTCATGGGGCTGGTGAACGGCGTCAACATCACGTTCCTGCGACTGCCTCCGTTCATCGCGACGCTGGCCATGATGATGATCGCCGGCGGCCTCGCCCTCGTGATCTCGAACGTCGCGCCGATCTACTTCTCGACCTCGGCTCCCGACTTCAAGAAGATCGCGCTCGGCGTGCTCATCCCCGGCATCCCGAACGCGGTGCTCATCACCGCGGCCCTCGCGATCGTCGCCTGGCTCGTGCTCTCGAAGACGCTGCTCGGCCGGTACACCTTCGCGATCGGATCGAACGAGGAGGCCACGCGCCTCTCCGGCGTCAACACCCGCCGCTGGACGATCCTCATCTACATGTTCGCCGGCGCCTTCACCGGCATCGCGGGCATCGTGATCGCCGCCCGCCTCGACTCGGCCCAGCCGCAGATCGGCACCGGCTACGAGCTGCAGGCCATCGCGGCCGTGATCATCGGCGGCACCTCGCTGCTCGGCGGCCGCGGCTCGATCCTCGGCACCGTGATCGGTGCGCTCATCATGAGCGTCCTCGTCAACGGCCTCCGGATCATGTCGATCCAGCCCGAGTGGCAGAACATCGTCGTCGGCGTCGTCGTCCTGCTGGCCGTCTTCCTCGACTCGCTGCGCAACCGCCAGCGGACCTGAGACACGGCGGCGGCGAAACCCGTGCCCGCCGCCGTCCCCGGCTCCGGCCGGACCCCGCGGAACCCTCCGCACAGGCACCACGAATGTCCACCCGCCGGTCCTGGCCGGCACCCACACAGAACAACGGAGTTTCCATGAAATTCGGCAAGAAGACCGCATTCGCGGCACTCGTGGCCGCATCCGCGCTCGTGTTCGCCGGCTGTGCCGGCGGCGGCGACGTGATCGAAGAGGGCTCGGGCGGCGACACCGGCAGCGGCGACGGCGAGATGTACATCGCCATGGTCTCGAAGGGCTTCCAGCACCAGTTCTGGCAGGCCGTCAAGAAGGGCGCGGAGGAGAAGGCCCAGGAGCTGGGTGTCAAGATCACCTTCGAGGGCCCGGCCGCCGAGACCGAGATCGCGCAGCAGCTCGAGATGCTGACCGCCGCGATCGACAAGAACCCGGACGCCATCGCCTACGCCGCCCTCGACCCCGAGGCGTGCGTCGCCCCGCTCGAGCAGGCGAAGTCGAAGGACATCCCCGTCGTCTACTTCGACGCTCCGTGCAACGGCGACGTCGGACTCAGCCTCTCCGCGACGGACAGCAAGGTCGCCGGCGCGCTGGCGGCCGAGCACATGGCCGAGCTGATCGGCGGCGAGGGCGAGGTCGCCATCGTCGGCCACTCGCAGATCAACTCGACCGGTGTCGAGCGTCGCGACGGCTTCGTCGAGAAGATCGAGGCGGACTACCCCGACATCGAGATCGTCGACATCCAGTACGGTGACGGCGACCACCTGAAGTCGGCCGACATCGCCAAGACGCTCATCGCGGCCCACCCCGACCTCAAGGGCATCTACGGCACCAACGAGGGTTCGGCCATCGGCGTCGTGAACGCCGTGAACGAGCTCGGCCTCGAGAAGGGCAAGATCACCATCGTCGGCTTCGACTCCGGTGCGGCCCAGATCAACGCCATCAAGGACGGCACCATGGCCGGCGCCATCACGCAGGACCCGATCGGCATCGGCGCCCAGGTCGTGCAGGCGGCCTACGACGCGGCCAACGGGGACGACGTCGAGGAGTTCTACGACACCGGTTCCTACTGGTACGACAAGAACAACATCGAGGACGACAAGATCGCCGCGGTCCTCTACGAGTGACCCGCACGACGGAGCCCCTCGCCTTCGGGCGGGGGGCTTCGTCGTGTCCGGGGGGACTCCGGTCCGTGGTCCGTGGTCCGACTGCACGATCCCGAGGCGGCTGCACGACCGGATCCCCGGGTTCCTCGTGCACCCGTGTCGGGATCGTGCAGATGAACCGGGTCCGGGGTCGGGGAGGTCTGGGGTCTGGGGTCTGGGTCTGGGCCTGGGGTGGGACCGAGGGTGGGACGGAAGCACGACGCGGGGACTGATGTGTGGCCGGATGGGCGGTTCGGTCGTGCCGTCGTGACAGGGGCGTGCAAGTGAAACCGGATGGTCGAGTGGAGCCGTTCGGCACGGGGGACGGTCAGCCCGAGGGGACAGTCAGCCCGGGGGGCGGGGGCACGACGAGGGACGGATGCACGACGAGGGACGGATGCACGACGAGGGGAGGGGGGCACGGCGGGAGGCCGGAGTGGGCGTTCGAGCGTCGCGGGGTCGTGCAGGTGAAACGGCGAGACGGAGGAGACGGAGACGGAGGGGGCAGACGGGGTGGGGTCAGAGGGGGCGGAGGAACGTGAGGATCGAGGTGGGCTCGACGATGAGTTCCTGCAGGGCGGCGTTGAAGGGGACGCCGGCGGGCGCGTGCAGGTGGGCCTGGAAGGCGTCCTCGTCGCGGTAGACCTCGTAGACGAAGAAGCGGTCAGGGTCGTCGACGAGGCGGTGGGCGTCGAAGACGATGTTGCCCTCCTCGGCGCGGACGACCTCGGCGAAGTCCCGCAGCAGCGCGGCGACCCGGTCGGCGGCTCCGGGCTGCGCGGTGAAGACGGCGTGGAGGACGGTGGGTTCGGGCATGACGACTCCTCGGTTTCGGGTGGTCAGGAGTGGAGGGCCAGGAAGCGCGCGGGGGTCGTCACGAGCATCCGGTGCACGGCGTCGTCACCCACGGCCTCGCGGAGCCGGGGGAGGTAGCGGTCGCCGAGGTAGGCGAGTCCCGGCATGCCGCCGTAGGCGATGTACCGGGTGCGCCGGGCGACGTCGCCCCCGAGCAGGATCCGGTCACCGGCCCCTCGCTCCACCACGGCGACCGTGAGGGCCAGCAGCTCGGCGTCGGAGCGGGTGCGCGGGCGGGCGAAGCCGTCATACCCGAGGTGTGCGCCGCGCTCGGCCAACGCGACGTGCAGACCGGGATCGGGATCGCGGTCGGCGTGGGCCAGCACGACGCGATCTGCCGGCACCCCCTCGGCCGCCAGCAGGTCGAGGACCTCGTGGGCGGCGGTGCCGAACTCCAGATGCACCATGACGGGGGCTCCGGTCTCCCGGTGCGCCTGAGCGACGGCGACGAGGGTCGTGCGCTCGAACGGACTGAGGCGCCAGTAGTCGGCCCCGCCCTTGAGCATGCCGGCGCGGACGGGCTGCCCGTCAGGCCCCGCCGCGAGAGGCACGTCGGGCGTCTCGAACACCGCGGCGTCGTCCGCCGGCATCCCCCGCGTGAGGTCGGACACGAACAGGGCGGCGAGACGGTCCGCGCCCCACACCTGCATCGGATGATCGGGGCCGTAGTGGGCCTCGCGGTGCCGACCCGTCGTGGCGACCACGTGCAGTCCGGTCGCGGCGCTGATGCGGGCGACGGCGGCGGGGTCTCGACCGAGGCCGAACGGGGTGGCGTCGACCATGGCCTCGAAGCCGCTCGCCCGCAGCAGACCGGCCTCCTCGCCGGACGCGGCCTCGTCGTCGAGCTCGTCCCCGACCAGCAGCGGCGACACCTGGAAGAGGTGCTCGTGGTAGTCCACGCGCCCGAGCCGCGACGGGTCGAGGTCGCCGAGGACGGTCCGCACGGCGGGCATCAGCGCACCGACTCCGCGGCCTCCGCGAGGCGCTCCACGGTCTCGGGCGTGAGGTCGAGGTCGAACACGTCCGCCACGACCTGCGACCAGCCGTGGATGAAGTACCGCCAGCCGTCGACCACGTGCAGGCCGCGGTCGTCCTCCTGTGCCTCGGCCTGGTGCAGGAACTCCAGCGAGCCGCGGTAGTTGAACTCCCACACGTACGCGCCCTCGGGGAACACGACGGCGTCGGTCAGCGGGGAGCCGGGGCGGTCCTTGCCGAGCCCGGTGGCGTTCGCGATGACCGATCCCGCGGGCGCAGCGGCGACCAGGGCGTCGGCCTCCTCCGGCGTCTCGGTGACGACGTAGCGGAGCAGTCCCTCGGGGGTGCCGTGCTGGCGGTGCACCTCGCGGAGGTGGTCGAGCTTGTCCTGCGTGCGCGCGGTGACGGTGATGAGGGCCGGGGTATCCTCCCGCTCGGCGAGGGCCCAGCTCAGCGCGGTGCCCGATCCGCCCGCACCCAGGATCACGACCTCGGCACCGGTGCGCGCGAAGTGGTCGGCGGGGAGGAAGTCGCGCAGCGCCAGGTCGACCGTGATCGGGTCCTTCGCGCGGCCGGACAGCGTGGACCCGCGCTTGGCGATGCTGGAGATCTCGGCGCAGGACACGGCGAACGGGTCGAGCTCGTCGAACAGGTCGGACGCCGCCGCGTACACGTTCATCTTGTGCGTGGTGACCAGCGCGCCGCGGTGGTGCGGGTCGTCGCGGATCTGCTCGACCATGGCGCGGTACTGGGCGGGGTCGGCATCCATCGGCAGATCGTGGCCCACGAGGGTCCGGGTGGGGAGGCCGAGGATGTCGGCCCACAGCGGGAACACCTTCATGATCGACGAGGAGGCGGTGGTGACGCCGACGAAGCCCATGTAGTCGGCGGTGGCGGACGGTGCGGCGGACGTCGCGGCGGTGGTCATCGGTTCTCCTCGGGAGCGGACGCGGGCAGGGGCACGGGGTGGGCGGGGTCGGCGCCGCGGAGGACGGCGAGCACATCCGCGAGCGACAGCTCTCCCATGTTGTCGACGGCCTGGGTGGTCTGGGCGCCGAGGTGCGGGGTGACGATGACGCGGTCGGCGAGAGCCGAGTCGAGCAGGGGACTGTCGTGCGCGGCGGTGTCGCCGTCGAGAGTGTCGGCGGCGTAACCCGAGAGGGTGCCGTCACGCAGCGCGTCCGCCACGGCCTGCTCGTCCACGAGGTCGCCGCGGGCGGTGTTGACGAGCACAGTGCCGGGTCGCATCCCGGCGAGGCGGTCGGCGTCGACGAGGCGCTGCCCGCCGGGGGCGTGCAGGGTGATCACGTCGGCGGTGCGGAACAGGTCGTCGAGGCCGAGGGGGTCGGCGCCGTGGTCCCGCACGAGGTCGGCGGGGAGGAACGGGTCGGAGGCGAGCAGCCGCGGACCGAACCCGCTCAGTCGCCGCGCGACCCCCTGGCCGATCCGCCCGAAGCCGACGATGCCGACGGTCGCGGCGCCGAGCTCCCGTCCGCGGCGCACGCTCCAGTCGCCGGTCCGCACGCGGCGGTCGCCGTCCGGGATGGTGCGCAGGGCGGCGAGCATGAGGCCGACCGCGTGGTCGGCGACCGCATCCGCGTTCGCGCCGGGGGTGTTCGTGACCGGGATGCCGCGGTCGCGCGCCGCCGCGAGGTCCACCGCCTCCGTGCCGACCCCGTAGCGCGCCACGACCTTGAGCTTCGGGCCGGCAGCGAGGTGCGCGTGGGTGACCGGTCCGGTGCCGGCGATCCAGGCGTCGGCACCGTGCAGCAGCACGCGCAGCTCGTCGAGGTCGTGATGGGCGGGGCCGCGGAGGATGCGGTGTCCGGCCTGCGCGGCGCGCCCGACCAGGTCGAGGTCGCCGTCCGAGAAGGAGCGGCTCGTCACGAGGATGACGCCCATCAGTGCGGCCTTCCGGCGAACCACGGTGCGAGGGCCGCGTACGCGTCGGTGAAGCGGGCGTGGCGCTCGGCGTAGACCGCATGCCGGGACGGGTCGGGCGTGAACTCGGCGGTGACCTCGCTGAGCGCCCGCGCGGCGGAGAAGTCGGTGAGGCCGAGGCCGACGGCTCCCGTGACCGCGGCACCGAGGCTGTTCGCCTCCTCCACGATCGTGCGGCGTCGCACCGGCACGCCCCACACGTCGGCGAGGACGGCGAGGTAGACGTCGCTCTGCGCCCCGCCGCCGACCGCGTCGATGCGGTCGATCGTCGCGCCGGCCTCGCGGAACGCCTGGATGCAGGTGAGGAGGTTGAACGCCGTCCCCTCCAGGACCGCGCGCACGAGGTGGGCCCGCCCGTGGTGGCGGGCGAGACCGACGAAGGCCCCGCGCGCATCCGGGTCCCACAGCGGGGAGCGCTCGCCGAGCAGGTAGGGGAGGAAGTAGAGGTCGTCGGTGTCGATGTCGTTCGCGGCCTCGGCGACGAGGCGCCCCGTCTCCGGGTGCGCCGGGTCGACGGAGAGGGCTTCGGCGATCCATTGCACCGAGGCGCCGCCGGCCTGCATGGTCGCGGTCGGCACGAACGACGCGGGCACGACGTTGTCGAACGTGAAGGTGCGCATCGCGGGGTCGTGCAGCGGGGCGTCGGCCGCGAAGGAGATCCACGAGGAGGTGCCGAGGCACACGTAGGCGCCGTCCTCCGGGGCCACGACGCCGGAGCCGACCGCGGCGAGCGGTCCGTCGCCCCCGCCCATCACGACCTGGACGCCGGTGTGCAGCCCGAGCGCCTCGGCCGCGGCGGGCGTGAGCGGGCCCGCGATCTGCGTCGACTCCAGGATCTCGGGGAAGAGGGCGGGATCGAGCCGCGCGGCCGCGAGGATCTCCGGCGACCACGTGCCCGCGACCTGGTCGTAGGCGTTGGTGCCCGAGGCGTCCGAGCGGTCCGTGGCGAGGCGCCCGGTCAGCCGCAGCACGATGAAGTCCTTGGCGACGCACACCCGGCGCACGCGCTGCCACACCGCGGGTTCGTTGTCGCGCACCCACATGATCTTCTCGAGGGAGTAGGTGGGGTTCAGACGGTGGCCGAGGATCCCGTAGGCGCGCTCGGCGCCGACCGCCGCCTCGAGCTCGCGCTGCTGGGCGCCGGCGCGGGTGTCGGCCCAGATGATCGCGGGCCGCGCGGGCTCGCCGTCGGCGTTGAGCAGCACGGCGCCCATCATCTGCCCGCTGACCACGAGGCCGGCGACCTCGGCGGCGGCGGTGCCGGTGCGCGAGAGGAGGTCGCGGGTCGCCGTGACGACCGCGTGCCACCAGTCCGCCGGGTCCTGCTCGGCGACGCCGCCGGCCGCGAAGTGGGCCGGGTACGGCACGGTGACCGCGGCGATCAGACGACCGTCGTCGTGGTGCAGGGACGCCTTGTTCCCGGTGGTGCCGAGGTCGTGGGCGATGATCATGGCCGGAGCCTATTCCGCGTAGGGGCGCAGGTCGACGCCGGACTCCGCGCGGAACGCCCGCGAGCCCATGCCGTGCTCCAGCACCCAGCCGTAGTCGTGGCCGGCGCCTCCCGGGTACACCGCGAGGAAGGAGTACGGCTCGTCCCCCGTGTTCACGGAGCGGTGCGCCCAGCCCGGCGGGATGTAGCCGATGGTGCCGGGGAGCATGTCGAGCCACTCGGTGCGCTCGCCGTCGAACATGAGCAGTCCGCCGCGGCCGTGCAGCGCGAGGTAGATCTCGCCCTGGTGGTCGGGGTGCTGGTGGCCCTTCGTCATCCAGAGCTCGCCGCCCGTGTCGCCGGGCATGATCGTGGTGATCGACTGCGGCAGCTCCCGCTCGATCTCGGGGACCGGGGAGCTGACGACCGTGTAGACGATCGGGTCCTCGCCCGCGGCGGCGGCCGCCCAGGCGTCGTGGTCGCGGAACAGGCCCTCGAGGTCGGACATCCGCCGGGTCAAGGTGGGGCCTTCGGGGGAGAGGGTGAGCTTCTCGGCGTCGAAGGCGATCGCCATCGGGGAGATCGGCGGGGTCTGGTACTCGGGCATCCATGCTCCTCGAAACGGGTGCTGCGTCGTCGCGCAACCTGTAATGACAAGCTCACTGTACCTGTTATGACAGGTTGCGTCCAGTGCTCTCCTGCGCGGAGGAGGACGCGCGCGCGACGGTCGTCAGCCGGCGAGCACACGCTCCAGGTGCTCGCGTCCGCCGCGGATGGCGCCCGCCGTCACGTCCGCCGACCCCGGGTACTCGGCGTGACCGGCGGGGAGGACGGCCAGGTCGAGGTCGCGGGCCCCGGCGGCGACCGCGAACTGCCCCTGCGGCGGCACGTACTGGTCCCACAGGGCCGCCTCCACCCGGACCGGCACCGCTGAGAAGCCGATCGCGGTGGAGGAGTCGAACCAGCGCAGCACCTCGCGGGCCTCGGGGTGCCGCCGGACGTGCTGACGCACGGTCTCCCCGCTCCCCAGGCATGGCACCGCCAGCCGCTCGTCGTACTGGCCGAAGCTGGGCACGATGAGGGTGGCCCCCACGAACCGGTCGTCCCACGGCAGGGCGAGCGCGCCGATGCCGCCGCCGAAGCTCTCCCCGACGTAGTAGAGAGGAAGCGCCCCGACGACCGAGACGAGGACGTCGGCCGCCAGCCACAGGTCGCGGGCGCAGAGGCCGAGCACGTAGCGCTCCGGATCGTCGATGCCCGCGAGCACGTGCTCCGGGGTCGGCTCGGGCGCTCCGATCCCCGCGTTCAGCACGCCGAGCCCGCGGGCCACGGGATAGATCGCCGCGACGTCGTCCGGCACCCGGGCGAGATCGACCGCGTCGCGACCACCGTAGCCGTGGCCGTGCACGACGCCCGCGCGGGGAGGGCCGTCGAGGGGCTCGA
The DNA here is from genome assembly GCF_001595495.1 of Microbacterium sp. CH1. Lineage (NCBI taxonomy): Bacteria > Bacillati > Actinomycetota > Actinomycetes > Micrococcales > Microbacteriaceae > Microbacterium > Microbacterium sp. CH1. Next base: position 86,353 of record NZ_LOSO01000019.1, on the reverse strand, counting down.
CCACCCAGGCCCGCAGCCGCACACCGTCGACGCCGGCATGCTCGACGACGGACACCCGACGGCCCTGCTCCTCGGAGGTGGAGAGGACCACGGGGGCCGCGTCCACCGCGGCGGCCTCGCGCCGCCAGCGCCGCCAGCGGTCGGCGAAACCGGGGGGCGCGGGCACGGGGCGGACCGCGCGGAGGTCGGCTTCGGTGCGGCCGTAGCTGCCGTCGAACGCGGCATCGGGGAACCAGGTGGCGTAGGGCTCGGGGAAGGTCATGCGGGCTGAGGGATCCTGTTCCGGGAGTGGGGCGGGCGGGGGTGCATGGCAGACTGGAGGCTCCATCGGAAGGAGACCGCGTGCTGGTCACGGAACGACGCGAGCGCATCCTCGCCCTGACCCGCGATCGCGGTACCGCGTCCATCGGCGAGCTCGCGGCCACGCTGCAGGTGAGCGAGATGACCGTGCGGCGCGACATCGATCAGCTGGCCGAGGAGGGCGCGGTCGAGCGCATCCGTGGCGGCGTGCGGGCGCGGGGCCTCCAGCGTCTGGTTCCGGCTCCGGCGGCCTCGGCCGAACGGCGGGCGATCGTCGCGGCGGCCGCGGATCTCGTGGAGCCCGGCATGGCGGTCGGCATCTCCGGCGGACCCACGGCCCTGGCACTCGCGCGGGAGCTCGTGCGCGTCCCCGAGCTCACGATCGTCACGAACGCCCTGCCGGTCTCCGACCTGTTCTCGCCGCCGGATCGCGCCGACGCTCCGTACACGCAGACGGTCGTGCTCACCGGGGGCGTGCGCACGCCCTCGCAGGCCCTCGTCGGGCCGGTCGCGGTCCGCGCCCTGGAGCACCTGCACTGCGATCTCGTGTTCCTCGACGCCCACGGCCTCGACGAGCAGGCCGGCATCACGACCATGAACCTGCTGGAGGCCGAGACCAACCGGGCGCTCATGGCTGCGGGGCGGGAGGTCGTCGTCCTCGCCGAGCACACCCGCTGGGGCGTGGTCGGACTCACGACCGTGGCCGACCTCAGCGACATCGACCGCCTCGTCACCGACGACGGCCTCGACGACGGCGCACGGGAGCTGCTCGCGGCCCACGTCGGCACCCTGCACGTCGCGGCGCGCGACGGCGGCGACGAGCGTGCGCTCGCGACGGCCCTCGCGGACTGAGTCCGCCGCCGTCATCGGGCCGTGCTCGCCCGCGGGATCAGCCGGGCGCCGACCGTCACGTGCCGCACCGGGAGATCGGCTCCCGGCGGCGCGGCGATCTGCCGTTCGAGCTCCGTGAACGCCGCGTCCACCAGGCGGGCGTGGTCGGGGGCGATGGTGCTGAGGGCGGGCACGGCGAAGCGCGCGGCCCGGATGTCGTCGATGCCGACGACGGCGACGTCTCCCGGAACGCTCCGCCCCTGGGCCTGGAGAGCGGCCAGTGCACCGAGGGCGACCGAGTCGTTCGAGCAGACGATGCCGTCGAGATCGGGGATCGCGGAGGCCATGGCGCCCGCCACGCGCTCGCCCTCCTCGGCCGTGAAGGCGTCGACCTGCGCGGTGAGGGCGGGGTCGGCGGGGATCCCGGCGGCCGCCAGGGCCTCCAGGTACCCGGCGTGCCGACGGTCGGCGGCGTCCGAGGGACGGGCGTCGCGGCGTCCGACGAAGCCGATGCGGCGGCAGCCGACCGCGAGCAGGTGCTCGGTGGCGGTGTAGGCGGCGGCGCGGTTGTCGATCGTGACGTGCGTGAACGGGCTCACCTGGATGTGTTCGCCCAGCAGCACGAGCGGCCCGGGGGAGGTGCGGCGCGTGAGGTCGGCGACCGTGAGCGAGCGCGGGATGTGGATGAGCCCGTCGATGGGCGGCAGGCCGACGCCGTTGGCGACGTCGATCTCGCGGCTGTGGTCGCCCTCGGTCTGCACGATGAGCACCGCCAGGCCCCGGTCGTCGGCGCCGCGGACGATGCGCGAGCCGAGCTCCGCGAAGTACGGCTCCTCCAGATGCGGCACCGCGAGCGCGATGAGTCCCGTGCGGGTGGCCCGCGCGACGGGGAGCACGCGGCCGCCGGGCGAGGTGGTCACCTGCGGCCTCCTGGAGGGACGACGGTCTCCGCCGGGACGACGGATGCCCTTCACGTTAGCGCTCTCCGTCACGATTGCACTCGGAACGCGATCACGCGTGCCTCCGCGACGCCGTTCGTCCGCTCCACCACGAGGCGGGCGGCCGTGAGGGCGCCGAGGTCCTCCGGCAGCGGATGCACCCGCAGGCGATGGCGGTTGTCGCGCTCCTCCGCCACGGTGCGCCACTCCTCGGAACCCGCCTGCTGCACCTCGACCCGGTAGTCGCGCACGAGCTGGGGCAGCACCTCGTCGGGGCTGCGGTGGTGGTGCAGGGTGTTGAGCTCGAGGTCCACGTCGTCGTCGAACACCAGGCGGATCTCGGAGGCCGTGACGGGCTGCTCCCAGTCCAGGCGCAGCCACTGCGGGCCCTCGGCCTCCGGGGCGGACGCCCACAGGTGCGGACCGCCGAACGGGCGGTTGTACCCGGAGACGGCGCGCTCCGGCGCGACGGCCTCGGAGCGCGGGCTCGTGCGGAACGCGGGCACCCGTCCGCGCAGCGGCTTGGTCGGCCACTGCACGAGGAGACCGTCGCGGTCGACCTGCACGTTCCGGTCGTCGTTGTCGACCCGGTGCACGAGGGTGAGCACCCCTGGTGGGAGCTCGTCGGCGAGCTGCACCTGCACCTGCGGGTTCGCGCGGAGCACGATGATCGCGTTCTGCGGGTCCTCCGGGGCGAAAGGCGTCTCCGCCCGCACCCAGGACGGACCACCGGCGGGGACGTCGATCACGGTGCGGTGCTCGAGCACCGCGGGCACGATGTTCTGCGGGCGGCCCGTGGACCAGACCTCCACCGTGACCTGCGTGTCGGCCTCGGCGCCGAGCAGCAGCTCGGTCGTGTCGAGGCGCGGGTGCACGGGGACGACGATGCCGAGGTCGTCCGTCAGGGTGTGCGGGGTCACCGCGGCCACGGTGCTCTCCGGTGTGCCGATCGTGCGCAGGGTGCTGGACGCGGTGACGGCGGCGGTGCGGGCCAGGTCGGAGGGATCCTCGTTCGCGACTCCGATGAGGGAGGCGTCGGCGCGGAGCAGCGTCTGCCGGAGCTCCGCACGATGGTGCTCGTACAGCTCCCGGGGCGTGGCGTCGTGCGCGTAGCAGAGGGCGGCGGCGGTGCCCGCGGCCTCACCCATCGCCGCGCACGTGGCCATCACTCGGGCGGCACCGAAGGCGATATGCGTGGCCGAGATGTCGCGGCCCGCCATGAGCAGGTTGTCGACGTTGACGGAGTAGAGCGAGCGGAACGGGATCTCGAAGACGCCGTCCGAGAAGCGCTGCACCGCGCCCGCCCCCGTCGCGTACATCCCCTCGGCGGGGTGGAGGTCGATGGACCAGCCGCCGAACGCGACGCCGTCGTCGAACGACGTCTGCTCGAGGATGTCCTGCTGGCGCAGCGTGTAGTCGCCGATGAAGCGGCGGTACTCGCGCTTGCCGGGGATGTTGCCGATCCACTCCAGGGTCAGGTTGTCGGCGTCGAACTCGCCGGAGTTCTTGATGTGATCCCAGATGCCGAGGATCACCGACCGCAGCTCGTCGCGGATCGCCTCGTTGTCGTCGACGATGTCGAGCGTGCCGCCCCACTCGATCCACCAGTAGTGCGCGCCGCTGTCGCCGCTGCGGATGATGCGCGACGAGGGGATCGGGGTGGTCGAGATGTCCTTCGCGCTCTCCGGCGCGACGTACTTCACCGGGTGCCCGAGATCCTTCGTATAGAAGAGGAGCGTCGAGCCGAGGAACTCGCGCACGGGCTGCTCGGGCGCCCAGTCCTCGCCGAACTCGCTGCGGCTCTCCTTGCCCAGTCGGTGCCGGGCGCCGACGAGTCGCCCGACCAGGCCGTCTCCGGTGCAGTCGAGGAAGAGCGGCCCGCGGAAGACGGTGCGGATCTCCGAGCCCATCGTCCAGCCGGTGACCGACCGGACCCGACGGGCGTCGTCGGGTCCGGTGGCCTCGGCCTCGAGCACCTCCGTGTTGAGGAACAGCGTGAGGTTGGGCTCGCGGCGCACGATGTCGAGCACCACGTCATCCCAGTACACGGGGTTGCCCTCGGGGTTGCGGAACTGGTTCTCCCGGTACATCTCGCCGATGATCCCGGTCTCCCGCGCCCACCGCTGGTTGCCGTGGGCGGTCGCTCCGCACACCCAGACCCTCACCTCCGAGGAGGAGTTGCCGCCGAGCACCGGCCGGTTGTTGATCAGCACGGTACGTCGGCCGAGGCGGGCGGCCGCGACGGCGGCGCTCACTCCGGCGAGGCCGCCGCCGACGACGATGATGTCGGCTTCGACGGTCTGGGTGCGCATGGGGATGGGTTCCTTTCGGGAGGGGGGATGATGCCGCTCAGCGCGCGGCGATCGCTTCGATCTCGTAGACGCGGGCGACGTCGGTGGCGGAGTCGGACGGGTCGGTGATGACGAGGCGCACGGCATCGGCCGTCCGCCCCTGGGCGTCGACCACGACCGTCGTCTGTGTGTTGCCGGTGACGGTGCCGACCGTGACCCAGCCGCTCGCGGTGCGCAGCTGGACGGTGAAGTCCCGCAGCACGGAGGTCTGCGGCGGGCCGACCGTGTATCCGCTGCGGACCCGGACGACGTCCAGCGGCGCGGCCTGGTCCCACTCGACCGTGATGGTCGGCTGGGTGTCGGAGGCCGCCGAGATCCACCGGCTCGCATCCGTGCAGCCGCCGTCGATCGCCTTCTCCGGGCCGGTGTCGGCGCGGAGCTGGGACGAGGCGGTCGCGGTGCCGCCGAGCGCCAGGTTCTCGCCGCCGGCGTCGCCCCGGAGGGAGGCGACGATGGCGGGGAGGGTGGTCGCCCCCGGCTGCCCGTCGCGCGGGATCTCGGCGTGCCGCAGCGTGCCGCCGCTGGGAACGGCGGGGGCGCTGAGGTAGACGATGTCGGTGCCGTCCGTGCGGGTCGCCGCGCGGAGGCGCTGCTGGCCCACGACCGGATCGCCCACGGTGTCGGCGGTCCATCCGGAGGCCCCGGCGGTCAGCAGCACCGTCTGGCTGCGGGTGATGCCGCAGTCCTGCACCGACACCACGGCGTAGACGCGGGTCTCCCCGCCGGCGGTGGTGGTGTCGAGCGCCGCGATGGTCTGCACGCCGCCACCGAGGGCGTCCGTGTCCACGAGGGTCTCGCTCGTCCAGGCGGAGCCGGTCCAGGTCGCCCACCGCACGTCGAAGGCGTTCTCGGTCTCGTCCGCGTACCGGTAGGTCACGCCCACGAGCTCGCCGTCGGCGAGGGCCATCTTCGCGGTCTGCACCGCGGGCACGGCGTCGCCGATGGCCTCGCCAGGCTCGTAGCCGCGCCACACGACGGCGCCGGGGGTGTCCGGGCGGATCGGGGTCGGCAGCGCCTGCCCGGCGACGTCGCGGAAGCCGCCTGCGGCCGGGTCGTACACCGCGTAGGAGCCGAGGTGGCGGTAGGGGTCAGCGGGCCACGGGCCCCACTCCCACAGCACGTGCACCTTGCCGCTGGCATCGACCTCGAGGTCGTCCGGGTAGAAGGAGTGGTTCACGGCGGCGGCGATCGTCGTCTCGCGGCTCCACGTCCCGGCCACGGGGTCGTAGTGGTACAGCACCCCGTCGCGGCGAGCCTGCGGGTCGGCGCCGATGCGCACCATGAGCCAGATGTCGCCGTCGGCTCCCTGCGCCGTGACCGGGTAGGAGACCGCGGCCCCGGCGTCGGGCATCTCCGCGCTCACGTCGACGAGCGAGGTCGCGTCGTAGGGCGCGGTGGAGCGGAAGTACTTCCACGGCTCGTGGTGCATCGAGACGAACGCGTGGATGTATCCGTCGCCGTCGATCGCGATGGACGGCTGGTTGTGGCCGTTGTCGTCCGCGTACTCGGCGCAGGCCCCGGTCGCCAGCCGCAGGCAGCCCGAGGTCCACGTGCCGTCGGCGGCGCGGACGGCGAGGTTCACCTGATGCTTCGCGGCCACCGAGCCGGGCACGTTGTAGGCGAAGTACGTCTCGTCGCCGTCGACGACGAGCGGGTTCCACCAGCCGGACTGGTTGGAGCTGTCGACCGTGACCGGGACGGTCTCGACGTCGGGGGTCGCGGCGGCGGCCGGAGCGGGCACGGCGAGGACGAGTGCGGCGAGGGCGGCGGCAGCGGTGGCGCCGACCTTCGAGCGGAGGGTCATGGCGATGCTCCTCAGCCCAGCAGCTTCTGTGCGTCGTCGCCGGCCTGCGCCATCGCATCCTTGGCGCTCTGCTGGCCCACGAGGACGGCCTGCACGCGGTCGGCGATCACCGTCTCGATCTGGGCGTACTGCGGGTACTGCCAGAACGGGTTGGTGGTGGCGGTCGCCGTGATCTTCTCGGCGAAGCGCGAGCCGAACGCGTCGGACGCCACCTCCTTCGAGGCCTGGGCCTCTTCGGTCACGGGCGGCAGGCCGCGCAGCTCGTAGTCGCCGAGCACCGCCTTCAGGTCGCTCGTGGCCCACTGGCCGAAGTCTGCGGCCGTGCGGGTGCTGTCGCCGGAGCCACCGCCGACGATGGCGATGGCACCGCCCCAGACGAGGGCGCGCGGGGTGTCGCCCTTCTTCAGCACCGGCCGGGACTCGGGCACGAGCTTGGAGGCGAGGTCGGGATCCGGCGAGTCCTTCGTGACGGACGCGCGACCGACGGGGGCGTCGTCGTAGATGGCGGCGCGGCCCTGGGCGAACAGCGAGCGGGCGTCGAAGCGATCGACGTCGGCGGCGATGAGCCCCTGGTCGTACAGAGACTTGTACCAGGTGACCGCCTCGATGCTGGCGTCGTCGCCGATCGTGACCTTCCCGTCCTTGACGAGGTCGCTGCCGAACGTCTGCATCCAGATGAGGACGTCCTTGAGCTGGGCGGCCTTGGTCGAAGCGGCGTAGGGGATGAGGCCGCCGCCGAGGGCCTTGAGCTTCTTCAGCGCCGCCTCGAAGTCGTCGACGGTCGTCGGGAACGTGGAGATCCCCGCCTTCGTCAGCAGCTCGGAGTTCGTGATGAGGCCGATCGCGCCGATGGTCCAGGGGAAGGCGTACTGCTTCCCGTCGAGCTGCGTGGCCTCCAGGCTCGAGGCCGTGTACCCGCGCCCCTTCGTGAGCGCCGAGACGTCCTCCAGCTTCCCGAGCGCGGCCAGCGAGGCGAGCCAGGCGACGTCGACGTGCGCGGCGCCGGTGAACTGCCCGCCGCGCACCTGCAGCATGAGCTGCTTGAAGTACTCGTTGTAGGGGAAGGAGACCTCGGTGATGCCGACGTCGTTGGTCTTCTTGTAGCCGTCGAGCAGCGCGCGGGTGGCCGGGGCGGCGGCCTCCTCGGTGAGCGACCAGCTGGAGAAGGAGAAGTCGGTGGCGGTGAAGTCGCCCGCGCCGAGCCCGGCGCCGGGGGAGGAGGACGGACTGCCGCTGCCGCCGCCGCTCGGCATGCAACCGGCGAGGAGGAGGCCGGCGGCGCCGAGCCCGGCGAACTGCAGCAGCTGGCGACGGGAGACGGTGGTGTTCTCGGACATGGGGGTGCTCTCTCTTCTTCGAGGGACTGCGGATGAGGGGGTGGTGCGGGTCAGCCCTTGACCGCGCCGGCGGTGAGTCCGCCGACGAGGAAGCGCTGCAGGGCGATGAACGCGATGGCCACGGGGAGCGAGACCACGAGCGAAGCCGCCATGAGCTCCGGCCAGGCGGTGGACGCCTCGCCGATGAACGTGTTGACGAGGCCGGGCGGCAGGGTCTGCTTATCGGGACCGGCGAGGGTGAGGGCGAAGATGAAGTCGTTCCAGCCCCGGACGAACGCGAACAGTCCCGCGGCGATGAGGCCGGGCGCGGCCAGCGGCAGCACGATCGAGTGGATGATGCGGAGGCGGGAGGCACCGTCGACGCGGGCGGCCTCGATGAGCTCGTCCGGGATCGTGTCGAAGAAGCCCTTCAGCATCCACACGCACAGCGGCAGCGTGAACGTCGTGAACGACAGCACGAGCGCCGTGTAGGTGTTGAGCAGGCCGTAGGCCGAGAACACCGCGTAGAGGGTGATGAGCAGCAGCGCCTGCGGGAACATCTGCGAGGCCAGGACGAAGTACATGAGGCTGCGGCGGCCGCGGTAGCGGAACTTCGAGAACGCGTAGCCCATGTACGCCGACACCAGGACCGAGAGGATCGCGGTGATGACGGAGACCACGATGCTGTTGCGGAGGTAGCCGAACAGGGCCGGGTTGTTCGCGAGCGCGGCGTAGGCCTCGAACGTGATCTCGGTGGGGAACAGCTTCGGCGGGTAGCTGAACACCTCGGTGCGCGGGGTGAGCGAGGTCGCGAGCAGCCAGTACACGGGCAGCAGGGCGAACCCGCCGAACACGACGACGGCGATCCAGGCGCTCACGGTGGAGGCGCGGCGGTCGGCACGGTGGCGCCGACGGCGGGGCGCGGCGGGTGGGGCGGAGACGGCGGCCACCGTCTCTTCGGTCAGCACGGCGGTCATCGCTTCTCTCCCTTCTCGGACAGGCGGACGTAGACGACGACGAGCGCCATCAGCAGGATCATCCAGAGCAGGCCGATCGCCCCGGCGTGGCCGAGGTCGAAGCCGTCGAACGCGGTCTCGTAGACGGCGGTCGCGAACGTCTGGGTGGAGCCGGCGGGACCGCCGCCGGTGAGGACGTAGATGATGTCGAAGTGCTGGAAGTTCCAGATGAACTCCAGCAGGATCACGAGGCCGATGATGCCGCTCATCTGCGGGACCGTGATGGAGAAGAAGCGGCGGATGGTGCCGGCGCCGTCGATCTCGGCGGCCTCGTGGAGCTCGATCGGCACGGTCTGCAGGCCGGCGAGGAGCATGACCATCATCCAGGGGAACGACTGCCAGGTCTTCGCGACGATCACGGCGATCATGGCGGTGGTGGGGTTCGCGAGCCACGCCTGCGGGGAGTCGATGAGGCCCACGGTCTCCAGGGCCGCGTTGAGCACGCCGTAGTTGGCGTTGAAGATCCACATCCACAGGAACGACACGACCACGCCGGGGATCAGCCACGGGATGAGCATGAGGCCGCGGAGCACCTTGGCGCCGCGGATGCGCGTGTTCAGGGCGAGGGCGAGGCCGAAGCCGATCACGAACGGCGCGATGGTCGTGCCGAGGGTGAAGACGAGCGTCTGGGTGAGGAGCGGGAAGAACTCACCTGTCAGCACGTCGACGATGTTCTGGAAGCCGACGAACTCGCGGCCGGGCTCGACGAGGCTCTGCTTGTAGAACGCGGTGATGAGGGCCGTGATCAGCGGGTACACGACGACGGCGGCGAGGAGCGCGAGGCCGGGAGCCGTGAGGAGGAGCGCGAACATCCCGTCCGAGAGGCGACGGGGCCGGCGACCTGTTCCTATCTGTGAGGAAATGGTCTGTTCTGTCATCTAGGTCATCCTTGGCCTGGGGTGATGTGTCCGCACTCTCGCGGTGCGGTCTCGGGCTTCCTCAGTATTTCCGGCAGATTACAGCGGCGTCAACTGGAGAGCGCAATAGTCAGAAAGTGGTGGAAAGTGGTTTGTTTTGTGAACTGATTCCCTGGGAGTAGCCCTCGGTACGATCACGACATGGGGTTCTCACTGCTCGGCCTGGCGGTGAGTCTCGCGATCTTCCTGCCGAACCTGCTGCTGATCCCCTTCCCGCCGAGACCGAAGCTCGAGAGCCCGGCGGTGCCCCGAGTACTCCTGGTGTTCGAGAGGGCAGGGCAGGCGCTCTGCATGACGGTCCCTGCGATCACGGCGGCCGGCCCGATCGCGTGGGCGTGGGCGGTGCCGGTGGCGCTGGCGGTGCTCGCGTACGGGGCCCTCTGGATCCGCTACCTCCGCCGCGGCCGGCCCGGGTCGGCGCTGTTCGACACCGTCCTCGGCATCCCGGTCCCGATGGCCCTCGCGCCGGTGGCCGCCTTCCTCGGCGCAGCTGCTTGGCTGCAGAACCCGTGGATCGCACTCGCCGCGATCGTCCTCGCTGTCGGGCACATCCCGACCTCCCTCCTCGCGGCCCGGGAGGACTAGCGCCGGCAGCTCCGAGAGTCGCCGATTCCTCCTGGGGAGTGGGCGATCACGACATCCTGAATCGGTGAGGCCTGGAGCGGAGCCCCTGGTCAAGGGGTCGCTCAAGGGGAGCATTTTTTACGGTGAACTGGATTTTTTCACAGTTAACCCTCGTGGCGATCGCGCGTCATAGTCGGAGGGTTGCGAGGCGAGCCGCACCTCGTAAGGGAAGGGCGCGCATGTCTCGCCAGTAGTAGGGGAAGTCGCGCTCGCGGACGATCAGGTGAAGGCGCTTGAGGGAAATGTGCTCATCGTCGATAGTGCTACCGGCGCGGTTTCCGTGACGTTACCGGTCTCGTCGAATGCGGACTCCGCTCTCATCGAGGGGGTGCCGGTCCTGTCGGACGGCGAATCGAGCGACATCGTTCCTGTGACTCTGGAGGATGGCTCAGTCGCGATCCACTCGGTAATGAATGATGCGAGCGCCCCCACCTCCTACCGGTATACGTTCAACATGGATGCCGGAACACGGCTTGTGCTGGATGAGAAGGACGGCTCGGTCGTTGCTTTGAACGCGGAGGGAGTTCCGGACTTTTTTGTGGCTGCGCCCTGGGCCACTGACGCGAACGGCCACCCCGTTTCCACTTCCTACACTGTCGAGGGCGATGCTTTGGTCCAGCACGTCCAGGTCGATCCGTCGACCGCGTTCCCCGTGGTTGCCGATCCATGGCTCGGAATCGACCTCGTGAGCAGTTTCTACTGGAGCTACATTGCGAACAATGGCTACAAGCTGAACGTCAATCCCACCCCTTTTGCTCGAACCATCACGGGCGCGCTCGCGTATCAGGCTGTCGGTGAAGCAGGCTGGAGCGAGCTCTACAACAAGATGCCCTCGACGCAGCGGCCGCGTATGAATGCCTCCGCGAAGGGGCAGTACATCTGCCACATGGGATTCGCCGGGTTCGATGCGCAGTGGAATCTCGAAACGTGGAAGCCCGCGAAGAGCGCAGCGAGGTGGATTGCTTCAGGCTGCAACTAGCGCTCCGAGGCATATTCTCGTTGACAGGAATGTATCCGCTTCTTAGGCTCCGGGTATGACAGAGATGACGTCGTTGCAGTTCGACATCCTCACGTCGCTGACGTCCGCGCGGCGCCACGGCTATGGAGTGGTCGCGCAGATCAGAGAGACATCGGGTCGACCGCCGGGCGTCGCCACTGTGTACGCCGCGCTCGCCAAGCTGGAACGTCGGGGGCTTGTGGAGCCGGCCGGTGACGAGATCGTGGATGGGCGCGTCCGTCGCTATTACTCGATCACGTCCGCGGGATCGACAGAACTCAAGACCCAGGCGCGTCTGATGGCCGTGAGGTCCGAGACGGCTCTTCGTGCGCTGAGCGGTCGAGAGTCCCTCGCATGAGCACCGGTGGCGACGGCGCGAACATTGGCACTGAGCGGGTGCTGCGCGACATGCTCACGGAGGCGCATCTCGATCACCCCGAGCGTCGGTGGAAGGAGGAGGTCATCGCGTCGATGTTCCGGGGGCGGTGGTCGATGGCGATCGGGGTTGCGCTTCTCTGCGTCGGTGTCGCTGTTGCGAGCGCATCCTTTCTGCTGAGCGCTGCATTCACCGAGACAGGCGCCGCGTGGGGGCGGATCGGCCTCACGGGGGTCGTTCCCGCCCTCGCCATCGTTTCGCTGGGTCTCGCAGCCCAGGCGTCATCGCGCGTCTTGAAGGCCCCGTGGTTGGCGGTCGTTCTCGGGGTGGCCGGATCGGTTGCGACGAGCATTGTGTGCGAGTTCTGGTACGTCGGCGTCGCCGCCGGGCAGCTACTCATGGCCCCACTCCTCGCCGTCGCCTGTGCCGCGGTGGCGCTCAACGGGATGGCAGTGGCTGTGCTCATCCGTCCCCTTCTCCGACAGCTTTCTCTGGTGAGCGCAGTCGCCGTCGGCGTCATTGTCGTCGTGTTCGGCGGTGCCGCGTTCCTGCTGTTCGTCCTCCCGATCCTGACCACGGTGTTCATCGCGCTGGGGGCCCTGACGGCGGTCATCCTCCTCCATCGCGCCGAACGTCATGTTGCCGCCGCCGCGATGCACTGAGGTCGCCCACTGAGTCCGCGGATCCGAAACGATCAGTATCGATCCTTGCTACTCGATTATCGATTGGCTACGGTCGGAGCAGCCGCTCCCGCGGCGCCGCGCGCATCGGCCGTGCGGGAAGCGACAGTTCGGAGACGCGATGAAGCGTGTACTGGCAAGCCTGACCCTGGCGGCGGTGTTCGGATCCGCCCTCGCTGCGGCGGTCCCGTCGGCGGCTGCGGCCGCGGACGATGACGCCCTCTACCTCGCGCCGGGAGGTGACGACGCGGCCTCCGGCACGATCGACGACCCCCTCGCGACGCTGGAAGGCGCCCGCGACCGGATTCGCGCGCTGAAGGCGGATTCCGCGCTCCCGGACGACGGCCTCACGGTGTACCTCCGGGAGGGCACGTACCCCCGCTCGGCGTCGTTCGAGATCGGCGCGCAGGACTCGGGCACTGCCGACGCCCCCATCACCTACCGCTCGTACCCGGGGGAGACCGCCACCCTCACCGGCGGTCGCGAGCTGCCGCGCGACCAGTTCGCCGCGGTCGACGACGCGGCGGTGACCGACCGCATCATCGACCCGGCTGCCCGCGACCGTGTCGTCGGGATCGACCTCGCCGACCTCGGCATCACCGACTACGGTCAGCTCAGCCGCCACGGCTACTGGAAGGCCAACGACGTCAGCACCACCCCGCCCATGGAGCTGTTCATCGACGGCCAGGGCATGACCCTCGCGCGCTGGCCCAACGCCGACGCGGCCACCCCGACCGTGCAGATGGGCGACATCATCGACGCCGGGCCGGACCGCAACGACGCCGACCTGCAGGAGCGCGGCGGCACGTTCAGCTACGGCTACGACCGTCCGAAGCACTGGACCCAGGCCGAGGACGTGTGGCTGGACGGCATCTTCGGCTACAGCTGGGAGTGGTCGTACAACAAGATCGAGAGCATCGACACCGAGGCGAAGACCATCACCCTCCGCTACGGCGAGATGTCCGGGATCATGAAGAGCTGGTTCCCCGACTTCCACTTCGCGCAGAACCTGCTGGAGGAGCTCGACGCCCCCGGCGAGTACTACATCGACCGTGACGCCGGGAAGCTGTACCTCATCCCGAACGCGGCCTTCACGTCCGGCCGCGGCGCCGTGACGGTCACGACGCTCGACGAGCCGATGCTGCGCGCCGACGGGGCCTCCTACGTGAACTTCGACGACCTCGTGATGGAGTACGGACGCGCGACGGCCGCGGTCATCCTCGGGGGCTCGCACGTGACGATCTCGCACAGCGACATCCGCAACTTCACCGACGGCGGCGTGCTCATCAACTCGCCAGGGCGCTACACCTACGACGGCATCCCGGTGAACCGCGGCGGCCGCGACCACGCCGTCACCGACAGCCGGCTCACGCACGTCGGCGGCGTCGGCGTGGTGCTCCAGGGCGGCGACAAGACGACGCTCGAACCCGGCCGCAACCGGGTCGAGAACTCCGAGATCGCGGACTTCGCGTACTACCACAAGGCCTACAACCCCGGCGTGATGTTCGACGGCGTCGGCAACATCGCCAGGGACAACGAGATCCACGACGCTCCGCACCCCGGGATCATCGTGCACGGCAACGACCACCTGTTCGAACGCAACGAGGTGTACGACGTCTGCAAGCAGTTCCACGACCTCGGTGCGATCTACATGAACTCCGGCAAGACCCCGCAGCAGCGCGGTCACGTGTTCCGGGAGAACTACTTCCACGACATCGGCGTCGGCATGGCGGGCGTCGAGGGCATCTACGCCGACAACTTCACGTGGGATCTCACGATCGAGAAGAACGTGTTCGTGAACATGGGCAACGGCGCGATCAAGAGCGGCTCGGCCGACTACATCGAGGCACGCAACAACGTCTTCGTCGACGCCTACGCCCCGTACGACAACTACGAGCAGTGGATGGGCAACCAGGAGGGCAACGTCGTCGACCGCGACTACATGCCGGCCTGGGAGAAGGTGTTCGCCGACAACAACGACTTCGTCGGCACGCCGTATCTGACGAAGTACCCCGAGCTCGCGCACTTCTTCGAGGACGACCACTACTTCCCGAACCACAGCACGTTCGCGGAGAACGTCGTGTGGAACCCGAACCGGGCTCGGATGGCCGGCGTCAACGAGCACGGCGCGAAGGACGGGAAGAACCTCCTGAACTACGAGGACAACTGGGTGGCCGACGCCGACCCCGGCTTCGTGGACGCCGCGAACGGCGACTACACGCTGAAGGCCGATGCGGCCGTGTTCGACCAGATCCCGGGCTTCGAGGCCATCGCCTTCGGCGAGATCGGGGTCGACGGCGCGATCGGGCAGACGCAGCAGCCGCAGGCCATCCCGCTCGAGGACATCGCGTTCGACAGCGACACGCTCACGATCGACGCGGGCGACGAGGTGCGCGTGCGCGCCGTGCCGCTGCCCTGGAACGCCGACGACGCCGCGGTGACCTACGCCTCGGCCGACACCGCCGTCGCCACCGTCAACGACAAGGGCGTGGTGCTCGGCATGGGCCCCGGTACGACCACGGTGACGGCGACGGCGAAAGCCGATGCCACCAAGACCGCGACCATCGAGGTGATCGTCGAGGAGGGCGACGGCGTGCTGCACTTCACCGACTTCGAGTCGGGGGCGAACGGCTGGCCGACCGACCCGAACCGCTCCATCCAGGTGGATGCGTCGGGTGACAAGGTGTACCGCATCCTCAAGGGCGCCAACAGCATCCTGCCGCGGGACTTCACCGAGTTCGTGCTCGACTTCGACGTCACGGCGCCGGCCACGACCCCTGCCAACGCGGGACTCATCGTCTACGACCGCAACGGCAAGGGCGGCGGCTACATCCGCTTCCGCCAGGCCGCGGCCGGGCCGACCTGGACGATCTTCGACGACGCCTGGAAGGTCGTCGCCGAGAAGGTCGTGCCGGCGGCACAGGGCCTGACCCCCGGCGAGACCTCGCACGTCCGTATCGCGGTGCAGGACGGGCAGATCCGGATCTCCGTCAACGGGGCGATCGCGCTGGAAGGCGCCGACCCCGGCCCCGGCACGGCCGGCCGGGTCGGGTTCTACGTGGAGAACTACGCCTCGCTCGACTTCGACGACATCGGGTTCTCGCTCTCCGGCGTGCCGGTCACGGGCGTGAGCCTGGACGCCGACGCCGTGGGACTGACCGTGGGGGAGCGGCGGTCCGTCGCGGCTACGGTCGCCCCGGAGGACGCCAGCGACGCCCGGGTCACCTGGACGACCGACGCCCCGGAGGTCGCCACGGTCTCCGGCGGACGCATCGCGGGGGTGACAGCCGGCACGGCGACGATCACCGCGACCTCGGTCGCCGATCCGAGCCTCAGCGACACGGTCACCGTGACCGTGGACGATACCGAGTACCCGACCACTCGCTTGGACGGCCAGCTGAAGGACGGAGCGAACTGGAGCCAGTCCGACCTCATCGCGGTGGACGACACGGGTGTCGTGATCAGCGGTCAGGGCGTGCACGGCTACGAGGCCGAGCGCTTCGGCGACACCCTGCTGCAGTTCGAGGCGGAGTTCGGCGCCTTCGACGGCGGCTGGTACGGCTTCCAGGCGCGCTCCGACCAGACCGGCCTTCCCGCCTGGCAGAACTCCAACACCGGATACCTCGCGGTGATCAAGGAGGACGTGATCGAGTTCCAGAGCTGGACCCCGGGCCAGACCATGCTCGACAGCATCCCCAATACGGTCATCGAGCCGGGCTCCACGCACCGCATCGAGTTCGGGGCCGTCGCCGAGGACGGCGGCACCCGCATCGTGCTCCGGGTCGACGACGTGACCGTGTGGAACATGGTCGACGCCAGGGAGAACCTCCGCATCGGTGCGGACGGCTTCTTCAACGTCTACCACTACGGCAAGACGAACACCCTGGCCGTGCGGCCGACACCGCCGCCCGCGACCGTGACCGGTATCTGCTGGGCGCCCGAAGCCGACCCGAAGACCCGCTACGTGCGCGGCGAGGAGCTCGACGTGGCCGGCATGCTGCTGGGCGTGGACTGGAGCGACGGATCCCGCACCACCCAGCAGGTGACGGCGGACATGGTCAGCGGCTTCGACAGCAGCAAGGTGCGCCCGCACCACACGCTCACCGTGACGTACGCTGGCGCGAGCGTCGAGCTCCCGATCTCGGTGCGACCGAAGCTCAAGAACGACGAACAGGACGTGCCACGATGCGGGTGACCTTCATCGGAGACTCGATCACCGACGCGGGGCGCGATCGCTCCGACCCGGAGTCCTTCGGGGACGGCTATGTGTCGCTCCTCGCCCCCGAGCTGCAGGCCGCGGGGGCCACGGTCCGCAACCTCGGGATCGCGGGGGACCGCGCCCGCGACCTGGCCGCGCGGTGGGACGCGGAGCTGCTGCCCACGGCGCCGGAGCTGCTGACCGTGTACGTCGGCGTGAACGACATGTGGCGGCGGTTCGACAGCGACGACCCGACCTCGGCCGAGGAGTTCGCCGCCACGCTCGGCGACCTCCTCGGCCGCGCGGTGGCCGCGCACGCCCCGCGGCTGATCCTCATGGAGCCGTACTTCCTCCCGGTGACGGAGGAGCAGCGCGCGTGGCTCGACGACCTCGACGGGAAGCGGGCGGCGGTGCGGGCTCTCGCCGCGGAGCGCGGGGCGGCGTTCGTGCCCCTGCACGAGGTGTTCACGGCGGCGGCGGAGCAGTATCCGGTCGTCGAGCTCGCGCCGGACGGTGTGCACCCGACACCCCGCGGATCCGCCCTCATCGCGGATGCCTGGCGCACGGCCGCGTCCATTAGCGATAGTCGATAATGGACGTAGACTGATGGTCATGACGGATGCTCTCGGCACGGCCGGACTGCAGCGCGGACTGCTGTCGGATCAGATCTACGCGCTCATCAAGGCGATGATCAAGGACTCCACGCTGGCTCCCGGCGAGCAGCTCGTGGAGTCGCAGCTCGCCCGGCAGATGCAGGTGAGCCAGGCGCCCGTGCGCGACGCTCTCAAGCGGCTCGCCCACGAGGGTCTCGTGTCGCACGTGCGGCATCAGGGCAACTTCGTCGCGAGCTACTCCGCGGAGGAGGCGGCGCAGGCCAAGGTCGCCCGCGTCGAGCTGGAGGGGCTGGCGGGACGGCTGGCCTGCGGGGCGCTCGACCCTGCTCGCCGCGCCGAGCTCGTCGGCCTCATCGCGCAGATGCATGAGGCGGCGGAGGCGGAAGACCTCGCCCGGTTCCGCGAACTCGACTTCACCTTCCACCGTGCGGTGATCGAGGCCAGCGGCAACGTGTACCTCCCCCGCATGTGGGACCTCCTGGAGCCGAGCCTCCGCGTCATGCACGTGCTCGGCGACCCCACCTTCACGGGGGACTGGCACGAGGTCGCGGACTGGCACAAGGGCCTGCTCGACACCCTGGAGGCCGGCGACGAAGAGGCCGCGTCCGCCCTCTTCCGCGCCCACGCCGCCGGTACCCTCCTCGACTGACCCCCGCGCGAGGTCGCAGTTTCGCACCGAGGTCGCACGCATGACCGGAGTCCCTGCGGCACGGTGAGGATCTGCGACGGGGGTGCGGAAGTGTCCGGGGTGGGGAGTCCCTGCTCGAGGTCGCAGTTTCACACCGAGGTCGCACGGCTGGCCGGAGTCCCTGCGACGCGGGGCGGATCTGCGACGGGGGGCTACGCGGTGAAGGGGGAGAGGCGGTCGGCGGTGCCGGACCAGAATGCTCGAGCCTCGGCCGGGGACAGCGGAGGAAGAGCCCGCCGGGTCGCGGCGAGCACCTCCGCGTAGGTCGTGGTCCGCGTGGACATCGGCCAGTCGCTGCCGTACATCAGCCGTTCCGCGCCGAAGAGGGCGAAGGCGGAGCGCAGCAGTTCCCGCGACTCGTCCACCCCGCGCGCCGCGAGCTCGAGCCCGGAGACCTTCGCCGACACGCCCGGAGCCGACGCGGCCTCGGCGAGGGCGGAGAGCCATGCGCCATCGGCCGTCCGGACGCCGAGGCCGAGGTGGCAGACGACGATCGCGGTGTCGGGGTGCCGTCGGGAGAGGGCGGCCGCGGCGGGCAGCTGATCCGGGCGGATGAGCAGTTCGAGGGTGCGGGCGGTCGCGCCGAGGTGGGCGGCGAGGGCGTCGAGGCCGTCCACATCCGAGAGATCCGCGGCGAACTGCGGCACCGCGGCGCGCACGCCGACCACGGCCGGAGAGAACGCGACCGCCGTGGCGCCGGCGGCTCGTCCCGGCGCGGGGGTGTACTGCAGCACCACGCGTCGCAGGAACGGGTCGCGGGCCGCGGTCGCGGTCAGCCACTCCGCCTCCGCCACCGAGTCCGCCGCCTGCACGGCGATGGCGGAGGAGACGCCGGCGTCGGTCAGCTCCCGTCCGAGACGAGCGGCCGCGGCCTGCCGGGGGAGCCCGAGGTCGTCGCGGAACCACGGGATCGGCACGGCGTCCGCATCCCAGACGTGCACATGGGCGTCGACGATCCGCACGTCAGCTCCCGGGCCGCGCGGTCATGCAGCCTCCGCGTCGAGGGCGTCCCACAGTGCGGCGGGCAGCGCGGCGTCGATGCCGTCCACGAACGCGTCCACCTCGGCGGGGGTGCGCGCCCCGACGACCACCGCATCCGCACCCTGCCGCAGCGGGAACTGCACCGCGGCATCCGCGAGGCGCACGCCGTACGCGGCGCACACGGCCTGCAGGCGCTGTGCCCGCTCCCGGAGCTCCGGGGGTGCCGGCTTGTACTCGAAGAACGGGGAGCCGACCGGGTCGACGAGGATGCCAGAGTTGAACACCGCGGCCGCGAGCACCCCGATGCCTCGGGCCGCCGCGGTCGGCAGCAGCCGGTCCAGGGCGGTGCGGTCGAGCAGCGTGAGCCGACCGGCCTCCATCACCACGTCGAGCGGCGCCTCGGCGACGTAGCGCTCCAGGGGGTCGAGCCGTCCCAGGCCCACGCTGATCGCGCGCACGACCCCTTCGTCGCGCAGCTCGGCGAGGGCCGGAAGCGCCGTCGCGAACGCCGCCTCCACGTCCAGGGGGTCGTGCAGGTGCAGCACGTCCACGCGATCGACACCCATCCGGGCGAGGCTGCCCTCGAGGCTCCTCCGCACGCCGTCCCTGCTGAGGTCGACGACGGAGTCGTGTCCGCTCGCGGCGCCCGCGACGGGGCGGCCGTCCGCATCGACCAGCACCCGGCCGACCTTCGTCGCGATCACGTAGTCGTCCCGCGGCACGCCGCGCAGGGCGAGGCCGAGCTTCCGCTCGCTCTCGCCCGAGCCGTACAGCGGTGCGGTGTCGAAGAAACGGACGTCGCGGGCGAGCGCCGCCTGCACGGTGGCCACCGCGTCGCCGTCGGGCACAGGGGCGAAGAGGTTGCCGATCGGCGCGCACCCGAGTCCGACGTCGTCGCGGGCGGCGACCTCGGGATTCAGCGGACGGAGCTCTGGACGGAACGCCATGCCTCGTACTCCTCGCGGCTGTCGGGGGTCAACGGGTAGTAGTCGCTCAGGCGTGCGCCCTCGTCGAGACGGCGGCGGCTGAACACCTCCCACTCCTCGTGATCGCGCGCGTCGTCCACGACCCGCGGCGCCATGGCCTGCGGCACCACGACAGGGCCGTCGTCGTCCGCGACCACGAGGTCGCCCGGCATGCACAGGGCCCCGCCCACCGCGACGGGCACGTCGTACGCCCACGGCACGAGCTCCGACTGCGAGGCGTAGTGCGGGGTCGTGCCCGTCGACCACACCGGGATCCCGAGCTCGCGGATGCGGCCGGCGTCGCGGATGCGGCCGTCCACGACGATCCCCGCCCCGCCCTTGCGCGCGAAGTAGCGCGCCAGGATGTCGCCGATGCACCCGGAGAACCGGCTGCCGTACGCCTGGATCACCAGCACGTCGCCGGGCTGCACGGCCTCGAGCACGTGCCACAGGGCGGTGTGCCGCTCGGCGTACTCCTGGCCGTCGCCCGAGGCCATGTCCTCGCGCTGCGGCATGAACTGCAGGGTCAGCGCCGAGCCGACGACGCGCTGGCCGAGGCTCAGCGGCTCCGGTCCGTCGATGTAGCTGCGGCGGATCCCGAGTCCGTGCAGCTTGGCGCACGCGGTGGCGGAGGAGATCGCGTCGAAGGAGTCGACCACCTCGCGCGAGGGCCGCTGGTAGGCCCCACCCCGCACGGGCAGGGCGAAGTCGGGTCGGATCAGATCGGCGCTCATGCGTCTCCTTCAGGGAACAGGTGGCGCGGCGATCCGGTCGCACGCGCGATGGTCAGGTCGAGGTCGGCGGTGTGCGCCGGGGGCAGGGCCACCACGAGGTCGTCGTCCACGTCGAAAGTCGTGGTGACGGTCGGGGCGTCCGGGGCCGTGTACGTGCCCGAGGCGCCGGGCCAGAAGCCGGGCTCCTCGCCGGAGGCCGTGACCCGCACGATCCGGTCGAGGCCGAAGCGCCCGCCGCGCAGCCGCACGGTGCGGGTGTGCACGGCAGAGGTGTTCACGAGCTGCACGCCGATGCCGTCGTCGTCGAGACGGTGCACGAGCGCGGCGACGTCCTCCGGGAGTCCGGGCCGCGCGCGGTCGACGTCCTCGTAGCGGAGCGCCGTGAAACCGAGCCCGCCGTTGTAGAGCACCTGCGGCGCCCCGCCGACGAGCTGGGTCAGCACCTCCGTCACCACCGGGTTCACGCGCTGCCAGAAGTGCAGGTGCGCGGCGTCGGGGTCGCGGGCGTCGGCGAGCATCATCGCGGCACGACGTGCCACCTGGCCGAGCGCCATCTCCAGCGCCCGCACCGGATAGTCGGGCAGGTCGCCAGAGAGGTACGCGAACCAGCCGGCCTCGTGACCCGCCTCCTCCTTGTCGCGGAACGGCGCGACGAGGTCGGCGGAGGAGGGGAGGCCGGCGATCGCCGTCTCCAGCCGCTCCCGGTCGGACGACCGCCGCGACCACCACCACAGCCACAGGGGGAGGTCGAGCTGCAGCGGACCGTAGTCGAACCAGCCGTCCGCGCCGTGGCGGTAGGGGACCAGCAGAGCGGGCTCGGTGGCAGCGGCGCCGAGCCGGGCCATCCACCCGCCGCGCAGGCTGTACGTGGACTCCGCGACGCTGCCCGTGCGCGCCTCGGCGAGCACGGTGTCGAGCATGGTGCGCACGAGGTCGAGGGCGCCGTCGTCGCCCGTGACGAGCGCGTGGTTCAGGGCACCGATCAGAGCGCTCATGCCGACGGAGTGCAGCCCGTGCGGCCAGGCCCAGCCGTAGTGGCCGCCCCACCAGCGGCCGTCGTGGAGGGAGCCGACGGTGCCGTCCGGACCGACGTTGTCGGGGAGCAGCCCGCCGGCCGCGCGCGCACGCCAGCCGTCGACGTACCGGCGGATCCAGGCGGCCGCCTCCTCGTCACCGTCGTAGAGCCAGCGGTTCGCGGCGAGGGAGGTCGCGGCGAGGTTCACGGCGATATCGCCGGCTGCCCGGCGCTGCATCTCCTCCGCCATCCGCTGGGCATGGGCGGGGTCGGCGAGGTCGTCCCAGGAGGCGATGCCGTCCAGGCCGTGCAGCGGCAGACCGTAGGGGCGCATCTCGTTGCGGTCGGCGGTGTACGGCACGATCTTCTCGTCGAGACCCTCGCGGGCACCCAGAGCGCCGTTGTGCGGCGAGCGGATCATGTTGCGCTCGGCGTCGTAGTTGCCCTGTGCGGGGTCGGTGAAGAGGGCCGCGAACCGGGCGGCGCGCGCGGCGAACGCGGAGTCGGCCGGGTCGGCGGCGCAGATGCCGGCGAGGAACAGCAGCGACTCGCCCTGATGGAACCAGTCGTAGCCGTTGTCGTACTCCTCGGTGAGCATGCCCGCCTCGGCGAGCTGCACGGTCACGCCCTCCCAGTGCCGCTTGGCGTCGGCGAGCACCTCGTCGGAGCCGCCGAGCAGGTAGAACGCGGGCCAGTTGAAGAAGGGCTCGTACAGGTCGTCGACGCCGTCGCGGTCGATGAACTCGGCGACGCCGCGGAGGCGGCCGTCCGGCAGCGTGTAGCGGTCGCGGAAGAGGCGGCGGGCCTCCTCGACCTCGGCGAAGAGCCGGCGCTGCAGCACGGCCCAGGCCGGGATCGCACGCAGCGGACGGGTGAGCGGAGTCTCCGGCACGGTCATCCCTTCGTCGCTCCGGCGACCAGGCCGCCGATGATGTGGCGCTGCATCACGATGAAGAACACCATCGCGGGCAGCACGGCCAGCAGAAGGGTCGGGAACACCTGTGTGTAGTCGGTCGAGAACTGTCCGACCGCCGCGTAGACGCCGGTGGTGACCGTGTAGATCCCGGAGCTCGGCCCGAGGATGATCTGCGGACTCACGAAGTCGTTCCACACGCCGATCGAGTTGAGCACCACGACCGTCGCGACGACGGGCTTCATGATCGGGAAGATGCACGCCCAGAACGCGCGGATGGGCCCGGCGCCGTCCAGGGACGCCGCCTCGTCGATGTCACGCGGCACGCTGCGGAGGTAGGCCGTGAACAGGAAGATCGTCACCGGCAGGGTCGCCGCCGTCTCGAAGAGGATGAACCCGGGGATCGTGTTGATGAGCCCGAGCACCCGCAGCACGAAGACCACGGGGATCAGCGTCACCTGACCGGGGATGAAGAGCCCGGAGACGAAGAGGAGCAGCAGTCCCAGGTGCCACTTCGACCGCCCGCGGGCGATGACGTAGGCGACGGGCGCGGCGAGGGCGATGCAGCACAGGTTCACGAGCACGACGAACAGCAGTGTGATGCCGTACGCGGCGATCACGTTGAACTTGCTGCTCGTGATCGCGGCCCACAGGTAGTCGAACGTGAACATCTGCGGCGTGATCAGCAGCGGGTTCTCGATGATGTCGGCCTGCGGTTTGAACGCGTTGATCAGCATCGTGTACATCGGGATCAGCATCGTGATCGCGACGACGCCGAGGACGATCCACCGGATCGTGCTGACGGCGAGGGCCGGGCGGTTGCGGGTCTGCTTCATCAGTCGGTCGCCTTCTGCTCGGCGCGGCGTCGCACCAGCGTGACGGCGAGGCCGACGACCGCGGTGACGATGAGGAGGATCATGGACTGCGCGGCGCCGAAGCCGAGGGCCGAGTTCGCGAAGGAGTCCTTGAGGATCTGGTAGACGATGGTCTGCGTCGAGCCGGCAGGTCCGCCGTCGGTGAGCGACAGCACCACGTCGTACGCCTTGAGGAGCCCGACGAGGGTGAGCACGAGGTTCACGGTGAAGACGGGCGCGATGAGAGGCAGCGTGATGGACCGGAACTGCTGCCACCGCGAGGCGCCGTCCACGGTCGCCGCCTCGTAGTACTCCGCGGGGACGGACTTGATGCCGGCGAGGAACAGGATCATGTTGAAGCCGAAGTGCGACCACACGATCGTGAAGATCACGCTCGCCTTGGCGAAGGTCGGGTCCGTGAGGAACGGCATCGCCGGGAGGCCGAGCGTGCTGAGCAGACCGTTGACGGCGCCGGTGGGGGAGAGCATCGCCGACCAGAGGAAGCCGATGATGAGGGCGCTGATCACGTACGGGTAGAAGAAGATCGTGCGCAGGATCGTGTTCGAGCGGCCGGGCCCGGAGATGAGCGCGGCGATCGCGAGTCCGATGGCGTTGCAGAGGATCGTGCCGACCACCGCGATGACGCCCGTGAAGATCGCGGCCTGCGTCGAGCGCGGGCTGCGGAACGCCTTGATGTAGTTGTCCCAGCCGATGAAGTTGAAGTTGAGGCTGTAGCCGTTCCAGTCGGTGAAGCTGAGCACCGCCGCGAGGATCATCGGGATGACGAACATCGCGAGGAAGACCGCGACGGCCGGGCCGCCCATGAGGATGCCGGGGATCCGGTTCCGCCACTGCTGCAGCGCCGTGCGGCGGCGCGGGGCGGGGGGCGAGCTCATCGGCGTCGATGGTCCTGTCGGGGTGGCGGCGGCGGCCGGAGGCGGCGCGGTCGTGGTGGGCGGAGTCATGGCGGCACTCTCGTTCTCGGTGGCGCGTTCGGGGGGAGGCGCTGGGGCAGCGCCGGGACGGCGCCCGGGACGGATGTCGCGTCCCGGGCGCCGCGAGGGTCAACCGGCGTTGGCGGCGAACCAGTCGTCCATGGCCTGCAGCACCTGGTCGGCGGGTGCGCCGCCGAGCAGGGCCTGGGCCTGCGTGTTGATCTCGCCGGAGTAGCCGTCGGGGAGCGTGCGCTCGCCGTAGCCGCCGCCGGTGGGCGTGTAGGCCTCGGCCGGGGTGTCGGCCACGATCTGCAGCAGCTCCTCGCCGAGCGGCGTCATGTCGTACTCGTAGCCGTCGCGGAAGTTGCCGTCGACCGCGAGCTGGTCGCTCACCGCGGTCTGGTCGGTGGTGAGGAACTCGATGAGCTTCGCCGCCGCGTCCTGATTCTTGCTCGCCTTGAGGATCGAGTACGGGCTGGCGATGTTGGCGCCCATCGCGGGCTGCTCGTCGGCGCTCATGGCGGGGGCGCGGAAGACGCCGATGTCCGCGGAGTCGGCGGCCTTCGCCTGCGTGCCGGCGAACCAGCTGCCCATCGAGTACACCGCCGTCTTGCCCGAGAGGAAGGCCTGCTCGGCGTCCGGGTACTTGATGCCCAGGGCGTCGCCGGGGATGTAGCCCTCGGACACCCAGTCCGCGTAGGTCTCGACCGCATCGCCGTAGGTCTCGCTGAAGGTGACGTCGCCTGCCGAGATGTCCTGGAACCACTCCGGGTCCTCGGCGATGATGGTCGGCAGTCCCAGCGCCTGCAGGGTGTGGCTCGTCATCCAGTCGCCGCCGGTCTGGACGGGCGTCCACCCGGCGTCCTTGAGCTTGCCGAGGGCCTCGGTGAGCTCGTCGACCGTGGTCGGCACCTCCGTGATCCCCGCCTCCTCGAACGCCGTCTTGTTGTAGAAGAAGAGGCTCTGCAGCTGCACGCCGATGCCGGCCATGTAGTTCTTGCCGTCGATCGAGTACTGGTCGGCGAGCGGACCGGACGACGCCCACTCGTACTGCGAGAGGTCGACGAGCTCGGGAGCGAGCTTGGTGGTGGGGGCGATGGACTGCACGACGTCGGGAGCGTCGCCGGCGGCCAGCAGGCGCGGCACGGCGGCTTCGACGCCCTCCGCACCCGGGTTCTGGATGACGACGTCGATGTTCGGGTTGGCGTCCTCGAACGGCGCGACGAGGTCGTTCCAGAACTCCTCGGTCAGGTTCGGGGTGACGTTCACGAGCATGCGCACGGTGACGTCGCCGCCGGCGTCACCGCCGTCGTCGCCGGCGGTGGTCGAGCAGCCGGCGATGGCGAGGGCGGACACCGCCGCGATGCCGGCGAGGGGGAGGACTCGGGCCTTGATCATCGTTGATCCTTTCCTGATGCATGAGGGAGGGCCGCTCGCGACATTACACTAATCGATAATCGTTTGTGAAGAGCGGGCAGCATCGAACCCGCTCGGACCGCATTCCGGTCTGCGGCCTCCGAGCGGGGCGCGCGGCGCGGTCAGCCGGCGGCGCGGCGGGCGCGGTACGCCGCCACGGCGTTGCGATTGGCGCAGCTCGTCGAGCAGTAGCGCTTGGAGCGGTTGCGGGAGAGGTCGAGGGCGATCGCCTGGCATGTCCCGTCCGCGCAGACGGTGAGGCGAGAGCCCTCGTCCGTGCGGATGACGTCGATCAGGGCCATCGCCGTCTCCACGAGCACCCGTTCGGCGAGCGGGCGTTCGTCGGCGAGCCCGTGCAGGTGCCAGTCCAGCTCGCCGTGGCGGACGAGGCGAGGGGTCAGGCGCACCTCGGCGAGGGCGGCGTTGACATGCGCGGCCATCTCGTCGCGCGGAGCGAGCAGCATGGCGCGGAGGCGCGGCCGCAGAGCGCGGAGGTCGTCGAGCTCCACCGTGTCCCCGTCGACCCGTCCCGTGTACGGGAACACCCGAAGGAAGGCCTTCTCGTCGTCGATGTCGACCAGGGTGTCCGGGTCCTCCGCCGAGTTCGCGAGCCAGACCGCTGCGCGCAGCGCATCCTCCGTGTCATCGGTGAAGACCATGTTGACAGCTTACTCCCGCCGGCGTAGCGTCATCCCTCATGAGCACCGTGGCTGATGACACTCCGCGGACCCGGACCGGGGTGCGCCTCGGCCTGCCGCTCGCTGTCGCCGCCGCCTTCGCGTTCGGCTCCTCCGGGGCCTGGGCGCGCGGACTCATCGATGCGGGGTGGACGCCGGGGGCCGCCGTCACGGTGCGGGTCTGGGTCGCGGCGCTCGTGCTGCTCGTCCCCACGGTCCTCGCGCTTCGCGGGCGGTGGCGTGCTCTCCGGCAGAACGCGGGGATGGTCGCCGCCTACGGCCTCCTCGCCGTCGCGGCCACCCAGCTCTGCTACTTCCAGGCCGTGGCGCTGATGGACGTCGGGATCGCGCTGCTCATCGAGTACACCGCCCCGGTCGCGGTGCTCCTTTGGCTCTGGCTGCGCCGGGGCGAGCGGCCCACGCGGCGCAGCATCCTCGGTGCCGTCATCGCCTTCGTCGGGCTCGTCCTCATGCTCGACATCCTCACCGGGGCGCAGGTGGACGTCGTCGGTGTCCTCTGGGCGCTCGGGGCGATGGTGGGGGCCGCGAGCTACTTCGTGCTGTCCGCCCGGGCCGACACCGGGATCCCGCCGATCGCCCTCGCGGGCAGCGGGCTGCTGCTCGGTGCCGTGGGTCTGAGCCTCGCCGCGCTCATCGGCGTGCTCCCGTTCGCGTGGACGACCGCCGACGTCCTCTACCGGTTCGGCGCGGTGCCGTGGTTCGTGCCGGTCCTCGCGATCGGCGTGATCGCCACGGCCCTCGCGTACGTGCTCGGCATCGTCTCGACGCGGATGCTCGGCTCCCGGCTGGCCTCGTTCGTCGCGCTCGCCGAGGTCGTGGCGGCCCTGCTCTTCGGCTGGCTCCTGCTCGGCCAGCTCCCCGGCCCGCTGCAGGCCCTCGGGGGCGTGCTCGTGCTCGCCGGCGTGGTCGTGGTCAAACTGGGCGAGCCCCGTCCTGCCGCCTGAGCCCACTCGCGCGCACAACATCGGAGATCGGAGCCGACACGCCGGCCTCCGGCCTCGCGGTGCCGCGTGTCCCGGCCGATCTCCGAAGCTGTGCCCGGACGAGGAAGGGGGCGGGGGAGGCTATGTATACGAATGGACCGCTCGCGCCCGAGAAGTCGACCGAGTGGGGCTGTTTATGTATACACTGGCGGAATGGTCCTCCCTGTCGAGCGCACGTCCATGGGCGATCGTGCCTATGCGGCGCTCCTCGACGGCATCCAGTCCGGGGAGCTGCCGGCCGGTTTCGTGCTCGGCGAGGTGGAGCAGGCCGAGCGCCTGGGTGTGAGCCGGACGCCGCTGCGGGAGGCTCTGCGTCGCCTGGCCGCCGACGGTCTGGTCGTGCAGCAGTCGCCCCGCGTCACCGTCGTCGCCGACCTCGACGCCGACGACATCCGGTCCCTGTTCGAGATCCGCCGCGCGCTGGAGGAGACCTCCGCCCGGCTCGCCGCCGTCCGGGGTGACGCCGACCGGTTCGCCGCGCTCGCCGCCGAGTTCGCGCACGTGGACCTCACCAGGGCCGAGGGGCGTGACGCCTACTACGCCCTGATCGCGCGATTCGATACGGCCCTCGACGACGCGGTCGCCAACGACTACATCGCTGCGGCGCTGCGCACGGTCCGCACCCACCTCGTCCGCGTGCGGCGCATGGCGCGGGACAAGCCCGCCCGGCTCGCCGCCTCCGCCGCCGAGCACCGCACGATCGCCGAGGCGCTCGCCGCCCGCGACGGCGACCTCGCCGCCCATGCCACGCACGTGCACCTGCACAACGCGCTCACCGGCATCCTCGACTCCCTCCCCGACAGCGAAGGACACTCATGACCGTCACCCACCACGTCCGCGTGCACGCCAGCTCCGAGAACCTCGCACGCGAGGACCAGCTCGCGTGGAAGATCGCCGAGGTCGCGGTCGACCAGGTCGAGGTCGAGCAGCCCGTCGTCGACATGATCATCAACCGCATCATCGACAACGCCGCCGTCGCCGCCGCCTCTCTCACCCGCGCGCCGATCATCGCCGCCCGCGCGCAGGCGTTCAGCCACCCCGTCTCGACGGGCGGGGCCGGCGCCAACCTGTTCGGAACGCCGCTCGACCGCCGCACCAGCCCGGAGTGGGCGGCCTGGGCGAACGGCGTGGCGGTGCGCGAGCTCGATTACCACGACACGTTTCTCGCCGCCGAGTACTCGCACCCGGGCGACAACATCCCGCCGATCCTCGCGGTCGCGCAGCACACCGGCAAGGACGGCCGCGCGCTCGTGCGCGGCATCGCCACCGGCTACGAGATCCAGATGGACCTCGTGCGCGCGGTCTGCCTGCACAAGCACAAGATCGATCACGTCGCGCACCTCGGCCCGTCCGCCGCCGCCGGCATCGGAACGCTGCTGGGCCTCGACGTCGAGACGATCTACCAGGCGGTCGGCCAGGCGCTGCACACCACGACCGCCACGCGTCAGAGCCGCAAGGGCGAGATCTCCACCTGGAAGGCGCACGCCCCGGCCTTCGCCGGGAAGATGGCCGTCGAGGCGGTCGACCGGGCGATGCGCGGACAGACGAGCCCGGCACCGATCTACGAAGGCGAGGACGGCGTGATCGCCTGGATGCTCGACGGGAAGGACGCGGCCTACGAGGTGCCGCTGCCCGCCGCCGGTGAGCCCAAGCGCGCGATCCTCGACTCGTACACGAAGGAGCACTCCGCGGAGTACCAGGCGCAGGCGTGGATCGACCTCGCCCGCAAGCTCGGCACCGCGAATCCGGCCCTCCGCGACCCCGCGAACATCGCGTCGATCGTGCTGCACACCAGCCACCACACGCACTATGTGATCGGCTCGGGCGCGAACGACCCCCAGAAGTACGACCCGATGGCCTCCCGCGAGACCCTCGACCACTCCATCCCGTACATCTTCGCGGTGGCGCTGCAGGACGGCGGCTGGCACCACGTCGACTCCTACACGCCGGAGCGCGCCGGCCGCGCCGACACCGTCGCGCTGTGGCACAAGATCACCACGGCCGAGGACGCGGAATGGACCCGCCGCTACCACTCGGAGGACCCGGACGAGAAGGCCTTCGGCGGTCGCGTCGAGATCCGCCTCACCGACGGCTCGACCGTGGTCGACGAGATCGCCGTCGCCGACGCCCACCCCCTCGGCGCGCGCCCGTTCGCGCGGGAGAACTACATCGCCAAGTTCCGCCTGCTCGCGGAGCCCGTGCTCGAGCCCGCCGAGATCGAGCGGTTCCTCGAGCTCGTGCAGCGCCTGCCCGAGCTCACGGCCGCCGAGGTCGCCGAGCTCTCGATCGTCGCGATGCCGGGTCTGCTCGACGACGCCGACGCCCCGACGGGCCTGTTCTGATGCCCTTCGACAGGCTCAGGGACCCAGTCCACTGGGTTGCTGAGCCTGTCGAAGCACCGCTGAGCCTGTCGAAGCGCCGCTGGGTTGCTGAGCTTGTCGAAGCATGCTGAGCCTGTCGAAGCACGATCACGAAGGAGCAACTGATGCTGTACTCCACCACGACGCCCGCCGAGAAGCGGCGGCTGTTCCGGGAGCGGCTCGCCTCGGGGGAGCTGCTGCGGTTCCCCGGCGCGTTCAACCCGCTGAGCGCCCGGCTCATCGAGGAGAAGGGGTTCGAGGGCGTCTACATCTCGGGCGCCGTGCTCTCCGCGGACCTCGGGCTGCCGGACATCGGCCTCACCACGCTCACCGAGGTCGCCGGGCGCGCGAAGCAGATCGCCCGCATGACCGAGCTGCCCGCGATCGTCGACGCCGACACCGGCTTCGGTGAGCCGATGAACGTCGCCCGCACGATCCAGGAGCTCGAAGACGCGGGCCTCGCCGGCACCCACATCGAGGACCAGATCAACCCGAAGCGCTGCGGACACCTCGACGGCAAGGCCGTGGTGGACGAGGATACCGCGATCAAGCGGATCCGCGCGGCCGCCGATGCCCGCCGTGACGAGAACTTCCTGATCATGGCGCGCACCGACATCCGCGCGATCGAGGGGCTGGACGCGGCGATCGACCGGGCCAAGGCGCTCGTCGACGCGGGGGCGGACGCGATCTTCCCCGAGGCGATGCGCACGATCGGCGAGTTCGAAGCCATGGCCGCGGCGCTGGACGTGCCGATCCTCGCGAACATGACCGAGTTCGGCAAGAGCGAGCTGTTCTCCGTCGACGCTCTCCGTGATGCGGGGGTGCGCATGGTCATCTGGCCGGTGTCGCTGCTGCGGATCGCGATGGGGGCGGCGGGCCGTGCGCTCGATACGCTGAACGACGAGGGGCACCTGACCTCGAAGCTCGGGGAGATGCAGCACCGCGCCGACCTCTACGAGCTGATCGACTACGAGTCGTACAACCGTTTCGACTCCGGCGTCTTCAACTTCACACTCGACAACACCGGTCGCTGAGCGCAGCGAAGCGGACACACGACGCGGTTGCTGAGCGAGGAGCGCAGCGACGAGTCGAAGTACACGAAGGAGTGGCCATGACCGAGCCGGACATCAAGAAGGGCCTCGCGGGGGTCGTCGTCGACACGACGGCGATCTCGAAGGTCAACCCCGAGACGAACAGCCTGCTCTACCGCGGCTATCCCGTGCAGGAGCTCGCGGACACGCAGTCCTTCGAGGCTGTGGCGTACCTGCTGTGGAACGGCGAGCTGCCGACGGGCGACGAGCTCGCCGCATTCCGGCTGGAGGAGCGGAAGCACCGCGCCCTGGCCGACAATGTGAAGGCCGCCATCGACCTCGTGCCGCTCGAGGCGCACCCGATGGACGAGGTGCGCACCGCCGTGAGCCTGATCGGCGCATCCGACCCCGAGGCCGGCGGTTCCGTGCTCGACGCCGGTGGCAGCCCCGAGCAGAACCTGGCGCGCAGCATCCGCCTGTTCGCCGCGCTGCCGGCCATCGTCGCCTACGGCCAGCGTCGCCGTCGCGGCCAGGAGCTCATCGCTCCGCGCGACGACCTCGACTACTCGGCGAACTTCCTCTGGATGACCTTCGGGGAGGAGGCCGACGATGTCGTGGTCGACGCGTTCAACCGATCGATGATCCTCTATGCCGAGCACTCCTTCAACGCCTCGACCTTCACCGCCCGGGTCATCACCTCGACCCTCAGCGACATCTACTCGGCGGTCGTCGGCGCCATCGGCGCGCTCAAGGGCCCGCTGCACGGCGGGGCGAACGAGGCGGTGCTGCACATCTTCACGGAGATCGGCTCGGCGGACGCCGTCGAGGCCTGGCTCGACAAGGCCCTCGCGGAGAAGCGCAAGATCATGGGCTTCGGGCACCGCGTCTACAAGAACGGCGACTCCCGCGTGCCGACGATGAAGGCCGCGCTGGACACCCTCGTCGCGCACTACGGCCGGGAGGACGTCGCCGCGCTGTACGACGCGCTGGAGTCGCAGTTCGTCGAGCGCAAGGGGATCCACCCGAACCTCGACTACCCGTCCGGTCCCGCATACAGCCTCATCGGCTTCGACACCCTCACCTTCACGCCGCTCTTCGTCGCGGCACGGGTGACGGGGTGGACCGCCCACGTCATCGAGCAGGCCGGCGCGAACGCCCTGATCCGCCCGCTGTCGCACTACGACGGCCCCGACGAGCGGCACATCGCCCGCTGACGGCGTTCAGAGCGTGCGGAGCCAGCGGCGCAGCCGGCTCCGTGCGTTCGCGTACGGCGACGAGGTGTTGAGCGAGATCATGCGTCCGAGCGTCCACCGCCGGTACCAGGGGGCGCCGTAGAGCTCCTCCTCCGAGCGGTCGCGGACGAGCTCCACGATCCGGCGTTCGGCATCGTCGAGGCGGGCGCGGAGGTCGTCCCAGGACTCGTGCTCGTGCTCGCGGTAGAAGCGGAGCGCGAGTGACCCGAGGTCGTTCCACGCCGCACCGGGCGCCGGGAACTCGTCGGGGAGGCCGGCGGCGCGGCGCTCGTTCCAGACGAGGACCTGCTCGTTCCAGCCGATGAGGTAGGCCACGAGATCGGCGGGACTCATCGAGGTGCCGGCTGCGTGCCCCGGGAGCACCTTCTCCCGGACGTGGGTCGCAGGTACCCGGTCGAGGTCGTCGGACAGCCGGGCATAGGACGTCTCGATGGCGGCGAGCAGCTGCTCCTTCGTCGCGGGGACGCCGGACATCGCCCCACCTCCGTTCGAATCGCCTGATTGGCTCCATTCTCGCCCGGGATGGGGCCATTCGCGCGATTCGAAGCGGTAGCGTGCCGACGGCCCCGGGTCAAGCGGATGCGGCGGATTTCCGGGAGGAGTAAACCGGATCCGGGACGACAGCGTGTCCCGCGAGAAGGAGGCCCCCATGTCCGCGTCCGACGTCACCGTCAAGGAGGTCCGGTCGCTCGTCCCCGCGCGCATGGACCGGCTCCCCTGGTCGCGCTTCCACTGGATGATCGTCGTCGGACTCGGGTTCTCCTGGATCCTCGACGGCCTCGAGGTGCAGATCGTCGCGGCCAACGGCTACGCGCAGACGCTGGGGATGGGCCCGGCCGAGGTCGGCCTCGCCGGCACCTGCTACCTGCTGGGCCAGGTGTTCGGCGCCCTCGTGTTCGGCCGTCTCGCCGACCGCCTCGGCCGCAAGAACCTCTTCCTGCTCTCGCTCGGGGTGTACCTCGTCGGCTCGGCCGTCGCCGGCCTCGCGTTCGCCCCCTGGTTCTTCTACATCTGGCGCTTCGTCGCCGGGGCGGGCATCGGCGGCGAGTACGCGGCCATCAACTCGGCCATCGACGAGATCATCCCCGCGAGGTACCGCGGCCGGGTCGACATCGCCATCAACGGCACCTACTGGGGCGGTGCGGCCCTCGGCGCCGTCGCCAACATGTTCTTCCTCAACACCGACATCCTGCCCGCCGACATCGGCTGGCGGCTGAGCTTCTTCCTCGGCCCGATCCTCGGCCTCCTCATCATCTGGCTGCGACGGCACATCCCGGAGAGCCCGCGCTGGCAGATGACGCACGGCCGCGAGGAGGAGGCGGAACGCAACGTCGACGAGATCGAGGAGCGCATCCGCAAGGAGGGCAAGACGATCGAGCCCGTCGACGAGAGCAAGGCCATCACGGTCAAGGAATACGGCAGCGTCCCGTTCCTCGTGATCGCGAAGGTGCTGTTCAAGAAGTACCCGCGGCGCACGCTCGTCGGCATCACGATGATGGTCACGCAGTCCTTCCTCTACAACGCGATCTTCTTCACGTACGCGCTCGTGCTGGAGAACTTCTACGACACCCCGCCGGCATCCGCGTCGCAGTACTTCATCGTCTTCGCGGTGGGCAACCTCGCCGGCGCCCTCATCCTCGGCCACTTCTTCGACACGTGGGGTCGTCGGCGGATGCTGTTCGGCACCTACGTGCTCGCGGGACTGATCCTGCTCGTCAGCGCCTTCCTCTTCAACGCGGGCGTGTTGAACGCGGGCACGCACACGGCGTTCTGGTGTGCATCGTTCTTCTTCGCCTCGGCCGGGGCCTCCGCCGCCTATCTGACGGTGAGCGAGATCTTCCCGCTCGAACTGCGCAGCCAGGTGATCTCCTACGTCTTCTCGATCGGGCAGCTCGTCGGCGCCGTCGCCCCGGTGCTCTACGGCGCGCTGATCGGTGCGAGCGCGGAGTCCGGCGACCGCGGTCCGCTGTTCTGGGGCTACGTGCTCGGTGCGGCCATCATGATGTTCGGCGGTGTCGTGTGCGGCGTCTTCGGCGTCAGTGCCGCCGGGAAGTCGCTGGAGGACATCGCCGATCCGCTCTCGCTCGTCGAACCGGCGAAGAAGGGTGTCACCCCGGGTGCGGAGGCCGGCTCCTGAGGGGCGGCGCTAGCGGGCGAGCCAGTTCCGCAGGGAGCGCGTGACGAACGGAAGCACCCAGTACGTCATGATCGGCGTGAGCACGAGGGTGGTGATGAGCACGCGGAGCCACAGCGGCACGGCGTCCCATCCCGGCACCGGGCTCATGGCGTAGGTGAACGCGAGGTTCACGGGGAAGAAGCCGAGCCAGATCGAGACGGCCTGCTTCCACCGCGGCGGCGCGGGGGCGACGGTCACGGTGCTGGTCGTGCCATCCGGGTCGACGACGGGGATGGAGCCCGTGGACGGCTCGTCGAACCACCCCTCGATGCCGGAGCGGCGCTTGGACCGCTCGCTGCGGACGAAGCCCTGGCCCATCGACAGCCACCACGCGCGTTCCGCGGACTGCTCCCACGCGGTGAGCGCGTCCTCGCTCGCGAACCGGTAGAGCATGTGCCAGACCTGGGAGTCCTCGCCGGCACGGACCCAGCCGGAGCCGAGGAATCCCGGGTACTTCGTCGCGAGGTTCACCCCGGTCTGCACCCACGCGGTGGCCTCGGCGATGCGCTCCGGGTCGACCTCGCGGCGGATGGAGACGGTGACGGGCGCGGATGCGGACATGGTGCGGTCCTCGGGGGTGAACGGCGTCGGGGTGCGGACGCGGGGTGGCGGCGCCAGGGTCGCGGCGCCTGGTCGATTCTAGTTCCCGTTCGAGTCGCGCGATTGGCTGTAAATCCGGGCCGGATGCCGCCATTCGCGCGATTCGAACGCGGGGTCACCGCCCCAGCGCCGACGCCACACGGCGGATCAGTTCCTCGGGTCTGTGGAGGAGGGGTGCGGTGACCTCGATCACCGTCCACCCGGCAGCCCGCAGCGCCGCGACCCGCTCGACATCCCGTGCCCACTGCGCGCCGTGCACCATGCCGTGGTACTCCGCCGCGACGCGTTCGGCCTCCCAGACCATGTCAACGCAGGCCAGGAAGCGGCCCCGGTCGTCGAACACGTCCACGTTGAGCTGGGGCTCCGGGATTCCGGCCGCGACCAGGAGGCACCGCAGCCGGCTCTCCCGCGGCGACCACGAGTCCTCCCGCACCAGCTCGACCGCCTCCCGCAACCGTGCCGCCCCGCGCCTCCGCCCTGCCGCCAGCATCTCCCGCAGCTCGTCGACCGTCGCCCACGGCTGCCTCCCGAGGTCCGGCCGCCCGACGCCCGGTCTCCAGCGCCGGCAGAAGTAGTCGCCGAGGGCCACGAGGTCCACCAGCGGCAGCGTGCCGAGGGAGACCCAGGTCGCGGCGGGGGAGGTCACCCGGAGGCCGTCCCGATAGCGGATCGAGGTGAGGCTGGACAGTGTGCGGTGTCCGGTCACGCCGCGGGCGCGGGGGAACGGGATCCCGCCGGACGCACTGACGTGGAGGGCGAGGTCGTCCGCCGTCGCGATGCCTCCGTGATCGTCGAAGGCGAGCGGCAGTGGGCCTCCCCAGATCGACACGGCCGTCTCGTGACTGAAGAAGTGCCCCGTGTGCAGGATCGGGGCGTAGGACTGTGCTCGCGCCACCCGCGCGTGCCGCTGCCGCTCGTACGGGTCTGCGATGTCCAGCCCGGGAGCCGGGCGGGGGTGCACGCGGACCCCGTGGAACGGAGCCTCGAGGTCGGACCCGCGCAGCCGTCCGCGACTCACGCCGTGCAGTCGCGCCGTCCGGACCGCGAAGTCTGCCTCGAAGCGGGCCGGAAGCTGCTGTCGTCGTCCCATGCCCCCACGCTCCCACCCCCGGCGGCCGCGGCGGGGTCGGTCTCCACAGCCCCGGTTCGAATCGCGCACTGTGCTCCATCCCCGGCCGAAATGGAGCAAAGCAAGCGATTCGAAGGAAGAGAAGACCCCCGCCGACCCGATTCGGCGGGGGTCTCGGGAGCGAGAGTGCTCACCGTGTGCACGGGAGACGCGACTACCCGATCCGGTCTGAGTCTGTGCCGTGCATCTGCAGTTGTAATCGGCCCGGATGTCCGGCGGGTGAACGGCCGGAGAACGGGCGACGGCGGCATCCGAACGCACGGCGACGAGAGATACAAGGACGTCCTCGTATTTTCACGGTCGTCGGAGTAAACTCGCCGATGTGCCAAAGTGGGCACGGAGGGATGTCGCACAATGACCCGTACTATCCCGCACTTCGTGGGCGGAACGCATGTCACCCCGGAAGACGGCCGCTTCGCCGACGTCTTCGACCCGAGCACCGGAGCCGTGCAGGCCCGGGTGCCGCTCGCGTCCGCGGAGGAGGTACGCCGCGTCATCGCGAACGCCGAGCAGGCTCATGCCGCGTGGGCGGCGACCAACCCGCAGAAGCGCGCCCGCGTCCTCCTGCGGTTCCTCGACCTCGTGCAGCAGGAGATGACCTCGCTCGCCGAACTCCTCGCGAGCGAGCACGGCAAGACCGTCGACGACGCCAGGGGCGACATCCAGCGAGGGCTCGAGGTGATCGAGTTCTCCGCCGGGGCCCCGCACCTGCTCAAGGGCGAGTACTCCACCGGGGCCGGGGCGGGCATCGACGTGTACTCGATGCGGCAGCCGCTCGGGGTCGTCGCGGCGATCACGCCGTTCAACTTCCCCGCCATGATCCCGCTGTGGAAGGCGGGTCCCGCGCTCGCCGCCGGCAACGCGGTGGTGCTCAAGCCCAGTGAGCGCGACCCCTCGGTGCCGGTGCGCCTCGCCGAGCTCTTCCTCGAAGCGGGGCTGCCGGCCGGCGTCCTCAACGTGGTGCACGGTGACAAGGAGGCGGTCGACACGCTGCTCACCGACGACCGGATCCGCGCGGTCGGCTTCGTCGGCTCCACGCCCATCGCCGAGTACATCTACGCCACCGCGGCCGCCCACGGCAAGCGCGCGCAGTGCTTCGGCGGCGCGAAGAACCACATGATCGTGATGCCCGACGCCGACCTCGACCAGGCCGTCGACGCCCTCATCGGCGCCGGCTACGGCTCCGCAGGGGAGCGGTGCATGGCCATCTCGGTCGCCGTGCCGGTCGGCGAGGAGACGGCAGACGCCCTCGCGGCCAAGCTCACCGAACGCGTCGCGCAGCTGCGGGTCGGACCGTCCCTCGCAGCAGACGTCGAATACGGACCCCTGGTCACCCGCGCAGCGGTCGAGCGGGTCGAGGGCTACATCCAGCAGGGGATCGACGAGGGCGCGACGCTGCTCGCCGACGGCCGCGGCTTCACGGTCGACGGGCACGAGGAGGGCTTCTACCTCGGACCGACCCTGTTCGATCACGTCACGACCGACATGGCGATCTACCGCGAGGAGATCTTCGGCCCGGTGCTCGTGATCGCCCGCGCCGCCGACTACGAGGAGGCGCTGCGCATGGCCTCCGAGCACGAGTACGGCAACGGCGTCGCCATCTTCACGCGCGACGGTGACGCCGCCCGCGACTTCGCCGCTCGGGTGGAGGTCGGGATGGTGGGCGTGAACGTGCCCATCCCGGTGCCGATCGCCTACTACACGTTCGGCGGCTGGAAGCGCAGCGGCTTCGGCGACCTCAACCAGCACGGCGCCGACGCCTTCCGCTTCTACACGAAGACCAAGACCGTGACGAGCCGCTGGCCGTCGGGGATCCGCGAGGGCGCCAGCTTCGTCATCCCCACCATGCATTGACCCTTCGACAGGCTCAGGGACCCTTCGACAGGGCTCAGGGACCCAGATCTTAAGGACACGCGATGACCATGACCACCGTCACCACCACCGATGAGGAGCGCGAGGCGATCCTCGACGCCGTGCGAGAGTTCGCCGATGCGGAGCTCGCCCCGTTCGCGGCCGAACGCGACGAGAAGCACCTGTTCCCGCGGGAGTCGCTGCAGCGCGGCGGCGAGCTCGGCCTCGGCGGGATCTACGTGAGCGAGGAGTTCGGCGGCACGGGCCTCACCCGCGTCGACACCGTCGCCATCTTCGAGGAGCTCGCCAAGGCCGACCCCGCCGTTGCCGCCTACATCTCCATCCACAACATGGTGGTCTGGATGATCGACACCTACGGCGACGACGAGCAGCGGTCGCGCTGGCTGCCGTCGCTGACCGCCATGCAGGAGTTCGGCGGCTACTGCCTCACCGAGCCGGGGGCCGGATCCGATGCGGCGAACATCGCGACCAGTGCCGTCCGCGAGGGCGACGAGTACGTGCTGACCGGGGTGAAGCAGTTCATCTCCGGAGCCGGTGAGGCCGCGGTGTACGTCGTCATGGCGCGGACCGGCGAGCCGGGAGCCCGCGGGATCAGCGCCTTCCTGGTCCCCGGCGACGCGGAGAACCTGAGCTTCGGTGCTCCGGAGAAGAAGATGGGGTGGCACGCGCAGCCCACCCGGCCCGTGATCATGGACGGCGTGCGGGTGCCGGCGTCGGCGATGCTCGGCGACGAGGGACGCGGTTTCGCGATCGCGATGTCGGCGCTCAACGGCGGCCGCCTCAACATCGCGGCGTGCTCTCTCGGGGGCGCGCAGGCCGCGCTCGACAAGGCCGTGCAGTACGTGCACGAGCGCGTCGCGTTCGGGGAGCCGCTGGCGGAGAAGCAGTCGATCCTCTTCGCGATCGCCGACATGCGCACCGACCTGCAGGCCGCGCGGCTGATGGTGCGCGACGGCGCGGAGGCCGTCGACGGGAAGGCTCCGGATGCGACGATGCGCTGCGCGATGGCCAAGCGCTTCGCGACCGACGCCGGCTTCGAGGTGGCCAATCGCGCCCTCCAGCTGCACGGCGGTTACGGCTACCTGCAGGACTACGGCATCGAGAAGATCGTCCGCGACCTCCGCGTGCACCAGATCCTCGAGGGGACGAACGAGATCATGCGCCTGATCGTCGGGCGGGAGATGCTGCGACCCGCGGGGTCGACGTCGATGCGGAGCGCATCATGACCCGCGTCGCCTTCCTCGGGCTCGGGCACATGGGGTTGCCGATGGCGAAGAACCTCGTCGCCGCCGGACACGAGGTGCACGGCTTCGACCTCGTGCCCGCGGCCATCGAGGCGGCGCGGGCGGCCGGGATCCCCGTGGCGGCGAGCGGCGCGGAAGCGGTGGCGGACGCGGAGGTCGTGGTGACGATGTTCCCGGCGGGAAAGCACGTCATCGAGGCCTACCGCACGGAGCTGCTGGCGGCCGCGCGCCCCGGGACGCTGTTCATCGAATCGTCGACCATCGCGGTGGACGAGGCGCGGGCCGCCCATGCGCTCGCGCTCGCCGCCGGCCACCGGCACATCGACGCTCCGGTCTCCGGAGGTGTGGTCGGGGCGGAGGCCGGGACCCTGGCGTTCATGGTCGGGGGTTCCGACGACGACTTCGCGGCGGCGCTGCCGCTGCTGGAGATCATGGGGAAGCGCATCGTGCACTGCGGCGGACCGGGGCTCGGACAGGCGGCGAAGGTCTGCAACAACATGGTGCTCGCGGTGTCGCAGATCGCCGTCGCCGAGGCCTTCGTGCTGGGCGAGCGGTTGGGACTCGAGCATCAGGCCCTGTTCGACGTGGTGTCCCAGGCGTCGGGGCAGTGCTGGGCGCTCACCACGAACTGCCCCGTGCCCGGTCCGGTGCCCACCAGCCCCGCGAACCGGGACTACCAGCCGGGGTTCGCGGGAGCCCTCATGGCGAAGGACCTCGGTCTCGCGCTGCAGGCCATCGAGCAGACCTCGACGGACGCGCGGATGGGTCGTCTGGCGCAGGAGCTGTACGCCGCCTACGCCGCCGGCGACGGCGCCGCCCGCGACTTCTCCGGCATCATCACGGAGATCCGCGGCTGACCTCCCGCTTTCGAATCGCCTGAATGGTCGCAAATCCGGCCGAAATGCAGCAAATCGGGCGATTCGAAGGAGAGGGTGGATGACGACAGGAAGGCGGGAGCGATGACCGAGTACGAGACGATCCTGGTGGAGCAGCGCGGACGCGTGGGCTGGATCACCCTCCACCGGCCGGAGGCGCTCAACGCGCTGAACAGCCGGCTCGCCGAGGAGGTCACCGCCGCCGCGCAGGCCTTCGATGCGGATGATGGTGTCGGAGCCATCGTCGTGACCGGCTCCGAGAAGGCCTTCGCGGCCGGCGCCGACATCAAGGAGATGGAGGGCATGTCCGCGGCGGAGATGCTCGAGACCGACCACTTCGGCGTCTGCCACGACTTCGCGGCCGTGCGCACCCCGGTCATCGCGGCGGTCTCCGGGTTCGCGCTCGGCGGCGGCTGCGAGCTGGCGATGATGTGCGACATCATCCTCGCCGCGGACACCGCGAAGTTCGGACAGCCCGAGATCAACCTCGGAGTGATCCCGGGCATGGGCGGCACCCAGCGGCTCATCCGCGCGGTGGGGTACTACAAGGCGGCGGAGCTCGTGCTGTCCGGCCGCTTCATGGGCGCCGAGGAGGCCGAGCGCTCCGGACTCGTGTCCCGTGTCGTCCCCGCGGGGGATCTCCTGTCCGAGGCGACCACCCTTGCCGAGACGATCGCGTCGAAGTCGCTGCCGTCGGTCTACGCCGCCAAGGCCGCGCTCGATGCCGCCTTGGAGACGGCGCTGTCCGAGGGCCTCGCCCACGAGAAGCAGGCATTCGCGGCGCTGTTCGACACGCACGATCAGAAGGAGGGGATGGCGGCCTTCCGCGAGAAGCGCACGCCGGACTTCCAGAACCGCTGACCGCGGGGCAGAGGTCAGCCGCGCAGGGACTCCACGATCTTCGAGATCCGGCGCTCGCGCGTCGCCTCCTGCTTGGCCTCGGCGACCGCCCTGGCGTGCTCCTTGCGCGCCGACGGGGAGAGGGCGTCGAAGGCCGCGCGCACGGCCGGATCGGCGTCGAGGGCGGCGGCCAGCGCCGGCGGCACCTCGACCGTGCGTTCCGCGGTGTCGAGCCGGATCACGGCGTCCACCTCCTGATCGATCTCGACCCCGAGGTCTGCGCGGGCGGCCTTGCTGAGACCGATCATGTTCTCGCCGCCCATGCGGGCCAGGCGCAGGCGCGCGGTGCGCCCGCCGATCGTGACCGCGACCGGGAAGGCCTTGCCGGCGTCGAAGGACGCCACCTGCTCGTCGGTGAGGAGGATCGCCGCGGCGGGGCCGCGACCGGTGAGGACGGTGTGCACGCGCAGTTCGCTCATGCAGGAAGAGTACGCCCGCCGTCCTCGATCGCGGCGACGAGAGCGGAGTTGCGTTCGGCGATCAGCCGTTCCATGTAGCGGCCGAGCACGAGGGCGTCGACGACGCGGCCGAGGGGCCCGAAGGGTGACCGGAACACGATCGTGTCGCGCATGAGTGTGCCGCGAGCTCGAACCGGGGCATCAGAGCGGTTCGGGGAGGGGGCGCGGGTCGATGAAGTCGCCGGCGTCGCGGCGCAGACGGGCGACGATGGCGACGAGCTCGGCGGCGTCGGCCTCGCTCATGCCGGGGTCGGCGAAGACGTCGGCGTTAAGGGCGGTCGTGGCGCGCTCGACGAGATCGCGGCCGGCCGCGGTGAGGGCGAGCATCGCGGCGCGCCCGTCGTGCGGGTGCGGTTCGCGGATGACGAGGCCGTCGCGCACGAGGCGCTCGGCGGTGCTCGTGATGGTGGTGGCGTGGACCTGCAGGCGCGCGACGACGCTCGACAACGGCAGGCGTCCGGCACGGCTGAAGGCGAGCAGCCGCAGCACCTCGTAGCGGGCGAAGCTCAGGGCGAAGGGCTTGAGGGCCGCGTCGACGCGGGCCAGGAGGAGCTGCTGGGCGCGCATCACCGAGGTGACCACCGTCATGCCGTCCGCGGCCTCGGTCCAGCCGTGCGCGATCCACTGCCGCTTCGCCTCGGCGAGCGGGTCGACGGGAAGCGGGCGGGGTCGGACCACGTCTCTACGGTACCGGGGGAGTCCGCCCCCGGCCGTCAGCGGCGAGCCGCGGGGCCCGACTGTCGACTATGTATACATTGGCGGCCGAAATCGGGGGTACCACCTGCGGATCCCTCCGCCTTTGGCTACATAGAAGAGCGTGCGGATAGACTCAGCGTGTCGTGAGGAGCATTCGATGAAGATCTTCGTCCTGGTCAAAGAGGTACCGGACACCTATGGCGATCGCACGTTGAATCTCGAGACCGGACTCGCCGAACGCGGGGCCGGGGATGTGGTCCTCGACGAGATCACGGAGCGGGCCCTCGAGGTCGCCCTGGCCCACGCCGACAAGAACGAGGGCACCGAGGTCGTGGCCCTCACGATGGCGCCCGAGAGCGCGACCGCATCCGTGCGGCGGGCCCTCGCGATCGGTGCCGCCTCTGCGATCCACATCGTCGACGAGCAGCTCGTCGGCGCCGACCTGGGCCTCACCGCCGAGGTGCTCGCCGCCGCGATCCGCCGCGGCGCCCCCGACCTCGTCATCACCGGCAACCTGTCCACCGACGGCGCCGGCGGCGTCCTCCCCGCGATGCTCGCCGAACACCTCGGCTGGGCGCAGGCCACCGCCCTCACCGCGGTCGAGATCACCGCCGAGGGCGTCACCGGCACCCGCGGCGCCGACGCGGGCAACCAGCAGGTGACCGCCCCGTTGCCCGCCGTGATCTCCATCACCGAGGCGCTCCCGGACGCCCGGTTCCCGAACTTCAAGGGCATCATGGCGGCGAAGAAGAAGCCGCTGGAGGTGCTGTCCCTCGCCGACCTCGACGTGTCGGCCGACCCGGCACTCGCTCCGCGCACCATCATGACCGCGGTCTCCGAGAAGCCTCCGCGGGCGGCCGGGGTCAAGATCACCGACGAGGGCGATGCCGCCGAGAAGCTCGTCGAGTTCCTCGTGCAGAACAGGCTGGTGTGACATGGCGTACCCCGAGAACCCGATCCTCGTGCTCCTCGACGTCGACCCGTCCGGTGCACTCGCCAGCAGCACCGCCGGACTCCTCGGCGCGGCGGCAGGCATCGGCACACCGGTCGCGGTGATCGTCGGCGGTTCCGAGGCGGCGGTCGCCACGGCCGCGGAGGCCGGAGCCGCGATCGTGCTCACGGCCGACGGCGACCCGTCCGCGCTGACCGTCCCGATCGTCGACGCGCTGCAGGCCGCCGCCGCGCAGGTGCAGCCCGCGGCCGTCCTCATCTCGAACTCGATCTCCGGACGCGATGTCGCCGGCCGGTTCGCGGTGCGGACGAAGAGTGCGCTCGCCGTGGACGCGGTCGGGGTCTCCCGCGACGACGAGGGCATCGTCGCCCACCACTCGGTCTACGGCGGGGCGTATCTCGTCGACGCCGCCGCGACGTACGGCACGCTCGTCGTCACGGTGCGCCAGGGTGCGGTGGAGGCCAGGGCCGAGGCGGTCGCCTCCCCGCAGGTCGAGCAGCTCGCGGTCGCTCCGTCCGGAGCGGTCGCCGCGACGGCGGGCCCCGTCGAGACCGTCGAGGCCACCTCGTCCCGGCCCGAGCTGCGCGGAGCGACCCGCGTCGTGTCGGGCGGCCGGGGTCTCGCCTCGAAGGAGAAGTTCGTGCTCGTGGAGGAGCTCGCCGACGCCCTCGGAGCCGCGGTCGGCGCCTCGCGCGCCGCCGTCGACGCGGGCTACATCCCGCAGTCCCACCAGGTCGGGCAGACCGGGGTCTCGGTGTCGCCGCAGCTCTACGTCGCGCTCGGGATCTCCGGCGCGATCCAGCACCGCGCCGGCATGCAGACGTCGAAGAACATCGTGGCGATCAACAAGGATCCGGAGGCGCCGATCTTCGACGTCGCCGACTTCGGCATCGTCGGGGATGTGTTCACGATCGTGCCGCAGGTGATCGCCGCGCTCGAGGCGCGGAAGAAGTAGCCATGGCGACGCGGGTGCTGCGCCGCGGGCTTCCGCGGGTGCCGGGCGGCGAGCCGTGGCCGCCCGCCGAGGTGACGGTCGAGAC
This sequence comes from Microbacterium sp. CH1, assembly GCF_001595495.1. Taxonomy (NCBI): domain Bacteria; kingdom Bacillati; phylum Actinomycetota; class Actinomycetes; order Micrococcales; family Microbacteriaceae; genus Microbacterium; species Microbacterium sp. CH1. The sequence goes on along the minus strand of NZ_LOSO01000019.1, from coordinate 42,623 downwards.
CGTCGATGCGGTCGAGGTGGCCGCCGTCGAGGCTCCGGAGTCGGCGCCGGTGTCCGCGACGACGGAGCGCGTGGAGCGCAGCGCCGCCGAGGTCGAGACCGCTGACGCGACCCCCTCTCTTCCGGAGGACGCCGCCCCGCGCCCGACTCTCCGCCGGGGCCTCCCGCGCGTCCGGGGCGGCGAGCCGTGGCCGCCGGCCCAGGCCGCGCCGGCGGTGTCGGCCGTCGCCGCGGTGCCGGCCGAGACGTCACGTGCCGCGGTCACGGCGCCCGACGCTCCCGCTGCCGAGCCGGCTGCCGCCACGTCCGCTGCCGCGACGCCCGCTGCCGCGACGCCCGCTGCCGCGACGCCCGCTGCCGCGACGCCCGCCGGAGCCCCCAGCATCCGCCGCGGACTGCCGCGTGTCCCGGGCGGCGAGCCCTGGCCGCCCGCCGGGACCGTGCCCGCTCGTGCGACCCCCGACACCTCCTCGGCCGCAGCGGCGGACGCCCCCGCGATCGCGGAGACTCCGGCTCCGGCCGCGGCACCCGCGGCGGCGGAGCCCGCGGTCCCCGGCACCGCGCTCGCCCCGGCCGCCGACATCAGCACGCCGCTGCCCTGGACCCGCACGGTCTGGAACGGTCGTGCCCCCCGACACCTTCCGGCCGCCGCCTCGACCACCCCGACCGCTCGCCGGCGTCCGACCTGGACCCAGGCGATCGCGGCGCTGTTCGGCGCCGCCGCTCTCGGTGTGCTCGCGGCCGCGGCCGTGGCCCTCGTCCGCACGCTGCTGAGCCTCCCCTTCATGCAGGACTTCCTGGCCGCCTTCCCGGGCGAGTACGAGCCGCCGATCCCGGTCGAGCCCGGCTTCGCGCCGTGGGTCAACTGGGCGCACTTCTTCAACATGTTCCTGATCGTGCTGATCATCCGCTCGGGGCTGCAGGTGCGCACCGAGAAGCGTCCGAGCGTCTTCTGGACGCCGCGGAACAACCCGAAGGGCAAGATCAGCCTGAACCTCTGGTTCCACCAGGCGCTCGACATCCTGTGGCTGCTGAACGGCGTGATCTTCGTGGTGCTGCTGTTCGCCACAGGGCACTGGGTGCGGATCGTGCCGACGAGCTGGGAGGTCTTCCCGAACGCGCTGTCGGCGGCGCTGCAGTACATCTCGTTCGACTGGCCGCACGAGAACGGCTGGAACAACTACAACAGCCTGCAGCAGCTCGCCTACTTCGTCACCGTCTTCCTCGCGGCACCGCTCGCCGCCGTCACCGGGTTCCGCATGTCGGGGCTCTGGCCCAAGAAGGCGGAGCGCCTGTCGAAGGCGTATCCGGTGGAATGGGCGCGCGCCCTGCACTTCCCGGTGATGCTCTACTTCGTGGCGTTCATCATCGCGCACGTCGCGCTCGTGATGCTGACCGGCTTCCTGCGCAACCTCAATCACATGTTCGCCGCGCAGGATGCCGCGACGTGGACAGGGTTCTGGGTGTTCATCGCCTCGCTCGTCGTGATCGCGATCGCGTGGGTCGCGGCGCGGCCGCTCGTGCTCGCGCCGATCGCGAAGGTCTTCGGCAAGGTCTCGGGGCGCTGATCCATGACCGACCGCACCGCCATCGAGGAGTACTGGCGCGAGGCCCGCATCGCGCTGCCGCACCTGCCCGAGGCCCTTCCCGAGGCGTGGGGTTTCGGCGCGACGCCGGAGCACGCCGACGAGCTCCTGGAGCTCGTGCTCCGCGGCATCAAGGTGGGCACCGCGTCCTCCGTCTGGGACTACGAGGAGACGGGGGATCCGCTGCCGACCGTCGGCGAGCTCAGCATCATCCTCGACGGAACCGGCGCCCCGCGCGCCGTGATCGAGACCACGGCGATCGACATCGTGCCGTTCGACGAGGTCGACGAGGCGCACGCGTTCGCCGAGGGGGAGGGGGACCGCACCCTGGCGCACTGGCGCGAGGTGCACGAGCGCTACTGGCGCACCCACTCCGAGAACCCGCGCGGCTACGAACCTGACATGCCGGTGCTGTGCGAGCGCTTCCGGCTGCTCCTGCCGGCCGGCACGGAGGACTGAGGAGAGGGAGATCATGGCAGAGGCCTACATCGTCGACGCGGTCCGTTCGCCGGTCGGACGCCGTGGCGGCGCTCTCGCGGAGATCCACCCCGCCGACCTCGGCGCGCACAGTCTGCGGGCCCTCGTCGACCGGACCGGCATCGACCCCGGCGCCGTGGACGACGTGATCCTCGGAGCCATCGATGCGATCGGCGGGCAGGCCGGGAACGTCGCGCGCACCGCGCTGCTCGTCGCCGGCTTCCCGGAGCACGTGCCCGGCGTGACGATCGACCGCCAGTGCGGATCCAGTCAGCAGGCCGTGCACTTCGCCGCGCAGGCGGTGCTCAGCGGCACCGGCGACCTCGTGATCGCCGGCGGGCTGCAGAACATGTCGCGGATCCCGCTCACCGCCGCCGCGACCGTCGGCCGGGAGTACGGCTTCACGACGCCGTACGCCGAGTCCCCCGGATGGCAGGAGCGGTACGGCGACCAGGAGATCTCGCAGTTCCGGGGCGCGGAGCTCATCGCCGAGCGCTGGGACATCTCGCGCGAGGAGATGGAGCGGTACGCGCTGGAGAGCCACCGCCGGGCGGCCGTGGCCCAGGACGAGGGGCGGTTCGCGGCGGAGATCGCGCCGCTCGCCGGGCTCGGCCATGACGAGGGCGTGCGCCGGGACACCACCCTCGAACGCATGGCCGGCTTGCCGCCGCTCGCGCCCGGCGGACGGATCACCGCCGCGGTCGCGTCGCAGATCAGCGATGCATCGAGTGCCGTGCTCATCGCCAGTGCGCGGGCGGTGCAGGAGCACGGCCTCACCCCGCGCGCTCGCATCCACCACGTCTCCGTCCGCGGCGACGACCCCGTACTCATGCTCACCGCGCCGATCCCGGCGACCCGGCACGCGCTGGAGCGCACCGGGCTCCGGATCGAGGACATCGACCTGTTCGAGGTCAACGAGGCGTTCGCCTCGGTCGTGCTCGCCTGGATGCGCGAGACCGGTGCGCCGCACGAGAAGGTCAACGTCAACGGCGGCGGCATCGCGCTGGGGCACCCGATCGGCGCGACCGGCACCCGCATCCTCGCGACCCTGCTCAACGAGCTGGAGCGCACCGGCGGCCGGTACGGCCTGCAGACGATGTGCGAGGGCGGCGGCGTCGCGAACGTCACGATCATCGAACGCCTCTGAGTGCAGACGAAAGGGCCGCCTCGCGGGGCGGCCCTTTCGGTGAAGACGAGGGTCAGGGGCGCACGAAGCGGACCTCGGTGAGCGTCTCGCCGAGGAACGGCTCGGTGTGCGCGGCGCCGTCGAGGTGGAATCCGTTGCGCGTGTAGAAGCGGTGCGCGCGGGGGTTGTCCTCGGCGACCCAGAGGTAGAGCGGCTCGTCCTTCTCGACGGCCGCATCGAAGAGCTTCTGCCCGATGCCGGTCGAGTGGTACGCGTCGAGCAGGTAGATGAAGTACAGCTCGCGGAACGCCGGGGCGTCCTTGTCGCGGGCCGGCCCCGAGCCGACGAAGCCGACGATCTCGCCGTCGACGAGCGCCGCGTTCATCTTGAAGTCGGGACCCTGCGCCGCCCAGTGCGTCCAGAGCTCGGCCATCCGGCGGGGGGAGACCTTCTCCAGCGCCGCCTTGCTGATGAGGTGATCGTAGGTCTCGTGCCAGCACTGCGCATGCACGCGACCGAGGGCTTCCGCATCCACATCACGGACCGGACGGACGATGACTTCGGGCTGGGCTTCGGCGCTCATGCGGTGACTCTACGGCGGGTCCGTGGAAATCGGAAATCGGGACGACGGCCCCCGAGAGGCACTCCGACGGCATGGAGGAATCGGACAACGAAGTTCGACCGTCGTGCGCGGATGGCTACGATCAGTCCTCGTGAATGTGATCTGGCGGACCCTCCTCGTGATCCTCGGTGCGCGTCGCCGCGTGCGGCAGGGGAAGACCCTCGACCCCACCGCCGTCGGCACCGTCACCGTGACCACCCTGCCGACCGACCTCGACATCCTCCGCCACATGAACAACGGCCGCTATCTGTCGCTGTTCGACCTCGGTCGCTGGGACCACCTCATCCGCGCGGGGTTGTTCGATGTGATGAAGGACCAGGGCTGGTACGCGGTCGTGTCGAGCGAGACGATCACGTTCCGCAAGTCGCTCCAGCTCTGGCAGCGGTTCGAGGTGCAGTCCCGGTTCATCGGGCACGACGAGAAGGCCCTCTTCCTGGAGCATCGCGCCGTGGTCGGCGGCGAGGTCTACGCCCGGGCCATCGTGCGGGCCCGCGTGCTGCGACGCTCCGGCGGCACGGTCAGCAACGAGGAGCTCTTCGCCGCGGTGGGCAAGCCCGACGGGGTTCCCGAGATCGACGCGTGGGTGCACGACTGGGCGGCCGCGTCCGCCCTGCCTCCCGTACGTACCCCCGCCCCCAGCATCTGGAACTGACCCGACTCCGGCCCGCACGGTCGGGCACCCCGGGATTCCGCGACCGGAGACCTAGGGTGGTCACATGGCAGAGTCGTCGTCATCCTCCGCGGAGGCGGGGGCATCCGCATCCCTCGCCGATCAGGCCGTCGAACTCGCGCGCCGCTGGGTGATCGAGGCGGCCGCGGCCGACGTCGACCCCGCCGCGGAACGCCTCGCCGGAGTCCTGCGCGACGCCAACGGTCTGCCGTTCACCCTCGGTTTCGTCGACGGCGTGATGCGCCCGGAGAGCCTGACCGCCGCGGCCGCCCAGCTGCGCCGGATCGCGCCCATCGTGCCGGAGTTCCTGCCGTGGTACCTGCGCTCCGCCGTGCGGCTCGGCGGCGGCGTCGCCCCGGTGCTGCCGACACCGGTCGTCCCCCTCGCGCGGCGGGCGCTGCGCGAGATGGTGGGGCACCTCGTGGTGGACGCGCGGCCCGCGAAGCTCGGACCCGCGATCGAGAAGCTGCGGGAGTCGGGGTCGCGTCTGAACCTCAACCTCCTCGGGGAGGCGGTGCTGGGCGAGGCGGAGGCGCAGCGGCGGCTCGACGGCATCCACGAGCTCATCCGGCGTCCGGACGTCGACTACGTGTCGGTCAAGGTCTCCGCGATCGTCAGCCGCATCTCGATGTGGGGCTTCGACGAGGTCGTCGACCGGGTCGTGGAGCGGCTGCTCCCGCTGTACGTGACGGCGGCGGCAGACGGCACCTTCATCAACCTCGACATGGAGGAGTATCGCGACCTCGACCTCACGATCGCCGTCTTCACACGGCTCCTGGAGGATCCGCGGCTCGCCGGACTCGAGGCCGGGATCGTGCTGCAGGCCTACCTCCCCGACGCGCTCCCGGCGCTGCAGGAGCTCACCGCCTGGGCGCAGGACCGCGTGATCCACGGGGGAGCCCGCATCAAGGTGCGCCTCGTGAAGGGCGCGAACCTCGCGATGGAGCACGTCGAGGCGACGCTGCACGGGTGGACGCCCGCGCCCTACGACACCAAGCTCGACACCGACGCCAACTACCTGCGCTGCCTCGACTGGGCGCTGCGGCCCGAGCACACGTCGGCCGTGCGGATCGGCGTGGCCGGCCACAACCTCTTCGGCATCGCCCACGCGTGGCTGCGGGCCGGGGAGCGGGGCGTCCGCGACGCGGTCGAGTTCGAGATGCTGCTCGGCATGGCTCAGGGGCAGGTGCAGGCGGTGTCCCGCGAAGTCGGTCCGGTGCTGCTGTACGTGCCGGTCGTGGCGCCCGCGGAGTTCGACGTGGCCATCAGCTACCTCGTGCGGCGGCTGGAGGAGAACGCGTCGTCCGAGAACTTCCTCTCCGCGGCGTTCCACCTGCACGACGACGAGACGCTCTTCGCCCGGGAAGCCGACCGCTTCCTCGACGCGCTCGACCGGGCGGCCGACCCCGCCCTCGCCCTCGGCCCGCGGCGCACGCAGGACCGCCTCGCGCCGGTGCACGAGTCCGTGCGGCCGGCGCCGGTCAGCCCAGTCGCGGAGGCCGATCTCACCAAGGCCGTCCTCGGCATCGTGCGCGGCTCGGACGACGCCGACACCGGCGCCTTCCTCGAGACCGCCGTGTATGCGGCGCGCGAGCGCGGGGAGGACACCGGGGGTGCCCCGGGCTTCGCGAACACGGCCGATACGGATCTCGCCCTCCCCGCCAACCGCGAGTGGGCGGCGGGGATCCGCGCACGGCTCGCGGACTCGACGGTCGGGACGGAGGTCCTGGACGCGGCCCGCGTCGACGACGCCGACGACCTCGGTCGCATCGTGCGCGGTGTGCAGGGTGCGGCGGCGGCCTGGGGTGCGCGTCCTGCAGCCGAACGGGCCGAGGTGCTGCTGCGGGCGGCGGCGGCGCTCGAGTCCCGGCGTGCGGAGCTGATCGAGGTCGCGGCGGTGGAGACGGGCAAGGTCTTCGCCGAAGCCGATGTCGAGGTGAGCGAGGCCGTCGACTTCGCCCGGTACTACGCCGCGACCTGCCGTGAGCTCGACGCGATCTCCGGCGCCGTGTTCGTCCCCGCCCGCGTGACCGTCGTCGCGCCGCCGTGGAACTTCCCCCTCGCGATCCCCGCGGGTGGCGTGCTGGCGGCGCTCGCCGCGGGCTCCGGCGTGGTCCTGAAGCCCGCCCCGCAGGCGCGGCGGTGTGCGGCGGTGCTCGTGGAGGCACTGTGGGACGGCGGCGTGCCCCGTGAGGCTCTCGCTCTCGTCGACATCGAGGAAGGCGACCTCGGCCGTGCCCTCATCACGGACGAGGCGGTGGACCGGGTGATCCTCACCGGGTCGTGGGAGACCGCGGCGCTGTTCCGCTCCTGGCGTCCCGACCTGCCCCTGCTCGCGGAGACCAGCGGCAAGAACGCCATGATCATCACGCCCTCGGCCGACCTCGACCTCGCCGTGGCCGACCTCGTGAAGAGCGCGTTCGGTCATGCGGGGCAGAAGTGCTCCGCGGCGTCGCTCGCGATCCTCGTCGGGCCGGTGGGGCGCTCGCAGCGTTTCGCCCGTCAGCTCGCCGACGCGGTGCGCTCGCTGCGGGTCGGCTGGCCTTCGGATCCGCTCGCCGAGGTGGGCCCGGTCATCGAGAAGCCCGAGGGCAAGCTCGCCTGGGCTCTCTCCGAGCTGGAGGGCGACGAGCGGTGGCTCATCGAACCCGCCCTCGACCCCGCCGACGACGGCAGCGGACGGCTGTGGCGCCCGGGCGTGCGGGTCGGTGTGCAGTCCGGTTCCCGCTTCCACACCGAGGAGTTCTTCGGACCAGTCCTCGGGGTCATGCACGCGCCGACCCTCGCCAAGGCCGTCGACCTGCAGAACGCCGTCGCCTACGGTCTCACCGCGGGTCTGCACACACAGGACCCCGACGACCTCTCCTTCTGGCTCGACCGCGTGCAGGCCGGGAACCTCTACGTCAACCGCGGCACCACCGGGGCGATCGTGCAGCGGCAGCCGTTCGGCGGGTGGAAGCGCTCCTCCGTCGGCGCCGGTGCCAAGCCGGGCGGGCCGAACCACCTCATCGGACTCGGGTCGTGGCGCGCCCAGCACGGGGCCCCGGCGTCGAGCACCCTCCATCTGCGGGGGCTCGACTCCCGGATCACGGGGCTCATCGAGGCGGCGCAGCCCTCCCTCCCGTTCGAGTCGTTCGAGTGGCTCCGGCGGTCCGCCCTGTCCGACGCGTTGGCCTGGGACCGGGAGTTCGGTCGGGTGCGGGACGTCTCGCGGCTGGAGATCGAGCGCAACCTCTTCCGGTACCGGCCTGTGCCGGTGGAGATCCGCGCCACCGAGGACGCCGCCCTGCACGACCTGCTGCGGGTCGTGATCGCGGGAGTGCGCGCGGGGGCAGGCTTCGTCGTGTCCACTCCGGTCGGGCTTCCGGCGGGCGTGCGGCATGCTCTGGGTGACCTCGACGCCGTGGTGTTCCTGGAGACGGAGGACGAGTGGCTCCAGCGGATGCAGGTGGCCGAGGAGTCCGGGGCCTCGGGAGATGCGGGTGTTCCGGTACTTCCGCGGCATGGGCGCGTGCGGCTCGTGGGCGGACGGGAGTCGGTGGCGGCGCTGCGCTCCGCGCTGGCGGTGGCCACCGGCGGTGACCCGGACCTCGCGGTGTACGACGCGGAGGTGACGGCGGCGGCCCGCATCGAGCTCCTCCCGTTCGTGCACGAGCAGTCCGTCTCGATCACCGCCCACCGCTACGGGAACCCCGACCCCTGGAGCGCCTCCGTCATCTGACCCCCGCCCGTTTCGGTGCGGAGGCAATAACGCGCCGCTCGGGCCCGCCAGGGGTCCGTTTCTGATCCCGGCCCGCCGTGGCGCCGCGCCCTCTCGGGTGCGGGTGCGAAAAGGCGCCACTCCGGGCTTGCGGGGGTGCGTTTCTGATCCCACCCGACCGGGGCCGGCGCGCCGCTTTCGGTGCGGGTGCGAAAGAGGGCCGCCTCGGTGCTGCTCGGGTGCGATTCTGATCCCACCTCGGGGCGTACGCGTCTCCACGACACGGGTGCAAAAATGTGCCGCTCCGGAGCGACGGGGGTGCGTTTTCGATCCCGCCTTCCGGGAATGGCCGGGCTCCGCTTCGGTACGGGTGCGAAAAGGTGCTCCTCCGGATCGATGGGGGTGCGTTTTCGATCCCGCCTGCGAGGGTGTGCCGGACTCGGCGGGGTGCTGCGGGGAGGGGACGGGAGGTTCCGGGGACGCGGGATCGAAACGGCGCCGTCGTGGGTCTGCGGAGGGGCGTTGTTGATCCCGCGGCGCGGGGTGTGGGGGAGTGGGCGGCGTGCGGGATCGGAAACGGGCGGGAGAGGCCGTGCGGGGGTGCGATTGTGATCCCGGGAGAGACTGCGGCGAGGGGCGAGGGGCGAGGGACGAGGGGCGGGAACCGGGGGTGTAAAAGATTCTTGACACGGGGGACGGGCGGGCGTAGTTTCGTGTCAAGAATTTTTGACACGAGGAGATTCGCATGGTCTACGAGGAGCGCAACGTCTGGGCCGGGCTCATCGTCAGCCCGATCGTCGCGGTCGTCTACGTCGTGCTGCTGCTGCAGCAGGCCGGCGGCGGACCGCTCACCGCCACGGACTGGTTCCCGCTGATGCTGTGGACGATCGGCGGGGGCATTGTCGGGACGATCGTGCTCAGCGTCCTCTGGGGCATCGTCGCCGGGATGTCCGATCCGGACGGCGTCGGCCGCTCCGACATCCGCGACCGGGACATCGGCCGGATGGGAGCCCGGGTGGAGCAGGCCTTCGTCACCATCGCCGGCCTCGGGGTCATCGTCCTCTGCGGTCTCGGCGCCGACGTGTTCTGGATCGCGAACACCATGTTCGCCGGGTTCCTCGTGGCGGCCGTCGTCGGCGGTGTCGCCCGGGCGATCGCGTACCGCCGGGGGCTCCGCTGATGGTCAAGCCCACCCTCGTCTCCAACACCATCCGCGCCCATCGCGAGCGCGCCGGACTCACGCAGGCCGAGCTCGCCCGCACGATCGGGGTCACCAGGCAGACCCTCATCGCGATCGAACAGCAGAAGTACTCGCCGACACTCGAGCTCGCGTTCCAGATCGCCCGGGCGTTCGGGGTCGGGATCGACGACCTGTTCGCGTATCCGACCGACCCCGGAGGTGCCGCATGACCGAGACCATGCCCGCCTGGACCCGCGCGACGTACGGCCCGGCCGCCGGGACGACGCTGACCCACGTCCCCGTCCCGCAGCCGCATCGGGGCGAGGTCGTGCTGCGTGTGCAGGCCACCGCCCTCAACGCCGGCGACGTGCGGCTGCTCCTCGGCGACCCGCTGCTCGTCCGGCCGTTCTTCGGGCTCACCCGACCGAAGAACCCGGTGCGGGGGCTCGACGTCGCCGGCACCGTCGTGGCGGTCGGCGCGGACGTGGTGAACGCCGAGCTCGGCGAACTCGTGGTGGGGGAGCTGCAGGGCGGAGGAGGGCTCGCCGGCGCCGCGCGCATCGCTGCCGACCGCGTCGTGCCCGTCCCGCCCGACGTGACACCCGAGGCGGCGGCCTGCCTGCCGATCGCTGGAGGCACCGCGTGGCAGGCGCTCGATGCCGCCGGGGTGGGGCTGCGGCACCGCGCGCAGCGGGTCCTCGTGATCGGAGCGTCCGGCGGCGTGGGGACGTTCGCCGTGCAGCTCGCGGCGCTCCGCGGGGCCGAGGTCTGGGCGACGTGCGGCGCGCACAACGCCCTGCTGCTGGAACGCCTCGGAGCCGTGCGCACGCTCGATCACCGCACGTCTCCGCTCACGCATCTGCCCTCCTCCCGGTTCGACGCCGTCATCGATGTGGCGGGAGGTGTGCCGATCCGCGAGCTGCAGCGGCTCGTCCGCCCGGGCGGTCGCGTGGTGCTGGTGACCGGAGACGGCGGACGAGTGCTCGGTCCGGTGCCGCGGATGATCCGCGCCGCCGTGCTCTCGCTCCGCGGACCCCGGGTGGTGTCTCTCGCGGCCACCTCGCGCCCGGAGATCCTCACGAAGCTGCTCGAGCTCGTGGAGGAGGGGCACCTCGTCCCCGTGATCGAGCGCGCGTATCCGTTCGACGAGGCCGTGTCGGCGCTGGCACACGTCGAGGCCGGGCACACGGTCGGCAAGGTCGTGGTGACGCAGCGCGAGGGCTGAGCGCGACACGGGACGGATGCTGGTGGCGCCCAGGGTCCGGTGGCACAATGGTCACCGGCGTGCCCGAGTCGCATCTTCCCCTCCGCCTCTTCCGAGCAGGGGGTCGAAGGACCGCCGGGCCCCTGGACAGCGTCCGCCGCGCCCGTTCACACGAGGAGCATCCATGTCGACGCCGGAGACCGCCGTCACCACCGCCCCCACGCGCACCGCGCACCGCCGCCACTACCTGATGTGCCGTCCCGAGCACTTCACGGTGAACTACTCCATCAATCCGTGGATGGAGCCGTCGCGGCCGACCGATACCGCCAACGCGGTCGCCCAGTGGCAGAAGCTGTATGACCTGTACGTCGAGCTCGGCCACGAGGTCGAGCTCATCGATCCGCTCCCCGGCTACCCGGACATGGTCTACACGGCCAACGGCGGCTTCCTCATCGATGGCCGCGCCTATGTGCCGGAGTTCCGGTTCGTCGAGCGCCAGGGCGAGGCTCCGGCCTTTGCCGACTGGTTCCGCGCCGCGGGCTACGACACGGTGATGCCGAAGGAGGTCAACGAGGGCGAGGGCGACTTCCTGCTCGTGGGCGATGTGATCCTGGCCGGCACGGGCTTCCGCTCCACGGGTGACAGCCACCGCGAGGTCGGAGAGGTCTTCGGCCGCGAGGTCGTGTCGCTGAACCTCACCGACCCCCGCTTCTATCACCTCGACACCGCGATCGCGGTGCTCGACCCCGTGCAGGGCGTGGAGAACGGCGGCCCCGAGCGGGCGAACATCGCCTACCTTCCCGGGGCCTTCGACGACGCCAGCCGTGCCGAGCTGGAGAAGCGCTTCCCGGACGCGATCCTCGTCTCGGACGAGGACGGCGCGGTGTTCGGCCTGAACTCCTCGAGCGACGGCTACAACGTCATCATCTCGCCGCGGGCGAAGGGCTTCGAGCAGCAGCTCCGCGAGCGCGGCTACAACCCGATCACCGTCGACCTGTCCGAGCTCCTGCTCGGCGGCGGCGGCATCAAGTGCTGCACGCTCGAGCTGCGGGGTGCGAAGTGACGATCGAGCAGACGGCGGACGCTTCGACGAGCTCAGCGACCCAGGCGGCGGACGCAGCGACCCAGGCGGCGGACGCAGCGACCCAGGGAACGGGCGCAGCGACCCAGGCGGCGGACGCAGCGACCCTTCGACAGGCTCAGGGACCCAGCGCGGTCGCGGAGCCGCATGTCGCGCACAACTACCACCCGCTGCCCGTGATGATCGCGCGCGGCGAGGGGGCGTGGGTCACCGATGTCGAGGGCAAGCGGTACCTCGACCTGCTCGCGGCGTACTCCGCGGTCAACTTCGGGCACCGGCACCCCGCTCTCGTCGCGGCCCTGACCGAGCAGCTCGGTCGGGTCACGCTCGTCAGCCGGGCGTTCCAGAGCGACACCCTGGAGCCGTTCGCCGCGGCGCTCGCCGAGCTCTGCGGCAAGGAGCTCGTCCTGCCGATGAACACGGGCGCCGAGGCCGTCGAGACCGGCATCAAGGTCGCCAGGGCCTGGGGCTACCGCGTGAAGGGCATCCCCGAGGGGAAGGCGCGGATCGTCGTGGCGAAGGGCAACTTCCACGGCCGTACGACGACGATCGTGAGCTTCAGCGACGACGAGACCGCGCACGACGACTTCGGTCCCTACACGCCGGGCTTCGACCGTGTGCCGTTCGGCGACGCGGAGGCGATCGCCGCGGCCATCACGGAGGACACGGCGGGCGTGCTCGTGGAGCCGATCCAGGGCGAGGCCGGCGTGGTGATCCCGCCGGAGGGGTACCTCCGCCGCATCCGCGAGATCTGCGACGAGAAGAACGTGCTGTTCATCGCCGACGAGATCCAGGCCGGGCTCGGTCGGGTCGGCGAGACGTTCGCGTGCGACCGTGAGGGCGTCGTTCCGGACCTGTACCTGCTGGGCAAGGCGCTCGGCGGCGGCATCCTGCCGGTCTCGGCCGTGGTGGGGAACACGGATGTGCTCGGCGTGATCCGCCCCGGCGAGCATGGTTCCACGTTCGGCGGCAACCCGCTCGCGGCGGCCGTCGGTCTCCGCGTGGTGGAGATGCTGCAGACGGGCGAGTTCCAGGAGCGAGCGCGGGCGCTCGGCGCGCACCTCGAGCAGGCGCTGCAGCCGCTGATCGGCCACGGTGTCACGGGCGTGCGCATCGCCGGGCTGTGGGCGGGCGTCGACATCGACCCCGCCATCGGCACCGGCCGCGAGATCGCGGAGAAGCTGCTCGACCGCGGTGTGCTCGTGAAGGACACGCACGGGCAGACCATCCGCATCGCCCCGCCGCTCGTCATCCGGGCCACCGAGCTCGACTGGGCCGTCGAGCAGCTCACGGTGGTCCTCGACGCCTGACCGCGGCCGACCCACCCCCTTCTGCACGAGCCACCCCCTTGCGAACGTTCGCAAGGGGGTGGCTCGTCTCGAAAGGGGTGGGTCGACGGCTCAGGCCGGCGGGGAGTCGGGGTCGAACGTGCGGAGGGTGTCCTCCTCGGCGGCGTTGTCGGCCGCGAGCTCGTCCTCGGTGCTCTCGTCGCCGCCCAGCGGAGCGTCGTGGCCCGGGCCGGAACTGCCCTGGATGGCGCCGCCGGTCGACTCGCCGCGAGAGCTGTCGCCCTGGATCGCGCCGCCGGTGCCGTCGCCCTGGCCGGAGTTCTCGTCAGGGACGTCGACGCCGGGAGCGCCTTCGGCCGGATCCTGCGGGTGCGGGGTGCTCATGTTCTCGTCCATGACCCGACGCTACGACCGTCGGGCCGCGATGAGGAAGGCGTTGACAAACGCCTTCGCAGCTCACTCGCCGTCGCGGCGCGGCAGCCGGATGGGCGTGGTCGCCGCCGCCTTCTCCGTGTAGTCGACCGGCTCGACCGCCTGCACGACCCGCAGCGGCCGGGTCTCGTCGAGCGTCAGCCGGAACCGGCTGCTCTCCTCACGGCGCAGACGCCCGGACGTGAGCACCCAGGTCACCCCGATCGCGCACGCGATGAAACCGGCGGTGCCGCCGAGCATGATGGCGGCACGAGGGCCGAACGCGTCGGCGACCCAGCCGGCGATCGGCGCGCCGACCGGGGTCGACCCCATGATGACGGCCATGTAGAGGGCGAGCACGCGGCCGCGCAGTGCCGGATCGGTCGTGATCTGCACGTAGCCGTTGGCCGTCGTCAGCAGCGTCACGATCATGAAGCCGGTGAACGTGAGCGTGACCGCATAGGAGAGGTAGGTGGGCATCGCGGCCGAGACGAAGGCCGCGATCCCGAAGCCGCCCGCCGCGAGGATCACCACGCGCACCCTCGCCCGGTCCCGACGCGCGGCGAGGAGGGCGCCGATCAGGGACCCGATCGCGAGCACCGAGCTCAGCACCCCGTACCCGTCAGCGCCGGCTCCGAACTCCAGCGCCATGGTCGAGGCGAAGATCGGGAAGTTCATGCCGAACGCGCCGATGAGGAACACCGTCACGAACACGACCTTGAGGTCGCTGCGCGCCCAGACGTACCGGAATCCCTCGGCGAGGCCGCCGCGGTTGCGGTTCTTGGGCCGCGGTGCGAGCAGGTGCGTGCGCATGAGCAGCAGCGCGACGATCATGGCGAGGAAGGTCGCGGCGTTGACGATGAACACCCAGCCGGAGCCGATCGCGACGATGAGCAGACCGCCGACCGCGGGGCCGATCATGCGGGCGAGGTTGAAGGAGGCGGAGTTGAGCGCCACGGCGTTGGAGGTCTCCGTCGCAGACACCATGTCCGACACGAAGGCCTGCCGCGCGGGGGCGTCGAAGGCGTTGACGATGCCGAAGCCGAGGGCGAAGGTGAGCATCATCGGCAGGGTCATCACCCCGGCGAGCAGCAGGGAGCCCACGGCGATCGCGAGGGCGAGGAGCGCGGTCTGCGTGGTCAGGAGGATCTTCCGCCGGTCGAAGCGATCCGCGACCCAGCCGGTCAGGCTCACGAGAACCAGGGGAGGGCCGAACTGCAGCGCCATGGTGACGCCCATCGCGGTCGCGTCGTTGTCGGTGAGCTCGGTCAGCACGACCCAGTCCTGCGCGGTGGCCTGCATCCACCCGCCGACGTTCGACACGAGGGCTCCGGCGAACCAGATCCGGTAGTTGATGTTCGCGAAGGAACGGAACATGGCGCTCATCGCTCCACCACCCTCCGCATCAGGGCGCTCGCTTCTCGCAGCGTCGCCAGCTCCGCCTCGGTGTAGTCGACCTCGCGGAGCATGTCGGCCAGCAGCACGTCGCGGCGGCGGATGGTCTCGACGACGATCTCGACGCCGGCGGGGGTGATGTCCACCTGCACGCGGCGGCGGTCGTCCTCGTCGGGGGTGCGGGCGACATAGCCCTGCTCCTCCAGGCCGTTCACGATGCTCGTCATCGAGGGGGCGGTCACGCGCTCGCGCTCGGCGAGGGTGGAGATCGTGCGCCGACCGTTCATGCGGAGGTCGGCCAGAACGGCGAGCTGGGTGTCGCTCATCATGTCGGCGGCACGGGCGCAGCGGAGCCGGCGGGCGAGCCGGAACGTGGCCATGCGGAGGTCTGTGGCGGTGAGGTGCAGGGAATCATCGGACGCAGACATACTTAGTTAGTCTATCTAATATTTCTGCCCCGGGGGCCGGGGGAGCCGAGGCCAGCGGGCACAATGGAGGGGTGACCCGAACGATCGCTCTCGAAATCGCCGTCCAGGATCCCGCCGGAGTGCGCATCGCCGCCGAGGTCGGCGCCGCTCGCGTCGAACTCGCCACGGCCCTCGCGCTGGGTGGGCTCACCCCGTCGCCGGCCACCCTGGAGCTCGCGCTCGAAGCCGCGGGGGCGAACGGCCCCGAGGTGCACGTCCTCATCCGTCCGCGCGCCGGCGGCTTCCACTACAGCGCCGACGAGCTGGCCGTCGCCGAACGCGACGTGCGGCACGCGGTCGCAGCGGGGGCCGCGGGAGTGGTGATCGGCGCGCTCGACGTCGAAGGCCGACTGGATCGCGACGCCATGGCCCGGCTGCGGGATGCGGCCGGGGGAGCTCCGGCGACCCTGCACCGCGCGATCGACGTGACCGCCGACCCGGTGGCGACCCTGCGGGCCGCGAGGGAGCTCGGGCTCCGGCGCGTGCTCACCTCCGGAGGGGCATCCGCCGCGATCGACGGCATCGACACCCTGCGCGCGCTCGTCGCCACCGCCGAGGGGCAGATCGAGGTGATGGCCGGCAGCGGCGTCGATGTCGCGAGTGCTCCGGTGCTCGCCCGGGCCGGGGTGGACGCCCTCCACTTCTCCGCGAAGCGAGCCGTGACCGAGGACGGCGGCGTGCGCATGGGCTCCGCCTCCGACGGGGTCGGCGGCTACGAGGTGACGGATCGCGACATCGCCTTCGCCATCCGCGACGCCATCCGCGACGCGCTCGCGGAGACCGACCGGTAAGGCAGGATCATGACCGAGACCCGCGAGTACACCGACGGCCACGGCATCGCCATCGTCTACGACGTCCACCCGGCGGAGGGGACGCCCCGGGGCGTCGTCCAGCTCCTGCACGGGGTGGGCGAGCACGCGGGACGGTATCCGGCGCTGATCGCCGCGCTCACCGGAGCCGGGTTCACCGTCTACGCCGACGACCACCGCGGGCACGGGCGCACCGGCATGCGCCAGCACGGCGACCCCGCCCGCCTCGGACGGCTCGGCCCCGGGGGTCTCCGGGCGGCCAAGGACGCGATCTGGCAGCTGACCGGCATCATCCGCAACGAGAACCCCGACCTCCCGCTCGTGCTCCTCGGGCACTCGTGGGGGTCGTTCCTCGCGCAGATGCTGGTGAACGAGCACGCGGAGGCCTTCGATGCGGTCATCCTGTCCGGCTCGGCGCTGCGCACGCCCCGCTCCCTGAACCCGGCGCCGCTGAACGCCGCGTGGGCCGCCGACGACGCGACCGGATACGAGTGGCTGAGCCGGGACCCCGCGGTGTGGAAGGCCTTCGAGGAGGATCCGCTCACGACGGGAGTGCCGCTGCTCAAGCTCTTCGGCCTGCTCGACGCGGCGCGGCTGTACGGGCGTCCGGCGAAGCACCTCGCGCGCGACATTCCGGTGCTGCTCCTCGTCGGCCGTGACGATCCGGTCGGCGGTCCCCGCAGCGTCCACAAGCTCGCCGACGCCTACCGCCGGCGCTCCGGGCTCACCGACGTGACGACTCTCGTCTACCCCGACGCCCGGCACGAGATCTTCCAGGAGCTCCAGCAGGACGAGGTGCGCGCCGACGTCCTCGCCTGGCTCGACGCCCACATCCCCGCCCGCTGACCCCCGCCGCCCCGGTCCGTCCCGCTCCGTCCGGGATCACTTTCGCCCCTCCCGTCCGCCACGCGGGATCACTTTGGTACCCAGGACGCGCCCCAGGGGAGCGTTTTCGAACACCCGCGGCGAGAGGGTGCGCAAGCGAGTCGGCGTCCACGGCGGCCTGTCCGGATCGCTTTCGTGCCTCCGGCCATCCCGCTGGATCACTTTCGTGCCCGGGACGGGGCGCGGGAGAGCGTTTTCGAACACGCACGGTGAGTCGGAGCGTGGGGGCAGGTGGGGCATCACCTGCGCGCCGCGAATGCGAGCGCGGCGTCTACGCGGCTCCCGACGCGGAGGCCGCGGGTGGCGGGATCAGAAACGGGCGGGGGAGGGGGTGGGGAGGGACGGGGTTGATCCCGCACCGGTTGGAGGGACGGGCCGAGGAGTGTGTGTGACGCGGGATGACGCGGGGTGAAGGCGTGTGACGGACGGGGACCACGGGCGACGGGGGCAGCCCTAGATTCGGGGCACATCCGCACGAGCAAGGGGGAGGGCCCGCGGCGATGAGCTTCCTGACGGACTGGCACGAGTGGCATGCGGCGCGCGAGCGCTACGCGGGGTCGGAGTACGGGCCGTCCGCGCTGGAGTCCACGAACTGGCTCATCACCGAACCCGCGGCGGTCGACGGCGTGCCCGGACTCTGGGCCCTCACCGGGCACGGCGGCATCCGCGGCACCGAACTGGGACCGTCGGGGTCGGTCGTCACCCTCCGCGGTACCCAGACCCTGCGCCTCGGGCGGCGAGAGCTGCGTGTGTTCGACCGCAACGGACTGCTGGCGCTCCGCGTCTGGAACCCCGCCCGTCCGCAGCGGGAGTGGTTCACCGCGATCGACGCCTACGCCCCCGACGAACGATGGCGGATCCCGGCCACGTTCGAGCCCGCGCCGGACGAGCGGATCGTCGTCACCGCGGTCGACGGCGAGGAGCGCGAGACCCCGATCGCCGGACGCCTGCGGTTCGAGCTCGCCGGGGCCCCGCACGAGCTCACGGTCACCCGCAGCGGGAGCGGAGCGCTGAGTGCGGTCTTCGCCGACGGGACGAACGGGCTGGAGACGTACCGGTTCCGGTTCCTCTCCGTCGACGAGCCCGCCGCCGACGGGTCCGCCGTGATCGACTTCAACCGCGCGTACCTGCCGCCGTGCGCCTTCTCCGATCAGTTCATCTGCCCCCTGCCCACACCAGGCAACCGCTACTCCACGCCGATCAGGGCCGGGGAACGCGTGGTCGTGCTCGGCGGCTGACCACGGCGGCAGCGCGCGCCTTAAGCTGGATCCGTGCACGGTGAATACAAGGTTCCTGGGGGCAAGCTCGTCGTCGTCGACCTCGAGGTCGAGAACGACCGGATCGCGCGGTTCCGGCTCGCCGGGGACTTCTTCCTCGAACCGGACTCCGCGCTCGACGACATCAACGCCGCCGTCGAGGGACTCCCCGCCGAGTCCGACGCCACGGCCATCGCCGCGGCCGTCCGCGGTGCCCTCCCCGAGGGGGCGCAGCTGCTCGGCTTCAGCCCCGAGGCCGTGGGCACCGCCGTGCGTCGCGCGCTGGTCACCGCGCCCGGGTGGCGCGACTTCGACTGGGAGATCGTCCACGAGAAGGCGGTCTCGCCGCGCATGAACCTCGCCCTCGACGAGGTGCTCACCTCCCGGGTGGGCGAGGGGCGTCGGCGCCCGACCCTGCGCATCTGGGAATGGGACGAGTCAGCCGTCGTCATCGGGTCGTTCCAGTCGTACCGCAACGAGGTCGACCCCGAGGGCGCCGCGAAGCACGGATTCGACGTCGTCCGGCGCATCTCCGGCGGCGGGGCGATGCTCATGGCTGCCGGGCAGATCATCACCTACTCGCTGTACGTGCCGGCCTCGCTCGTGGCGGGCATGACCTTCGCCGACTCCTACGCGTTCCTCGACGACTGGGTGCTGCAGGCGCTCCGGTCGCTCGGCATCGACGCCGTCTACCAGCCGCTCAACGACATCGCGAGCCCGACCGGCAAGATCGGCGGCGCCGCGCAGAAGCGCCTCGCGAACGGAGGTGTGCTGCACCACGCCACCCTCTCCTACGACATCGACGGCCAGATGATGACCGAGGTGCTGCGGATCGGCCGCGAGAAGCTCAGCGACAAGGGCACCACCTCGGCGGCCAAGCGCGTCGATCCGCTGCGGAGCCAGACCGGACTGGAGCGTGCCGAGATTATCGAGCGCTTCAAGGACACGTTCCGCTCGCTGACCTCCGCCGAGGACGGCGGCATCACGCCGGACGAGTACGCCGACGCCCAGGCGCTCGTGGAGTCGAAGTTCTCGACCGACGCGTGGCTGCACCGGGTTCCGTGAGCCCTTCGGCGGGGTCGGGCCCTTCGACAGGCTCAGGGACCCAGGGCCCTTCGACAGGCTCAGGGACCCAGGGCCCTTCGGCAGGCTCAGGCCCTTCGACAGGCTCAGGGACCCAAGGCCCTTCGACAGACTCAGGGACCCAGGGCCCTTCGACAGGCTCAGGGACCCAGGGCCCTTCGACAGGCTCAGGGACCCAGGGCCCTTCGACAGGCTCAGGGACCCAAGGCCCTTCGACAGGCTCAGGGACCCAAGGGGGTGGCTCAGGGGCGCACGATCCGGGGCGGGTGTCGGTGATCGAGGGGGACAACCTCGCGGTCGCGGCGACCCTGCCGTCCGGATCCTTCACGCTCGTCTACCTCGACCCGCCGTTCAACACCGGGCGGGTGCGGGAGCGGCAGGTGGTCACCGCCCGCCGCACGTTCCCACCGCCGGAGGAGCCGGCCGAGCCTGCGGCGGAGGGCCGGAGTCCGGAACGGGCGCCCGGCGAGCCCGAGGTGCGACACGGCTTCCACGGGCACCGGTATGAGCGGGTGCGCGGCATGCTGCGCGCGTACGACGACAGCTTCGACGACTACGGCGCCTTCCTCATGCCGCGACTGGAGGAGGCCTGGCGGCTGCTCGCCGACGACGGCACCCTGTACCTGCACCTGGATTACCGCGAGGCGCACTACGCGAAGGTCATGCTCGACGCGGTGTTCGGCCGGGACTGCTTCCTCAACGAGCTCATCTGGGCGTACGACTACGGCGCGAAGTCCCGGCGGCGGTGGCCCACCAAGCACGACACGATCCTGGTGTACGTGAAGAACCCGCGGACGTACGTGTTCAACTCCGACGACGTCGACCGGGAGCCGTACATGGCGCCGGGACTGGTGACCGCGGAGAAGGCCGCCCGCGGCAAGCTCCCGACGGACGTGTGGTGGCACACGATCGTCCCGACCACGGGGCGCGAGAAGACGGGGTATCCGACGCAGAAGCCGGAGGGCGTCCTGCGGCGCATCGTGACCGCGTCGAGCCGGCCGGGCGACCGGGTGCTCGACCTCTTCGCGGGCAGCGGCACGACCGGAGCCGTGGCCTCCGCACTCGGCCGGGAGGCGGTGCTCGTCGACGACAACCCGGAGGCGGTGCGCGTCATGGCCGCGCGCATCCCGCACGCGGAGGTCCGCCGGGCCTGAGCGGGCCTGGTCGGCAGCGGCCGTCAGATCCCGATCGAGACCTTCCGCAGGGTCTCACTCACCGTCCAGACCGTCCGCATGCCGGCCGTGAGCCGCATCACGGACCCGGGGCCGAGCTCCACCGGAGGGAGCGCGGGCGCGGTGAACGTCACGGTCGCGCGACCGGAGAGCACGACGAACACCTCGTCCTCCTCGACGTCCACCGCGGTGCCCGGCGTCATCTCCCAGACGCCGATCTGGATCCCGCCTGCGTCGTCGAGCACCGTGTATGCCGTGGTCGGCGCGCCGTCGCGGACGTCCTCCTCGGGCAGCGGGGTGTGCGTCAGCGCGAGGCTTCCCGCGTCGACGACGGCCCCCGGGGCGAGCGCGGTCACGAGTCGAAGCCCATGCCGAGCGCGTCGAGCGTCTTCAGGAACAGGTTGCGGCGCCCCTCGTTGTGGTCGGCCCTGTCCATCGCGGCGCGGACGAGGTTGATCCCGACGGACGCGGCCGGCTCCGGCGGGAACGGGATCGGCTTCTCGCGCACCATCCGGAGCTGCGTGCGCTCGGTCTCCTCGCCGGCGAGTTTGTCGAGCATGACATCGGCGGCGAACCGGGCGGCGCCGACCCCGAGGCCGGTGAACCCCGTGGCGTAGGCGACCCGGCCGCCGCGGGCGGTGCCGAAGAACGCGCAGAACCGGCTCGACGAGTCGATCGCCCCGGCCCAGCGGTGCGTGAAGCGGAGGCCGGCGAGCTGCGGGAAGGTGGTGAAGAAGTGCGAGGCCAGCCGTCGGTGGCTCTCCATCCGATCCTCGTAGGCGGGGCGCACCTTGCCGCCGAAGTGGTAGACCGCGTCGTAGCCGCCGAACAGGATCCGGTCGTCGGCGGTGAGGCGGTAGTAGTGGAACTGGTTGGCGCTGTCGGCGAGCCCCTGGCGGTTCCGCCAGCCGATGGAGGCGAGCTGCTCGGCCGACAGCGGCTCCGTCATCAGCACGTAGTCGTACACGGGCACCGTCATGAGGCGGTGGCGCTTGAGCAGCGAGGGGAACACGTTCGTCGCGAGCGCCACCGCGTCGGCGGTCACCCGGCCGTGCTCCGTGACGAGGGTCACCGGGCCGGAGTCCGCGCCCTCGATCCGCCGGACCAGGCTGTGCTCGTGGATCTCCACGCCGAGCTCGACGGCCACCCGCGCGAGCTCCAGGCCCAGCTTCGCGGGGTGCACGAGAGCGCTGCCCTCCCGGTCCCACGCCCCGGCGAGGAACGTGGGGGAGTGCACCTCCGCCTGCACCGCTTCCCGGTCGAGGAACCCCTCCTCCTCGCGCAGCCACTCGACTTGATGCGGCTCCACGGCGACCGCGAGCTGGCCCGTCCGCTCGAACTCGGCGTCCATGTCGTACCGCCGCACGGTCTCGGCGATGCCGTCGAGGTTCTCGTGGCCCAGCTCCTCCAGCCGGTCGATCTCCTCGGGCCAGCGGTTCACGCCGTTCTCGTGGCCATGGGTGAGGCTGGACTCGCAGAAGCCGCCGTTGCGCCCGGACGCCGCCCAGGCCACGCGGGACGCCTCCAGGAGGACCACCTTCCGCTCCGGATCCCGCTCCTTCGCGCGCACGGCCGTCCAGAGTCCGGTGTAGCCGCCGCCGACGACCACGAGGTCCGTGTGCACGGTGCCGCGCAGCGGCGGATGCGCGGGGCGCTCGACGTCGTCGAGCCAGAAGACCGACAGGGCCGTGTCGCGCAGGGCGTCGTCGATGACGGACTGCGGAGGACGCCGGCGTTCGAAGACCGTGGTGCCCATGTTTACTCCGATGCGAGGGGAGCGCGTCAGCGCGTTCCCCAGTTGTAGAGGTCTTTGTAGAGGCCGGCGTAGAGCAGGCTCTCCGTCTGGATGATGCCGGGGATGGTGCGGATGCGGGTGGCGATGAGGTCGAGCAGGTGGTCGTCGTCCTCGCACACCGCTTCGACGAGGATGTCGAACGTCCCGAGGGTGACCACGACGTACGCGAGCTCCGGGATCGCCGTGAGCTCCTCCGCGATCGCGCGGGGGTCGCCCGACACCCGGATCCCGATCATCGACATGCGGTGGAAGCCGAGCTGCAGTGGGTCGGTCACGGCGACGATCTGGATCAGGCCCGATTCGGTCAGTCGCTGAACCCGCTGGCGGGCCGCGGCCTCGCTGAGCCCCACCTCGCGGGCGATCTCCGCATAGGGACGCCGCCCGTCCTCCTGCAGCAGCTCGACGATGCGCTTCGAGATGTCGTCGAGGGCGGGGGGAGGCGTCTTCGGACTCATGTACCGATCGTGACATTCCGACGGGTGCTGCGCAACTGAATCCGTCGATCTGTGGACGAAAAGCTACAGATTCCGCGTCCGGATGGCTACCATGGCGCTATGTCCTCACCGTCGACGATGACCGTGCCCCTGCAGAACTTCATCGGCGGTCGCGCCGTCACCGCAGCGGGGAGCGGGCGACTGCCGCTCATCGATCCGGTGACGGAGGAAGCCTACGGCGAGATCCCGATCTCCGACCGTGCCGATGTGGATGCCGCGTATGCCGCGGCCGCGGAGGCGCTCCCGATCTGGCGGGACATGCCGCCGTCCGCGCGCCAGCTCGCGCTGTTCCGCATCGCCGAGGACATGGCCGCGCGGGCCGAGGAGTTCGCCGACCTCGAGTCGAAGGACACCGGCAAGCCGCGGGCGACGCTCGTCGCCGACGAGATCCTGCAGTCGGTGGACCAGCTGCGGTTCTTCGCCGGCGCCGCGCGGAGCCTCGAGGGTCGCGCTGCCGCGGAGTACCTCCCCGGGCACACCTCCTTCGTGCGCCGGGAGCCGATCGGCGTGATCGGGCAGGTGACGCCGTGGAACTACCCCCTGAACATGGCGGTGTGGAAGATCGCTCCTGCCCTCGCCGCCGGGAACACCGTCGTGCTGAAGCCGGCGGAGTCCACGCCGCTCACCACGCTGCTGCTCGCGGAGATCGTCGCGCGACACACCCCCGCCGGCACCCTCAACGTCGTGCTCGGCGACCGCGAGACCGGAGCGGCCCTCGTCGAGCATCCGACGCCGCAGATGGTGGCCATCACCGGCTCGGTGCGGGCAGGCATGGCCGTGGCCCGCTCGGCAGCCGACGACGTCAAGCGCGTGCACCTGGAGCTCGGCGGCAAGGCGCCCGCGATCGTCTTCCCGGACGCGTCGATCGAGAAGGCGGTCGAGGGCATCGTCACCGGGGCCTTCTTCAACGCGGGTCAGGACTGCACCGCGGCCACCCGGGTGCTCGTGCACGCGTCGGTGCACGACGAGCTCGTCGCCGCACTGGTGGAGCGGACCCGCACGCACGCGCGGACCGGGGCCCCGGATGAAGACGGCGTGCTGTACGGACCGTTGAGCAGCGCGGCCCAGCTCGCGCAGGTGCAGGGCTTCGTCGACCGGCTTCCCGCGCATGCGACGGTCGCGACCGGCGGGGCACGGCAGGGCGACCGTGGCTACTTCTGGGAGGCGACCGTCGTGACCGGCGTGCAGCAAGACGACGAGGTCGTGCAGGGGGAGATCTTCGGACCCGTCCTGACCGTGCAGCCCTTCGGCACCGAGGAGGAGGCGCTCGCGATGGCGAACGACGTGCCGTACGCGCTCGCCGCCTCGGTGTGGACGCGGGACCATGCCCGCGCCATGCGCCTCTCCCGCGACCTCGACTTCGGCTGCGTGTGGATCAACACCCACATCCCGTTCGTGTCGGACATGCCGCACGGTGGTTTCAAGCACTCCGGATACGGGAAGGACCTGTCGCAGTACGGCTTCGACGACTACACCCGGATCAAGCACGTGATGAGCGCGCTGGACTGACGGCGGGACGGCTCAGCGCGGGGCGAGGTGCTTGACGCGGCGGTGCTCGCGGAGCGTGAACTGCGGACGCTGATCGATCTTCGTGGCTCCGTCGAGCTCCCACCCGTGCCGGGCGTAGAAGCCGTCGGCCCGGTCGTTGCCGTCGAGCACCCAGAGGTAGGCGCGTGTGTGGCCGGCGTCGATCATGCGCTGCTCGGCCGCGTCGAGGAGGGCATGCCCCGCCCCCGTCGACCACGCGGTGGGATCGGCGTAGATACCGTACAGCTCGGCGTCGTCCAGGCCGTCGGGGTCGCGGCCGGAGCCGAACGACGCCCAGCCGACGACGGCGCCGTCACGCTCGGCCACCAGGGTCCCGAGGCTCGTGGGGAGGGGGTCGGCGAAGATGCGGCGCCACCCGTCGGCCCGCTCCGAGACGGACAACCCGTCCAGCACTTCCTGGTCGATGAGGCCCTCGTAGGCCGCCTGCCACGAGCGCACGTGCACTCCGGCCACGGCCTCGGCATCGTCGGCGACGGCGTCTCGGATCACCAGGGGCGTCATCCCTCCACCCTATGCGGACCCCCGGACGTCCTTTCGTCCCCTCCCGTCCCTTCCCTCCTCCGGACACCCGGGCACACCTGCACGACCCGGGTACGTCTGTGGGGACGAATCCCGGGTTCCGTCGTGCAACCGTGCCCGGGTCGTGCAGGTGTCGCGGGTGTGAACGAGACCCCGGTTTCACGACAGTCTTCGGTCATGGTCTTGGTCTTGGTCTCGGTCTTGGTCTTGGTCTTGGTCTTGGTCTTGGTCTTGGTCTTGGTCTCGGTGCTCGTCCCCGGGTTCGGTCCGTCGTCCCGGGTTACGTCTGCACGACCCGGGTACGTCCGTAGGACCGGAACCCGGGATCCGTCGTGCAACCGAGCCGGGGTCGTGCAGGTGTCGCGGGTCCCGGGGAGAGGACGGGTCGACGGGTGCGACGCGATGTGGCAGGCTGGCGGGCACCGACTCCGCACGAGAATCGACCCCAGAGGTTCCGCCGCATGTCACGACCCCTCGCAGGACCGCAGACCCTGCTCCGTACGCTCAACGGCCGCGCGATCCTGGAGCGTCTCGCCCGGAGCGGACCGCAGACCCGGGCCGAGCTCATGGCGGCGACCGGCCTCTCCCGCACGGCCGTGACCCAGGTGCTGCGGATGCTCGACGCCGCGGGAGCCGTCACCGCGGCCGGCGTCGACCGCGACACCCGCGGACCGGCGGCCGGCCGCGTCGCGCTGCACCCCGCCCTCGGCTTCGCGGCAGCGGTGCACGTGGACCACCACGCGGCCCACGTCGTCCTCGTCGACGCGACCGGCACCGTCAGGGCTGAGCGGCACGGCGCCTTCCCCGCGGGTGAAGACCGGGTCGCGCACATCGCCGCCCTCGTCGCGGCCTGCCGCCGATCCGTGAAGGGCGCGCTCCACCTCGCCGTCGTCGGAGTGCCGGGCATCGTCGCCGCCGACGGCACGATCCGCGACGACCAGGGACCGGACGGCGGCGCCTTCCGCTCGGCCCTCGCGACCGCCCTCGACTGCCCGGTCCGCGTCGAGAACGACGTCAACCTCGCCGCCCTCGCCGAGTCGACCACCGGCGTCGGCACTGACCTCGCGAGCTTCGCGCTCCTGCTGCTCGACGACGACCTCGGCGCCGGCATCGTGATCGACGGGGCGCTGCATCGCGGGTTCTCCGGTGTGGCGGGCGAGGTCATGTACCTCCCGCAGACGCCGGTGCCCATCGGCGCCCCGGTCGCGGGCGCCACGGTGGTGCGGGACCTCGCCCTCGGCCTCGGGCTGGATGTCGACGCGCCGTTCCTCGCCCACCTGGAGGCGGCGCGGCACGGCGACGAGGCGGCGCAGGCCCTCGTCGCCGAGATCGGACGGCGGCTCTTCCTCGCGGCGGGCAGCGTCGCGCTCGTGCTCGATCCCGAGGCCTTCATCCTCGGCGGGGAGGCGGTGCACCCGGCGCTCCTGGACGCGATCGAGCGGGTCGCGGACGAGTTCTCCGCGCAGCTGCCGCTCCGCTTCCTCGCCTCGGCGTTCGGGCCGGAGGCGCCGCTCGTCGGAGCCGTGGGCGAGGCGGCCTCCGCGCTCCGTGCCGACGTCTTCACCCGGATCCTCACCCCCTCCCGCGCAGCCGCCGCCGGCCGCTGACCGCCCGCCCGACAGGACACGCCATGACCGCCTCCTCCGCCCTCGCCGACCGACTCGGACTGCCGTCCGGTGCCAGGGCGGTCATCCTCAACGCCGACGACTTCGGGATGTGCCATGCCGCGAACGCCGCGATCTCCGGACTCCTCGTGCGCGGCCGGATCGACTCGGCGACGGTGATGGTGCCCTGCGCGTGGTCCCCGGAAGCTCTGGCCTTCGCGGCGTCGCGCCCTGACCTCGACGTGGGCGTGCACCTCGTGCTCACGAGCGAGTGGCGCCGGTACCGATGGCGCCCGCTCACCGGCGCCTCGACCCTGGTCGATGCCGACGGCTTCTTCCCCGCCGACGTCGCGACGGTGGAGCAGCACGCCTCCGAAGAGGACGTCGCGGCCGAGATCGCCGCGCAGCTGCAGACCACGCTCGATGCCGGCGTCGACGTGACCCACCTCGACAACCACATGGGCTCCGTCTACGGGCTGCTGACCGGCCGGGACTTCCTGCGCCCCGTCTTCGAGCTCGCCGCCCGGCAGGGCCTCCCCTTCCGCCTGCCCCGCGAGATGGAGGGGGCGGACGCCGATCCGATGCTGCAGGCGAAGCTCACCGAGGCGGCGGCGGTGGCCGATGCGTTCGGCGTCGAGATCGTCGACCGGCTGTGGACGCACCCGTTCGAGCTGCGCGGCGAGGGCACCGCCGACGAGGAGTCGTACGAGCAGGTCCGAGACGGCTTCCTCGCGGTGCTGCGCGCCGTCCCGCCCGGGGTCACCGAGATCTACCTGCATCCGATGGCCGACGGCGAGGAGCTGCGCGCGGCGGTGGACTTCGCGGCGGCCAAGCGCGGCTACGAGCTGCGGCTGCTCGACGATCCGCTCGTGCAGCAGACGATCGCCGAGGAGGGCCTGGTCCGCGTCGGCTGGCGCGCGCTACGGGAGCTGCAGCGCGGAGACGCCCGGTGACGGCGCTCGGCGAACGGCTGCGCGACCGACGTCTCGACGCCGCTCCCACCCGCGCCCAGACCATCGCCTTCGGGGCCTCGGGGTTCCCGACGCAGCTGATGACGCAGACGTTCTCGGCATTCGTCGTGTACTTCTACGTCTCGCACCTCGCCGTCCCCGCGGGGTGGGTGGCGGCGGCGATGATCGCGCACGGCATCCTCAACGCGGCGCTCAACCCGGTCGTCGGGGCGCTCTCCGACCGGATCCGCACGCCATGGGGCCGCCGCATCCCCTGGATCGGACTCGGCATCGTGCCGCTCGTCGTCGCCTTCGCCCTCGTCTGGATGCCGCCCGCGCTCCCGGCGGCCGGGCTCATCGTCTGGTTCCTCGTGGTCGTGGCGGTCTACGACATCGCCTTCGTCGTGGTGGTGCTGAACATCTCCGCGCTGTTCCCGGAGATCTTCCGCACCACGGAGGAGCGCGCCCGCGGGAACGTGCCGCGGCAGATCTTCGCGATCCTCGGCATGGTCCTCGGCACGGCCGGCGCCCCCGCGCTCTACGACGCGATCGGCTGGCCGGGGATGGCGCTCGTGCTGTCCGGCGTCTGTCTCGTGCTGCTCGCCTGGTCGTTCCTCGGCGGGATGATCGAGCGCCGGGTGCCGGAGGCCGCCTCCGAGGCGATGCGCTGGCGGGATCAGCTCGTCTACACGTTCCGCAACCGCGCCTTCGTGCCGTACGTGCTGGGCTCGCTCTGCGTGCAGACCTCGATCGCCGTGATCCTCGCCGCCGTGCCGTTCTACGTCCGCTACTCGCTGGGGGCGGCCGAGGGCGAGGGCAGCCTCCTGCTCGGTGCCATCTTCGTCACGGCCATCCCGTCGATCGTGCTGTGGAGCGCGGTGGTCCGGCGCACCTCCCCGCGCACGGCGTTGCTGTGGAGCGTCGCGGTGTTCGGGGTGGCGGTGCTCGGCTACCTCATCCCGACCTCCGTGGGGGCGGCGGCTCTCGTCGGCATCGCGGTCGGCGTCGGCGTCGGCGGGCTGCTGCAGCTCCTCGAGGTCGTGCTCGCCCAGATCATCGACGACGACGCGCACCGCACGGGCCACCGCCGCGAGGGCGCCTACTTCGGCGTGAACGGGTTCGTCGTGCGCGGCTCCGTGGTCCTCCAGGCGATCGTCGCCGCGGCCGTGCTGACGGCGACGGGGTTCGACGCGGACCTCGGCGACGCGCAGCCGGAGGCCGTCGACGGCGGCACCCGGCTCATGCTGGCGGTCATCCCGCTGGCGTTCACCGCCGTCGGGTGGCTGTGCTTCTGGCTCTACCCGCTCCGCACGCGCGACGTGTGAGTCAGCCGGCGGCGGCGCGGCGGGCCTCCCAGCCCGTGCGCACCATCTCGTCGACCGTGTAGCGCATGGTCCAGTCGAGGTCGCGGGCCGCGAGTTCGCCGGTCGCCACGATCCGATCCGGGTCGCCCGGGCGCCGCGGACCGATCTCGGGGGTGAAGTCGATGCCGGTGACGCGGGCGACCGCATCCATGATCTGCTTCACGCTGAGGCCGTCGCCGGAGCCGAGGTTGTACGCGGGCTCGATCGGAGCGCCCGAGGCCAGGCGCTGCGCTGCGGCGACGTGGGCGGCGGCGATGTCGCCGACATGCACGTAGTCGCGGACGTTCGTGCCGTCAGGGGTGTCGTAGTCGTCGCCGAAGATCTTCGGGGTGCGGCCTTCGATGAGCGCCTCGAAGACGATGGGGAACAGGTTGTGGGGGCTGACGTCGTAGACCGTCGGGTCGGCCGAGCCGACCACGTTGAAGTACCGCAGCGAGGTGTGGCGCAGCGGGCGGTCGGAGTCGGCCGTGGCGATCGCCTGGTCGCGGAGCAGCCATTCGCCGATGAGCTTCGACTCGCCGTAGGGGCTCGCGGGCCGCTTGGCGGTGTCCTCGACGACGAGGGAGACGTCCGGCGTGCCGAACACGGCTGCCGACGACGAGAAGACGATGTTCGCGACGCCCGCCGCCGCCATCGCCTCGAGGATGATCCGCGTGCCCTCGACGTTCTGGGCGTAGGTGTGCAGCGGGCGCTGGACCGAGACGCCGGCGTACTTGTAGCCCGCGACGTGGATCACGCCCTCCGCCTCATGCGTGCGCAGCGTCTCCTCGACGAGGGCACGGTCGAGGATGCTGCCCTGCACGAACGGCACGCCCTCCGGCACGAAGGACGCCACGCCGCTGGAGAGGTCGTCCAGGACGACGGGGGAGAGGCCGGCCTCTGCGAGGGCGCGGACGACGTGGGCACCGATGTAGCCGGCGCCGCCGGTGACGATCCAGGACATGCGTTCCTCTCCTGCCGCAGGGGTGGCGGCTCGACCCTCCATTGTGTCAGGAGTCGCGGCGGGGACCTGCGGACGGGCTGACCGCGAACAGGTGCGGGACGACGAAGCCTTCGGCGGCGAACCGCGCCCGCACCGCGTCCGTGAGGTGGGGTACGGCATCGCGGTCGACGAGGGCGATCGCGGCACCCCCGAACCCGCCGCCGGTCATGCGTGCACCCACCGCGCCCGAGGTGAGGGCGGTCTCCACGGCGGCGTCGAGCTCGGGCGTCGAGATCTCGAAGTCGTCGCGCATGGACGCGTGGGAGGCGACGAGGAGGTCGCCGATGCCGCGCGCGCCCGCGGTGCGCAGCGTCGCGACGGTGTCCTGCACGCGCTGGTTCTCCGTGACGATGTGGCGCACGCGGCGGAAGGTCACGTCGTCCATCAGGCTCGCGGCACGGGCGAGGTCGGCCACCGCGACGTCGCGCAGCGCCGGCACGCCGAGGATCGCGGCCCCGCGCTCGCACGCGGCGCGGCGCTCCCGGTAGCCGCCGGTGGAGTGCGCGTGCGTGACGCGGGTGTCCATCACGAGCACCGCGAGTCCGGCGTCGGCCATGCCCAGCGGCACGACCTCGGCGGCGAGGGAGCGGCAGTCGAGGAAGATCGCGGCGTCGGGCTCGCCGAGCATCGAGGCCATCTGGTCCATGATCCCGGTGGGCGCGCCCACGGCCTCGTTCTCCGCCGTCCGCCCGATGCGGGCGAGGGCCACGGCGTCGAGATCGGTGCCCCAGAGCTCGTTCAGCGCCGCGGCCGTCGCGCCCTCGATCGCGGCGGACGACGAGAGCCCGGCGCCGACCGGGACGTCGGAGGCGATCGCGATGTCCAGGCCGGAGACCGCGGTCACGCCAGCCGCTGCACGGAGCGCCCAGGCGACGCCCAGCGGGTAGGCGGCCCACTCCGGCACCGCGGGCTCCGTCCCGGGAGGGGTGGGGAAGAGGCGGTCCAGCTCGTCGAGGGCCACTTCCACCGGCTCGTCCGCGAAGGTCGAGGCGACGCGGAGCCGGCCGTCGGCGCGGCGACCGACCGCGGCGATCGTCCGCTGCGGGATGGCGAACGGGAGCACGAAGCCGTCGTTGTAGTCGGTGTGCTCGCCGATGAGGTTCACCCGCCCCGGGGCAGACCAGACGCCGTCCGGGGTGCGTCCGGCGAGGGCGGCGAAGAGCTCGGCGGCGGCGTCGTGTGCGGAGGTCATGCGGAAGCTTCCTGATCGGTGCGGGCGATCGCTTCGCGGAGTCGGGCGGCGCCCTGCTCGGGCGCGACCTCGGCGGCCCACGCCCACATCGCGGCCTCGGAACCTGCGAGGAACTTGAGCTTGTCGGCGGCGCGCCGCGGGCTCGTGAGCTGCAGGTGCAGGCGCACGGTGTCGCGGCCGACGTGGACCGGAGCCTGGTGCCAGGCCGCGATGTACGGCGTCGGGCTGTCGTAGAGCGCGTCGACACCGCGGAGGAGGCGGAGGTAGAGCGGGGCGAGCTCGTCGCGCTCCTCCGCCGTCGTCTCGGCGAGGTCGGGCACGTGACGATGCGGCATGAGGTGCACCTCGAGCGGCCACCGCGCTGCGAAGGGCACGAACGCCGTCCAGTGCTCGCCGCGGAACACCACCCGCTCGGACGCCTGCTCCTCGGCGAGGATGCGGGCGAAGAGGTCGGGCGCGGTGCGGTCGACCGCGTCCAGCACCCGGGCGGTGCGCGGGGTCACGTAGGGATACGCGTAGATCTGGCCGTGCGGGTGGGGGAGAGTGACGCCGATCGCCTCGCCGCGGTTCTCGAACGGGAAGACCTGCTGGATGCCGGGGAGGGCGGACAGGGCGGCGGTGCGGTCGGCCCAGGCCTCGATCACGGTGCGGGCGCGGGTCACGGTCTGTGTCCCGAAGGAGCCGGAGTGCTCGGGGCTGAAGCACACGACCTCGCAGCGGCCGACCGCGGTACGGGTGCGCCCGAGTCCGAGGGCCGCGAGGTCGTCGAGGCCGCGCGGGGGGTTCGTGGCCCCGGGGGCGGTGCCGACCGGCTCGGCGAGGGCGGGGCCGAACGCGGGGGAGCGGTTCTCGAACACCGCCACGTCGTACCGGGACGGCACCTCGGACGGATTCCCCGGCGTCTGCGGCGCGAGCGGGTCGGCATCGGCTCCCGGCATCATGACGCGGTTCTGGCGGTTGGCGGCGACGGTGATCCAGTCGCCCGTCAGCACGTCGAGCCGCATGGTCGCGGTGTCCGGCCGCGGGGCCAGGGTGCGGGCGTCGACCGACCGTTCGGCGACGAGAGTGGTGTCCGGGTCGTCGTAGTAGATGAGGTCGCGGCCGTCGGCGAGGGTGGTCGGGCGCTTGACGACACCGGCGCCGAGACGCTCCGTGGGGATCTCCGCAGATTCGGGCGTGTTCACGTCAACATGTTAGGTGGGGCCGCGTGCTAACGTCAACACGACGGACTTGTGAACGGAGGTTCCCGTGGCCGAGAAGCCCACGACGGCCGCGCGCGTGTCCATGGCGACCGTCGCGGCGCGCGCCGGCGTCTCCGGACAGACCGTCTCCCGCGTCGTCAACGGCAGCCCCCGCGTAGACCCGCAGACCCGGACGCGGGTCGAAGCCGCCATGGCCGAGCTCGGCTACCGACCGCATCGGGCGGCGCGGGCCCTGCGCACCGGGCGCAGCCACACCCTCGGTCTCGTCGTCACGACCTTGGCCACGGTCGGCAACTCCCGGATGCTGCAGGCCACGGCCGAAGCGGCGGCGGATCGTGGATACGCGCTCACCGTCGTCACGGCCGCGGACGGCGTGGAGGCCGCGTTCGCCCGGCTCGCCGATCAGGGCGTGGACGGGGCTCTCGTGCTGAACGAGGCCTCCGCGCTCGTCCCCGCCGCGACCCTGCCGCCGGAGCTGCACCTCGTCGTCGTGGATGCCCCCGCCGGCGCCGGAGCGGCCGTGGTGCACAGCGATCATGCCGCGGGCGCGCAGGCCGCCACCCGCCACCTGCTCGACCTCGGGCACGAGACCGTCCACCACCTCGCGGGACCGGCGGGCTCGTTCGCCGCCGCCGAGCGCGAGCGGGGCTGGCGCGAGGCCCTGGCGGATGCCGGCGTCGTGCCACCGCCGGTCGTGCGCGGCGACTGGAGCGCGGAGTCGGGCTTCGCCGCGGGCGCGGCTCTCGGCGCGGCGACCGCGGTGTTCTGCGCCAACGACCAGATGGCGCTCGGGCTGCTGCGGGCGGTGGCGGAGTCCGGGCGCGCGGTTCCGTCGGACGTCAGCGTGGTCGGCTTCGACGACATCCCCGAGGCGGCGAACTTCCTCCCGCCGCTCACGACCGTCCGGCAGGACTTCCCGGCGCTCGCGCAGCAAGCGGTCACGGCGCTCATCGCGGCCGTGGAGGGCGACGGGACGGCGACCGATCCCGCCGTACCCGTGGTGGTGCCGACCCGGCTCGTGGAGCGGGCGAGCACGGCATACCGCTGACGCTCATCCGCGGGGCAGCTGCTCGTCCGGGCGAAAGGTCGTCGCGGCGCCGTCCGGCCACGACACCGTCGCCTCCCCTCCCTGCAGCTCGAGTTCCGGTGGAACGGGCGAGCCCCCGAGCAGCACGCCGACCGCGATCCAGGTGTCGGGTCGCACCGGCGCGGAGAGCCAGGGAGTGACGGTCTCGGGGCCGAGCGGGGTCACGTCCCGCTCCCGCCGGACCCCCGCGGTCGCGTCGTCGAGACCGTGGAGGCCGAGCACCCGGCTCTGCATCTCCCCGGCGGCGGTGACGGCCGCGGGGCCGGTCTCGACGACGGTGACGGCGGACAGCGCCCATCCGCCGATGCGGAGGACGTCGCCGTCGTGGATCGCTCCGTCCGGCCCTGCGCCCGCCCGCACCCGCACGAGCCGCACCTCCCACGGTCCGCGCACCGCCGATACCACATCGACCACCGGGCCGACCGTGGTCTCGACGGCCGTGCCGCCTCCGCCGACGTCGAACTCCGTGCGGACGCCCTCGTGCCAGTGCACGGGTCCGGAGGAGCCGCCGAGCGCCGTGCCGTCCGTCTCCCTCAGGCGCCCCGTCAGGAAGCCGGAGCGGTGGCTCGCTCGGCCGCCGCGCACCACGGCGACCGTGCCGTCGAGCGGGTCGCGTCTCCCGAGCCCCGCGAGCACCGGAGCGGTCGCCGTGGAGTACGCGAGCTTCGCGTACAGCGGCGCATCGGGCTGGAACGCGCCGGGGGTGCGGTGGTCGGTGCCGTGGCTGACCACGCGCACGATGCCGTCCGCGGTGCCCGTCGCCAGCCACCCCGGGGCGAGCAGGACGCGGGTGAACGGCCCCCGCTCGATCGGCAGGGGTTGTTCGACGGCGGTCCAGAACGGATGCGCGGCGGGGAGGGCGAGCGGCAGGAGACCCTTCGCCGCCCAGTACGGAGAGCCGGGGCCGGAGTAGTCCTGGGCGAGCGGGCGCCAGGCGCCGTGCCAGCCGAGGGGCAGCACTCCGGTCGCATCCGGCGCGCCGCGGGCGGTGAAGTGCCGGACCTGACCGCTCACCGCCCGGCGCAGGAGACCGGGGTCGTGCCGCGAGGTGCCGGAGAACGCCGCGACCCCGGCCGCGGCGGCCGTCGCGAAGCGGTAGGTGAGGCTGCGTCCCTGGATGAGGGGTCCGCCGTCGGCGCCGACGAGATGCAGTGCGTCGTCGAGGAACGCGTCCAGCCGGCGGCGGTACCGGGCGACCCGGTCCGTGTGCCGCGGATCCCCGCCGACCATGTCCGCCCAGAGCAGCGGGTAGAACGACAGCGCCCAGCCGGCGTAGTGGTCGAACGACCGGGCGGCTCCGTCCGCGCTCCAGCCGCCCGCGCGTTCGAAGCCGTCGAGGAGTGCGAGGTCGGTCGCGCGGTCCGCGGCGGAGGTCGGCCCGCCGACGCTCTCCAGGAACTGCTCGACGAGCACCCGGAACCACGCCCAGTTGTTCGGCGGGTAGCTGCCGCCGATGAACGTCGCGAGGTAGTCCACGGTGTGGGTCCGCGCCGTGTCGTCGAGGCGCGCCCACACCGTGTCGCGCGTGAGGTGCAGGCCCAGCGCGAGCGCCGCCGCCTCGACCTTCGCCTGGTCGACCTCATCGGGGCGCGGCCACCGCTCGGCACCGTCGGGGTCGACCCCCGCAGCGAGGCCTCGGGCGTACCGGTCGGCCAGCGACTCGGTGCCGAGCGGGTCGCCGGCGATGCGGAACGCGGCCAGCAGGAACGTGCGGCTGAATCCCTCGAGCGCATCGACCGCGGAGCCGAAGCCGCCAGGAGCGCCGGGGTAGCGGATGCCCGCGCCCGCCGGGCTCGCGTGACGGGCGGCCCCGTCGAGGATGGCATCGGCGATCGTCGTCAGGTGTGCGCGCGTCCATCCCGTGTGCGGGGAGAGCGCGCGGTCCTCCGGAGGCAGCGCGAGGAGTGTCATGCGCTGTGCGCGAGGTCGGCGCGGTGCACGGGGTGCCGCGGCGGACGGCCGGCGACCCACGCCTCCAGCTCGTCGAGGGCGGCGTCGGCCAGCCGGTGCGCCTCGGTGCCGAGGGAGCCGGCGAGGTGCGGGGTGACCGCGACGTTCGGCAGGTGCAGCAGCGGGTGGTCAGGCGGAAGCGGCTCCGGGTCGGTGACGTCGAGGATCGCGTCGAGGCGACCGGAGGCGCACTCCGCGAGCAGGGCGTCGTGGTCGAGGAGGGCTCCGCGGGCGGTGTTGAGCACGGTGGCGCCGTCACGCAGGACAGCGAGCTGCGCGCGGCCGATCATCCGCCGGGTCGCGGGCAGGGCGGGGGCGTGCAGGGAGAGCAGATCGACGGCGGGGAGCAGGGCGTGGAGCGGGACGAGCCGGGCACCGGCCGCGGCCACCTCCTCGGCGTCCGCGTACGGGTCGGCGACGAGCACCTCGAGGCCGGGGAAGGGTCGCAGCAGGTCGACGACGCGGCGCCCGATGCGGGAGAACCCGACGATGCCGACCGTGCGGTCGAGGTTGCCGATGCGGCCCCCGACGCGGGGGCCGACGCGCAGGTCGTGCTGTGCATCGGCGGTACGGAGCGGGAGGAGGGCGCGCTTGCCGGAGAGCAGGATCATCGCGAGCGTGTACTCCGCGACGGGGGCCGCGTTCGCCTCGGCGGCCGAGGTGAGCAGGATGTCGCGCTCCCAGAACGCGTCGGACACGAGGCCGCGCACGCTTCCCGCCGCATGGAACACCGCGCGCAGCCGGGGGAGCCGATCGAGCAGGGGCGCGTCCAGGACCGGAGCGCCCCAGCCCGTCACCAGGACCTCCACGGCGGCGAGGCGGTCGTCCAGCGTCGGAGCGTCGAGAGCGGGAGCGTGCAGCGGACCGCCGGGCGCGGCGAGGGTCTGCAGGCGGGCGCGCCGCGCGTCGTCGAACACGAGGTCCCACGCCTCCGTCGAGAGGGCGGCGAGGACGGCTGGTCGAGGGGTCATGGGTCTCCGGGTATCTCGGGTATGCGCTTGCCGAAGCGCGCGGTTCCAGTGAAGACTGTGCGTTCGAGTGCAGGCAACGTGATCGAACCGAAACCCTGCTGATCGAACACACTCGAACAACGAAGGCGAGAACCGGATGCTGATCCCCCGCGGCACCCTGAGCGATCTGTGGCGAGAGCACGGCGCCGTCGATCGGCCCGTCGTGCCGCCGAGCACCGACCGGGCGGCATGGACGTCCGTGGCGCCCGAACTCCGCGCGACCATCCTGGCGGCGGCGGACGGCGAGCGCGGCACCGCGTGGGCGCAGCCGCTCCTCTCGCAGTGGGCCGCCTACGCCCGCACCGGTGACCGAGCCGGCTGGGAGGGGGCGGTGTTCCGTCGCGACCTCCGGCTCCGTCGCGCCGTCCTGGCCGCTGCCGTCGACCCGGTGGCCGAGCGGCTGGACGAAGTCGCGGACGGCCTGTGGCTCCTGGCCGAGCAGTCGACCTGGTGCTGGCCTGCTCACGACGACGCCTTCGCCCGCGGGCGCCGTGTGCCCGACATCGAGCGCCCCGTCCTCGACCTCGGCGCGGGGGAGGCGGCGGCGCTGGCGGGGTGGGTCGTGCTGGTGCTCGGCGAGGCTCTCGACGCGCACGCGCCCGGTCTGGTCGCACGGGTACGGGACGAGACGGTCCGCCGGGTGCTGCGCCCGTTCGTCGACCGCCGCGAGTGGGCATGGGAGGGGTCGGAGGAACGCGTGCACAACTGGGCGCCGTGGATCCACGGCAACCTGCTGCCGGCAGCGCTCGCCTTCGCGGACGAGCCGCTGCGTGCGCGGGTGCTCGCCCTCAGCATCGACGGCCTCGATCGCTATCTCGCCCAGCTTCCCTCCGACGGCGGCATCGACGAGGGCTTCGCCTACTGGTGGCAGGGAGCGGGGCGGGCGTTCGACGCGCTCGGCCTCCTCGACGCGCTGACCGCCGGTGCGGTGGCCGCCGCGATCCAGGATGGACGCCTCGCCGGGCTGCGCGAGCTCGCCCTCTTCCCGGAGCGCGTGCAGTTCGGGGAGGGGTGGGTGGCGAGCTTCTCGGATGCAGAGGCGCGCACGGGGGAGGCCCTCCCGTGGTCCGTGCTCCACCGGGCCGCCGTCCTGTGCGGTCTGGAGGCGACGGCCGCGTTCGCCGCGCGGCACCGCCGTCCGGGGCGCGTCATCGGAGACGAGGCCGATGTCGTCGCCGGCCTCGGCCGGACGCTGGCCGAGCTGTTCGACGCCGACTGGCATGCGGCGCATCCGGGGCCTGCGCCCCTGCCCGGACGCGTCGAGTTCCCCTCCCTCGGCGTGGGTCTGCGCCGTGAGTGGAGCGGCGATCCGCGGGGGCTCGCGGTCGTCGTCAAGGGCGGTCGCAACGACGAGAACCACAACCACAACGACCTCGGCGCGGTCGCGATCGCCGTCGACGGCATCCCGGTCGTGATCGACGTCGGTCGGGCGACGTACACCGCGGCGACCTTCTCGGATGCCCGTTACCGCCTGTGGCACGTCACCAGCGGCTGGCACTCCACGCCTCTGGTCCGCGGGCGCGAGCAACAGCCCGGCGGCGCCTGGCGGGCCGCGGTGCAGGCGCGGAGCGACGGCTGGACCCTCGACCTCGGTGCGGCGTTCCCCGGCGGCGACCCGTGGCTGCGGACGGTGCTGCTGCGCGGCGGCGCGGTGACCGTGCGCGACGAGAGTCCGGCACTCGCCGACCCGGCCACCCGCCTCGTGCTCGTGTGTGCGGGGACGCCCGAGGTGCACGGTGACGGCGTCCTCCTCCCGGGCCCGGATGGGAAGCGGGGTCTGCGCATCGCCCACGATCCGGCGGACGTCGTCGTCGAGAGCAGGGCCGTGGACGATGCGCTCCTCGAGCGTTCGTGGGGGCCGGTGGTCTCGCGCGTCCTCTTCGCACCGCTCGACCGTCCGGAGCGCTGGGAGCTCCAGGGGAGGGCGGCATGACCGAGGAGCGCCCGACCCCGCGTTTCGGCCTCTCCCGCCGGGAACGGATACTGGACGAACTGCGCCGCACGGGGGCGGTGCGCGTGGCCGATCTCGCCCGCGACTTCGGGGTGGCGGAGCTCACCATCCGCCGCGACATCACGATGCTGGCGGACCGCGGGCTGCTGACCAGGGTGCACGGCGGAGCGGTGCTGCGGAGCACGCTGGACACGACCGTCGCGCGGGCGGCTCTCCCCGGGCCGCAGTTCCGCATCGGGATGGTGGTGCCGTCGCTGAGCTACTACTGGCCGCAGGTCGTCGTCGGCGCCCGGAGTGCCGGGGCGGAGGCGGGGGTGCAGCTCGTGCTCCGCGGAGCCAGCTACGCCGCGCAGGACCAACGCCGCCAGATCGCGGCGCTCCTGGAGTCCGGGACGGTGCACGGGCTGATCGTGGCCCCCGAGACACAGGGGGCCGACGGGCACGCGCTGCTCTCCTGGTTGGACACGCTCCCGGTGCCGGTCGTGCTCGTGGAGCGCCGGACCCCGCCCGCTCTCACCCTCACCCGGATGCAGACCGTGGCGACCGACCACGCGTTCGGGGGCGCGCTCGCCGCCGGGCACCTCGCCGCACTCGGACACCGACGGGTCGGGATCCTCACCTCTCCGCAGTCACCGACCTCCGCCGGGCTGCGGCAGGGCTGGTCGCGGGCCGTCGCCGAGCTCGGGCTCACGGTGTCGGTGGACCGCGACACGGCCCTGGACCGGATGGAGGGATCGGCGCAGGCGGAGGTGGTCTCGGCACTGCTCGCCGAGATCCGTGAGACGGGGGCGACGGCGCTGCTCGTGCACTCCGACCCGCAGGCGCTCCTGCTCCAGCAGCATCTGCAGGACGCGGGCTGGCGGCTGCCCGACGACCTCTCGCTCATCGCCTACGACGATGAGGTCGCCGAGCACGGGTCCCCGCCGCTCACCGCTTTGCGGCCGCCCAAGCAGCATGTCGGGCGCCGTGCGGTCGAGCTCATCCGCGACCGCCTGCGCGAGGGCCCGAACCGGCCCGCGGAGCGCGTGGAGGTGGCTCCGGCGCTGCACGTGCGCGCCAGCACGGCACCTCCGCGCTAGGGGCGGTTGCGAGGTCGTGCGTCTCATGCCATGATCTCGGAAAGCGCTTACCAAGATTCTCCTGTCAGCGCCGACAGCTTCCACCGAGAGGAACGGACCGAGATGGCACAGGCCCCCACCCGCGAGATCGGGATCATCATGAACGGCGTCTCCGGGCGCATGGGATACCGGCAGCACCTCGTGCGGTCGATCCTCGCGATCCGCGACGAGGGCGGGATCGAGCTCCCGGACGGCACGCGCGTTACCGTGCGGCCGATCCTCGTCGGACGCAGCGAGGCCAAACTCGCCGAACTGGCAGCGAAGCACGGCATCGAGGACTGGACGACCGATCTCGACGCCGCCCTCGCCGACCCGCGGTGGGAGATCTACGCCGACTTCCTCGTCACGAAGGCCCGGGCGTCCGCGATCCGCAAGGCCATCGCCGCCGGCAAGGCGATCTACACCGAGAAGCCCACCGCCGAGTCGCTGGACGAGGCCCTGGAGCTCGCGCGGCTGGCGCGTGACGCCGGCGTGAAGACCGGCGTCGTCCACGACAAGCTCTACCTCCCGGGGCTGCAGAAGCTCAAGCGCCTCATCGACTCCGGCTTCTTCGGCCGCATCCTCTCCGTCCGCGGCGAGTTCGGCTACTGGGTGTTCGAGGGCGACTGGCAGCCCGCGCAGCGTCCGAGCTGGAACTACCGCACCGAGGACGGCGGCGGCATCATCACCGACATGTTCCCGCACTGGAACTACGTGCTGGAGAACCTCTTCGGCGAGGTCAAGAGCGTCTACGCCCAGGCCGCCGTGCACATCGCCGACCGCTGGGACGAGAAGGGCGAGCACTACACGGCCACGGCCGAGGATGCCGCCTACGGCATCTTCGAACTCGACGGCGGGGCGATCGCCGAGATCAACTCCTCGTGGACCGTGCGGGTGAACCGCGACGAGCTCGTGGAGTTCCAGGTCGACGGCACGCACGGCTCCGCCGTCGTGGGGCTGTTCGGCGCCAAGATCCAGCCGCGCAACGCCACGCCGAAGCCCGTGTGGAACCCCGACCTGGAGGACAGCCACGACTACGACGCCGACTGGCAGCAGGTGCCGACGAACGACGTGTTCCAGAACGGCTTCCGGCAGCAGTGGGAGGAGTACCTCACTTCGTTCGTCCTCGGCACTGACTACCCGTTCGACCTGCTCGCCGGTGCGCGCGGGGTCCAGTTCGCCGAGGCCGGACTCGCGTCCAGCGCCGAGGGGCGCAAGATCGTGCTCGAGCCGCTGACCCTGGACCACGCATGACCACCCTCCGCCTGCTCACCGCCGACGGCCGGACCGCCGAGGCGGAGCTCCGGGAGGCCGGCGCCGTCACGCGGCCGGAGGGTCCGCTCCGCAGTCGGGTGGCCTACGCCGCCGCGCACGTCGTCCCGAAGGCGTACGCGGACAACACCCCGGGGCAGCCGGCCGACATCGACTGGGACGCGACGCTCGCGTTCCGCCGCAACGTGTACTCGTGGGGACTCGGCGTGGCCGACGCGATGGACACCGCGCAGCGCAACATG
Source organism: Microbacterium sp. CH1 (assembly GCF_001595495.1). NCBI lineage: Bacteria > Bacillati > Actinomycetota > Actinomycetes > Micrococcales > Microbacteriaceae > Microbacterium > Microbacterium sp. CH1. The sequence goes on along the minus strand of NZ_LOSO01000019.1, from coordinate 1,952 downwards.
GGTCTGGATGCGACGGCGGTGCGCGAGCTCATCGCCCGCAGTGCGGAGGTCGCCCGCGAGGAGGGCGGCGCGGTCGTCGTCGGGGTCAACACCGACCACATCGAGGAGGCGCGCATCCCGCTCGATCAGGTGATCGCCGCCTATCTCGAGCAGCTGCACTTCGCCGAGGAGCAGGGGGCGGGGCCGGTGCTCATGGCCTCGCGGCACTTGGCCAGGGTCGCGGAGAGCGCGGACGACTACCGCCGCGTGTACCGGGAGGTGCTCTCCCGCGCATCGGTCCCCGTCGTGCTGCACTGGCTCGGCACCGCGTTCGATCCGGAGCTGGCGGGGTACTTCGCGCCCTCGTCCTCCGGGGGGAGCGGTGGTCCCGCGTGGCAGGAGGCCGCCGAGGTGCTGCTCGACATCATCGGCGAGAACCGCGCCGCGGTCGCCGGGGTGAAGATGAGTCTGCTCGACGCGGAGTCCGAGGTCTGGGTCCGCGAGCGGCTGCCGGAAGGCGTGCGCATGTTCACCGGCGACGACTTCCACTACGTCGGCCTCATCGGCGGCGACAGTCTGACCGATGCGGCCGCCCCCGAGGGGTCCGCGCCGCGCGGGCACTCGGATGCGCTGCTCGGCGCGTTCGCCGCCCTCGCCCCGGTGGCCTCCGCCGCGATCCAGGCGCTCGACGCGGACGACCCCGATCGGTACCTCGCCCTCCTCGGACCGACGGAGGAGCTGAGTCGGCAGGTGTTCGCGGCGCCGACCTTCTACTACAAGACCGGGGTCGCCTTCCTGTCGTGGCTCAACGGTCATCAGCCGGCGTTCCAGATGGTCGGGGGGCTGCACTCCGCGCGGAGTCTGCCGCACCTCAGCCGCATCGTCGAGCTGGCCAACGGGGCGCTCGCCCTGGAGCGGCCGGAGCTCGCGCGGGAGCGTTGGCACGGCCTGCTCCGGCTGAACGGGGTGGACGCATGACCGGCCCGCGGAGCCTGGCGGCGGAGCACGAGTCCCGGGCGGCCGCCGTCGGGACCGTGCCGCACCCGCGGCTCTCGATCAACCAGGCCACCGTGAAGCACGCGGACCTCGCGACGGCCCTGCGCGTCACGGCGGCGGCGGGGGTCGAGGCCATCGGCCTGTGGCGGGAGCCCGTGCAGGAGGTGGGGCTCGATGTCGCCGCCCGCATGCTGACCGACTCCGGTCTGCGCTTCACGACGCACTGCCGCGGGGGCTTCTTCACGCTTCCGGCGGGTCTGGAGCGCGAAGCCGCGCTCGACGACAACCGCCGGGCGATCGAGGAGGCGGCCACCCTCGCGGCGGCCGGTGCGGAGGGCTCGACCGCGGTGCTGGTCCTCGTCGCCGGGGGGCTGCCCGAGGGGTCGCGCGACCTCATAGGGGCGCGCGAGCGTGTCCGCGACGCCATCGGCGCCCTTGCGGACGACGCCCGGGCCGCCGGGGTGACCCTCGCGATCGAGCCGCTGCATCCGATGTACGCCTCGGACCGCGCGGTGGTCTCCACCCTCGGTCAGGCGCTCGACATCGCCGCGGACTTCGACCCTGCCGTGGTCGGTGCCGCCGTCGACACGTTCCACATCTGGTGGGATCCGCAGGTGCTCGACCAGATCGCCAGGGCCGGACGCGAGGGCCGCATCGCCACGTATCAGGTGTGCGACTGGAAGACCCCCCTCGCCGCAGACCCCCTCCTCTCCCGGCACTATCCGGGGGACGGTGTTATCGACTTCGCACCCCTCACCCAGGCCGTGCAGGACACCGGCTACGACCGTGACATCGAGGTGGAGATCTTCCATGCCGACGTCTGGGCCGACGACCCGGCTCGTGTGGTCCGCCGCACGGCCGAGGCCTTCGCGACGGCCGTCGCCCCCCACCTGTGAGTCCCGGTGGCCCCCGTCCCGTCCCTGTCCCGTCCCGTCCCGTCCCGTCCCCGTCCCGTCCCGTCCCCGTCCCGTCCCGTC
>NZ_LOSO01000018.1:383656-504358 GCF_001595495.1 Microbacterium sp. CH1 | reverse complement strand
CCTCTCCCCCTGACCCCCCTCCCCGGGCCCGACCCGGCGTCGGGATCAAAAACGCACCCTTGTGCGGGGATTCCGGAACGTTTTCGATCCCACGAGGAGGGATGCTGGCACACTGAGGCCGTGGAAGACCTCAGGAGCAACGCCGCGCCCGCCCCCTCGAAGCCTGCCCGCAAGCCCTGGCGTCGCACGAAGATCGCCGTGGGCACCCTCGCCGCGGTCGCCGCCGTCGCCGCGATCGTCGGCGCGCTCACCCCCTGGCCGTCCGCGATGATCATCCGCTCCGTGTTCACGAAGGGCGGTGACGAGACCGCCGCCGAGATGACGAAGCATGTCCCGGACACCGCCCTCGACGAGCGGAAGAATGTCGCCTACGGTGACGCCGGCGCGGACACGACGATGGACGTCTTCCGCCCCGCGTCCGCCGACGGCGCACTGCCGACCGTGGTGTGGATCCACGGAGGCGCCTGGATCTCGGGATCGAAGGAGGACGTCGACCCGTACCTCCGCATCCTCGCCGCGGAGGGCTACACGACCATCGGCGTGAACTACACCCGCGGACCCGAGGGCGTGTATCCGCTCGCCGTCCACCAGCTCGACGAGGCCCTCGCCTACATCGACGCGCACGCGGCGGAACTGGGCGTCGATCCGCGCCGCATCGTGCTGGCAGGAGACTCCGCCGGGGCCCAGCTCGCCAGCCAGATGGCGACCCTCATCACGAATCCGGACTACGCGGAGATCCTCGGCATCCGCCCGTCGATCCGCGCCGATCAGCTCGTCGCGACCGTGTTGAACTGCGGCGTCTACGACCTCGCCGCACTGGCAGAACTCGACGGGGTCGCGGGATGGGGCTTCAAGTCGGCGATGTGGGCGTACTCCGGCACGAAGACCTGGGCGGAGGACTCGACAGGCGCCACGATGTCGACCGTCGATTGGGTCACGGCCGACTTCCCCGCGACCTACATCTCCGGCGGCAACGGCGACGGGCTCACCTGGCTCCAGTCGATCCCGATGTCGAAGCGGCTGCAGGAGCTCGGGGTCGACGTGACGCCGGTGTTCTGGCCCGCGCCGCACGAGCCGGAGCTCCCGCACGAATACCAGTTCCACCTCGATCTCCCCGAGGCCCGGAAGGCGCTCGCGGACACCATCGCCTTCCTCGACGCGCACACCCGCTGACCCGGCCCCTTTCGTCCGGCGCGGGGCTGCCACCGTTGCACGACCCCGCCACGGACGCACGACTCGTTCCGCCGGACGTCTGTCCATCCGTCCCCCGGTCGTGCAGGCGGACCGGGCACGGGTGCACGACCCCGCCACGGATGCACGAGCCGGGCACGGGCGCACGACCGAACCCTCCGGATACCCGTGCCGCTGTCGCCGGCTCGTGCAGCTGGACCGGGATCTGGACATAACGTCTCTGTGACGACCGGCACGGAAGTGATATGTTCACGGGATGCACACCGAGAACGAACGCGCGCTCGAGTCCGGGATCGTCACGGACCTCTCCGGTCGCATGACCTACGGCTCGTACCTCGCGCTCGACCAGCTCCTCACGGCACAGCACCCGGTGAGCGACCCGCAGCACCACGACGAGATGCTGTTCATCATCCAGCACCAGACGACGGAGCTCTGGCTGAAGCAGCTGCTGCATGAGCTCAGCTCGGCGCGGGAGCTGCTCGCGGCCGACGACCTGCGCGACGCCCTCAAGCGCATCGCCAGGGTCAAGCGCATCCAGGACGTGATGACGCAGCAGTGGTCGGTGCTCGCGACACTGACCCCGACGGAGTACGCCCAGTTCCGTGGCGCGCTCGGCAACTCGTCCGGCTTCCAGTCGGTGCAGTATCGCGCCGTCGAGTTCGCGCTGGGCAACAAGAACGAGAAGATGCTGAGCGTCTTCCGCGACCACCCCGCGAACCTCGCGCTCCTCACGGCCGAGTGGGAGAAGCCCACGCTGTACGACGAGTTCCTCCGCTACGCGTCGCGCCGCGGGCTCCCCGTCCCGCGCGAGATCCTCGACCGGGACGTGCGCCAGCCGTACCGCGAGACCCCGGCTCTCGTACCCGCCATCCGCGCGATCTACCAGGACCCGCGCACCCACTGGGACCTCTACGAGGCCTGCGAGGACCTCGTAGACCTCGAGGACAACTTCCAGTTCTGGCGCTTCCGCCACCTCAAGACCGTGTCCCGGACCATCGGGATGAAGGCCGGCACCGGTGGATCGAGCGGCGTCGGCTTCCTGCAGCGCGCCCTCGACCTGACGTTCTTCCCGGAGCTCTACACCGTCCGCACCGAGATCGGATCCTGATGCTCGCGGCGACGTTCTTCGACGGCGAGCGCTGGCGCGACGGCGTCGTCGGACTCGGCGCGGACGGGCGCCCCCAGCTCCGCGACGAGGCACCCTCCCCCGGCACCCCACCCCTGGTCGGACGCATCGTCGGCGGCTTCACCGACCACCACGTGCATCTGCAGCTCGTCGACCATGCACTCCTGGCCTCGTCGCGCCTCGGGCGGGTGGTCGACCTCGGCGGCGATCCGTCCACGGTCGCGGGGATCGCCCGGCACCACTCCGGAGATTCGTCGACCCGACGCGATTCTGACGCGTCGCGCACCGTCGACTACGCCGGCGCGTTCCTCACTCCCCCCGGCGGGTACCCTTCGAACCGCGCGTGGGCGCCGGCGGGTTCGGTCCGGGAGATCGCCGACTCCGCGGCGGCCGCGACCGTTATCGACGAGCTGGCGGCGGCCGGCGCCTCCGCCATCAAGGTCGCGAGCAACAGCACCGCCGGCCCGGTCTTCTCCGACGCCCTCTTCCGCGCGATCGTCGAGCTCGCCGCTGCGCACGGCTTCCCCGTCGTCGCCCACGCCGAGGGCCCTGGCGAGGCCCAGCGCGTCGTCCGCCTCGGAGCGAGCCAGCTCGCGCACGCCCCGTTCACCGAGCGTCTGGATGACGAGGAGATCGCGGAGCAGGCCGTCCGGGCCTCCTGGATCAGCACCCTCGCCATCCACGACCCCGCCGCGAGGGCCATCGCGATCGACAACGCCGCCCGCTTCCATGCCGCCGGCGGCACCGTCCGCTACGGCACCGACATGGGCAACGGTCCGACCCCCGTCGACCTGAACCCCGACGAGGTCCATGCCCTCCGCACCGCCGGGCTCGACGACGACGCCCTCCTCCGCGCCCTCGCGCCGGTCGACCCGCTCGATCCCCGCGCTCTCCTCCTCCTGCTGCCACCGCGATCCGCCGATCCCCTGGCCGCCCGCCCCCTCACCGCCGCCGACCTGAAGGTGTGACATGACCGACCGCTCCGCCGACACCGCCCTCCTCGACGCCGCCCGCGCCCTGGACGCGGCCGACCCGCTCGCCGCGCACCTCGACGCGTTCGTCGAGGCCCCGGGCGTCACCGCCTACCTCGACGGCAACTCGCTCGGGCGGCCGCTGCGCGACGTGCCGGAGAAACTCGCCGCGTTCGTGCGCGAGGACTGGGGCACCCGCCTCATCCGCTCCTGGGACGAGCAGTGGATGGCCCTGCCGATGGAGCTCGGAGACCGCATCGGCGCCGTCGCCCTCGGCGCGGGCGCGGGGCAGACGGTCGTGTCCGACTCCACGAGCGTCCTGCTCTACAAGCTCATGCGGGGGGCCCTTCGACAGGCTCAGGGACCCACGGGTGCGGCTCAGGGACCCACGGGCGCGGCTCAGGGACCCACGGGTGCGGCTCAGGGACCCACGGGTGCGGCTCAGGGACCCACGGGTGCGGCTCAGGGACCCGCGGGTGCGGCTCAGGGACCCACGGGCGCGGCTCAGGGACCCACGGGCGCGGCTCAGGGACCCACGGGCGCGGCTCAGGGACCCGCGGGGCGGACGGAGCTCGTGATCGAGGAGGGGAACTTCCCCACCGACCGGTTCCTCGCCGAGGGCGTCGCGGCGGAGATGGGGGCCACGCTGCGCTGGATCACGCCCGACCCGGTGCACGGCGTCACGGTCGACGACGTCGCGGCCGTGGTCTCCGAGCGGACCGCGCTCGTCTCGCTCAGCCACGTCGACTACCGCTCCGGCGCCCTCGCCGACATGGCCGCCATCACCGCCGTCGTCCATGACGCGGGGGCGCTCATGCTGTGGGACCTCTGCCACTCGGCGGGCGTCGTGCCGATGCAGCTCGACGACTGGGGCGTCGACATGGCCGTCGGCTGCACCTACAAGTACCTCAACGGCGGCCCGGGATCGCCCGCGTTCGCCTACCTCCGCCACGACCTGCAGGGCCTGCTGCGGCAGCCGATCCAGGGCTGGTGGAGCGCAGCCGACATCTTCGCCATGGGCCCGGAGTACGTCCCCGCCGACGGCATCCGTCAGCTCCTCAGCGGCACGCCCCCGGTGACCTCGATGCTCGCGATGCAGGGGATGATCGACCTCATCGAGCAGTCGGGGATCGACGGCGTGCGCGCGAAGTCGAAGTCGCTCACCGCACTCGCGGTCCGGGCGTACGACGAGCTGCTCGCGCCCCTGGACGTCCGCCTGCTCAGCCCTCGCGACCCGGCGCGACGCGGCGGACACATCACGATCGGCCACCCCGACTTCCGCGAGGTCACCCGGAGGCTCTGGGCCGACGGCGTCATCCCCGACTTCCGCTTCCCGGACGGGATCCGGCTCGGACTGTCGCCGCTCAGCACCTCCCACGCCGAGACCGTCGCCGGGGTACTCGCGGTCAGGGATGCGCTGGAGTCCGGTGTCTCCTGACCCCGCGGCGCCGGTCGTGCTCGATGACATCGACGCCCGCCCGGGCAGCACCGCCTCGCTCCTGCGCACGCTGATCGGACTGTACCTGCGCCCGCTCGGAGGCTGGATCTCGGCGGCCGACCTCGTGGCGCTGGCCGCCGACCTCGGCATCCCCGCCGCTCCCGCCCGGACGGGCATCGCCCGTCTCAAGCAGAAGGGCTTGCTCCTGCCGGAGCGCCGCGACGCCGTCGGCTACAGCCTGAGCCCGGCGGCCGTGCCCATGCTGGAGCGCGGCGACCGCCGGATCTTCCGGATGCAGGAGATGACCGACGACGATCCGTGGTGCCTCGTGTCGTTCTCGATCCCGGAGAGTGCGCGGAGCGTGCGTCATCAACTGCGCCGGCGCCTGCAGTGGATCGGCGCCGGCGTCGTCTCCCCCGCCCTGTGGATCTGCCCCGGGCACCTCAGGGCGGAGGCGGAGCAGATCCTCGACGACCTCGGTGCCCGCCGCTGGGCGACGCTGTTCGACGCCTCGGCCCCCGCCCCGGCCGGCACGCTGGCCGAGGCCGCGGCGGCGTGGTGGGACCTGGACGCGCTGCGCGGCGAGCACGAAGCCTTCCAGGCCTCGCTCGCGGCGCTCCCCGATGCGCCGTTCCCCGCGTACGTGCACCTCATCGACCGCTGGCGGGTGCTGCCCTACACCGATCCGGGACTGCCTCCGGCGATGCTGCCGGCCGACTGGCCGGGCGGACGCAGCTTCGAAGCGTTCGCCCGGCTGTCGGCGGCGTGGGCGGCACCCGCCCTCGCGCATGTCCGCGCCGTGACGGCCTAGTCGGTCCGGGCGACCTCGCGCACGAATCCGGTCACGTGCTCCTGCAGCCGCAGGATGCGCATCTCGCGCGCGAGCTCGCGGTCGTACCCCGGATAGGCCAACGGCGGGAGCGTGCGCACCGCCGCGTTGCAGCCGAACTCCGCGCACGCGAGCACACCGACCGTGTCGCCCTTGCGACCGGCGGCCCCGGCACGGCGAGCCACGTAGAGCTGCACGTCGTTGCGGAGCGTCACGTCCTCGCACCACGAGCACTGGGCGCGGGCGAGCACGCGCTGCTCGGCGCGCTGCAGCACGACTCCCACAGGCTCGTCGTCGATCCACACGACGACATAGGCGCGCCGGGGCAGCTTCGGGTCGATCCACCCGAGGTAGTCGAGCCGGTCGAAATCGGTCTCGGCGAAGCCGGGCGGCAGGGTGATGTCGGAGACCTCCTTGCGGGAGGCGTTGCAGAAGGAGGCGCGCAGGGCGCGCTCGTCGATGGGACGCATGAGGAAGAGCTTTCGGTGTGATCGCCGGAACGGCGAGACGGATCAGAGGATCACCCGGACGATGCCGGGGTACGACGCAGCACCGGGGACGGGGTTCCGCCTCCGGCCGGTCCTCAGCCTCTGCCTGCGGCGCTGAACGCGCCTGCAGCTCCGCTCCGCGCCCTGGGGGCGCTCATCGACGACAGCACCCCGCGAGCCTACACCCGTTTGTTTCGTCGCGTGTCGGGATCGCTGCGGGATCCCGACACGGTCGACGTACTCTGGCCGGACGCCGATCCGAAGGAGTCCCCGTGTCCACGCCGCTGCACCGCCGTCCGCCCCTCGAGGTGCGTGAGCGTGCGACGTGCATGTGCCGGAACGGCGGCCGCTGCTCCTCGTCGGCCCCCGGCCACGCCCTGCACCTGATCCAGGAGCGCCTCGCGGCGGCGACCCCGGCGCGATGGGCGGACGCGTTCGTGATCGCGGCGGATCCGGTCGCCGGAGACCTCGTCGTCCGCACGCTCGACGGCACCACGCACACGCTGTGGAACGGCTCCGGCGCCGCGCTGGAGGCCGCCATCGGCAGCCCGGTCGCCCTCCACCTGGACTACGCCGTGCTCGCCGTGGGACGCACCCGCTTCAACGTCGCCGTCGTGTGACGAGGGCCTGATCCCCTCGGGTCAGGCGCTCGCCATCATCATGTCGCGGACTGCCATGCACGCGTTCATGCAGGCCTGGCACGCCTGAGCGCAGAGGCGGCAGACGTCACTGTGATCGGCGTGCTGCATGCACTCGTCCATGCACATCTGGCACATCGCGATGCACGCGTCCAGCATCGCCATCATCGTGGCCGGGGTCATCCCCTGCATGCGGAGCATCGATCGCATCATCGTGTGGCACATGTCCGCGCAGTTCATGCACGCGGGGGCGCAGTCCATCTCCTGCGTCGCGCACACGGTGCAGGCCTGCTCGCAGGCGGCACACGCGTCCATACAGGCCTGGAGCACCGACATGTCCATCATCGCCATGTCGGGCATCGACTCCATGTTCTTGGACATGGCACCCATCATCATCGCGTCCATCGCACACCGCTCCCTTCGTCCAGGACGACGGGCAGGACACCCGCCTGGCGCCAGGCTAACCCCTGTGCGGTCGGGAGTCGATGGGGGCGGAACGCTGACACGCCCGTCGGTGAATGTCAATCCCGTGGACGGACCGCGACGCCGGTGCGACGCTCGAAGAGCAATCGATCCGTCCAGGAGAGGAGCCTCTTATGAGTGGCGCAGATGACATGAAGAATTCCGCTGAGAAGCTGGGTGGCAAGGTCAAGGAAGGCTTCGGCAAGCTCACCGACAACGAGAAGCTCGAGACCGAAGGTCAGGCGGATCAGGTGAAGGCCGACGCGAAGCAGGCCGGCGAGAACGTGAAGGACGCGGCGGGCAAGGCCGGCGACAGCGTCAAGGACGCGTTCAACCGCTGATCCCCCACCCGCTGAACCCATGAAGAGGGGGAGGCTCGCCGATGGCGAGCCTCCCCCTCCGCACTCGGGTCAGACCTTGCGGCTACCGGTGATCGCTCGGATCAGCCAGGCGATCACGGCGATGGCCAGGAGCACCAGACCGACCCACAGCAGGAACTGGAGCGACTGCACCAGTCCTCCGGTGATCGCGAGGATCACGGCGATGACGATGACGATGATCAGGAGGATGTTCATCGGTCTTTCCCTTCTCTGGGGGCGCGGGCGCCCGACTGCGGTGACCTCACGCTAGACCCGGACCACACCCTCTCTGGAGGGGGTTGACTTCCACCCTTTCGATGCGCGAAGGAGCAGAGCAATGCCAGGACGACGCAACAACTCGCTGAAGGATCCGGAGCTGTACGAAGAGCTCCGCGATGACGGGGCTTCGAAGGAGAAGGCCGCCCGCATCTCGAACGCGGCCGCACGAGACGGCCGCAGCTCCGTCGGCCGCCGCGGCGGGAAGCACGGGGACTACGAGGACTGGACCGTTCCCGAGCTGCGGAAGCGCGCCAAGGAGCTGGGCCTCACCGGCTACAGCGGCAAGCGCAAGGCCGAGCTCATCTCCGAACTGCGAAACCACTGACCCGGATGACGCGCTTCGGGATCGAGGAGGAGTTCCTCCTGCTTGATGAGGATTCGCTCGTCCCCGTCGCCCTCAGCGGTGACATCCTGGAGCGCATCGGCGATGACGTCACCGCCGGACGCGTGACCACCGAGTACCTGGCCTCGCAGGTCGAGGCGCTCACCGATCCGGTACGCAGCGGCACCGAGGCCGTCCAGCAGCTGACGGCGTTGCGCACGACCATCGGGAGGCAGGCCCGCGTCCGGCGCGCGATCGCGGCTCCGACCGGCGCGCCGTTCACCACTCTCCGTTCGCCGCGCCTCTCGCCGTCGGCGCACTACGACGACGTCGCGCGGCGGCTGGCGCACCTCACCCGCGAGCACGAGGTCAACGGCCTGCACGTGCACGTGGAGGTGCCGGACGAGGAGGAGCGGGTCCGCGCTCTGAATCGGCTTCGCGCGTGGCTGCCCCTGCTGCTCGCCCTCAGCACGAACAGCCCGTTCGGCAACGGTCTCGACACGGGCTTCGCGAGCTGGCGGAGCATGCTCATCCGCCGACTCCCCTCGTCGTGGTGCCCGCCCCGGTTCGCCGACGTCGACGACTACCGCACGCGCGTGGACCAGCTCCTCGACATCGGGACCATCGGCGAGGCGACCTCCCTCTCCTGGGCGGTGCGCCTCTCCGAGCGCTACCCGACCGTCGAGGCGCGCGTCGCGGACACGCAGCTCACCGCGGAGGACGCCGTCCTCTCCGCGCTGCTGACCCGCGGGATCGCCCTGTCGTCCGGCCAGCGGATCGTCGCCGATGAGACGGAGACGATCGACGCGTCGATCTGGATGGCGTCGCGAGCCGGGATGACGGCCCGCCTCCTGGATCCGCTCACGGGCGAGATCGCCCCGGCCTGGACCGTGGCGGAGCACCTGCTCGACGACATCGGCCCGGTGCTGGACGAGCTCGGCGATGCGGACGCGGTGCAGGCGGGCCTCGCGCGGATACGGGCCGACGGGACCGGCGCGGCCCGGCAGCGTGCGGCGCACGCACGGGACGGGCTCCCCGCGCTCCGACGGCTCCTGCAGGAAGGTACTGGAACACCGGCCGCCTGACCGGCCCTCGCGTCCGTCGCCCGGAGTAGGGTCGGCCTGTGTCATCCTTCGCCCCGCTCCAGCGGCTCGTCATCGCGATCGCCGTGCTGGCCTCGTTCGTCACGTTCCTCGACGGGACAGTGGTGAACGTCGCCCTTCCCGCCATCAGCGAGGAGCTCGGCGGCGGGATCACCACGCAGCAGTGGGTCGTCGACGCGTACCTCATCACCCTCAGCGCGCTGATCCTGCTCGCCGGCTCCCTGTCCGACGCCTACGGACGGGTGCTGGTGATGCGGATCGGCCTCATCGCCTTCGGCATCGCGTCCGTCGCGGTCGCCGCCGCGATCGACCCGCTCATGCTCATCGTGGCCCGCGGGGCCCAGGGGGCGGCCGGGGCCCTGCTTGTCCCCAGCTCCCTCGCGCTCATCACCGCGACCATGCGCGGCGACCTGCAGGCGAGGGCCATCGGCGTCTGGACTGCCTTCACCACGGCCGCTCAACTGGTCGGTCCCCTGCTCGGCGGGCTCTTCGTCGACTTCCTGTCCTGGCGCTTCGTGTTCCTCATCAACGTCCTCCCCATCGGGGTGACGCTGGTGCTGCTCGCCCGCCTGCATCTGCCGGAGCACCCGCGAGGCGTCCGCGTGGACTGGTGGAGCGGTGCACTGTGCGCCCTGGGCCTGGGCGCCATCGTCTTCGCCCTCATCGAGCAGCCGAATCTCGGGTGGGCCTCCCCCGCGATCTGGATCCCCGCCGTGGCCGGGGCCGCGCTCTTCGCCGTCTTCCTGTGGCGCCAGGGCCGCTCGGCCGCGCCGCTCATGCCGCTTTGGCTGTTCCGGGTGCGCGACTTCGGGTGGGGCAACCTCGCCACGCTGTTCGTGTACGCCGCGCTCTCCCTCAACGGCTTCGTCGTCGGCGTCTACCTCCAGCAGGGGGCGGGACTCAGCGCGACGGCGGCGGGGCTCGCGAGCCTGCCGATGACGATCCTGATGATCCTGCTGAGCTCCCGTGCCGGCCGGTGGGCAGGGCGCTGGGGCCCGCGCATCTTCATGACCGTCGGGCCGCTGATCATGGCCGTCGGAGCGCTGATGCTGCTGACCGTGAACGCCGCGTTCGACTACTGGGCGCAGGTGCTCCCGGCCATGATCGTGATGGGCCTGGGCCTGTCGCTCACCGTCGCCCCGCTGACGGCCGCGATCCTCGGGGCCATCGATGAGAACCACTCCGGCATCGCCTCCGCCGTGAACAACGCCGTCTCCCGCGTCGCCGGTCTGCTCGTGGTCGCGATGCTGTCAACCATCGTCGGCGGCACGCTCGACCTCGACGGCTTCCACAACGCCGCGTGGGTGACGGCGGCGCTCCTCGTGCTCGGCGGCGTCGTGTCGTGGATCGGGATCCGCCGGAACCCCTCGGAGGCCGCGGCCCCGCCCGCCGACGCCCCGGCGCAGCCGACGCCTCAGCCGCGATGAGCCTCCCTCGTCCCCCGCGCGGTCGCGTACACGGCCAGCTCCGACGGCGTCTCGGCGAGCTGTGCCCCGATGCGCTTGCCTGCCGAGCGCCTCGGCGTCAAGTCCCTGGCGGTCGCCGCTCGCGCGGGTGAGGATGCGGGTGATCGATCCGATGGGAGCCCCTCCTCATGACCGTTTCCACCCTCGACGCCGACACCGCCGTCGCCTTCTCGCCGCGCGGCCCCTTGTCGAGCGCCGTCCTCGGCGTCCTCACGGGTCGCGGTGACGACGCCGCCACCCTCCCCGACCTCGCCGCCGCAGCCGTCGCCGCGAGCGACGACGTGGTCAGGGACGACGACATCCAGCTCGCCCTGTTCGTCCTCTACGCGTCCTCCTACGGCTCGCTTCCGCAGCTCGATGCGAGTCTCGAGTGGGATGCCGGGGTGGTCACGGCACGCCGCATCCTCGAGGACGCCTTCGAGGCCGCACTGCGTGACACCGTGCCGGTGCCCGAGCTTCCGGAGGCCACGGTCGACGCCGTGGGTCGCGCCCTGTTCGCCCTCGCCGCCGCGGACACCGGCCCCAGCCTGTCGCGCCACATCGCCAGGAAGGCCACCCGCGAGCAGGCCGAGGAGTCCCTGATCCTGCGATCGGTGTACACGCTGCGGGAGGCCGATCCGCACTCGTGGGCGATTCCGCGGCTGACCGGGCGCCCCAAGGCCGCGCTCGTGGAGATCCAGTCGGACGAGTACGGCGGCGGCCGCCCGCAGCGGGTGCATGCGGAGCTCTACGCCCGAGCGCTGCGCGCCGCAGGACTCGACGACACGTACGGCGCCTATGTCGACGACGCTCCGGCGATCACGCTCGCCTCGCACAACATGATGAGCCTGTTCGGGCTCAACCGCCGGCTCGTCGGCGCGATCGTCGGTCATCTCGCCGCCTACGAGATGACCTCGTCCATCCCGTGCCGGTTCTACGCCGACGGTCTGCACCGGCTGGGGTTCGCCGACGAGGTCGCCGCGTACTTCGAGGAGCATGTGGAGGCCGACGCGGTGCACGAGCAGATCGCCGCCCGTGACCTCGCGGGCAGCCTCGCCGAGGACCGTCCGGAACTGCTGGCGGACATCCTGTTCGGCGCGGCCGCGTGCCTCACGGTCGACGGCTGGGCCGGAGCCCACACCCTCGACGCCTGGAGCGAAGGGCGCTCGGCACTGCGGGAGAGGACGACCGCATGAGCGGCCGGGACGAACCGGTCACGGTCACCGCGTACCCCGACGGCCCGCTGCTCGTGCGCGGCGAGATCGAGCTGCACGCGAGCGACGGCACGGTGATCGACCCGCGCCGACGCACCGTGGCCCTATGCCGCTGCGGGCTCTCCGCGCTCAAGCCCTTCTGCGACGGCACGCACAAGGCGGCCGGCTTCCGCACCGAGGACTGAGCAGGGTCAGCCCTCCGGCCAGTAGTGACTGTCGGGGACGGCACGCGCACCGAAGATCGCCTGCCCGACCCGCACGCACGTCGCCCCCTCCTCGACGGCGATCTCATAGTCGCCGGACATGCCCATCGACAGGGCGCCGTCGCCGATGAGTTCGGGGGTCTCCTCGCGCGCCCTGTCCCGAAGAGTGCGCAGCAGCGCGAAGCACTCCCGCACCCGGGCGTCGTCCGGTGTGAGCAGCGCGAGCGTCATCAGCCCGCGGACACGGAGGGCACCGTAGGACGGCAGGGCCTTGAGGAACCCCGGGAGCTCCTCGGGCGGCATCCCGAACTTCGAGTCCTCGGCCGAGGTGTTCACCTGCACGTACACGTCGAGGCTGCGCCCCGCGGCCTGCAGGCGCCGGTCCAGGGCCTCGGCGACCCGGAGCCGGTCGAGCGCCTGGAACTCCGCGGCGAACGAGGCGACGTCCCTGGCCTTGTTCGTCTGCAGGTGGCCGATGACCACCCAGTCCACGTCGAGATCGGCCGTCTCCCGGTTCTTCCGCACGGCTTCCTGCACCTTGTTCTCCCCGAGCCGGTGCAGCCCGGCGCCGATGGCCACCCGCACCCGCTCGGTCGGGACGGTCTTGCTCACCGGGAGCAGGTGCACCGCACCGGGTTCCCGTCCCGCACGCTCGGCGGCGGCGTCGATACGGGCGCGGACGGCGGCGACGTTGGCGTGGAAATCCGCGGCGGTGACCGCCGTCGGGTAGCGCTCCGGGCCATCTCCCACGATCTCGGACTTTGACATAGGCCAAAATCTAACATAGCTTCGGGACACGTCGCGCGCCCGCCGACGCCCCTTTCGCGAAGGAGCCCTCTCATGTCCGCACCCGGCCTGTTCTCCGACATCGCCCTCTCGACCCCGCGCCTGCGTACTGAGGTCCCAGGGCCGCGGAGCCGGGCGCTGCACGAGCGCCGGCAACGGGTCGTCCCCCGCGGCGTCGGCAGCGTGCTCCCCGTCTACATCGAGCACGCCGACGGCCCCTGGGTCACCGACGTCGACGGCAACCGCTTCCTCGACCTCGGCAGCGGCATCGGCGTGACGACGATCGGCCACACCAACCTCGCCGCCGTCACCGCCGCGGCCGAGCAGCTCGATCGGGTCACGCACACGCTCTTCACCGTCACCCCGTACGAGGGCTACGTGCGCCTCGCGGAGCTGCTCGCGGAGAAGGTGCCCGGCACTCACGAGACCCGCACGGCCTTCGCGAACTCCGGCGCCGAAGCCGTCGAGAACGCGGTGAAGATCGCCCGGAGGCACACGGGACGGCGCGCGGTCGCCGCCCTCGACCACGCGTTCCACGGGCGCACCAACCTCGCGCTCGCCATGAACCACAAGGCGGCGCCGTACGGGACCGGGTTCGGCCCGTTCGCTCCCGACATCCACCGTGTCCCCAATTCCTATCCCTACCGGGACGGCCTCGACGGGACGGAGGCCGCGGCGCGCACGATTGCCCATCTCGAACAGCACATCGGCGTCCACGACCTCGCCGCCGTCATCGCCGAGCCCATCCAGGGCGAGGGCGGCTTCGTCGTCCCTGCCGCGGGCTACCTGCCGACCCTGCAGGAGTGGTGCACCCGGAACGGCGTGGTGTTCATCGCCGACGAGATCCAGACGGGCCTCGGGCGCACCGGGACGTGGTTCGCGAGCACGCACTTCGACCTCGTTCCGGACCTCGTGCTCACGGCGAAGGGCATCGCGGGCGGGTTGCCCCTGGCCGGGGTGACCGGCCGCGCCGAGATCATGGACGCACCCGACCCGGGCGGCCTCGGCGGCACGTTCGGCGGAAACCCGGTCTCGATCGCCGCCGCCATCGCGGTGTTCGACGAGCTGGAGCACGGGACCTTCTTCGCAGACGCCCGGCGGATCGGCGCGCACCTGTCCGCGCGGCTCGAGGGGCTGCGCGCCCGTCACGCCGTCGTCGGCGACGTCCGCGGGATCGGTGCCATGCAGGCCTTCGAGCTGAGCATCCCTGGCACGACGCGACCGCTGGCCGGGGCCGCCTCCATGGTCGCGGAGTTCGCCGCCCAGCGCGGCATCCTGCTGCTCACGGCGGGCAGCGACGGCAACGTGATCCGCTTCCTGCCGACGCTCACGACGACGGACGAGCAGCTCGACGTCGCGGTGGACGTCATCGACGAGGCCCTCAGCGCGCTCCGCTGAGCACTTGCAGGCACAGCGCTTCGCCGCTCCAGCGCACGCGGGCGAGGTCGTGCACGATCAGGTCGGGGTGGGCCGCCGCAGAGCTGGCGCCCACTCCGACCACGAGCCCCGCGCCGGCCGCCCGCGCCGCACGGATCCCCGGGGCCGAGTCCTCGAAGACCACGCAGTCCCGCGGGTCCCGCCCGAGCAGACGCGCGGCGCGGAGGTAGGGGTCGGGCGCGGGCTTGCCGCGGTCCACGTCTTCGGCGGCGACGAGCAGGGCGGGTGCCGGGATGCCCGCACCCCGCATCCGCGCGGTCGCGACCGCCCTGTTGCTGCTCGTCGCGACCGCCCAGAGCTCGGACGGCAGCGCAGCGAGCAGGGCAGCGGCCCCCGGGATCCCGGTGGTCGCCGGGGCGACGGCGAGCTCTCGCGCGAGGAGATCGACGGTCGCCTCGGCAGCCCGCTCCGGCCCGACGATCGCCGCGACCACCTCACTCGGTCGCATGCCGTGCGGGGCGTCTCGGAGGAAGTCGAATCCCGGGGCGTACAAGTGGGCCCAGGCGTCCCACGCGATCGCCGCCGAGGGGACCGAATCCACCGGCACGCCATCGCAGTCGAACAGGACCCCCGCGGCGTGCACGATCACCTCGGAGCCCTGAACCTCCTGTGCTATTTTTGGCATAGGTCAAATCTATCCGAGGAGAGTGCATGTCCGCGTCCCGCACGCCCCGCACGGCCGTCGCCGTCCGCCACGTCCCCTTCGAAGACCTCGGGATCCTCGCTCCCCTGCTGACGGAGCGCGGTTACGAGACCACCCTCCTCGATGCCGGCATCGACGAACTCGACGCGGACGCCGTCGCCGGAGCCGACCTGCTCATCGTCCTCGGCGGACCGATCGGGGTGTACGACGACGATCGCTACCCGTTCCTGCGCTCCTCGAAGGCCGCCGTCGCGGCGCGACTCGACAGCGGCGGCGCCACGCTCGGCGTCTGCCTCGGCGCGCAGCTCCTCGCCGAGTCCCTGGGCGCAGCGGTCCGGCCGACCGGCGCGGTCGAGATCGGCTTCGGTCCGCTCACGCTGACGCCCGAGGGCCGGGAGTCGGTCCTGGCCCCGCTCGACGGCGAGCCGGTGCTGCACTGGCACGGGGACGAGTTCGCGATCCCCGCCGGGGCGCAGTCCCTGGCGCACACGCCCGGCTTCCCGCATCAGGCCTTCGCGGTGGGGCGCACTCTCGGCCTCCAGTTCCACCTGGAAGCCGACCACCGCGTCATCGAGCGCTGGCTCATCGGCCACGCCCATGAACTGCATCACCACGACATCGACCCGCGGGTGATCCGGGAGCAGGCACGCGCCCTCGGCCCCCGGCTCGAGACGCTCGCCACCCGCGTCCTCACCGACTGGCTGGATGCGGTCGAGGCCTAGCGAGCCGGCCGGGGCAGCGGAAGAGGCCGGACCCCCAGCGAATCCGGCCTCTGCTCCCCTCGACCTCAGGCGGCGCGACGCAGCGGCACCGTCGGGAAGTCGATCGGCACGTCGAGCGCGATGTTCACGTAGTTCGTGAAGAGGTTCAGCGCGACCTGGCCGATGGTCTCGACGATCTGCTCGTCGTTCCAGCCGTGCGCGCGGAGGGCGTCGACGTCGGCCGAGCTCACCTGACCCCGCTCCTCGACGAGCTTGAGCGCGAAGGCCAGCAGTGCCGCCGTGCGGGGGTCGTCGGAGGCGCCGTCCTGGGCGGCGGCGAGCACCTCGGTCGACAGGCCGGCCTTCTTGCCGAGCGCGGTGTGCGCGGCAAGGCAGTAGCCGCACGAGTTGCGGTTCGCGACGGCGACGGCGATCTGCTCACCCAGGGCCGCACCAAGCGTGCCCCCACCGTAGGCGCCGAACGCGCTCCACATGCTGGTGAGCGCGGCGGGCGAGTTCGCGACCGCGCGGAACATGGCGGGGACGGCACCGAAGGCGGAGCCGATCTGCTCGAGCTGGTCCTTGACGGGGCCGGTGGCGGTCTCACGGTCGACGAGAGGGACGTTGGGCATGGGTTGCTCCTTTGTTCGAGACGAGCCGGGTTCGGCTTCCCCTTCAGTCTTCCGCGGCAGTGAGTACGATACGTATCATTTGATCTTGCATTCATGACACATCGTCCAGAAGAATGGAGGAATGCCGCCGCTCGACCGCCTCACCCCGTTGCTCGACCGCTTCCGGGTGCGCAGCCGCCTGTTCCACACCGGACCACTCTGCGGCACCACGGTCTTCGCGGCGAGCGCGGGCCACGGCTTCCTCCACGTGCTGCGTCGCGGCGAGATGGAGGTGACGCATCAGCGCCCGGACGGACGCATCGAGCGCGAGACCATCACCCGCCCGAGCCTGTTGTTCTTCCCCCGCCCGATCGATCACACCTTCCTCAACGCCCCGACCGAGGAGTCCGACTTCGCCTGCGCCACGATCGACTTCGACGGCGGGACGACGCATCCACTCGTGCGCACCCTGCCCTCCGTGATCGTCCTACCGCTCGACGAGGTGGCCACCCTCGCGCCTGCGCTCGACCTCCTGTTCGCCGAAGTCGACAACGTGCGCTGCGGTCGTCCCCTGCTCGCCGACCGGATGTTCGAGGTCGTGCTCATCCAACTCCTCCGCTGGATGCTCGACCACTCCGGTGAGCTGGCGCTTCCCCCGGGACTGCTGCCCGGACTCTCGGACGAGCGTCTGGCACCCGCGCTCGTGGCGATGCACGAGGCGCCCGGCGACCCCTGGAGCCTCGACACGCTCGCGCGCACCGCAGCCATGTCGCGCAGCGCCTTCGCCGCCCGCTTCAAGGAGGTCGTCGGCCGCGCGCCGGGCGACTACCTGACGGAGTGGCGGCTCACGATCGCCCAGGAGCAGCTGCGTGCCGGCATGTCGGTGAGCGCGGTCGCCGCCGATCTGGGCTACGCCAGCGCGTCGGCGTTCTCCCGCGCGTTCGCCCAGCGGCTCGGCCATTCGCCGCGCGCCTGGCTCGGCCTCGCGGCCTGAGGGCGGCGGGGGTATCGGCTCAGAGGTGGAGGCAGGAATCGAACCTGCGTGCACGGTCTTGCGGACCGCGACCTGGCCACTCGGTCACTCCACCGGGTTCGGGCGTCGTCAGTCCCGGGGCGGTGAGTACCCCTGCAGGAACCTGCCGAAGCGCTGCACGGCGTCGACGAGGACGTCGGTCTCGGGCAGGAAGGCGACGCGCACGTGGTCGGAGTCCGTGCCGTTGAAAGCCCGCCCGTGCACCAGGAGGATGCGTTCCGCATCGAGGAGGTCGAGCACCAGGCGCTCGTCGTCCTGGATGCCGTAGACCTCCGGGTCGAGCCGCGGGAAGAGGTAGAGTCCGCCACCGGCCTCCTGCACCGCGACACCGGGGATCTCCCGCAGCGCCGCCGTCGCCGCGTCGCGCTGAACCGTCAGACGCCCCTCCTCCGCGACGAGGGCGTCGAGCGACGTGTCGTGCTCCAGCGCCGCCGTGATCGCATGCTGCGCCGGTACGGACGCGCACATCCGCATCGAGGCGAGCAGCCGCACCCCGGAGAGGAAGGCGTCGTCTGCCGCGAACCCGGTCGTCAGCGCCCAGGCCGCCCGATATCCGGCGACGCGGTGCGTCTTCGAGAGTCCCGCGAAGGTCACACATGGCACATCGGGCGCGACCTGCGCCGTAGAGAGGTGCGTGAAGCCGGGGTACACGACGCGGTCGTAGATC
Source organism: Microbacterium sp. CH1 (assembly GCF_001595495.1). Lineage (NCBI taxonomy): Bacteria > Bacillati > Actinomycetota > Actinomycetes > Micrococcales > Microbacteriaceae > Microbacterium > Microbacterium sp. CH1. The sequence continues at coordinate 486,412 of NZ_LOSO01000018.1, read as the reverse complement.
TCGTCCGAGAGCAGGAGGAGTCCGTGACGACGGGCGAGGTCGGCGATGCCCTCCAGCGTCGCGCGGTCGTACACCGCCCCGGTCGGGTTGTTCGGGTTGATGATGACGATGGCCACCGTGCGCGGTCCGATCGCCGCAGCCATGGCCTCGAGATCGGGACGCCAGCCGGCCTCCTCGACGCAGGGGTAGTGGACCGGCTCTCCTCCGGCGAGGACGGTCGATGCCGTCCACAGCGGATAGTCGGGGCTCGGGATGAGCACCTCGTCCCCCGGTTCCAGGAGCGCCTGCAGGGTGAGGCCCACGAGCTCGGACACCCCGTTGCCGACGGTCACCGCGTCGATCCCCAGGGCCGGGAATCCGGGACGGCGCGCATAGTGCGCGCAAATCGCCTCGCGCGTCTCCGGCAGACCGGGGGACTCGGAGTAGCCGTGGGCACGGGGAAGCGCCGCTCGCAGCGCCTCCACGATGACCGGCGGCGCCTCGAAGCCGAACGGGGCGGGATTGCCGATGTTCAGGCGGAGGATCTGCTCGCCGCGGGCTTCCAGCTCTGCCGCCCGCTCCGCCACCGGACCGCGCAGGTCGTAGAGCACGCCGTCCAGTCGCGACGACCGCCCGACCCGGAAGACACCCGCTGTTTCGCCCTGCGTCACGCGCCCTCCTCGGTCGAGACCGGGCCGGCAGCTGCGGCGACATCGTCGGCCAGGCGACGCAGCTCCGCATCGTCGAGCTCGTGCACGGTCACCCGCACCTGGCGCCCCCCGGCGGATTCGTCCTCCAGAGTGAACTCGGAGCCCGGACGGACGAGCCAACCGCGGCGCGCCAGTCGATCCGCGACCACGGCGGCCTCCTCGCGGACGTCGACCCACACGTTCAGGCCGCTCTCCCCGGAGGCCTCCACTCCGCGGGCGGCGAGGAGCGCCACGAAGGACCGGTTGCGAGCGGCGTAGCGGGCGCCCGCCGTCGCGATCAGCCGATGGACCTCCTCGTCACGGAGCATGGCCGCGGCGAGCTGCTGCATGACATGGCTCACCCACATCGTCCCGGGGCTGAGCCGGAGGGCGAGCCGCTCCGCCGTGACCGGGTCCGAGGCCGTCACCGCCAGGCGCATGTCCGGCCCGAGGAACTTCGACACCGACCGCACGAGGGCCCAGCGTTCGTGCGCCGGGCCGATGATGCTCGCGTAGGGCGTGGGGGCGAGCAGGGAGAAGTGATCATCCTCGATCAGGAGGACATGCGGATGGGGCGCGAGCACCTCCTGCAGCTCCGCAGCGCGGGCGGCGCTGGTGCTGACCCCGGTGGGGTTGTGTGCACGGGGCGTGCAGACGATCGCGCGCACGCCGGCCTCCAGAGCCTCGCGCACTCCCTCCACGGTCAGCCCCTCGTCGTCGACCGGGATGGCGACGGGCGCGTACCCGGCCAGCCGCGCGGTCTGGATGCTGGAGAGGAAGCAGGGGTCTTCGAGGCCCACCCGGTCGCCGTGCACGAGCGTCTGGGCGAGCAGCCGCTCCACGGCGTCGACGGCGCCCGCGGTGACCGAAAGCCGGAAGGGGCGCGGCTGGTCCTCTGCGATCCAGCGCGTCGCCCATTCGGCGAGTTCGGCGTCGATCACCGACTCGCCGTAGAGGACGGACCGGGGATGCACCGTCGCGAGCGCCGAGGCGAGATCGGGAAGGAAGGTCGCCTGGGGGTTCCCACTGGCGATGTCGCGCAGGGCCGTTCCGGGCGTGAAGCCCTCATCCGGCGTGGCAGCCGGTCCGAGCACCGTCGTGCCGGTGCGCCCGCCGGTGGTCGCGATGCGCGCCGTCACGAGGGATCGATAGGCCGCGAGCACGGTGTTGCGATTGACGCCGAGGCGCTGTGCGAGCGTGCGGACAGGAGGGAGGCGGTCGCCGGCGACGAGGGTCCCCCGTTCGACGAGGTCACGCACGCTCTCGGAGATCTCGGCGGCGGTGACACCGCTGATCGCATCGGTCTCGCCGTCTCTGCTCTCCGCCGTGCCCATGACTCGACGGTAGGGGAGATTTTGACCTATGTCAAAACCTCCCCCACCGATCAGGGACGGTCGTCGACCTCCACGCCGTCCTCGATCTCCTCCGGCTCCAGATCGGTCACGTCGACCTCCGGGGCGTCGCCTTCTCCGTTGTTGGCGGTCGGGGGCTCCCCCTGGAACCCGGTCGTCTCGTCCTGGCGCGGATCGGTCATACTGCCTCCTCGGTCGATGGGGTTCCATGATCTCCGTACCGTCGGACGGCGGCGAGCGCCTTGACAACGCCGACTCCTCCCGCTCCCTGCGCACGCAGGCGGAGTCCAGGGAAGCGCGATACCGTGCAGAGGCGATGTCTGCTCCGACGGACCCGCTCTCCACGATCACCGCGATCCCCCGACAGAGGACACGATGACCCCCGGCACCCTGCCCCTCGCCGCTTCCACCCCCGGCTACGACGGATTCATCGGCTGGGTGCTCAGCCTCATCGAGACCCTCGGCGAGGTCGGTGTCGGCCTCGCGGTGCTCATCGAGACGTTCGTCCCCCCGATCCCGTCCGAGGCGATCCTGCCCGCGGCGGGTTTCCTCGCCTACGACGGCCGGATGAACGCCTGGGGCGCCTGGGCCGCGGCCACCCTCGGAGGGCTCGTCGGCGCGTGGATCTGGTACGGGCTCGGCGCGGCGGTCGGCCGGGACCGCACCCGACGCATCGTCGGACGCATCCCCCTCCTCGACCACGACGACTTCGACAAGGCGGAGGCGTTCTTCGCCCGCTGGGGCGGCGGCGCGGTGCTGTTCGGCCGCTGCGTTCCTCTCGTGCGCTCCTTCATCTCGATCCCCGCCGGCATCGAACGCATGGCGCTGTGGAAGTTCACGCTGTACACCCTGGCCGGGTCGGCCGTCTGGAACGGCATCTGGATCGGCCTCGGGTTCGCGTTCGGCCCCGCCATCCGGCCGATCCTCGAGCAGTGGAGCGGCGTGATCTCCGACGTGGTCGTCGGCCTGCTCATCCTGCTGCTCCTGGTGTTCATCGCGCTGCGCATCCGCCGCCGCGTGCGGGAGGCCGCGGCACGGCGCGCGGAGGACAACGGGTCCGCCTGAGTGCCCTCCGTCCGGCGGCTTCACGGAGAAGTCCGCCGAGACGAAGGGCACCGGGAGTCAGTCCCTCGGAGTGGCGGAACGAGCCGCGGCGACGGCGTCGGAGGGGATGACCAGCGTGGGCCTCGTGGCGTGGTGGAGGACGTTCGCGGAGGTGCTGCCGAGAACCGTCGCGGCGAGTCCCCGTCGTCCCCGCGAGCCGAGGACGATGAGCGTGCTGTCGCGTTCCTCCGCGGCGGCGATGATCGCCTCCGACGCGGAGACGACGCTGGACGACACCAGCGGTTCGGCGCGGAGGCCGAGCGCGCGGGCGAGTTCCGCTCCTGCAGCCGCGACCTGCTCAGACGCGTCGAGGAGCGCCGCATCCACGCCCTCCAATCTCTCGAGCACCGGGTGCCCCTGAAGGTGCGCCGCGAAGCCCTCCATCGGCTGCCGGGCGAAGAAGATCACGGCCTCCGCACCCGGGAAGAGGGTCGCAGCGGCCTCCACGGCCGTGCGGGAGTTCGGGGATCCGTCGTAGGCGATCAGGACTCTCGGAATGGACATGGTGGTCTCCTTCGTTCGGCGCGGCAGTTCCGGTTCCGCGGTGTTCACAGCGTGCGGGTGGAGATCGTCTCCACCGTCCGGTCGGGTCGGCGGGTGCGGAAGAGCACCGCGACGAGCAGGGCTCCGACCAGGGCGATCCCCCCGGCCGCGACGAACGCCGCGGAGTATCCGGAGGTGAGGGCCGCGGCGTCGCCCAGGTGGCTCGCACCGAAACCTGCGGCGACCGCCGACACCGCTGCGAGGCCGATCGCCGAACCGACCTGATAGCTCGTGTTGACGATGCCCGAGGCGAGGCCGCCCTCCTCCGGCGGTGCAGCCGAGATGGCCACCTGCAGGGACGGGATGAACGCGAGCGCCTGCCCGAAGGCGACGACCAGCGACGGCCCGAAGGCATCGACCCAGTAGTTCCCGTCCGGGCGGATGAAGGCCATCCAGCCGAGGCCGGCGGCGAGTACGACCAGACCCAGGACGATGGGCATCTTCGGCCCGAACGCGGCGATCACCCGCGGAGCCAGCACGATCATCCCGAGCATGATGAGAGCGGTCATCGGCAACAGGGCCGCCCCGGCGGGGAAGGCGCTGAATCCGAGCACCTGCTGCAGGTAGAGGTTGAGGAAGAACCACATCGGGATCCATGCGGCGCCGAGCAGCACCTGCGCGAGGTTCGCCGCACCGAGATTCGGCGACCGGAAGATCGACAGGCGCATGAGGGGTTCCCGCTTCACACGCTGGATGATCAGGAAGAGTACGAGCAGGACGACACCGGCGCCGATGGCGATCCAGGTCTCAGCGGCCGCCCACCCGACGACCTCGGCGCGCACGATGCCGTAGACCAGCGCGGCGAGCCCGAGGGTCACGGTGAGGGCCCCGAGGACGTCGACGGAGCCCTTCGCGCCGAGCGTGCCACCGGGAAGCGCACGCCACATCAGGGCGAGGACCAGCACCGCGATGGGGACGTTGATGAAGAACACCCACGGCCAGGAGGCGAACTCGGTGATGACGCCGCCGAGGAACACGCCCGCGGTGCCACCCGCCGGGGCCGCCGCCCCGTAGAACGCCATCGCCTTCGTGAGCTCGCGCGGGTTCTGCCCGAACAGCATCATCAGCAGCGTGAGCGCGGCAGGCGCGATGAGGGCGGAACCGGCGCCCTGCAGCACACGGCCGACGAGTTCGGTGACGACGTCGCCGGCGAACCCGGCCACCAGGGACCCGGCTGCGAGGATGACCCACCCGGTCGCGAACATACGTCGCGGCCCGAACAGGTCGGACAAGCGCCCGCCCAGGAGCAGCAGGCCACCGAGGGCGATCACATAGGCGTTGAAGACCCAGGAGAGGGTATTCGGGGTGAACCCGAGATCCTCCTGCATCCGCGGCAGCGCCACGCCGATGATGGATGCGTCCATGATGACCATGAACTGCGCCAGGGCGATGAGGGTCAGCCCCCACCAGCGCGCGGGACTTCTCGTTGACGATGACACGTCGTGCTCCATTTCCGTCGGGAGGAGGCGCCGAACGGCGCCTTTCGTGTTAATACCCTAGGGGGGTATGGTATTCCGGACAAGCGGAGAGATCATCGCCGTGAGCAGTCGCCGGAACCCTCAGCGCTTGCGATCAGAGCCGCTCGAACGCGCCGACGCGCCGAAGGAACCATTCGTCGTCCCACCAGCCGGTCGCGCGCGCATGCTTGACGTCGTCCCAGATCCGGAAGAGGCCACGCCGCGCTGAGGCCCCGCGGGCGAGTGGACGACGGGCCACCGCGCGCTCCCAGAGCCTGAGCCCCTCGGCCGCGTCGGCGAGGTGGAACAGGTCCAGCTCGCGGTGCGAGTACCGCGCAGCACCGGGATCGATCACTCCCGTCAACACGAACGCCTCCGGATCGACGAGGAAGTTGCCGGCGTGGCAGTCGTCGTGGATGAAGACGGGAGGGTCATCGGCGAGCGGGCGGAGGAGGTCGGGCACCGCGCGTGCCGTCCCACGGATACGCTCCCGGAGTCCTGGGTCGATGTGATCCGCCTCCTCGAGCCAGGAACCGAGGTCACGGACATCCGCGGAGTAGCTGGCGAGGAAGTCGGCATGGGTGCCGCCGCGAAGGTCCTCGAACGCGGCCCCCTCCTGCGCATGCCAGTGGGTCACGACGTCCACGACCTGCTCGGCGAGAGCGTGCGCCGCCGCGGACGACGGTTCCGGCGTGGCCTCGGCGAGGGGCACTCCCGGCACATAGGTCTGCACCATGACCTCGCGGTCGCCCTCACGCTGCAGCGCGATCAGCTTCGGCACAGCGATCCATGGCGGCGTCATCCGGCCGAGCGCGGCGAGGGCCACCGCCTCCCGCGCTGCGGTCCCCGGGCGATGGAAGGCCTTCACCACTCGGCGCCCGCCGAGGACGTCTTCGACACGGACGGTCGCATAGAACCCTTCGAAGACCTGCATCGACGCCCTCCCCGCGAACTCCATCTCGCCCTGATCCTCGAACGTAGTCGGCACGCGACAGCCGGGAAAGCGCGGCGGTGTCGGCGGGGCAGGGCACGATGGGGTCATGACGGACGGCTACGACCCCGGGTTCCTCGGCATCCCGCTCCCGCTCCCCGTGCCCCCGATGGCGGTGCGCACCCTGCCGGCGCCGCGGTTCACGGTGCTGCTGGACCCGGAGCGGCGGCTCGCCGCGGTGACGGCCGTCACCATCGACGGCGCCCGCCTGCGGGATCTCCCCCGGACGGGCGAGTGGCGTCTTGACCCGCGGGTGCCGGCGGAGGAGCAGGCGGGTCCGGCGGTCTATGCGGGGAACGATCTCGACCGCGGGCATCTGGTGCGCCGCCGCGATCCGGGCTGGGGCGAGCGCGCCGACGCCCGCGCGGCCATGGAAGCCACCTTCACCTACCCCAACGCGGCGCCGCAGGCGGCCGTCTTTAACCAGTCGAAAGACCTCTGGCTCGGGCTGGAGGACCACGTGCTCGCGTATGCCGAGACGACCGCACAGCGCCTGTCCGTCTTCACCGCCCCGGTGCTCGCCGACACCGACCCGCCGTACCGCGGCATCCGCATCCCCCTCCGGTTCTGGAAGATCGCGGCCTGGAGCTCCGAGGGCCGACTCGCCGCCGCCGCGTTCCTCCTCGACCAGACCGAGCTCGTCGACACCCGGGAGGGCGCCCTCGCCGTCGCGTCGCTCGGAGCCTTCCGCACCTTCCAGGTGCCCGTCGCCGAGGTCGCCACCCTCACCGGAGTCGACCTCGGCCCGCTGCCCGACGCCGACGTCCTCCCCCGACGCGGGATCCGCGAGACCGCATGGCGCCCGCTGCACACGGCCGACGACATCGTCGTGTGACAGCGGGCGCTCCGCATCACTCGCCGGCGCGCGCGACCTCCAGGGACGGGTAGTCGATGTACCCCTCGGCGGTCGAACCGTAGAACAGCTCGGCGCGGGGTTCGTTCAACTCGGCCCCGGTCCGCCAGCGCTCCACCAGGTCGGGGTTGGCGATGACGGGACGCCCGGCCGCGACCGCGTCCGCCCAGTCCTCGGACACCAGCTCCTCTGCCGCGGCACGGGTGGTCTCGACGCCGAAGCCGGTGTTGACGATAAGCGGCGCGCCCGCGGCCCGGCGGATGGCCTGGACGAGCTCTCCGGCGGGCTCGGGGTGCAGCACATCGACGAAGGCCAGCCCCAGAGGAGCGAGCCCTGCGGCGAGCGCGGTGTAGGTCGCGAGGACGTCGGCCACGTCGTCCTCGATGACGCCCTGGATGCCGTGGGCCGGAGAGAGCCGGATGCCGGTCCGATCGGCACCCACGGCGGCGGCGACCGCCGTGGTCACCTCGATCGCGAAGCGCGCGCGGTTCTCCGGCGCGCCGCCGTACTGGTCGTCGCGGACGTTGGACACGGGAGACAGGAACTCGTGGACGAGGTAGCCGTTGGCGCCGTGCACCTCGACGCCGTCGAAGCCGGCCGCGATCGCGTTCCGCGCGGCCTGGACGAACTGCTCGACGACCACCGGGATCTCGTCGAGGGTGAGGGCGTGCGCGACCGGCAGGTCGGCCTTGCCCTGGGGCGTCCGCGTCTGGCCGGGTGCCGCCAAGGCGCTCGGGGCGACGACGCGGGGCTCACCGGAGATCTCCGGGTGGCCCACCCGACCGCCGTGCATGAGCTGCATGACGATGGTGCCGCCCTCGGCGTGCACGGCGTCGGCCACGCGTCGCCATCCGTCGATCTGGGCGGGGGTCACGATCCCCGGCTGCCCGGGGTACGACTTGCCCTCGAGGACGGGCCACACGCCCTCGGAGATGATGAGCCCCTGCCCCGCGCGCTGACGGTAGTACTCCTCGATGATCGCGGTCGGCACGCCGTCGGCGTCCGCACGCGTGCGGGTGAGCGGCGCCATGACGACGCGGTTGGACAGGTGCAGCGAGCCGAAGTCGGCGGAGTCGTAGAGAGTCACAGAGGGACCAAGGACACGGCCGGCCGCTGTATTCCCGTGAATCGACCAGGTGTCCCGGTGTATCAACCGCCCAGATCGGCGAGGAGGTTCGCGAAGTGGTCGAGGTCGGCGGCCGTCCAGCCGCGCAGGCGCTCGCCGATGCGCCCCTCATACCGGGAGCGGGCGAGAGCGACGCGCTCCTCGGCCAACGGGGTCGCCACCAGCACCCGGGCGCGGCGGTCCTCGGGATCGGGGATGCTCTCGACGAGCCCGAGCTGCTCGAGCTGACGCACCTGCCGGCTCACGGCGGATTTGTCCGTCTGCAGGCGCTCGATGAGAGCCCCCGCCGAGGTCGCCCGTCCGGCGAGGATCGAGGTCAGCACCTGGTACCCGAGCGGCTGGAGGTCCGGATGCACGGTGGCGGCAGCCTCGCGCCACCCGACGCGGATGCGGGCGAACAGACGGCCGAGCTCGTGCTCGACGCGGGCGACCGCCTGGTCGAGATCGTCGAGGGGAGCGTCGTCAGCGGGATCGTCGGACGAGGCGCTCATATCGCCAGTGTACGGCGAAGCCCCGCGACCGCAGGCGGTCGCGGGGCCCGGTTCAGACCTCGGCGAGGAGCCGGAACACCTTGGACGCGGCGTCGATCTCGGCGGGCGTGAGCTCGTCGATCACGGCGCGGAGCCGGGTGCCGTACTCTCGCCGGACCTCGGTGAGTGCGGTGCACGCGGCGGGCGTCGCGGTGAGCACCCGGAGCCGGCCGTCACGCTCGTCCGGCACGGAGGCGATCAGCCCGAGGTCCTCCAGCATCCGCACCTGGCGACTGACGACGGACTTGTCCATCTCGAAGCGCTCGGCGAGCTCGTGCGCGCTGGCCGAGCCCGCCCGGTCGATGAACGTGAGCAGCTTGTACCCCGCCACCTGCAGCTCCGGGTGGACCCGGGACGCCGATTCCTTCCACAGCGACCGGGTCCGCGCGAAGATGAGGTTGAGATGCGCCTGGAGGTCGCTGAGGGCGGTGTCGACGTCGGGGGTGCCGACCGCCTCGGACGCGATCATGTCAGCGCTCCTGCTTCCGATCGTCGCGCTCGAGCACGCTCACCGACCCCGTGGTGGTCGCCGGTCCGGCCTGCCCGGTGCGGATCGTCCCCGTCGAGAGGTGGGCCCCGACCTCGGCCTCGGAGACCTCGATGACGGACTCCTCGGCCTGCTCGCGCAGCTGCTCCGCGGCGTTCTTGGTGGACAGCGGCTTGTTCTTGATGAACGCGATCGCGATGATCGCGATCACGGCCAGCGGGATGGCGAGGATGAACGCGTCCGCGATGCCGTGCCCGTAGGCGCTCTCGACGATCGTGCGGATCGTGTCGGGCAGCTCGCCCACCTTCGGCACGTCTCCGGAGCCCAGGCGCTCCAGGGCGCTGATCTCGTCGGGCGTGGTCGGGACGAAGCCCTTCAGGCCGTCCTTCATGAAGTCGGCCACGCTGGTCGACAGCAGCGATCCCATGACGGTCACGCCGATGGTGCCGGCGATCGTGCGGAAGAAGTTGACGTTCGACGAGGCGGCACCCAGCTGCTGCGGTGCGGTGTCGTTCTGCACGATCAGAGTGAGGTTCTGCATGACCATGCCGAGGCCGGCGCCGAGGACGAACATGTACACGGCCACCAGGGTGAACGGGGTGTCGTAGCGCAGGGTGGCCATCAGGCTCACACCGATGGTGGCGAGGATCGAGCCGGTGACCATCCAGCCCTTCCACTTGCCGAAGCGGCTGACGAGCTGTCCGATGATGATCGACGCGCCCATCTGACCGATGATCATGGGGATGGTCATCAGGCCCGACTCGGTCGGCGTGGCGCCACGGGCCAGCTGGAAGTACTGCGCGAGGAAGACCGAGGTCGCGAACATCGAGACGCCGATCGCGATCGAGGCGATGACCGACAGCGTGAAGGTGCGGTTGCGGAACAGCGACATCGGGACGATGGGTTCCTTGACGAAGAACTCCACGGCGACGAAGGCGGCGATGGCGACGCCCGCGGTGACGGCGAGGGCGATGCTGGTCCCCGAGTCCCAGTCGAACTGGTTGCCGCCCATGGAGACCCAGATCAGCAGGGTCGAGACGCCGACGGCGAGCAGGACGATGCCGAAGTAATCGATGGACACCTTGGTGCCCCGCAGCGGCTTGGGCAGGTGCAGGGTGAACTGCAGCAGGACGAGCGCGACGATCGCGAACGGGACGCCGACGAAGAAGTTGGCGCGCCAGCCCCAGGCGTCGGTGATGACGCCGCCGAGCAGCGGGCCGCCGATCGTGCCGAGGGCCATGATGCCGCCGACGACACCCATGTACTTGCCACGCTCGCGCGGGGAGATGATGAGGGCCACGGCGATCATGACGAGCGACATGAGGCCGCCGACGCCGATGCCCTGCACGACGCGGACCGCGATGAGCATGTTCGTGTCGGTCGAGAAGCCGGCGATGACGGTGCCGACCGTGAAGAGGATGAGCGAGATCTGGATGAGGACCTTGCGGTCGACGAGATCGGCGAGCTTGCCCCAGATCGGGGTCGAGACGGCGGTGGCGAGAAGGCTCGCGGTGATGACCCAGGTGTACTGCGACTGGGTGCCGCCGAGGTCGGCGATGATGACGGGCATCGAGGTCGAGACGACCGTGCCGGAGAGCACGGCGACGAACATGCCGACGATAAGGCCGGAGATCGCGGTGAAGACCTCGCGGGCCGAGCGCGCGGTCTCGGAAGAGGATGAGGTGTGTGTCACGGGGGAATGCTCCTGCATAGAAAGTTGATCGAGATCAACCATACGCCGATAGTTGCTGTTTCGCAACTATCGACTCGTACCGCACCCGCGGGATGCGGTCAAGGACGTCGCCGCAGCGGACGGACCGGACGACCCTGACCCCATGACCACCGCTGCCCCCTCCCGCCTCGACCGGCGCCTGCTGCTGTCCGGCTTCCTGTTCGGGTGCGGGGTCGCCGCCTCAATGATCGACCTCTTCGTCTTCCACCTCGTGCTGCACTGGCACCACTTCTACGATCTGTCGACCTCCGACGTCGCCCTTGTCTCCGACGGCTTCTTCCATGCGTTCGGCTGGTTCCTCACGATCCTCGGCGCCTTCCTCCTCGCCGATGTCCGCCGCCGTGGCCCCGTGCGCTGGACGCGCTGGACAGGCGCGGTGATCGCCGGGGTCGGGTTCTTCCAGCTCTTCGACGGCGTCGTCGATCACAAGCTCCTCCGGATCCACCAGATCCGCTATGGCGTCGATCTCGTTCTCTACGACACCGTCTGGATCGTCTCGGCCGTCGTGCTGCTGGCTGCCGGAGTCCTCACGGTGTGGCGGACCCGACCCGCCCCGAGAGGGTGACAGCCGTGCACGACGGGCACGACGGCCACGACGATGCACCGCGGCTTCCGGGCCTCGGTGCGGACGCGACGGGCGGGGGCGTCGACGTCCTCCCGTTCCTCGCTCTCGCCCTCCTCCTCGGCGCCGCCGTGCTGTACCTGGTCGCGCTGCGGCGGACCCGCGACCGCAGCCCCTGGCCTCGACCGCGGACGGCCGCCTGGATGAGCGGTCTGCTGTGCGCCGCGGTCGGCACCGTCGGACCGTTCGCCGCCCTGGCCCACAGCAGCTTCCCGGTGCACATGGCCGGCCACGTTCTCGTGGGCATGCTGGCCCCCCTCCTCCTCGTGCTCGGGCGTCCGGTCTCCCTGGCCCTCCGCGCCCTTCCCGTCGCCGAGGCCCGCGCGCTCTCCCGGGTGCTGCGCAGCGCCCCGATCCGGGTGCTCACGCATCCGGTGGTCGCCGGCGCCCTCAACATCGGCGGGTTGTGGCTCCTTTACGCCACGCCGCTGTTCCCCCTCATGCACGCCTCACCGTGGCTGCATGCTGCGGTGCACCTGCACGTCCTGCTGACGGGGTATCTGTTCACCGCGAGCATCCTCGGCCTCGATCCCGATCCGCATCGAGCCTCCGTCACCGTACGGGCGGCCGTCCTCATCGTCTTCATCGCCGCGCACTCGATCCTCGCCAAGTGGCTGTGGGCCCACCCGCCCGCCGGCGTCGACGTCGGGGACGCGCGGATCGGGGCGGAGCTGATGTTCTACGCCGGCGACGCCGTCGACGTGCTGCTCATCGTGCTGCTGCTCCGGCAGTGGTACGTGGCGACGCGACCGCGGGAATCGGCTCAGCCGCAGAAGGAGGAGAGTCCGTCGTGGAGGCGCTCGATCGCCTCGACGGTCTCCGGGGCCTGAAGGTCGGTCATGCCGCCGAGCTGATCGGCGCCGGAGCGGATGAGGTCGCCGAGCTGCCCGTCCATTCCATCCGCGACGCCGTCGAGGGTGGCGACGAGGTCGTCGCGGGCGGCATCGAGTTGCTCCGCGGACACGTCACCCTGGGCGAGCAGGTCCTGGTACTGCGCGTAGGCATCGTCGATCGTGGCACAGGTCTCCGCGACCGGGACGCCGAACGCGTCTCCCGCGGCCTGGGTGACCTGGGCACACCCGGCGAGGAGACCGGCGGTGAGCAGCAGAGGGATAAGGGCGATGCGGCGCATGACCCGAGAGTAGCCGCGCCACCTGGGGCGCGGCTGACCCTCGGGCGGTACGGCGGTCAGCCGCCGGACGGGTTCTCGAGGGGCTTGCCCTCGTCGTCCGTCGTCTCGCGCTCGAGCACGTCGTCGGTGCTCTCGCCGCTGTCGTCGGGAGCGCCGCCGGAGGCCGTGTCGGCTTCCTCCTCGGCGCCGGGCGTGCCCTGCGTGTTCTGGGGGTCGCTCATTGCTCTCCTCCTCTGTTCGGTCAGACGACCGTACGCGCGCCGGTCGCGCCGGGCGCAGGGGGTTGACCGGGCGTCCGGCGACGACCACACTGCCGCCGCCGCGACGTCACTCCGCCACCCAGAGCCGCTCGATCGGCACCGCGTGTCCGAGGATGCGTTCTGCGGCGCGGTGCCCGGAGAACAGGGCCGCGGGCACGGTCGCAGGATCGTCGGTCCAGGTCGCTTCGCCCGCGAGGTGGAGCACGCCGCCGACAGGGGTGGCGAGGTCGTCGTGATCCGCGGTGGTCGACCCCACGGTCATGTAGGCGTACGAGCCGTGGGCGAACGGATCATCCTGCCAGGCCGTGCGGTGGAGCCCGATCGGCTCGGGGACCTCTCCGCCGTACAACCGGCGAAGCTGCGTCATGATCGATTCCTGCACCTGCTCGTCCGTCCAGTCGCGCGTCGCGAGCGCCGCGGGCCCGGCGGCGAAGGTGAGCAGGAGCGGCTCGTCGTGCAGCGCGGTGAGGTCGTACCAGGAGTGCCACCACCGCGACTCGGGGCCCTGCTGCCGGAGGGCGTACACCCCGTCCTCCCAGAACCGCGTCGGAAACCGCAGGAAGAGCTTCTCGAAGGCGTTCATGCGCAGCCGCCCCAGGGCGTCGGCGTTGACGGCCGGCAGGGGCGGGACGATCTCCATGGTTCCGGCCTGCAGCACGCCAACAGGGACGGTCACCACGACCGTCTCGCCGGAGAAGTCGCCGGCCGAGGTCCGGGCCCAGACGCCGTCCTCGCTCCAGTCGATACGGGTGACGACGTGCGCCAGCCGGATGTCGAGACCCTCGGCGAGCCGCTCCGCGAGCACGCCGTACCCATCGGGGAAGACGACCTCGTCACCGTCGATCGCGTCGTCATCGAGGCCGTGCGCGGCGAGATCCTCGATCCACGCCCCGTACTGCTCCTCGGCGCGATGCTCCAGGTACTCCCGCACCCGCTGCGTACGGTCGTCGTCCCACCCCTGGCGCGCGAGGGCTTCCTCCGTGACGTCTCGGTAGGACGCGTCAGGAGCGGAGGCGGAGATGACGTCCGGCAGCGCCGCGTCCACCGCGTGGACATCCGCTGCGAAGGCGCGCGCTTCCTCTGCGGAGAGAGGGCGCCCGTCGGGCCCGTGATAGGCGATCGGCCGACTGTCCACCTGGAAACCGCCGACGGTGAACTCCACGGTCCGCATGCCGAACGCCTCTGCGGCGGCGGCCACGGGGCTGCCGTCGATGCCGTGGATCCAGGAGGCGCCCAGATCGAGGGCGCCGTCCGAGCGGTCCGTGTGCACCCGTCCGCCGATCCGGTCCCGAGCTTCGAGCACCACCACCGTCCGCCCCGCGTCCCGCAGCAGCCGCGCGGCCGTCAGCCCCGCGACTCCGGCCCCGACCACGATCGTGTCGACGTGCTCCATACGCTCCTCCTCGCAGCCCCGCCCCCGCCGAGCCGTGCCCCGACGATAGCCCAACGCGACGGACGCCGACAGGGATGCCGAGCCCGCCGACCGGACCGCCGCCTCGTCAGGACGCGTGCTGGATGAGCCCGAGGAAGTTCCTGTCCGGGTCGAAGAACTTCAAGAACAGGGCGAAGCCGCCGTCATCGAAACTCACGACGTCGACGCCCTCGGCCGCGCACCGTTCCGCGAGGGCGTGGATCTCGGTCGTCCGCAGGAAGAAGAGCGGTCGCTCCTCCCCCGACACCGTCAGCTTCATCGGCGCGTGCCCCGGCGCCTCCCAGAGCATGAGGTCGGGACCGCCCCGGCGCGCAGCATGGCGCTCGTGCCGTAGTCGGTGAGCACCCGGAAGCCGAGCAGGCGCTCTTACCACGCGATGGACGCCGCGAGATCGGAAACGGGAAGCTGGACGTGATCGAGTCCGGCGACGACAGCTGCCATGGGGAACCCTCCGTGGTCGTGTCCGTTCACCGTAGCGCCCACCACGGACCACAGCCCACGCCGGATGACAACCCCCTGGGCACCACCCCGGAGAGCGCGGACCCTGGGGTCATGAGCCACCACCCCGATGACATCAAACAGCCCCTGGACCACCTCCCGCCGGCGGACGAACGGGACAAGGCGGTCGAGATCGACGAGCCGCACTATCCGACGTCCGGCACACCCACCGATCGGCCGGACGTGACGCCGGAGACCGCGGCCGAGCCGGACAAGCCGAACCGCCACGGCGTCGACAAGCTTCCGCCGACCTCGCGCTGACCGTTCCGCCCGTTCCTCAACTATTGTTGAGGTCCACGGAAGGCGGCTGATGGAACCGGACGATCTCCTCCCGATCGGGGAGGTCACCCGACGCACGGGCGTCGCGCCCTCCGCGCTGCACTTCTACGAGCAGCTCGGCCTCATCGCGTCGACGCGCACGCCCGGCAATCAGCGACGCTATCGCCGCCACATGCTGCGACGGATCTCGATCATCGTCGTGGCCAAGCGCATCGGCATCCCGCTCAGCGAGGTGCAGGAGCTCTTCCAGACCCTGCCCGTGGACGCGCCGCCTTCGCATGGCGATTGGCGCCGCGTGGCCAAGCGCTGGCGCGCCGAGCTCGAAGAGCGGCGCACCCAGCTCGAGCATCTGCAGCGCGAGCTCGCGGGCTGCATCGGCTGTGGCTGCCTGTCCCTCAAGGCCTGCCGCCTGCTGAACCCCGAGGATGCCCTCGGCGAGAGCGGCCCCGGCCCCCGCCGCATCTGAGAGCGGCGACCTCCGCCTCGGCCGACTGGACGAAGGTGGGGTGGTGCAGAGCCCGGATCGGTGAGAGCGTGGAGACATCCCCACCAGCGATCAGTATGGTTGCGCCTCTTGGCAACGGGTTCCTGTGGAGATGGAACGAAGGATCCATCGAATGGGCAAGTTCATCTATGAGGGTGGTCCGAAGATCGAGATCGAGGACCGCGCTCTCACACATGTCCAGCTCGTCATGACGACGTAGCTCCGGCGAGGCGAACCGATGCCGTTCTCGTGGAAGGAAGACGCCTCCGTCGGCGGCGGCCGGACGACGGTCTGGGTGCACGCGCACTCGAACATCGTGTTCAAGTTCTTCGGCAGCAGGCCTCCGGCGATCAACCGGCGGTGGGTGGACGCGCTGGCGTACACCGCGAACACGCCGAACGGTCTGTATCTGGTGCCGGAGCCGACCGAGTCGAGCACCGCCTCCCGGCAGCTGGCGGATCTCACCGCCTGACACCGGCTGCCGAACGCGAGGGCGCGGCCCCGGGGACTCAGTCCTCGAGGTCGGGGTCCTCCTCTTTCGCCTTCTCGGCGCGCTCCTGGGCCTTCTCCGCTTCCTTCTCGGCGCGCTCCTCCGCCTTCCGCTGCTCGTCAGCCGCCTTCTGCGCGGCCTTCTCCGCGGCTTCCTGCGCCTTGTCGACCTTCTCGCCGTCCTGCCCGCGGGGCACCGGTTCCGGTGCCGGGGCCGGGGCCGGGGCCTCGACCGGGGTCACCGGCTCATCCGCCTCTTCCGGCACGGTCACGGGCACGACGACCGTCGGCGTGGACGACGAGCGCGGGGTCGGCTCGGTGTCCACAGGGGTCACCGCGGGAGTCGGGTTGAGCGCTCCCGCCGCCCAGAGCGTTCCGGCGACGGTGAGGGCGCCCGCGACCGCCACGGCTCCGGTCAAGAATCCGCGGCGTCGCCGGGCCCGCTGCACTCGAGGAGTCCGGGCGCGGAGCATCCCCTCGGGAGACGAAGGAGTGGGCAGCACGAGGGTTCGTGTCGAAGCAGACGGACCGGCCGGCTCCTGCTCCGCGAACGCTGCGGCGGCGATCGGGGCCGGCACCGGCGGTCGCGGCGGAATCGACGGGTCGTGCGCGAGCGCGGAGACCGCCGCGAAGACGCCGGCGGCGCTCGGCCGGTCCTCCGGATCCGTCGCGGTCATCCGCTGCAGCAGCGCGGACCACGCCGGACCCACGGATTCCGGGATCGCGGGGGGATCGATCAAGCGGGCCAGGGTGGCACCGATCCCCTCGGCCTCCGCGAAGGCGCGCTCTCCCGTGAGCGCTTCGCGCAGGACCAGGCCCAGCGCATAGATGTCGGCGGCAGGCGCCGGCGCCGCGCCGTTCAACTGCTCCGGCGCCAGGTATGCCGCGGTACCGATCACGGTTCCGGGCGACGTCAGCCGGGCCGCGTCCACGAGCACCGAGATCCCGAAGTCGGCGAGCTTGGCGCCCGACCGGCTCCCGGCGAGGGAGCGCCCGGTGAGCAGCACATTGGAGGGCTTGATGTCGCGGTGGACGATCCCCGCGCCGTGCACGACATGGAGGGCCTCCGCCAGATCGGCCGCGAGCGCCGCCACCTCGTCCGAGGGCAGCGGCCCCTGGGCGATCCGCTCGGCGAGGGTCGGGCCGTCGACGAACTCCATGACCAGGTATTCGGCTCGACCCGGATGCAGTTGCGCGTCATACAGCGTGACCAGCGCGGGGTGGTTGAGGGAGGCGAGCACGGTCATCTCGCCGCGGGCGCGTTCGGAGGCGGCGCCCTGTTCGGTCTCCGCGCGGAGCATCTTGATGGCGACCGTGCGCCCGAGCAGCGAATCCTCCGCGCGGTACACGCGGGCCATCCCGCCCTGCCCGACGCACTCCCGGAGGTGGTAGCGCCCATCGAGCAGCGCCTCCGTGGGAAGCGAGTCATCCGTCATCGTCGAATCCTCCTGCCACGGCGTCGGGAGCGGCGCGGCGAAACCCCACTGTAGAAGCAGGGCCGGGGGCCGTCTCGGGCCTTGACAGACGGGCCGTCGATCGGGTGGCCCTCGTCCGCGGGAGAATGGGAGATATGCCCGCGCGTTCCCCCCAGCGACTGCTCCTGTCCGTCCGCCGGCTGCTGCACACGGATCCGTCCGCCGTCGCCCACACCGAGGCGATGCCCGTGATCGACGAGCACACGGTGCCGCGGGTCCTCGATCTGGCGACGCGCATCGGGGAGTCGATGTTCGCGGTCGGCGCCTCCGCGCACGAGGTCACGCTCGCGATCACGCGCGTCTGCGAGGCGTACGGCCTCAAGGGCGTCCAGGTCGACGTGACCTACAACTCGATCACGGTGTCCTTCCACCTCAGCGGGGAGGTGTGGCCGGAGACGCTCGTCCGCGTGGTCCGCGTGGCCGCCCCCGACCACGCCAAGCTGCAGCGCGTGCAGGCACTCGTGGCCGACATCGACGGCGGACTGGACCTGGAGGCCGCGCGCACCGCGTTCCGGGTCATCCGCCGCGTGCCGTTCCGCTATCAGCAGTCCGTGGTGATCGTCGCACGGGCGCTCCTCGCGGTCGGCGTGAGCATCATGCTCGGCGCCTCCCCGCTCATCGTGGGCCTCACTTTCGTCGCCGCGTTGGGGGCGGCGCTCACCCAAGCGGGCCTCGCCCGGCTGCGGGTACCGCTGTTCTTCAGTCAGATCGCCGGAGGCCTCGTCACCACGGTCGTCGCGGTCGCCGTCTCGGCGCTCGGCAGTGCGGGGATCGAACCGTTCGTCGGCATCCGCCCCTCGATCATCGTCGCCTCGGGCATCGTGCTCATGCTCGCGGGACTCACGGTGGTGGGCGCCGCGCAGGATGCCATCGACGGCTTCGCGCTCACGGCCGGCGGCCGCATCCTCGACCTCACGATGCAGACGCTCGGGGTCGTGATCGGCATCCTCGTCGGCCTGGAGCTCGGCGGCGTGCTCGGCTTCACGATGGAGCTGCCGGACGATCCCGCGCCCTTCGGCCCGCTGCTCAACCAGTTCGTCGGGGCCATCATCATCGCGGTCGCCGTGGCCGTGTTCAACGGCGCGGGCATCCGCATCATCCTCGTCAGCGCCCTGCTCAGCGCCGTCACCCTCGCCGGGTACGCGGGCACCGTCGCGCTTCAGCTCCACCCGGCCGCGGCGAGCGCGGTCGGAGCACTGCTGGCGAGCTTCATCGGCATGCTCATCGCGCACAACCTGCACGTGCCCTCGGTCGCGGTGACGACCGCCGCGATCGTCCCGCTCGTGCCCGGTGTCGCGGTGTTCCAGGGCCTCCTCGAGGTCGTGCACGCAGCGGGCACCTCCACCGGGATGCTCACCGTCGGCGGATCGCTGATCGACGCCGCCGTGATCGGGATCGCGCTCGCCTCCGGCGCCTCCCTCGGCCTCTACCTCGGAACGCCGGTGCGAGCGACCCTCGCCGGTGTCGCGAAGACCAGGGCGCGCGTGCGCCGCTGACCCGGCGCGGTCATCCCGCCGACACGACGATGCGCCCGCCGCGGACGGATCCACGACGGGCGCATCGGTCGGCGGTCAGTGGCCGCCGAGGTCCTTGACCAGCTCGGCCTCGTCCTCCTTCGACAGCGAGGTCTGCACGACGGTGCCGTTGTACGGGGCCAACGCCTCGGCGAACTTGTCCTCCGTGAGCTTGAGCGCGTAGATGACGACGGCGGACTTGCCGGCCGTCACGGTGGCCTTCACGCGGTCGCGGAACTCGGCGTCGATGCCGGTCTTGTCGAGGCCGGAGAACAGGGCCCCGAGGAGGCCGCCGAACACCAGGCCGGCGACCGGGATGAAGAACAGGATGCCGATCAGGGCACCGAACAGAGCGCCGGAGGCGACGCCGAGGCCGATCCTGCTCCCGGCGCCCGGGTACTCCACCTTCGTCTTGCCCTCGCCGTCCACCTTCACGAGCGCGAGGCCGGCGAGCTCGACGACGAGGTCGTCCTGCAGGGCCTGGACGCGGTTGTAGGCACCCTCCGCGTCGCTCTCGGTGTCATAGGAGATGACGATCAATTCAGCCATGGTTTCCTGCTTTCGGTTGCGATCGGAGATGCTCTCCACGCGCGCAGAGGCACCGGTCTTCGCCACCGACCCTAGGCGCGCGCCTTCCGAGAGGACAGAGCCTCCGGAGATGTTCACCCTGGTGACTCCGCAGCGGCGATGTCCGTGGCCCCGCCTACCGTCGCTGTCGTGCCCGAGCCCGTGCAGCAGTGGTGGGCGAGACGCCAGTTCTCGCGAGGACTCGACGTGCCCTATGCGGTCGGCACTTACCGGGCGGCGTGGGCGGCCTACCCGGAACTC
This sequence comes from Microbacterium sp. CH1, assembly GCF_001595495.1. Lineage (NCBI taxonomy): Bacteria > Bacillati > Actinomycetota > Actinomycetes > Micrococcales > Microbacteriaceae > Microbacterium > Microbacterium sp. CH1. Next base: position 466,556 of record NZ_LOSO01000018.1, on the reverse strand, counting down.
ATCCGCCAGTACCACCCGGAGCACAATCACGGCATCGCCCTCACGCAGATCCCGTTGGCGGCCGATGTGCTGCTCTGCTGGGAGTGCGCCGTCGGCCACCTGTTCGCGGCGACCCCGACCGAGCAGCGCGAACGCCCGGGGCGGGTGCGACGGCGCTCGTCCTGGTGTCCGGAGTGCGCGGCGCTGGCACGGCCGCAGCCGGTGGTCCTCGGAGAGGCACGGGCGCTCCCTGCCCGTCCGAAGAAGCCGGCGCCACCGCTGTGCACGAAGACCCCGGCGCTGCCGACGGGGAGCGCGTTCCTGAGCGTGTGCGCTCCGAGACCCGCTTCAGCCGCCGAGGGGAAGCTCCGGCAGGCGCTCACCGAACGGCTGCTGTTCCCCGACGACGTCAACGCCATCAAGGTCGCGCGGCCGTTCTTCCGGCATACGGAGGTGTGGCCCGACATCCTGCTCCCGGACCTGCGGATCGCGATCGAGTACGACACGGTCGGCCGGCACGGGCTCGAGCACGTCGGGAAGAGGGAGGAGGCCGACCGCCGGAAGGACCGCGCGGTGCGCGGCGCCGGCTGGGAGGTGGTGCGCGTGCGGATGGGGAAGCTCGAACCGCTGGGACCGTTCGACCTCCCGCTCGCCTCCCTCGGCACGAGCGGCATCACCCGGCTGGTCGACCGGCTCCGCGACATCCGCGGCGCCCTCCTCGTCGACGCCTATCTCCGCTGACGCGCGGTGCCTCACCCAGTTAGATACTCGAAGGCGGAGCGATTTAACCGTTCTCGCCCGCGAGCGCAACCCCCATGCGCGACGGCGGCGGGCAGGCGATGATGCCCGCATGAAACTCGTCTCCTACGCCGGCCAGCAGCTCATCACCTCTGACGACGTCGCGGAGACGCTGCTCACCCTGGCCGCCGCCATCGCCAGGGAGGGCGAGTCCGAAGCGGTCGAGATCCCGATCCTCCTGGAGGGCGAGAAGGACTGGGCCGACCTCCTCGTCGGCGTCGGCAACGACGTGCTCGTCAGCCCCCACCACACCGGGGAACCCGATCCCGACTTCTCCGCCGAGGTCGACGAGCTGCAGGCCCACCGCCTGTTCCCGAAGCCGCGGGGCGACTCGTCGTCTCCCGGCGACATCGAGGTCCCCGCGCTCTCCGACTTCGACATGGGCCACGGCCTCTGATCGCGCTCCGCTGAGCGGCTGGTCCGCTCAGCGCGACGCAGAGAGCCTCATGCCGTCGCGGAGCGCGATCTCGCGGTCGGCATCGGCGATCAGGGTCGCATCGTGCGTGACGCAGAGGACGAGCGCCCCGCGATCCGCCTCCTCCCGCAGCACTGCCCGGATGCGACGGACCGATGCGGCGTCCAGGGCCGTCGTCGGCTCGTCCACGAGCAGGACGCCTGCTTCCCCCGCGAGCCCTTGAGCCAGGAGCACACGCTGCTGCTGGCCGCCGGACAGCGTCGCGAACGGCAGACGCTGCAGAGTCGACACGGCGGTGCGCTCCATCGCCGCCGCCACCGCCGCACGCGCCCGCCGATCCCGCCGCCGGAAGGCCCCGAGCCGACGCCACGTCCCGACCGTCACGACGTCTCGCGCCGTGAGCGGAAGGCCCGGAGGCACCGCGGCGCGCTGCGGCACGAAGGCGATCGGACCGGTCGCACTCCGCCGCCCCCTGGTCGGTGAGCGCACCCCGGCGGCCACCTCCAGGAGCGTCGACTTCCCCGCGCCGTTCGGACCGGTGACGACGACGAACTCCCCCGCCTCCATCTCCAGGGTGACGCCGCGCAGGGCCTCGTGGTCTCCGAGCCGGACGGAGACGTCGTCGAGACGCAGGGCGCCGTCGGCAGGACGGGGGGTTCTTGTCATGTCTCCAGTTTATGAATTTGATAATCATTCTCAAGTACGAATAGGCTCGCGTTCCGTGACCCCCTCGCTCGCCGCCCTGCTCACCCCGTTCACGCTCGAGTTCTTCCAGCGCGGACTCGTCGGCGGCGCTCTCGTCGCGGTCCTCTGCGGGGTCGTCGGGACCTGGGTCGTCGTCCGCGGGATGGCCTTCCTCGGTGAGGCCCTGGCGCACGGAATGCTACCCGGCGTCGCGCTGGCCACGGTGCTCGGGGCACCCGTGCTCGTCGGCGGGGCGGTCAGCGCCGTCGCGATGAGCATCGGCATCGGCGCCCTGCAACGACGCGCCCGGCTCTCCTACGACACGAGCATCGGACTGCTCTTCGTCGCGATGCTGGCGCTGGGGGTGATCGTCATCTCCCACTCCGGGAGCTTCGCCACGGATGCCACGGCGATCCTCTTCGGCGACATCCTCGCGATCACCCGCGCCGACCTCCTCCTGCTCGCCGCGGCCGCGGTCGTGGGAGTGACGGTCGCCGTCCTCTGCCATCGGCCGTTCGTCGCGCTCGCCCTCGACGCCCGCATCGCGACGGTACTCGGGCTCCGCCCCCGGTGGGCCCAGGCGGCCCTGGTCGGACTGGTGACCCTCGCGGTCGTGGCGTCGTACCAGGCGGTCGGCTCGCTGCTCGTCGTCGGTCTGCTCCTCGCCCCCGCGGTCGCCGCCGGACAGTGGACGTCGCGCCTGCCCACGCGGATGGCGCTCGCGTGCGCCTTCGGCGCGACTGCCGTCCTCGCCGGTCTCCTCGCGTCCTGGTATGCGGCCACTGCCGCGGGAGCGTCCGTCGCCGCGGCCGCGATCGCCCTCGCCGGTCTGTCCTGGGCGGCGCGGGTCGCCGTGCGAACCCGACAGCCGATCGCCCCTCCCGTGCCTATCACCACCTCCTGATTCGTCCCGAAAGGCTCATCGTGCACTCCCGCCTCCTTCCCCTCATCACCGTCGCGGCCCTGACTCTCCCCCTCGCGTCCTGCGCCGGGCCCGCGGCGCAGAGCCCCGCCACCTCCTCCTCCGCCGGAGACGGCCACGGCGCGATCGCCGGGGCGGAAGAGGTCGCGGAACCGCAGCTCGGACTCACGACCATCGACGCGCAGGGTCGGGTCACCCACCTCGACCTCCTGGACGAGAGCGTCACCGACATCGGCACGGTGGCCACCCCGGAGGGCATGACGACCGACGGCCGGTACCTCTTCGCAGACACCGGCGACGGCGTCGAGGTCGTCGACAGCGGCGTCTGGACGTGGGACCACGTCGACCACTTCCACTACTACCGCGCCGATCCCGCCCTGCTCGGCACGGTGGAGGGCGACGGCGCGGCGACGGTCGCGACGACGAACAGCTCGACCACCGGCGGCACCGGCATCTCCTTCACCGGATCCGGAGACGCTGTCCTCCTCGACACGGAGGCCCTGTCGAAGGGGGAGATCCGTGAGCTGTTCCGCATCGAGCGCTCCCCACACGAGGGTCTGGTGGTGCCGGTCGGGTCGTTCGCGCTCGTGACCGAGGCCGACGGGGAGGCGGGCGGAGTCGTCGTCGGCTACACGGCGGACGGCGAGCGCACCGGCCTCCGGGAGGACTGCGCCGCACCGACCGGCACGATCACGACCAGGGTCGGCGCGGTCATCGGCTGCGCCGACGGTGCCCTGCTCGCCCGTATCGAAGCCGGGGCGCTCACCGTGGACCGCATCCCGTACCCGGACGGAGCGCCGGCCGGAGCCGTGTCCGCGTTCCACAACCGCGAGGGGCGCCCCACGGTCGCCGGCCTCGCCGGACCGACCGACATCCGGGTCCTCGACACCCGCGCGCAGGCCTGGACGCTGCTCACCGCCCCCACTCCCCTCGCGCAGGTCACCGCGGTCGGCGATGAGGACGACACCCTCCTCGCGCTGACGCAGGACGGACGCGTGCTCGTGCTCAGCGCTCTCGACGGGACGGTGCGGGCGGAGACCGCCCCGGTGGTGGCGGCATCGCTGGCGGCGGGCGAGGCTCCGGCACTCATCGCCGATCAGCACCGCGCCTATCTGAGCGGCCCGGCGGAGCACCGGCTGTTCGAGATCGACTACGCCGACGACGCCCGCCTCGCGCGGACCTTCGATACCGCCGACGCCCCGGCGTTCGTCGCCGAAACGGGACGCTGACATGCGCCCCGTGCGACCCCTCGCCGCGGTTCTCGCCGCGCTCACCGCCGCCGCTCTGACCGCCTGCGCCCCTCCCGCCGATACGCGGCCGGTGGTCGTCGTCTCGACGAACATCCTGGGCGATGTGGTCGGCGAGCTCATCGGCGATCAGGCTCGCGTCGTCACCCTCATGAAGCCGAACGCCGACCCGCACTCGTTCGAGATCTCGGCGCAGGAGGCCGCCACGCTGCGGGTCGCCGACCTGCTCGTCTCCAACGGACTCGGGCTCGAGGAGGGTCTGCAGCAGCATCTCGACGCGGCCGTCGCGGCCGAGGTGCCGTCCTTCGTCGCGGGCGACGCGATCGACGTCCTGGACTACCGCGACGGCGACGCCGCGGGAATGCCGGACTCCCACTTCTGGACCGATCCGGCGCGGATGATCGACGTCGTTGACGCCCTGGAGCCCGCCCTGGCCGCGCTCGACGGGGTCCACGCCGACGTCCTCGCGGCCGACGTCGCCGACTATCGCGAGGAGCTGAGGGCACTCGACGACGAGATGACGAGCGCGTTCGCCCGGATCCCCGACGACCGTCGGGCGCTCGTGACCAACCACCACGTCTTCGGCTACCTCTCCGACCGCTTCGACTTCGAGGTCGTCGGCGCCGTCATCCCGGGCGGCACCACGCTCGCGGCCCCCTCGGCCTCCGACCTCGCCGATCTCGTGGGTGCCGTGGAGGAGACGGGTGTGCCCGCCGTCTTCGCGGAGTCCTCCTCCCCCGACCGCCTCGTCCAGGCGCTCGCCGACGAGGCCGACGTCCACGTCGCGGTGATCGAGCTGTTCACCGAGTCGCTCACCGCGGAAGACGGCGGCGCCCCGGATTACCTGACCATGATGCGCGTCAACACCGAGCGCATCGCCTCCGGTCTCACCCGCTGAGACCATCCCTCACAAGAAAGAAGCACCGCATGAAGACACTCCCCCTGCGCCGGGCGCTGGTCGGGGCCGTCGCCCTCGGCGCCGCCGTGACGCTCGCCTCCTGCTCGACCACGGCCGGAGCCGGCTCCGCCGCGAGCGACGCCGCGGAACCGGACGCCGGCCCCCGCGTGGCCATCTCGTATGAGGGCGGCATCCTCGTCCTCGACGGCGAGACCCTCGACACCGTCGCCGACTTCGACTCCGAGCCGTTCACCCGCCTGAATCCGGCCGGCGACGGTCGCCACGTCATGGTGACGATGAGTGACGGCTTCCAGGTGCTCGACACCGGGGCCGGATCAGCCGACGAGGCGGTCCTGACCGACACGGTGTTCGAGGCCGACACCCCCGGCCACGTCGTCCGCCACGGTGGCAAGACCATCCTCTACGCCGACGGCACGAGCGACACCACGATCTTCGACACCGCCGACCTCGGCGACGGCGGTCTCCCGGAGGTGGAGACCGTCGACGGCGTCGAGGCGCACCACGGCGTCTCGGTGCTGTTGGAGGACGGCACGTTCCTCACCACGGTGGGCGATGCGGACGGTCGCAGCGGCATCGTCGTGCGCGATGCGGACGGTACCGAGATCGCCTCGTCCGACCAGTGCCCCGGCGTCCACGGCGAAGGGACCGCGGCCGACGAGGTGGTCGTCTTCGGGTGCGAGGACGGCGCGCTCGTCTACAAGAACGGCGAGATCACCAAGCTCGCCGCTCCCGACCAGCCGTACGGCCGGATGGGCAACGCGTACGTGAGCGAGACGAGCTCGATCATCGTCGGGGACTACAAGAACGACCCCGACGCCGAGGGCTACCTGCTCGGCGCCGTCACGCTCATCGACACCGCGGCGATGACGTCGGAGGTCGTGTCCCTGCCCGAGGGGGCGGAGTACACCTTCCGCGACGTCGCGCGCGGCCCTGGCGACCTGGCCTACATCCTCGGCGCCGACGGCGCCATCCACGTGCTCGACCCCGAGACCGGCGAGATCACCGACTCCTACCCGGTCATCGAGGCGTGGGAAGGGCCCGCCGAGTGGCAGGACCCGCACCCCGCGATCGTCGTCGCCGGCGACATCGCGTACGTGACCGAGCCCGCCGCGGACAGCGTGCACGCGGTCGACCTCACCACCGGCGAGGTGCTCGCGAGCACCCAACTGGAGGTCACGCCGAACGAGATCGCACCGGCCGCCGGCTGAGCCTCGACACGGCGGGTCCGTCCTCTCGGGGGGCGGACCCGCCGTGCGTGGGCGGAGAGGTCGGATCAGCGCGATCCGGGATGCCCGTGCCGCGTGCGCCGAAGCCGCCGCGCCGCGAGGAGCGCGGCTCCGAGGAGGACGAGCAGACCACCGGCGCCTGCCGCCGCGGCCGCGCCCGGCGCGAGACCCGTCGTGGCCAGGTCGGAGGCCGCCCCACCGTCCGCCCCGGTCGCCGTCCCGGGGTCGACATCCGTTCCCGGATCCGGGTTCTCGGGTTCGGGTTCCGGCTCGGGCTCGGGGTCGGGACCGGAGCGGGGGTCGTAGACGTTCGTCACCGTGCACACGGTGTCGACCCCTGCGGTCACCTGGACGACGTCGCCCTCCAGCGCGCCCCCGGTGCACTCCCAGCCGTCGCTGCGGTAGTCCGCGGTGGGCGCGCCCGCGACCGCCCGCTCCGAGAGCCGGAACGCACCGGCCCCGAGCGGAGCCAGGGTCACCGCCGTCTCGCCGGACGCTCCCTCGATGCGCGGGCGCGGGAACTCCCCGCCACCGATCGCACGCAGGGTCCAGTCCGTGGCGGCGGCGGGCCCGGCCGGGGCTCCCGGACCGTCCCCGACGACGGTCTTCCGGAGCGTCAGAGTGCCGCCGACGAAGGTGTTCGTGGCGGTGCAGATCGCGTCTTCCCCGAATCCCAGCGTCGCCGTGGTCCCGTCCCAGGTCGTGCCGGTGCAGGACCACTCACCCTCATAGCCGCTCGGGCCGTCCTCGGAGAAGATGTACTCCCCCGGCGGAAGCTGCATGTCGGTGACGAACTCCGACCCACTGGGGCCGGAGAGCGCCGCGTTGCCCGGACCGCGGGCTTTCAACTCGAAGTCGCCGGGCACCGCGCGTCCGCGCTCGCCGTTCATGACCTGCTTGACGAGAGTCAGGCTCGGCGTGATCGATGCATTGGTGAGGATGCACACGACGTCTGCGGACGGCGGCACCTGGACCACGTCGCCGGTCACCGTCCCGCCCGAGCAGTTCCAGCCGAGCGGATCGTAGCCGGTGGGGCCGTCCTGCTCGCTCAGCGTCCATGCGCCGGGGGCGACGGCCGCCTGCGTGACGGCGGGGGAATTGGCGGGCCCCGACACCGTTGCGGCACCGCCGGTTGCGGTCAGCGTCCACGCCGAGGGCAGCGCCGGCGTACCGAAGGCGGAGGCGACCTGCTTGCGCAGCGTCAGGGTCGACTGGGTCCACCGGTTCGTGACGGTGCAGATCACACTCTCCAGCGGCACGACCTCGACGGTGTCGCCGGAGCCGACGGGGGTGCCCTCGTCATCGACGCAGGACCAGCCCTCGCTCACATAGGAGCCCGCCTCCGGAGCGGTGCTCGCCTCCGACAGGGTGAAGGTCCCCGGAGCCACCGCCGCGAAGCTCACCTTGCCCGAGCCGGAGACGCCGCTGATGACGGTGTCGGCCGATGCCGCGGTGAGCTCCCAGTCCTGCGCGGTGAGGGGACCGCCGCCGGCGTTCACGACGTTCTTCACGAGAGTGAGCTGGCCGACCTCGAGGGTGTTCGTGACCGTGCAGGTCACGTCCGCTCCGGCGCCGACGGTCACGGTGTCGGTAGCCAGGGCGCCGCCCGTGCACGACCATGGCCCGGCCGCGTATCCGGCGGGTCCGTCCGCCTCGGCAAGCGCGTAGTCGCCGACCGGCACCGGGACGCGGGTGACCGCAGCGGATCCGGAGGCACCGGTCACCGTCTCCGGTCCGGCGGCCGTCAGGGTCCAGTCGGACGGCGGCCGGTCGCTGCCCACCACGTTCTTGACGAGGGTGAGCCAACCGCCCGCGAAGGTGTTGGTGATGCGGCAGGTGATGTCGGAGCTCTCCCGCACGTAGAGAAGCGCACCATCGATCCCGCCGTCGCCCGTGGCGTCGACGCAGGTCCACGCACCGCCGCTGTATCCGGCGGGACCGCTCTCGGCGAGCGTGTAGGCGCCGGGGTCGATGGAGGCGTGGTCGACGGCGTCCGAGCCGGAAGGACCGGAGATCCGCTCGGGTCCGCTCGCGCTCAGGACGAAATCCGACGGGGCGGCCAGCGGGTATCCGGTCGCCGCCGGGTCGACGACCTCCTTGACGAGCGTCAGGTGGGGCAGGTCTCCGGTGTTCGTGATCTGGCAGGTCACCGCGCCGCCGAGGGTCATCTCGAACTGATCACCGGCCACGGGAACGGCAGTGACCGCGCCGGTCGTCAGATCCCGCCGCTCGCAGGTCCAGGGCCCCGGCACATAGCTCCCCGGTCCGACCGATTCGCTCAACGTGTAGGTGCCGATCCGCGCCGGCTGGTTCTGCACCGCAGCGGAGCCTCCCGCCCCCTCGATGGTCGACGGTCCCTGGGCCCGCAGCGTCCACTCCGACGGGGCCGCGCCACCGCCCTGCACGTTCTTGACGAGCGTGAGGCTGCTCCGGATCGCATTGTTCTGCACCGTGCACGTCATCGACTGGTTCGCGGTGATGGTGATCGTGCGCTCCGGCTGCGTCGTCACGTCGCCGTCGCAGTTCCAGGAGAAGAAGGCATACCCGGCCACGCCGCCGGTCTCGAAGATGCGGTAGGTGCCGGGCGGGATGAGGCGCGACTGCATGCCGTTGAGGCCGTCGCCGGTGAAGGTCTCCCCCGTGGCCACGTTGACCGCGTGCATCGTCCAGAGCGTGCGGTCTCCGAGACTGGCCCCCGTATCGAGGTTCTCGATCGCTTGAAGAGCGAGAGCCTTGCCGTGGGTTCGGCGGCGACGGCGGGAAGAGCACCACCGATGCCGACGACCGCGGCCAGCAGCACGCCCAGAACTCCGAATCGGACTCTTCTCATCGAACGGCCCCCGCCCCGGGTGCGGATCCCCACCCGTCACCTCACCGTAGGTGCGGGGACCGCGGCAGGGCAAGGGTCGTCGGCGGATGGGGACGAGTGGGCTACGGTCGCCTCATGTCTGAGCCGTTCTTCACCATCGGGCACTCCACCCGCACGATCGACGAGTTCCTGGGGCTCGTGCAGGAGAGCCGCGTGGAGAGTGTCGTCGACGTGCGGCGACTCCCCGGCTCGAAGCGGCATCCGCAGTTCGACCAGGACGCGCTGGCCTCCTCCTTGCGCGCCGCAGGGATCACCTACCGCCGCGCGGAGGGGTTGACGGGTCGCCGCCCGGTGAGCCGGGATGTGCCGTTCGAGACCAACGCCTGGTGGCAGAACCGCAGCTTCCACAACTACGCCGATCACGCGCTGTCGGCGGAATTCGAGCAGGCCCTGGACGACCTCCGCGCCGAGGGTCGCGCACGGCGCATCACGGTCATGTGCTCGGAGAGCGTGTGGTGGCGATGCCATCGACGGATCATCGCCGACCACCTCCTCGCGCGGGACGAGGTCGTCCGCCATATCCTCGGCCCCGGGCACGTCGATCCGGCGGAGCTCAGCATCGGCGCCGTGATCGGGGGGAACGGGACCGTCACCTACCCCGCGGGGTGACCGCGAGCTCCCACAGCATCCCCCTCGTTTCGGATTCGCGCAACCCCGGTGCCCGAACACGTCCTCTTCTCGTAGGACTGGAATCCGCGAGCAGTGCTCGCCCCGATGTCGAGGAGGAGCCATGTCGAAGGCAGCCACCCACGGGAGCGGATCCGCGTCCGCTCCACCGCCCGAGCACGACGAGAAGCCGGACAGCCCGACCGATCTGCAGAAGCGGTCGTGGAAGTACGTCCTCGTCAAGAGCGTCCGGGAGTTCTCCGCCGACCAGTGCATGGACGGCGCGGCAGCCCTCACCTACTACGCGGTGCTCTCGATCTTCCCCGCCATGATCGCCGTCTTCTCGCTGCTCGGCGTGTTCGGCCAGGGTGGGGCCGCCGCCGACGCCGTGCTGGGCATCATCGGCGACGTGGCACCGCCGGAGACCGCGAAAGCCCTCCGCGGTCCCATCGAGCAGATCTCCCAGGCGCCAGGCGCCGGGATCGCGCTCGTGTTCGGAATCCTCCTCGCTCTCTGGTCGGCGTCGGGGTACGTCGGAGCGTTCAGCCGGGTGATGAACCGCATCTACGAGATCGAGGAGGGGCGGCCGTTCTGGAAGATGCGTCCCATGCAGCTGCTCGTCACGCTCATCACCGTCGTCTCCCTGACGATCGTCGCCATCGTGCTCGTGCTCTCCGGGGATGTGGTGTCGGCGCTGGGCGACGCGATCGGTGCAGGCGAGGGCGTACAGCTCGCGTGGAACATCGCCAAGTGGCCCCTGCTGCTGTTCGTCGTCGTCTTCCTCGTGGCGATGCTCTACTACGCGACCCCGAATGCCAAGCAGCCGAAGTTCCGGTGGATCAGCGTGGGGGCCCTCGTAGCGATCGTGGTGCTGGCCGTCGCCACCCTCGGCTTCGTGCTCTACGTCACCACCTTCTCCAACTACGAGCGCACCTACGGATCGATGGCGGGCGTCATCGTGTTCCTGCTCTGGCTGTGGATCGCGAACCTCGCCCTCCTGTTCGGCGCCGAGTTCGACGCGGAGCTGGAGCGCGGCCGTCAGCTGCAGGCCGGGATCGCCGCCGAACGCGACATCCAGCTTCCCGCGCGCGACACCCGCCAGAGCGACAAGCGCGCGGAGAAGGAGCGGAAGGACATCGAGGAGGGACGGCGCATCCGCATCGAGAACGACGACGACGAGTCGCCGCAGGACGGAGCACGTCGCCGCTGAACGCCTTTGAGGGACGCGGCAGGAACCGCGTCCCTCGGACTTCACGGAGCGTTGGCGGACATGTGACCGGCAGACGTCGCGAAGCCCTGCGTCATCGCGTCCGCTCGAGCAGGCGAGCGCGGCGGTGAGCCACTCCCAGGAGGACGCCGGTCGCCGCCAGGCACACGAGGACGGAGACGACGCTGCCCTCCGGCCCGAACGCCCCTCCCGTCAGCCAGTCCGGACCGGAGGCCTCTCCGGTGAACAGAGCCTCCCGGGCGGCGGCGCCGGACACCACCGTGCCGAAGACGCCGCCGATCGCGACGTTCCAGCCGAGGTGCAGTCCGATCGACAGCCACAGGGAGCCGGTGAGCAGGTACGCCGCGCCGAGCATGAGCCCCGCTTCGATCGCGACGGCGAGTGCTCCCCAGAGCGATGCGCCGGGATTGACGAGGTGCAGGAGCCCGAAGAGCGTCGCCGATGCGCCCAGCGCCACCACCGTCCCCCAGCGTCCCCGGAGCAGACGGAACACGACGCCGCGGAAGAACACCTCCTCGGAGACCGCGACGGCGCACATCGTCCCCACGACCGCCAGAGCCCCGGCGATCGATCCCCACCCGGTGATCCGATACCCGCCGAACAGGGCGATGATGCATATCGACACGCTCGCCAGCCCCAGGCCCCCGAAGCCGCCCAGCACGAGATGCCTCCGCGCCGACTCCCGCGGGAACTCGTCCACGGTACGTCCTTCGACGTGGCCGCCTGTCCAGACGTACAGGGCGATCGTGCCCGCGGCGAGCGCCGGGCCGACGACGAGGCTGAGCGCGGGGTTCCGCACCGCGGCGGCGGCGGCATTCACGCCGAGCATCACCCCGGCGAACCCCACAATGAGGATCGCCGTGCGCACCCCCCTCCGGTTCCGTATTCTGCGCCCCGTCGCGCTGCTGGGCTGCCGGGGATCCTGCGCCGTCTCGTTCATCGTTCCTCCTCATGGCTGATGCAGGAACGACGCTACGGAGGGCTGAGGGCCGGCGAATCGCCCGATCCAGGACACCTCCGGTCCCTCGCTCGGGGGATGCGGCAGGTCGCTGAGCCGGCTTCCTTCGGTCGCTGAGCCTGCTTCCTTGGGCCGCTGAGCCTGTCGAAGCGAGACGTCTCAGGTGGCCAGACCGAGGCGGTGCGCCAGCACGACCGCCTGCACCCGATCCCGGACCCCGAGCTTCATCAGCACCCGAGACACGTACGTCTTCACGGTCTCCTGGCTGATCACCAGCTGAGCCGCGATCTCGGCATTCGAGCGACCGTCGGCGAGGAGGACCAGCACCTCCCGCTCGCGGACGGTGAGCGCGTCGAACCGATCGTTCTCCTGTCCGGATGGACGGAGACGCTCGCCGTAGCGACCGATGAGCGCCCGCGTCACCGCCGGGGCGATCAACGACTCCCCCGCGGCGACGGTCCGGATGGCCGCCGTCAGCTCGGCCGGCCGCGCATCCTTCAGGAGGAACCCGCTCGCCCCGGCGCGCAGCGCGTCGTACACGAGGGCGTCCATCGTGAAGGTGGTGACCACGAGGACGCGTGCCGGCTCGTCGACGCTGGGCCCGGCGATCCTCCTGGTCGCCTCGATCCCGTCGAGGATCGGCATCCGGATGTCCATCACCACGACGTCCGGGCGCTCTCGAGCGGTGACCCGAACAGCCTCCTCGCCGTTGGCCGCCTGCCCGACCACCACCATGTCCGGCTGGGCATCGAGGATCGTGACGAACCCCGTGCGCACGAGCTCCTGGTCGTCGCACACCACGATGCGGAGGGGTGCCCGCGCGTCCGATGGGATCATCCCGGGATCCGCGCTCTCACCGCGAAGAGATCGCCCTCTGTCACGGCGCGCATCTCGCCACCCAGACTCTCGACCCGCTCGCGCATCCCAATGATCCCTCGCCCTCCGCCCGTCGCGCCCGGAGCCACCCTGTGGCGGCTCGGACTCGTCACCTCGACCAGGATGGCATCCGAGACGTACTCCACGAGGACATCCGCCACGCCGTCTCTGGCATGCTTCCTCGCGTTGGTGATGCTCTCCTGCACGACGCGCACCACGGCGAGACCCGCGGCGCCGTGCAGCACCCGCGGCTCTCCCCGTTCCTCGAGCCGAACCGTCTGACCGGTCGACCGCGCGCGGGCGACGATCTCCGCGACGGTCTGCAGTGCCGGTTCCCGGGAGTCGTCGGCGGTCGCCTCGAGCGCGCCGAGAAGACTCCGCAGGTCGACGAGCGTCGCGCGGCCGCCCTCGGCGATGGAGGAGAGGACGCGGCTCGTCTCCTCGTCGAGGTCAGGCCGGAGCCGGCCCGCCTCGGCCTGGATCACCATCGCGGTCACGTGATGCGTGACCACATCATGCAGTTCCCTCGCGATGCGCGAGCGCTCCGCGGCGATCGCATCCGTCTCCGCCTGGAGCGCCCGCTCTCGGCGAGACGCCCTCTGCGTCCGGAGCCAGGAGCCCCAGAGCCACAGCGCCGCGAGCATCAGCCCGAAGACCACCGCATCCGTGACCGCGAGTCCGCGATCGACCTGAAGCAGCACCACCGCGAAGACCACGTAGCCGGCGAGCACCGCCCCCGCGATCACGCCGCGGTGTCGGGACGCGAGGGCGCCCGCCCCCACCAGGCAGATCAGGAGCCCCAGGGCGGCGACGGTGGTCGGATAGCCGAGAAGCTGATAGCCGGCGAAGGCCGAGAAGCACACGGCGAGCGCGAGTCCCGGCCATCTCCGCAGCAGTGCCACGCTGCCGCCCTGCGCCGCGATCAGGCAGAGGCCTCCCGGATCCAGAGGTCGGTCCGGGAGGCCGGCAAGCTCCAGACCCTGCTGCGCCACTCCCGGCACGAAGGACAGGAAGACCAGGGCGCCGGCGACGACGACGTCCCATCGGGAGCGCAACAGTTGCACGATGACGTTCTATCCCCTCGACGCCTTCTCGACCGCTTCCGCCGAACCGCCGTCCAGCGGGACCTCCGCCGCGGACGACGCCCCCGCCAGCGCGTGCAGACGCCCCGCCCCTTCGACATCGGGGATGATCGACGCCACCAGGGTGGCGATCACGCCGATCACGGCGATGACCGCGGAGTACACGACAACCGGCCAGAAGGCGCCGCCGGCCGCCGCCACCAGAGCCGTGCAGATCAATGGCGCGAGACCGCCGCCGAGGGTGTTGGAGATCTGGTAACCGATGTTCACGCCGGTCGTACGCGCCTCCGGGTCGAACATCTCGGCGAGCATCGTCGCGAGCGTGGCCTGCATCGCGACTCCGAAGACGACGAAGCCCAGGATCTGCCCGAGCCAGATCAGCCACATGTTGCCCGTGCTGAACATCATGAAGGCGGGGTAGACCATCGCCGCGAATCCGAGGCAGCCGATGATGTAGACGGTGCGGCGCCCGATCCGATCGGAGATCGCGCCCCACAGTGGAGCCACCACGATCTGCAGGAGGCCGACCATCATGGTTCCGGCGAATCCCATCCAGGCCGGCAGCTCCTCGTTGGAGACCATGAACGCCAGGCCGTAGGTGAGCACGACGTAACCGGCGATCGACTGCGGGAGACCGATGAGGACGCCCATGATCGCGTTCTTCGGGTGCCGGAACGCCTCGACCAGAGGGTTGACCTTCTTGCCGACCAGGCTGAGCTGCAGTGTCTGCGTCTCGGTGAAGGCGTCCGATTCCTCGAGCTGTCGCCGCAGCAGCACGGCGGCGATGGCGAGGACGATCGAGAGCACGAACGGAATGCGCCAGCCCCACTGCAGGAACCACGAGTCGTCCGTGGCACCCAGTGCCGCCATCAGCCCTCCGGAGAAGACGTTGGCGATCCCGGCGCCGCTGATGAGGAAGGCGCCATAGAGCCCGCGCCTGCCGGTGGGTGCCGCCTCGACCACCATGGTCGCTGCTCCCCCCATCTCTCCGCCGACGAAGAAGCCCTGCAGGAGCCGGCACAGCAGAAGCAGGAGCGGTGCCGCGATCCCGATCGCCTGATCGGACGGGATGAGCCCGATTCCGGTCGTGGCGACGCCCATGCCGACCACCGTGCTCATGAGCACGACCTTGCGCCCGACCCGGTCGCCGACGATCCCCCAGATGATGCCGCCGAGCGGACGGAGGAAGAACCCGACGGCGAACGTCGCGAACGACGACAGCTGCGCGACGACAGGGTCGTTCGAGGAGAAGAACACGGCCGGGAAGACCGCCGCCGCGGCCAGGCCGTACAGGTAGTAGTCGTAGTACTCGATGATGGTGCCGATCGCGCCACCGGCGACCGTCTTGCGCTGCTTCGATGTGAGCCTGCCCCGCGCCGTCGTGATCATCCCAGCCTCCTTGCTCGATGAGTCGGTGCCGAGCCGCGGTCGCCCTCGACCGCCGTCCTCGGCGTCGATAAACTAACAGGGGCAGAGACAATCTGTCCATCAGTCGTATTTTTTGTTCAATTAAGGTGTGTGCCCGTGTCCCCATTCCCGGTCGGCGACGGAGCCGTCCCGTCGCTCCCGCTGTCACCGTCGCGCGAGACCTACGAGAGCGCGGAGGAGGTGCTGCAGCTGTATCGCCCCCTGCTCCCTGCGCTCGCCGCTGCAGCGGGCCCTTCCGTCGAGGTCGTGCTCCACAATCTCGACGGGAACGACGTCGACCTCGGCCACACGATCGTCGCGATCGAGAACGGCCACGTCACGGGCCGAGCCGTTGGCGGCCCCTCCACGTCGCTCGGACTCGACGTCCTTCGGGATCGGCAGAAGAACCACGACGCCTTCGGCTACACGGCCTCCACGAGCGACGGTCGGGAGCTCCGTTGCTCGTCCATCTACTTCCACAACCGCGAGGGCGACATCATCGCCTCCCTCTGCATCAACGTCGACGTCAGCCCGTTGCGCCAGGCTCGCAACCTCCTGGATGCGCTCCTGCCGGCCACCGCGGCCGAGACGACACCGACGGAGCATTTCGGCACCGACCTCGTCTCCGTGATGGATGCGATGATCACGGAGGCGATCCGTGACATCGGCCGGCCGGTCGAGGCGATGTCACGGGACGACAAGATCAGCGTCCTCGAGCGCCTGGACCAGCGAGGCGCGACCCAGATGCGGAAGTCCGTGGAGGCGATCGCGAAGAGGCTCGGCATCTCCCGCGTGACCGCCTACAACTACCTCGAGGAGGCACGCGCGCGCTGAAGTCCGCGACGCGCTGCCCGGGAATTGCTTTCTGCCGGGGCGGGGCTATGGTGAAGACCATGACCCGGCGCGCCGCCTGTGCGGCGCGTCTTTCCTATGCAGGGAGCATCGAAGCCATGTGGAAGCGTCAGCGCCGAAGGGCGTGGGAGAGCATCGCCGGCGGTGCGGCGATCGCCGCCATCCTCGCCGGCTGCACCGCGATCCCCGCCGATGTCGACGGCACCCTCGACCGCGTCGAGGAGGGGGAGGTGCGCGTCGGCATCACCCACAACCCCCCGTGGACCGACACGACCGACCCCTCGGACCCAGCCGGCGAGGAAGTGCGCCTCGTGGAAGAGTTCGCCGAGACCCTCGACGCCACCGTCGTCTGGACCGTCGACAGCGAGGCGAACCTCGCCGAACGGCTGCATGACCATGCCCTCGACCTGGCCATCGGCGGATTCACCGACGACACCCCCTGGGTCGACAAAGCGGCGATGACCGTCCCGTTCGACGATGCGACGACCGCGGGCGAGACGAAGAAGCACGTCATGCTCACGGTTCTGGGGGAGAACCGATTCCTCACGACCCTCGAGACCTTCCTGCTCGAGCGAGGAGGCGCCCGATGAGAAGCCATCCCGCCCTTCCGCCCGCTCAGCAGGACACGCTTCGCCGGGCGATCCGCTTCGAGTGGTACACGCTCGCGTTCCTCGCCGTCGCGATCACCGGCGTCTACCTCGTGATGGGCAACTCCCAGGCGATGAAGGCCGCCTGGATCGAGGACCTGCTCTCCCTCGCCCCGCCGATCGCCTTCCTCCTGGCGGTCCGCATCATCGCGAAGCCGGCGACCGCGAAGTACCCGTACGGGTTCTTCCGCTCGGTCGGCGTGGCCCACCTCGTGGCCGGCGTCGCCCTGTTCACCATGGGTGCTTTCCTCCTGGTCGATTCCGTCATCGGGCTGGTGAGCGGGGATCGGCCTCCGATCGGTTCCGTGCAGGTGTTCGGCCACGTGATCTGGTCGGGGTGGCTGATGATGGGCATGATGGCCCTGACCATCCCGCTGCCGATCTACTTCGGTCGCGTCAAGATGCGCCTGGCGAAGGACCTGCACAACAAGGTCCTCTACGCCGATGCGGACATGAACAAGGCGGACTGGATGACCGCGGCCGGATCGATCGTCGGAGTCGGCGGAATCGGCCTCGGGCTGTGGTGGGCGGACGCGGCGGCCGCGACGTTCATCGCGGGCAGCATCCTCTGGGACGGGTGGCGCAACACCGGCGCCGCGATCACCGATCTCATGGACACCCGTGCGACGACGTTCGACGATGAGAAGCCCCACCCCGACTCCCACGCCGTGCTCGACCACCTCCGGACCCTGCCCTGGGTCCGTGATGTCGCGGTGCGGACGCGGGATCAGGGACAGTTCTTCCACGTCGAGGCGTTCGTCGTCCCGGTCGACGGTGCCCTGCCCTCGCTCGCCGAGCTCGACCGGGCGCGGCAGGAGTGCCAGGACCTGGATTGGAAGCTCGTCGATGTCGTCCTCGTGCTGGTCCCGGAGCTCGCCGACCATCTGACGCGACGGGACGACGACGCCGCCGCATCCTCAGCGGAGCGTCGCGCGTCGCCGCACACGTAGCAGAGCACCCGCGAGCAGGAGACCCAGCCCGGCCACCGTCAGCGCACCCGTCATCGGCGTCGGTCCGGAGGCGGCGAGCCCTTGGCCCTCACCGCTACTCTCGCCGCCACCGTTGCTCGGCGTCTCGACGGGGTCGTACGTGTTGGTCACCGTCACGACGACGGGCTCCGTCGCGGCCGCGTCGACCGTCACCGTCTCCGGTTCGATGGTCTGCGCGGCGAGCGTGACCGCATCGTTGGCGCCGTCCGCGGATTCGCTGACCGTACACGTCGCCCCGTCCGGCAGGCCGGTGAAGACGACGGGATCCGCGCTCGTGGCCCCCGCAGGAATCGTGGCGGAGACGACGACGCCTGCAGCCGGGGCGGGAGTGCAGGCGAGGTCGATGGTGATGGCGTCCTGCAGCCCCGCGCCGTCTCCGGCGATGATCTTCTGCACGCTGATCTCCCCGGACGCGTAAGGGGTGGCGCGCACGCCGGTCCGAAGCGGGAGCGTCGTGGTCTGCGCCAGGACGAGCTTCTGCGCCGCGGGCCTGTCCGACGACTCCGTGTCGTAGAGATACACCGTGCCCTGGGTGAGCGAGGCCTGGGCCGTGATCCGGAATCCGTTCACCGGCGCAGCCGGCCCGGTCCACCGCGCCCAGAGCTGCATGCCGGCAGCGACCGCGGTGCCGACGGGAACGGGCTGGGTTCCCGCCTGATCCAGGAAGACCTCCACGCCCACGGCCGCGTCGAGCGTGCCGCTGGTGGTTCCGGAGACCGTGAAGGGTCCCACGATCGATCCGTCCTCCGGCACCGTGGTGGTGTCGGGGTCGATCGCGAGCGTCGGCAGAGCCGGCTCCGGGAGGCCGCCGCTGTCGAGGGCGGCCTGTACGACGGCGGCCGTCGCATTCCGGATGGTCGCGTTGGTCCCCGTAGCCAGCACGAAGCCGTCGCTGAAGTACCAGATCGCGCTCTGCACCGCGGCGACCTGCTGCGAGAGCGGGAGACCGGAGAGCGGGTTCGCGGTGTTGAAGGGGAAGTAGTTGTTGAGGATGTAGTTGATGTAGTCGAGGTTGGGCACGTTCGACGCGTCCCACTCCCCGATGTTGTAGCCCGCGCCGATGCCGGTCTCCGTGCTGAAGTCGATGCAGTAGGCCGACGCGGTCGCTCCGGAGACGGGGTCGGCGATGGTGATGAGCTGCGGACTCACGGCCTCCACCGAGGCGCCGGTCGCCGGATACGCGCCGGGAGTCGGCGCCAGGGTCGTGAGCTCACCCGTCACGTTGGTCGGGTACTGCGAGCCGGTGATGGTGACCTGCGTGAAGAAGCCCGCCCGGGGCAGCACGGGGTCGGGATCCCACAGCGCCGATGCCGGCGTCGCGCCGAAGAGCACCATCGCCGCCGCGATGGCCGTCGCCAGAAGTGCCCCTGCTGTTCGAGTGCGCGCGCGCGTGGTCTCCGTGTGCATGGTGTCCCTCGATCTCGCCGATGATCCGAGTGACGGGTTCTCCGACTGCGACAGCCCGCCGTTGGTCACCGACGATAAGCCTGAGCGTCGCGCGATCACAGGGGCGGAGCTGATGATCACCCGGGTGAGTTGAGCCAGTGCGGTCCATCGGAGGAACGCACTCGCAGCGGAGCGCCCGCCGGGGGAGGGAGGTGAGTGGCAGGCGCTCCGTCGGCCGCAGCGTGACCGTCGAGGCCCCCCAAGCCGGCCCGTGCAGCACGTTCAGGATGAACCATGCGCACGGTCCGCGCAACGGGTGTGTCCGTCAGTGTCCGTGCGCGAGTTGCTGCACGAGCACGACGACGCCGCCGAGCCCGACGAGGATGCCGAGTGCGATGAGCTGCTGCCACCACCTCACCCCGGTCCGGCGGACGGCGACGTACCCGATGAGCCCGAGGATCGCGACGTAGACGATCGATGCGATCGTGAGAGCCGTCCGCAGCTCGATCCAGCCCAGGACGGCCGCGAGGAGGACGAGCAGCGGCACCGCCGCCGAGCCGAGCGCCGTGCCGGTGAGCCGCAGCACATCGCGCAGGTCTGCGCCTCGCGGGAAGCCGCCGTGCGCCGCGAGGTGCGCGACCAGATCGGCGGCGAAGCCCGCCAGCGCGATCGCGACGATGCCGATGAGCAGGGTCACGGCGGCCTGCAGGGCGCCGGTGTGATCGACGTTGGAGTTCTGCACGAGCACGATGGCGAGGCCCGTGAAGGTCGCGTACACCCGCTCCTTGATCGCGGCGCGGTCGTGCTCGGGCCGAGCGGCGTCGGAGTCCGGCGTGCTCATGGGCGGGATGCTATCAAGACAGCCCTGCCGACCGCAGCGCATCGTCGAGCACCGTCGCGGCGGGAGCGATCGCGGGCTTCCCGTCCTCGATGTCCCACAGCGCGTTCTGCAGGAGCCGCGCGGTCGTCCAGCGTGCCGCGCGTGCACGGTCGAGGTGCAGCATCTCGGTGAGGATGTCGAAACGACGCCGCACGATGCGGGCCGCACCCACGGTGCCCGGATCGCGGCTCCAGCCGCTGTCCAGCGCCGGCCACAGATCGAAGCCCGCGTCGCCGACGAGGGGTTCGGGGTCGATAGCCAGCCACGGTTCGCGCTCCGCGCTGAGGACATTCCCGAAGTGCAGATCCCAGTGCAGGAACCGGCTGCCGGGTGCCGCGGCGACGTCCGCGACGAGGCGCCGCCACCGGTCGAACCGCCGCCGATGCTCGCCGGACAGCTGCGTGCCCGCCTCCGTCGCATCGTCCAGCATCTGCGACACCACCGCCTCCAGTCGCGGAAGACCGGGCGGCGGGTCGACGCTGTGCAGGCGTTCGAGGAGGGAGCCGACGATCCGTGTGGCCTCATCGTCATCGTCCATCGCCTCGAGGCTGCGCTCGGCATCGAGCCGCTCCAGGAGCATCGCTCCGCGATCCGGCGCGCTCGCGAGGAGGCGGACGATCCCTCGCCCGTCCCACCGCGCCAGCCCGAGCACTGCCGCATCGACCTCCGGCCCCGGCTGCTGCAGCTTCACCGCGGCGGCGAGGCCGTCCGCCCGCCGGACCGGGACGACGATCCCCGCCTCGCCGGACAGGAGAGGCCCGTCCGGAGAGAGCCCCCAGGCGTCCAGGACCTTGGCGACCCGTGCAGGCAGCGGACTCTCGTGCGCCATGTCAATCCAGGCGCGCGGACAGCTCCGCGGTGATCCGGGAGACCTGGGTCCGCGCCTCCGCCAGTCGCCCGACCTCCTCGTCGAGCCCTGCCTGCATCGCGGCCGACGCGCCGTGCCTGCGAGCGAGCTGCAGATTCGCGCGGAGGTTCAGGGACGCCCCCGCCAGCCCCGCGGCGAGCGCCTCCGTCGCCACCGCGAGGTCCACCGCGACGTGCGGGTTCCCGTGGGCGGCGAGCGCGCGCGCCTCATCCACCACGGTGATGCCGATGCGACCGAGTCGCGCGACGGATGCGGCCGCATCGAGGGCGGCGCCTCGCACCGCCTCCTCCCGCTCGGGGTCTTCCGACGCCCGTGAGAGCGCGGCGCCGAGATCCGCCGAGACTACGCCGTCGGCTTCGACCGCCTCCAGAAGCTCCGCGCGCGTGCCGTCGAGACCGCCGGCGATCTCGGTGACGGCATCGTCGTCGCGGGTGTATCCGGCGACCATGCCCATCAGCCCGGTCGCCAGACCAAGCATCACCCCCGCCGCGGCTCCGCCACCTGGCGAGCCGGTGGGCTGGCTGAGCGCGTCCAGCCAGGCGTCCAACGGACGTGATGTCGGGATGTCTGTGGAATCCGTCATGCCGCTCAGACTATTCGCGTGCAGGTGCGAGCCTCGTTCTCTCTACGATGGAGTCGTGCAGCTCGTGGACACCGTCTCCGTCGTCGGCGAGGTGCTGTCCTGGATCGGCCTCGGCGTCGGAGTGCCGTTCCTCATCGGGGCCCTGCTGATCCGGCTCGTCGAGGGGCAGTGGGTCCCCGTCGAGATCGCCGTGATCGATCGGGACGGCCGCCTCATCGCTCGCTGGTTCGCCGGCGGCGACTTCCACGAGCGACCGCTGCGCCGCAGCGAGCCCACGGCCACCACCGATGGATGGCTCGACGGGTTCCACAGCTCGAACGACCCGGCTCGCATCCGGATCGGTGAGCCGCCGCATCTGCGCCGGGTCCTGCGGACTGTCGGGGTCGTCTTCGCCGCGGTCGGTGCCGTCGGCCTGATCGTGTCGTTCCTCCCACTCGTCCTCTGACCCGGCCCGCGGGGCGTCACGCCCTCGACGGGCGCTCCGAGGGCCCTCGACCGAACGAGTCCAGCGCCGCGCGGTACGCGGCGGCGTCGCTCCGCACCTCATCGGTGACCAGGAGCGCGTGCGGTCCGATCTGCCGGACGTACGTCCCCCGGCAGGGCAGCGTCACCACCCTTCCGAGGCCGCGACGCCACGCGTCGGCCAGGGTGGCGACGTCGCGGCGTTCGGGGCTGTCCGCGAGCGTCGTGAGGTGCGTCGCGAGATGTGCCTCGGAACCGCGCCGCTCCCACGCGCGGTACGCCGCATCATCGGACACCTCCACCCCGAACGCGTCCTGCGCTGTGGGCCCGACGAGACGAGTGAGCACCGCTTCCCGCTCATCCGGACTCAGCGTCGTGGCGACGGCGCGGTCGAGCAGCGCCGGGTCGGGGTCGGTCGCGGCGTGCGCGACGGCGTCGCCCCAGATGCGTGGCCAGGCCTCCGCCCAGCGCGCCCGGGTCTCCTCGTCCACGCGCCGCTCGGCCGCCGCCGGTCGGTCGACCAGCGGCGGCGGGAGCGCGTCATCGGCCGGATCCAGCTCGTGCGCCTCGCGGATCCAGAGGAGCTCCAGCAGCGTGTGCGGACGGTCCTCGACGGTGAGGGTCATGTCGTGCGGCCACGGGTTCCCGGGCATCGGTCTCGTCGAGCGCATGCGTCCTCCCTTCCCCCCCCGTCGGCCGACCACCGCCGACCGACAGTCTTATATACTGTCTTATACAGAATCGCAGGGAGGAGGGAACGACCATGACCGTCACATCCATCGACATCGACCCCGACGAGTTGAAGCAGGCCAAGAAGCTCGCCGGCACGACCTCCAACCGCGAGACCGTGGATCTCGCCCTGCGCACCCTCATCGCGGTACGTCGCCAGCCCGCCGCCGTCGAGCGCATCATCGGCCGCCGTTTCGAGGCCGAACAGATCGACGCACCGACGGTGGCTCCCGAGCCGATGCCGGAGCGGCGCGAGGGCGCTGGACGGAGCGCGAGCACTCCCCGGTGACCATCTACCTCGTCGACAACAGCATCTGGCAGAAGGCAGGGAGAAGCGCCGCGATCGCCGACCGCCTCCGTTCCCTCTCGCCGAACCACCTCCTCATCACCTGCCCGCCGCAGGTGCTCGAGTACTGCCACTCGGCCCGTGACGCGGAGGAGTACGCCGCTCTGCGGGAAGACATGGAGGAGCTGCTCCCCGCCTGGGAGCATCCCGACGAGGAGGTCGCCCTGGACATCCAGCAGGCGCTCTGGACGAACGGATTCCTGCGAGCCGTGGCCGCCTTCGACTGCCTGATCGCGGCGTACGCCGTCGCCAACGACGCCGTGATCCTCAACTCCGACCACGACTTCGGATACATCGAGCTGGCGACGGCGGGCCGAGTGCGCCAGGAGTACGTCGCCGCCTGAGCGCACGCTCACGCGATCGCGTCGTCGTCCCGCGGGCGCGGCACCGTGGCGCCGTGCGCGGGGATGAGCCCGAAGTCCGTCAGCAGCTCTCCCATCTGCGTGTTGTCGAGCTTGTCGAGGAGGCGCCCCTGGAGGAAGTTCGGGCCGGGGATGTGGACGGCCTCGCCGTCGCGCAGCCGCGCGGTGGCCTTGAGGAGGTAGCGGATGTCGTAGGTCGAGTTGAAGACCTCCGGCACGCCGCGTTCCACGTCGAGCAGCTGATACGTGGCCTCCATCGCCGTGCGCACGGAGTACTCGGTGGTGAAGATCGTGTCGCGCGTCGTTTCGGCGAACTGTCCGAGGAAGGCGAAGTTGACGCTTCCCTCCGGGACCACCTGCGGACGGTCGCCGGCCCGGCGCGGCATGAAGAAGGAGGTCACGTACGGCATCATCACCGGGACCGTCTTGGCCGCCGACGCGGCGAGTTCGGCGATGTCCTCCACCGGGACGCCGAGGTGGTAGAGCCACTCCTGCGCGATCTCCTCGCCCGTGCACTCCTGCATCGGCTTCTTGACGAAGTCGCCGGGAGTCTCGACGAAGAGCCCGTAGACCCAGGCCACGATCTCGTTCGGCTTCTGCGCCTTGAAGTGCGGTTGCCGGTTCACCGTCCAGCTCATCAGCCAGGCCGAGTCCTTGGCGGTGACGATCCCGCCGGTGACGACCTTGCCGCTGAAGGGGTCGCGCTTGCAGATCTTCTCGATGTACTTCGGGATGCGCTCGTCGACGGTGGTCACCGTGGCGGATTCCCACGTCGTCTTGTCGATGTCGCTGCAGAACACCTCCGGTCGCCCGAACGCGGGCGACTTCGCGGCGATACGCTTCCAGAGATCCCAGGCGGGCGCCGGGCCGGTCTTCAGCTCCGGAGCGGTGTGCTGGTCGCCGTTGCCGGAGTTCTCGGTCAACGACCCGATCGTCGCCAGACACAGGTCGTCCGGACCGAGGTCGACGCCGCCGGGCTCGCCGTCGGCGATCCAGTCGATGCGCGTCGCCTGGATGCGACCGTCCTCGATGTCGAACTGGATGTCGGTCACGGTGTGATGGAACCGGAACTGCACGCCGTGGTCGTCGAGGAATTTCCGCATCGGCAGCACGAGCGACTCGTACTGGTTGTACTTCGTGAACTTCAACGCGGACAGGTCGGGCAGCCCGCCGATGTGGTGCATGAAGCGGTGCAGATACAGCTTCATCTCCAGCGCCGAGTGCCACTCCTCGAACGCGAACATGGTCCGCCAGTACAGCCAGAAGTTGCTGCCGAGGAAGTCGTCGCCGAACACCTCGTCGATCCGCTTGCCCTCCATCTCCTCGCGCGTGGCGAGGATGACGGCGACGATCTCCTTCTGCGCCTTCTCCGAGAGGGTGAAGAGCTTGTTCGTATGCGCGTCCTGCCCCTGCTTCTCGGTCACCCGGCACAGGGAGACGTTGGGGTCGTCCTTGTTGAGCCAGTAGAACTCGTCGAGCACGCTGGCACCCTCGATCTCCAACGACGGGATGGAGCGGAACATGTCCCACAGGCACTCCATGTGGTCCTCCAGCTCCCGGCCGCCGCGGATGACGAACCCCTTCTCGGGGTACTTGATCCCGTCCAGCGCACCGCCGGGCAGCCCCAGCTCCTCGAGGATCGTGATCCGCTCCCCCGCGACCTGCCCGTCGCGGATCATGAAGATCGCGGCCGCCATCGCGGCGAGACCGCCGCCGACCAGCCAGACCGTCTTGTCGTCGGCCCCCTCCGGCTTCCGGGGTCGTGCGAATGCTTCGTAGTTCCCATTGCTGCGGTACATCTGTCCCACCCTCCGATTGGTTCGACACCGATGCGCACAGTCCAGCCGAAACCGATGCGGAAAGGAAGGGCTTCCTCCGCCGACCGCATCTACGCCGACGTGGTCGCGCTGTTACGGTCGCGTTCCGCTCCCCAGTCGAAGAGGAAAGTCGCGAGGGACCCGACGACCATCGCCACCGCAAGGAGACCAGCCCACGCGACGGGGAGGGCGAGTACGGGTTCTCGACCTGAGCTGATCGCGTTGAGGGCCTGCATGAACCACGTGCTGGGCAGCGATTGCGAGATGGCATCCACCCAGTCGGGCAGCGCGTTCAGTGGCAGCGCCAGTCCGGATGTGGCGAGGACGACGACCGGCGCGATGAGGCTGATCTGCATGACCAGATCGACATTCTTGCCCCGTGCACCGAGCAACAACCCGAACGCCAGGAACATGACAGCGCCACACACGAGGGTGATCGCCGCCTCGAGAAGCCGCGCGGCGGAATCGATGCCCGTCACGGCCATCAGGATCAGGACGACGGCAGCTTCCACGGCGGCGATCGCACCTCGAACGGGAAGCTGCCCCAGGAGGAAAGACGATCGCTTCAGCGGAGTGGTGCCGAGAAGACGCAACGTACCCCGATCACGATAGGTGACGAGCGGCACCGAGGTTCCGACGAATGCCAACGCCATGAAACCGATCGCGGGGACAATGCCGATGTTCGAACGGAGGAAGGAAGCGCCGCTCAACTCCGATCCGAGGAAGGCGTCCAGCAACAGCAGGATGACGATGAGCGACAGGAACATGAA
Source organism: Microbacterium sp. CH1 (assembly GCF_001595495.1). Classification (NCBI taxonomy): domain Bacteria; kingdom Bacillati; phylum Actinomycetota; class Actinomycetes; order Micrococcales; family Microbacteriaceae; genus Microbacterium; species Microbacterium sp. CH1. The sequence continues at coordinate 440,649 of NZ_LOSO01000018.1, read as the reverse complement.
GACGATGACACCGGCGGTGAAACCCGAACGCACGAGTTCTCGGAAACTCGCCGCCGAGACCTGCCCAGTGGAGGAGCGCGTCGCCATCCGACTACGCCGCCCCCTCGGCAGAGGCGTCATCCGCTGAAGCTTCGCTCAGCTCGAGGAACAGATCCTCCAAGGTGCCCCGCTTGATATCGAAGTTCCTCGCGCTGAAGCCCGGGACGAAGGTGATCTTGCGAATGAGGTCGTCCGGCGCCGCCGTGCGCGTACGAACGCGACGCCCACGTCCCGTGACCTCTACCTCGTAGTCGATCACCCCAGGGAGGCCGTCCAGCGCCGCCAGGTCGGCGTGCCCGTCCACGTCGAAGGACACCACCGTTTCGGCCTCGCGAGCGAGGATCAGCGCTTCCGGCGTATCGAGGGCGACGAGCTTCCCGGAGACGAGTATCCCCACCCGGTCGCAGAGCTCCGTGGCTTCGTCCATATGGTGCGTGGAGAGGAGCACCGTCACCCCCCGTGCCGACAAGGCTCGGATTGTGGCCCAGAGCGCCTGACGGGCCGAGGGGTCGAGCCCCGCCGAAGGCTCGTCGAGAATGACGACTTCCGGATCCCCGACGAGCGCCACCCCGAGCAGGAGCCGGCGAAGCTGGCCACCGGACAGATCCTTGACCCGAGTGCGGGCCTGCTCGTCGAGGCCGACCGACTTTCGGATCGCTGTCGGTTCGGCTCCCGCAGCGTAGAAGGACCGGAAGAGAGTGAGCGTCTCGTCGACGGAGAGACTCTGGAAGAGGCTCGCCGATTGCGGCTGGATAGCGACCCGCTCGGCGAATGCTCGCCTGTCGCGATTGGGAGTCATTCCCAGTACCTCGACTGACCCCCTGCTAGGGCTGCGGAGCCCGACAAGGCACTCGATCGTCGTCGTCTTCCCGGCTCCGTTCGGCCCCAGCAGGCCGAAAACCTCACCGGGACGGACGGCGAAGGAGATGCCCCGTACTACCTCCTTATCCCCGTAGCGCTTCTCCAGGTTCTGTACAGAAATCGCTTCCGCTTGCTGCATGGTGGTCTGACTTTCTGTGCGAGGGGTTTGTGTACGGTCCTGCCGCGGTCAGGGTTGCTGCTCGGAGAAGAAGATCTGCTCGATCGGCAGCCCGAACACGGCGGCGATCCGAAAGGCAAGCGGCAGCGAGGGATCGTACTTCCCCACCTCCAGCGCGTTCACCGTCTGCCGCGACGTACCCAGCAGGTCGGCGAGCTGCGCTTGCGTGAGCCGACGCTCGCCCCTGAGCTCCTTCAATCTGTTCCTCATCGTCTCGTCGTCACCACTCCGGCGATGCACCAGGTCATCAAGCCTGCAGACAGGATCAGCCATTCCGAGGCCGCGACCTGTGCTCCGACGAGCGAAGCGAGCCCGAACCCGAAGGCGGTGAGCGTGGTCGCCGCGAAGCTCACCGAGAACGTCACGAGCAGCGCACGCTTCTCGTACTCGGCAGCGCGTCGAAGGTGACGCCAGACCGCCACCACGACCCATCCGGCGCCCCCCATCGCCACCACCGCCGCGACTGTCTGGAGGACAGCGTCCGACGTCTCGCTCGGCGCCTGCATGAGCACTGCCAGGCTTCCCAGCATCAGTGCCAAACCGGGGATCATCTCGAGGAGGTAGCGGCGACTCGCCTTCCGCTCGTGCGCGGAGAACCGGGAATCGTCGACATCGCGTCGGTTCATCGCTTCGTTCCGATCGTGCCGCGACGCACGGGCTCTCTGTCCCAGGAGAACAGCCGTGCAGCGAGGACGAAGGCGACCGCACCGCATACGGCCATGAGCACCCAGAGCGCCGAGAGCGGCAAATCGGGCTCGATCCCCGCGAGGTCGGCTCCCAGCGCTTGAATCATCCACGTCGTCGGGATCACGTTGAACAGCACTTGGAGTGGCCCTGGGATGATCTCGGACGGAAGGATTCCGCCGCCGAGGCCGACGAGCAGCATCGTGAGCGTCACAGCCAACTGCTGCATGTTCGCGGCATTCCGGGCTCGCGAACCCAGCAAGAAAGCGAGGGGAAACAGCATCACCAGGCTCAGCAGCATGGATATCGAAAGCCGCCAGAGCATCCCCGGCTCCACGTAGTGGCGTGTCGCGGCGATGACGAGGACCACACCGAACTCCACCAGGGCGAAGCAGAGCCTGGCGGGAATCAATGACAGCACGAGAGTGTCGTTTCGGAGGGGAGTCGTCCCGAGCAGGCGCAGCGTTCCCCGCTCGCGCATGGAGACGAGGGGGACCGCGGTACCGACGAACGCGATGGCCATGAGCCCCAGGCCGAGCGCAGGAGCCAGGTTCGCTTGGAGGATGTCGGCCTTCCACACGCCTTCCGAATCCACGACCGTGATGTCCATGATCTCGACACCCGCACCCCGAACCGCTTGCCAGACGCCCTGCCAGGCAGGGGTCTCGTCAGCGGACACCACCATCGTGACTTTCCCCTCGGCCTCCTGCACAAGGACGTTCGCTGCGCTCGGATCGTTGACCAGGTCGATACCGCGCTCGGAGAGAACGGAGTCGATGCGACCGGCCAATCCGGCGTCGGAGCCGTCCACCACGACTCGAGGGGACCCGCTACCCGCCAACATCAGACTGAGTGCCCAGATGACCAGCAGGAAGAAGCCGAACAGGAACAGTGTCGCGAACCCGGTCTGAAGAGTCCTGCTGAGGTCCTTGGTGTCAGCGGCGACGAGCTGCCGAAAAGGCGATGGGCGGGGACTGCCGGCCGTCGCGATCCGTTTCCCGGCGTCGTTCGTCATACCCATCCTTCTGTCAAGCGTCCTTGACAGGAAGGTAGGTCAGCAACCTGGCGCAGGTCAAGGTTCGCGATATACCGGCAGTTCCGCAGTCGACCCGGACAGCGTCGAGCGCTTGGTCCGCTGTTCGTCGGGGTATCGCGTGATCGCTAGGATCGCGGGGTGACTCAGATGCCTCCGTTGCCCCGTCGCCGCGCCTTCGGATGCGGAGTCGCCTCCGCCGCCGTGGCGGTCGTCGGGATCCTGCCGACCGCGATCGTCTTCGTCCTGGCGGGGACGGCGGACCCGAACTACGGATGGCTGGTGTTCCTCACGCTGCCGCTCGCGGTCCTCTTCGGTGGCATCGCCCTCATCCTCGGCGTGATCGGGCTCGTCTTCGCCCGCGCCGACGGCGGAGGGTATGCGTGGCCCGTCGTCGGAGCCGTGCTCGGCGTCCTGGCGCTCCTTCCCGCCGCCGCGTTCCTGTGGGGCGGCTGATCTCGTGCGCCAGAACCCGCCCGCCAACAGACTGATGCTCGCGATAGCTGCCGCACTGGCGGCGTTCTTCGTCTGGGGGGCACTCGTGCGCCCCCTGTTGGACGGCGAGCCGCCCGTCGCGACCTCGCTCGTGTTCGGCGCTGGCGTGGCACTCGCCGGTCTGATCATCTGGATCGTGCTCGGACGCATCCAGCGACTGCAGCGCGCCCAGCGGCGAGCGCTGCGGGAGCGTGAGCCGCAGGCACGGATCTTCGGCTCCTACGCCCTCAACGGCGTGGCCACCTACCTTTCGCGCACGATCCCCCTTCTCGGACTCGGCGCCGCACCGCGCGGCCTCCTGACGGCGAGCCCCACCGGGGTCATCGAGCCCTCGGGGTTTCGGCTGGTCCGCGGAGGCGCGCGGCTCCTCACGGCCTACAGCGTTCCCCGGGATCGGATCCAGGGTGTGACGAGAGGCGGCATCCAGGAGGGTGCCTTCCTCTATCCGACCCTGGTGATCGTGGTCTCGCAGGAAGCGGGACAGGTCGCGATCCCGGTGCCGGTGACCAGGGACGACGCGCCGCTTCGCCGGGAGTCGCCGGACGGCATGGATCGCCTCATCTCCGATGCGGCACGGATCTGGGGCGTCCCGGTACTCGGGGACGGCGACTGACGCGAGCGACGCCGCGACCGGAATCGACGCGCGAGAGCGGGTGACTCATGCGTAAATCGACAGCGTGGTGGTTGATTGCAGCGATGACCGCCGTCTCGCTCATCGCCCTCGGCCTCGTCATGACCTACCGCTTTTCGACTCCGCTCGTCGATCCTGCTCCGCCGACGCCGGACTGCGGGGTCCAGGCGCTCGTCGTCGGCGTGACGATGGCGGCAGCGACGGCGGGTGGCCTCGGCGCGGGCGTGTACGCGACGAAACGCGAGGTCGCCCGAGGTCGAATCGTCGGCTGGACCGCCGCCGCGATGCTCGCGGGCACCGTTCTGGGAGCGATTCTGGCCTTCGTGCTGAGCGCACGCACCCATTGTCCGTCGGAGACTCCTGGCGACGACAGAGATGAATTGCGCTACGCCAACGATCCTCCGGAACGCCGCCGCCCTGCCACTGGCTATTGCCGCGTGCAGTCGACCGCACTATTGGTGAAGTCCGTCGAGCCCTCCTGCGCCAGACGACACCCTCGCCTCGGTACAGTCAGTTCGTGACTACAACTCCACTTCCACTGCGGATCTTCTTGGCTACTCCTGGAGACTTGAGCGACGAGCGACAGGTCGTCGCCAATACGGTCGCTGAGCACAACAGACGCCGTCGGGGCAAGACGAACGTAGTGTTCGAGATCGTAGGTTGGGAGCAGGTCCGGGGCACCGCCCGACGCCCCCAAGAGGCGATCAATGAGCTGATCAGCGAAAGCCACTTCATGATCGTCATGTTCAGGCAGAAGTGGGGTAGCGAGCCCGGAAGCCCGTGGGGCTACACGTCTGGTACCGAAGAAGAACTCTTTACCGGCCTGCTAGAACTCGGGCAGGGAGATCAGCCGATGAGAGACGTTTGGGTGGCGTTCATGTCGCACGTAAGCCCGGAAGAACGCGTGACTCGCCTCAAGGAGCAAATGGTGCGCGAGCATTCGATGCTGTTCGAAGCCACCGCCGGTGTCCGGGAACTCAAAGACAAGCTTGCCGAGCGACTCGCTAGTTGGGAGAACATGGCGTCAGCGAAGCGTCCCCGTCATATCGATCTGATCTCGTCGACGGGTCGAGAGATGCTGAAGGCAGCGCGGCTTCGCATCGCCGGGGAGAAGCTGGTCGACTTGGGCCAGCCCGCCGCGGGTCGAGCAAGTCTCGCCGAGGCTGCCGCCATCGGGGGGCCAGTTGAGAACCTGGCCTACGCACGTCTTCTGGCTAGGCAGGGGGAACTCGACGAGGCATTTGACTCAACGCAGCTAGCCATCGATCAGTGCCTCGAAGGAGCGTCGGATCTATACTCCAACCTCACGGCTGAGGCAATCGCCGCCCAAGCAGGCGTGCTTCGAAGGCAAGGCGAAACACACGCTGCGATTGGTCGTCTTGAACACGCTCTCACCCTCCTGATCGAGGATGACCCGTTCACGAATCGGATACGTACAACCATCTTGGACAATCTGGGCATCGCTCATCAGAGCCTGCGTCAGCTTGAAAAAGCGGAAACAGCCTTCCAAGAGTCACTTGAGATTCGGACGAGCTCTTCTCACGAACACGAGATCGCACAGTCCCTTATCAACCTGGCTCGGCTCGCCGTCGCAGCGAGAGACCTACCGGCAGCTTTGGATCGAGCAACGAAGGCTGAAGAACACCTTCAGCACTCCGCAGCAACGGCTCTGCACGCTAATGCCGCGACGCTACTGGCGCAGGTGCATCTCCGCCTCGGAGACCCCGGCGCCGCCATTACACATGCGGAACGCGCGCTCGCGCTGAACCAGCAGTTCGCCAACACTCAAGGCGAAGCCATCTCACTTCTCTTGCTTGCGCAGTGCTTTCGTGCCGCAGGCAATCCAGATGAAGCAATCGATTATGCGAGCCGTTGTCTACGGATCAACGAGGACATGGATAACGCGACCGGAATCGAACGGGCTCGGTGGTTGCTCACCGAACTTGGCGCCGCGTGAGGTCGATGCCCGAAAAGCCATTTAGACGCGCGATCCTCCAAGGTCCACCTGAATGTACTCGCGGCTTGGCCAAAGAAAAGCCGTCAATCGACCCCCCTCGTCGCCACAACCGGTATCAATCTCGGCCGATCGCCAACGAACCTTCGGGAACATTCCGGACGGTCGATGCGCGGTAACAACGAACTTGCCCAGATTCCAGTGGGCTGGCGCGCCCAGCGGCTCATGCTGAGCCATAATACGGAAAGCGCTGAAGCGTCGAGGCATCGCGCGAATAGCATCGAGGTGTACCGCTGGCAACGCCCGATGGAATTCGGAGAAGACTTCAGCTCCAACAACGTCTCCCACATACGACCGTATCGTCGCAGCCCCTCCCATCTTCAAAAACACGCGCAGATCCTGAGTGTCGACGGCGCGGAGCAACTCTGCTTCGTGGTTCCCCCGCAACAGCGTTGCGGAGCCGTCAAGCATCATCGGAACTAGTCGGTCAAGAACACCACTCGAACTAGGCCCCTTGTTTATGTAGTCGCCAAGGAAAACCAGATGGTCCACTGCCCCCTCACGTAGAGAATCCAGAATTCCTTCGAGGGCTTCGATCGACCCGTGTACGTCACCCACAAACGCGAGACTTCTCATAGCAGGATCTTCTCCACCTCTGCATACACCGACCCTGCTCCAGACGAACCGAGGATCAGGAACGCCGCCGAGAGGAGGTCCCCCGGCTTTCCCCATTCGTTGACCACACTTGCCTCCAGCGAACCATGACGGCTCTCAGGGAAGCCGCCCACCAGTGGCGCAAGGCGCTCAAGGCAGTTCTGCAGCTCCGCTGCGGAGGCCGACGTCCGACGCCTCGAAGCGAGCAAGTCGGTGAGATCTGGATCCTCCAGTCGACGAGCGATCTCCCTCACCGAAAAACACGGTTCGCCCTGCTGGATCGCCTCCGCATAAAGGCAACTGCGCAGCAGATATCGAGCCTGCCGGAGCATCCCTTCGAGATATCTGGGCAAGTCGCGCGAGGGGGTTGTGAACAGCGATGACATGGTCTTGGCACGGCTCAGCAGACGCTCCGTATCTACATCGCCCATGGCTTGTACGGAGCGAACGAGGGAACCCGACGGGTCCCAAAGAATCTGCGCGTCTCTGCGGAGGTGCGCGCCAAACAGAGTACCGATTCCAGTCTGCAGTTGCGCCTCGGTGTAAAAGCTGACACTCACATCGGCGGAGCTAAGACTGGGGCGAGAATGAGGGACTAAAGCCAACACATCTAGGTCCGACCCATTGACCGCGTCTCCACGAGCTCGACTCCCATAGATCAACACGGCCTCCGTATCGCGGGGAAGCCGAGGGAATCGCCGGACGATTGAACCCGGGACGTCGAGCGCTCTCAGCGGCTCGACCAACTCAGGTTTGACCATATTCGCTCCAAAAGTAGGAGAATCTCCCTCAGCACACTACTCCGACAACCGGGTTGAGCGTCGAGGCAGCGTGCTCGCTCATTCTTCTTAGCCGGCGTCCGTGCCCGCCCGAGGAAGCTCACCTTCAGGCCAACCTCGTAGCCTGGGTCGTATCTCGCTGCGGCCTATGAGAATACGGAGCATGCGGGGTCGGTTCAGACTGGAACGCACCGCGTCTCTATTTCACGAGTACGCGTACACCAGCTGATGTACCACAGCACCCAAAAGCACGCTTGATCAGCGAGATCTCAGCGATTGGTATCCCGCAAATAACCGCTAACGATCCCGCCCCGAGAATAGTGAGGTGGAGGGGTTGACGCTCGCCGGAGCATCTGAACATCCCGCTTCATTACAGCGCTTGAGTATGGGCCTCTGCCGGGCTTTCACCAACGCGATCGGCTGTAGGCCAAGCAGAAACGCCCAAAGGCCAACTAGCGGCGTCCCCTGTCACGAACCTGGTGCGGCGCCACACTGCGTGACGCCGCACTCACGCGATCAGAAGTCCCAGTCGTCGTCTTCCGTGGCCTCGGCCTTGCCGATGACGTAGGAGGAGCCCGAGCCGGAGAAGAAGTCGTGGTTCTCGTCCGCGTTCGGGGAGAGCGCCGACAGGATCGCCGGGTTCACGTTGGTGACGCTGGAGGGGAACATCGCCTCGTAGCCCAGGTTCATGAGGGCCTTGTTGGCGTTGTAGTGCAGGAACTTCTTGACGTCCTCGGTCAGCCCGACGCCGTCGTAGAGGTCCTGCGTGTACTGCACCTCGTTGTCGTAGAGCTCGTAGAGCAGCGAGAACGTGTAGTCCTTGAGCTCGTCCTTGCGCGCCTGGTCGGCCGTCTCGAGTCCGCGCTGGAACTTGTAACCGATGTAGTACCCGTGCACGGCCTCGTCGCGGATGATGAGGCGGATGAGGTCGGCCGTGTTCGTCAGCTTCGCCTTCGACGACCAGTAGATCGGCAGGTAGAAGCCCGAGTAGAACAGGAACGACTCCAGCAGCGTCGAGGCGACCTTGCGCTTGAGCGGGTCGTCTCCCTGGTAGTAGTCCATGATGATCTGCGCCTTCTTCTGAAGGTTCACATTCTCCGTGGACCAGCGGAACGCCTCGTCGATCTCCTTCGTCGACGCGAGCGTCGAGAAGATCGAGGAGTAGCTCTTCGCGTGCACCGACTCCATGAACGCGATGTTCGTGTAGACGGCCTCCTCGTGAGGCGTGATCGCGTCGGGGATCAGCGACACCGCGCCGACGGTGCCCTGGATCGTGTCGAGGAGCGTGAGCCCGGTGAACACCCGCATGGTGAGCAACTGCTCGTCGGGGGTGAGCGTGTTCCACGACTGCACGTCGTTCGACAGCGGCACCTTCTCCGGCAGCCAGAAGTTGTTCACCAGACGGTTCCAGACCTCGAGGTCCTTGTCGTCCTGGATGCGGTTCCAGTTGATCGCCTGCACGCTGGAGACCAGCTTGAGCGGGGAGTGAGGAGTCATTCTTGTCCTAGTTCCTGGGTCACTGAGCCTGTCGAAGTGTGGGTCACTGAGCCTGTCGAAGTGTGAGCCTGTCGACGTGTCAGAGCATGCACGAGACGCACTCGGTCATGTCGGTGCCCTCGAGCGCCAGCTGACGCAGACGGATGTAGTAGATCGTCTTGATGCCCTTGCGCCATGCGTAGATCTGGGCCTTGTTGATGTCACGCGTGGTGGCGGTGTCCTTGAAGAACAGCGTCAGCGACAGACCCTGGTCGACGTGCTGCGTGGCCGCGGCGTACGTGTCGATGACCTTCTCGTAGCCGATCTCGTACGCGTCCTGGTAGTACTCCAGGTTGTCGTTCGTCATGAACGCCGCCGGGTAGTAGACGCGACCGAGCTTGCCTTCCTTGCGGATCTCGATCTTCGAGGCGATCGGGTGGATCGAGGAGGTCGAGTTGTTGATGTAGGAGATCGAGCCCGTCGGCGGCACGGCCTGCAGGTTCTGGTTGTAGATGCCGTGCTCCTGGATCGACGCCTTGAGCTGGACCCAGTCCTCCTGCGTCGGGATGTGCTTGCCCGCGAAGAGCTCCTTGACCTTCTCGGTCTCCGGGACCCAGGCGCGGTCGATGTACTTGTCGAAGAACTCGCCGGACGCGTAGGTCGAGTCGGCGAATCCGTCGAACGCCGTGCCGCGCTCGATCGCGAGCTGGTTCGAGGCGCGCAGCGCGTGGAACAGCACGGTGTAGAAGTAGATGTTCGTGAAGTCGACACCCTCCTCCGAGCCGTAGAAGACGTGCTCGCGGGCGAGGTAGCCGTGCAGGTTCATCTGACCCAGGCCGATCGCGTGCGACCGGTCGTTGCCGTCCTCGATCGAGCGGACCGAGCGGATGTGGCTCTGGTCGCTGACCGCAGTGAGCGCGCGGATCGCGGTCTCGACCGTCTGGCCGAGGTCGTCGGCGTCCATCGACAGCGCGATGTTCATCGAGCCGAGGTTGCAGGAGATGTCCTTGCCGATCTCCTTGTACGACAGGTCGTCGTTGTAGGTGGTCGGCGTGTTCACCTGCAGGATCTCGCTGCAGAGGTTCGACATGTTGATGCGCCCCTTGATGGGGCTGGCCTTGTTGACCGTGTCCTCGAACATGACGTACGGGTAGCCGGATTCGAACTGGATCTCGGCGACAGTCTGGAAGAACTCGCGGGCGTTGATCTTCGTCTTCTTGATGCGCGGGTCGTCGACCATCTCGCGGTACTTCTCGGTCACCGAGATGTCGCCGAAGGGCACGCCGTAGACCTTCTCCACGTCGTACGGCGAGAACAGGTACATGTCCTCGTCGTTCTTGGCGAGCTCGAACGTGATGTCCGGCACCACGACACCGAGCGACAGCGTCTTGATGCGGATCTTCTCGTCGGCGTTCTCGCGCTTCGTGTCGAGGAAGCGCATGATGTCGGGGTGGTGGGCGTTGAGGTACACCGCACCCGCACCCTGACGCGCGCCGAGCTGGTTGGCGTAGCTGAAGCTGTCTTCGAGGAGCTTCATGACGGGGATGATGCCCGAGGACTGGTTCTCGATCTGCTTGATCGGGGCGCCCGCCTCGCGGATGTTCGACAGCAGCAGGGCCACGCCGCCGCCGCGCTTCGAGAGCTGGAGTGCGGAGTTGATGCCGCGGGCGATCGACTCCATGTTGTCCTCGATGCGCAGCAGGAAGCAGCTGACGAGCTCGCCGCGCTGGGCCTTGCCCGCGTTGAGGAAGGTCGGGGTGGCCGGCTGGAAGCGACCGGAGATGATCTCCTCGACGAGGTTCACGGCGAGCTTCTCGTCGCCGTCCGCCAGGGCGAGCGCGGTCATCACGACGCGGTCCTCGAAGCGCTCGAGGTAGCGCTTGCCGTCGAACGTCTTCAGCGTGTAGCTCGTGTAGTACTTGAAGGCACCCAGGAACGTCTCGAAGCGGAACTTCTTCGAGTAGGCGAGATCGTTGAGCTTCTGCACGAAGTCGAACGAGTACTTCTCGATGACGGCGCCCTCGTAGTACTCCTTCTCCACGAGGTAGTCCAGGCGCTCCTTGAGCGAGTGGAAGAACACCGTGTTCTGGTTCACGTGCTGCAGGAAGTACTCCCGTGCGGCGCGCTTGTCGGCGTCGAACTGGATCTTCCCGTTCGCGTCGTACAGGTTCAGCATCGCGTTGAGCGCGTGGTAGTCCAGGCCCTCGTACGCGGGGTTCACCTTGAATGCCACTGTCTCGGTCACCGAAGATTCCACCGTCGTTCCAATCCGTCGCTCACGCGATCCACGTCGTCCTGTGTGCCGAAGATCTCGAGCCGATACAAGTGAGGCACGTGACACTTGCGGCTGATGATGTCGCCGGCGAGGCAGAACGCGTCGCCGAAGTTGGTGTTGCCCGCGGAGATGACGCCGCGGATGTGACGCCGGTTGCGCTCGTCGTTGAGGAACCGGATCACCTGCTTGGGCACGGCCCCCTTCTCGACCCCGCGCCCGGCACCCCCGCCATAGGTGGGGGTGACCAGCACGAAGGGCTCGTCGACGACGAGGTCCTCTTCGTTCCGGTGGAGGGGGATGCGTCGGGCGGGAAGCCCGAGCTTCTCGATGAAGCGCGCGGTGTTACCCGACACGCTCGAGAAGTAGACCAGGAGCGGCGCTGCGGTCGCGACGGCGCTCATAGCTCTCTCCTTGGGTTCCTGAGCCTGTTGAAGGGCCGGGTGGCGAGCCTGTCGGACTACGCCAGGCGGGACGCGAGCTCGTCGATCTTGTCGGGACGGAAGCCCGACCAGTGGTCCTCGTCCGTGACGACGACCGGCGCCTGCATGTAGCCGAGCGCCTTGACCTGCTCCAGGGCCGTCGGGTCCTCCGACAGGTCGTGGATCTCGTACTCGATGCCCTTGGCATCCAGGGCACGGTAGGTCGCGTTGCACTGGACGCAGGAAGGCTTGGTGTACACCGTGATCGACATCTGAACCCCTCAAATCTCTGGTTTCTCCGGCAGACCTCCGCCGGGATCTCAATACTACATATAGGGACGGACATTCGGTGCGACCACAAGGGGTAGTAGTTACATCCGTGTAGTTTTTCCACCGCTCTCCACTGATACAACACAGGTTGTCCACCGTTTCTTCCACAGGCGGACCCCCTCTCCCGGGGTCGTCGACCCGCGGGAAATCGCGGCTGGGAGGAGCCTGTGAGAGATCCATCCACAGGCGGCACCATACGAGGGGCTTCCGACATCCCCAGGCCTGTGGAATTCGCCCGTCGGCGTGTCCACGGCGTGTCGCGGCGTGTCGGTCACCGAACCGTCCCACCGACGTCCGCGCCGCCCGGTACCGTTGTCGAGTGGCGGGCTATCGGGATCTTCTTCGCACGCCGGGAGTGGGCCGCATGATCGCCGCCCAGCTCACCGCGCGCTTCCCCAACGGGATGATGTCCTTGGCGATCCTGCTGCACGTCGAGCAGCAGACCGGATCGTACGGATCGGCGGGCCTCGTGCTCGCCGCGACCAGCGTCGGCCAGGCGGTCGCCGGCCCCATCACCAGCCGGTGGATGGGCGCGTGGGGCATGCGGCGGGTGCTGACCCTCACCCTGTCCGTCTGCGTGATCGCCGTGCTCGGTCTCGGGCTGCTGCCGCTCTCCGTCCCCGGCTACATGGCTCTCGGCATGATCGCCGGCCTGTCGACTCCGCCCGTGCAGGCGGCCGTCCGCACGATCTACCCCAAGCTCGTGAACGCCGGCCAGCTCACGCCGCTGTTCTCCCTCGACGCGTCCCTGCAGGAGATCATCTGGGTGCTGGCCCCGGTGGTCATCACCCTCGTCTCCACCCAGGTCGGCACCATGGAGGGTCTGCTCCTGGTGGCGATCGTCCTCGTCGCCGGCGGCGCGTGGTTCATCCTCTCCCCCGAGGTCGGCCGCGTGCGCATCCCCCGCAGCCGCAATGCGCTGGGCAAGGTCGTCCTTAAGCCGCCCGTGCTCCTCGCCACGGTCATCGGCTTCCTCCTCATCGGCGCCTGCTCGGCGGTCGAGGTCGGCGTGGTCGCGACGTTCGAACACGGCAGCCTCGCGGCGGGCCTCATCCTCGCCGTCTTCTCCGCCGGCAGCCTGGCCGGCGGTCTCGCCTTCGGCCACATCCCGATCGGCCCGTGGGCGATGGCGCGCCGCCTGCTCATCGTCACCGTGGGCCTGGCCCTCACGATGGTGATGCTCAACGTCTTCTGGCTGGGCGGCACGCTCATCCTCGCCGGCATCGGCATCGCTCCCGCCCTCGCGGTGCTGTTCGCCATCACCACGGCCAGCGTGAAGTTCAGCGAGACCGCCGAGGCCTTCGGCTGGGCGGGCACCGGACAGCTCATCGGCGCCGCGGCCGGATCGGCGGTCGCCGGCTTCCTCGTCGACGTCGGCGACTGGCGCGGCGCCTACCTGGCCGCCACCATCTTCGCGGGCGTCGGACTGCTCGTCTCGATCGTGTTCGTGCGCTCCTTCCCCGATCTGCGTCACCGCGACGCGAGCCCCCATCCCGACACCGAGCCCCTGGCGGTCACCCCCTCATGAGCCCCTCCGTCCCGTCCTCCTCCCCCGCGATCGTGTGCGTCGGCGAGTCGATGGCACTGATCACGCCCACCGGCGCCGACCTCGCGTCCGCCGACACGGCGTCGATCACGCACGCGGGCGCGGAGGCGAACGTCGCGGTCGGCGTGGCGGCCGCGGGCCACCGCGCCGCCTGGGCCTCCCGCCTCGGCGACGATCCCCTCGGCCGGCGTCTCACCGCTGAGCTGGAACGGCGCCGCGTCGAGCTGTGGACCGAGCTCGACGCCGAGGCGCCGACCGGCGTGATGTTCAAGGATCCCGGCGTGGAGTCGTCGGCCGTCTACTACTACCGCCGCGGCTCGGCCGCCTCGCGCATGGCACCGGGGTTCCTGTCCCCCGCGCAGCTCGCCGGCGTGCGCATCGTGCACACCACGGGCATCACCCCGGCACTGTCCGCGACGTGCCTGGCGATGGTCGACCAGCTCTTCGCCGACGCGCGCACCGCCGGAGCCGTCGTCTCGTTCGATGTCAACGACCGCCGGGCACTGTGGAGTCCCGAGGAGGCGTCCGCCACCCTGGCTCGCCTGGCCGACGCCGCCGACATCGCCTTCGTCGGCCGCGACGAGGCCGAGCGCATCTGGGGCACCGCCACGGCGGCGGAGATCCGCGCCCACCTCCCGCACTGCGGTCTGCTCGTCGTCAAGGACGGCGACGTCGGCGCGACGGCGTTCGCGGGCGACGCGGACCCGGTGTTCGTTCCCGCGCCGGTGGTCGACGTCGTCGAGCCCGTCGGTGCCGGCGACGCCTTCGCGTCCGGGTTCCTCGCCGCGACGCTCGACGGCGCCGACCTCGAGACCCGCCTGGCTGCCGGACACGAGGCCGCCGCACGGGTGCTCCGCATCGCGGCCGACCTGCCGCCCCTGGAGCCCGCGCGCTGACGCCGCCCGCCACGTCCCGGCGCGGTCGTAGGCTGGTGCCATGCCCGCTCCCGTCCCCCTCCCCCGCCTGAGCTGGGGCGATGCCGCTGCGCCGCGACGCGCCCTCCTCGTGCACGGTCTGGGATCGTCCGGCGCGCTCATGTGGCGGCTCGGCGACGCCCTCGCAGCGGCCGGCTGGCACGCGACGGCGGTGGACCTGCGCGGCCACGGAGACGCCCCGCGCACGCTCGACTACTCCGTCGCAGCGTACGCCGCGGACCTCGCCGCCACGCGCCCTCCCGGTGCGGGCGCCTGGGATGCCGTCGTCGGACACTCGCTCGGCGGCGCCGCCGGGACGGTGGCCGCCGCGGACGACGCGGACTGGACACGACGCCTCGTCCTCATCGATCCCGCGATCCATGTCGTCCAGCAGGACGCGGCCGACGTCCGCCGCAGCCAGGAACGCGCCTTCGCCGACAACCGCCTCGACGCGGTGCGGCAGGAGCACCCGCACTGGCACCCGCAGGACCAGGAGCTCAAGGTCGACGCTGTCCGACGGGCGAGCGCGTGGGCGGTCGAGCAGACCAGCGCACAGAACCAGCCGTGGGACGTCCGTGCGCACGCAGCCCGCCTGACCGTGCCCACGCACGTGATCGGCGGCGATCCCGCCGTCTCCAGCATCTTCACCGGAGCCCTCGCCGACGAGGTGCTCGCGAGCAACCCCCGCATCTCCCTGTCGGTCGTGGCCGGCGCCGGTCACTCGGTGCATCGCGACCGCCCGGAGGAATCCATCCGACAGCTCCTGGAGGCTCTGGCATGACCGACTTCGACCCGTCGGCGTATCTCCCCGACGACCTGCTCGACCGCATCCGCGAGCGCGCACCCCTCCACGACAGGGAGAACACCTTCCCCCAGGCCGACCTCGACGAGCTCCGCGCGGCCGGCTACCTGTCGATCCTCGTGCCCCGGGAGCGCGGCGGCGCGGGACTCGGCCTCGAGCAGGCCGCCCTCCTCCAGCAGCGGCTCGCGGGGGCCGCGCCCGCGACCGCTCTGGCGATCAACATGCACCTCGTCTGGACCGGCGTCGCCAAGGTCTTCTCGGACCGCGGGGTCCCCGGTCTCGAGTTCGTGCAGGACGGCGCCGTGGCCGGCGAGGTCTTCGCGTTCGGCATCAGCGAGGGCGGCAACGACCTCGTGCTGTTCGGGAGCGATACGGCGGCGGTCCCGGACGGCGCCGGGGGTTACGCCTTCACCGGCACCAAGATCTTCACCTCGCTCGCGCCCGTGTGGACGAAGCTCGGCCTGCACGGACTCGACACCACGAGCCCGGACGCGCCGAAGCTCGTGTTCGCCTTCGTCGACCGCACGTCCGCGGTCACCACCGCCGACGACTGGGACACCCTCGGTATGCGCGGCACCCAGAGCCGGACCACGCGCCTCGACGGGGCCGTCGCGGACGCGGCGCACGTCGTGCGGCGCATCGACCCCGGCCCGAGCCCCGACCCGATCGTCTTCGGCATCTTCGCGGTCTTCGAGATCCTCCTCGCCTCCGTCTACACCGGCATCGCCCGGCGGGCCCTCGAGCTTGCGGTGGCGACGGCCCATCGACGTCGCTCCAAGAAGAGCGGCGCCGCGTACAGCCAGGACCCGGACATCCGCTGGCGGATCGCCGACATGGCCCTCGCCTACGACGCCCTCCCTCCGCAGATCGCCGCCCTCGCCCGCGATGTCGACGAGCGCGCGGACCGCGGCGCCGGCTGGTTCCCCGCACTCTCGGGCGTCAAGCATCGCGCGGTGACGATGGCCAAGCACGTCGTCGACGAGGCCATGCTGGTGGCCGGCGGCGGCTCGTACTTCAGCGCCAACGAGCTCTCCCGGCTGTATCGCGACGTCCTCGCCGGCGCGTTCCATCCCTCCGACCCGGAGTCGGCGCACGCCACCGCGGCGAGCGCCTGGCTGGGCCCGATCGAGGCCTGAGCGGGCTCACGCACACCCCGTTGTCCACGACCGTCCGCGGTGCCAAGATCACACCATGGCACCGTCGAAGAAGGACCATACCCTCGACGCGATCTCCAAGACCATCGTCGAGATGCTGCAGGAGGACGGGCGGCGCTCGTACTCCGAGATCGGCCGGATCGTCGGCCTGAGCGAGGCCGCCGTCCGGCAGAGGGTGCAGCGGCTCACCGAGTCCGGGGTGATGCAGATCGTCGCGGTGACGGATCCGATGCAGCTCGGCTTCCACCGGCAGGCGATGGTCGGCGTCAAGGTCGCTGGGGACGCTCGAGGCGTGGCCGAGGCGATCGCCGACATCGACGAGGTCGACTACGTCGTGATCACGGTCGGATCGTTCGACGTGCTCGTCGAGGCGGTGTGCGAGGACGACGACCATCTGCTGGCTCTCGTCAACGACCGCATCCGGCCGATCCCGGGCGTGGTGTCGACGGAGACCTTCATCTACGCGAAGCTCCAGAAACAGCAGTTCGCCTGGGGCACGCGCTGACGGTCGGTCTCAACGCGGCCGCGTCTCCTCGCGGCGGCGGGCGAGGAGGGCGAGGTGCAGGGCGGCGAGGGTCTCCCCGTCGTCCAGATCGGCGCCGAGCAGGTCGCCGATGAGCGCGAGGCGCTGATAGAACACCGAGCGCGAGAGATGGCTCGCGGCCGCCGCCGCCGAGCGGTTGCCCGGGTGCGCGACGAGGGCGGCGAGGACCGCGATCAGGTCTCCGCGGCGATCCCGGTCGTGACGGACGAGGGGATCCAGCATCTGCTCGCTGTGCGCCTGGAGCCGCCGGTCGTCGCGCAGAGCGGATACGAGGCGTTCGAGCGGCCGGTCGGCGACGCGGCGGACCGCCGGCACGTCGCCCCCGGACGGCCGTGCGGCGAGGTCGAGCGCGGCGCGGATCGAGGCCAGGAGCCCGCGGACGCCTTCCGCGCTCGGTCCGACGGTCACGGGCGCACCGTCGGAGAGGTGCGCGAGGACGGCATCGGTCAGCGCGTCGGATCCGGCAGCCACGAGCAGGACCAGGTCCGCTCCCCGCCGAGCCCCCACCGCGGACAACCCCGCCGCACGCGCGCGGGCGACGAGCGTCTCGGCGTCCTCGTCCGTGCGGAAGACGAGGCCGGAGACGGTCCCGCCCGAGAGGTCGAGCCCGAGTCTCCGGAGCCGGACCTCGACGTCCTCCTCGCGGGCGAACCGCGCGCCGAGAAGATCCTCGACGAGGCTGCGATGGGCGAGCACGGTCCACGCCCCCTCCCCATCGGCGAGGCAGCCGAAGGCGAGGGCCGTCGCTCCCAGCTCCAGGACCGTGGACCGACCGGCGGGATGCGGCGGACCCTCCGCCGCGATGAGCCAACCCCAGCGCACACCGCGCGCCTGCACGGGCACCCGATCGCCGCCCCGCTCCGCCTGGCGGAGGGCCTCGCCGACCGGGACGCGGAGCGCTTCGACCGCGACGACCTCCCCCGCCGGATTCTCGAGGTGGACCGGGGCGTCGAGCGCGCGGGCGACCTCGGACACGATGAGGTCGGCCGGCGCGCCGCGGAGGCTGAGGGTCGTGAAGAGGTCGTGCAGGCGCTGACGCTCGCGGAGCGCCGCGGTCTGGGCCTCGATCAGCGCGCGGTGCACGGCCTCGGTCACCGCGACGAACTTGACCTCCGCCCCGAGCGCGATCAGGGCGAGGCCCGAGGCGGCACAGGCCTCGACGACCGCGACCGGGACGCGGGGCATCCGCGGGCCGAGTTCGACGACGATGCCGCACACCCCGACCGCCGCCAGCTCCGCCACGAGCACGCGCAGCGCTGCGGGGCTCGTCGGCCAGGCCGCGCCGGTCGTGAGCAGCAGCTCGCCGCCGTCGAGCAGGCGGGCGACGGCGGCGCTGTCCGAGGCGTGGACCCACCGGACCCCGGCGTCGAGCGCCGGGCCCCCGACGAGGACGGTCGGCGCCCCCGCCTGCACCGCAGGAAGCGCGAGCACGTCCTCGACACGCAGCACCGACGGCGATCGATCCGGACGATCTGTCCGATCCATCGGAAAGTCCTGACGCTCTGCCACTCCGCACGCGCTCCGTTTCCTGTCAACATGGGCCGAGCCCCAGCGTAACGACCCTCGGTCAGAGTGTGCGAGACGCGATCCCCTCTGCGAAGGAGCACTCGTGGACATCGTCCGTCACGTCATCAACGGCACCGAGACCGCCGAGGCGGCCCGCCGCGGCCCCGTCTTCGATCCGGCGACAGGAGCCGTCACGAAAGAGGTCGCCTTCGCCTCGGCTACCGAGGTCGACGCCGCCGTGGCCGCCGCTGCTGCCGCCCTCCCGGCGTGGCGGGAGACGAGCCTCATCAAACGCGCCGACGTCTTCTTCCGGCTCCGTCAGCTCCTCAAGGAGCGCACGGACGAGCTCGCCGCCATCGTCACGTCCGAGCACGGCAAGGTCCTGTCCGACGCGGCCGGCGAGGTGTCCCGGGGCATCGAGAACGTCGAGTTCGCCGCCGGGCTGGTGCATCTGCTCAAGGGGGAGCGCAGCGAGCAGGTCGCCCGCGGGGTCGACGTGCACTCCGTCAAGCAGCCGGTCGGCGTGGTCGCGACCATCACCCCGTTCAACTTCCCGGTCATGGTGCCGCTGTGGATGGTCGCCTCCGCCATCGCGTGCGGCAACACCGTCGTCCTCAAGCCCAGCGAGAAGGATCCGTCCGCGGCGGTCTGGCTCGCACGGCTGTTCCGCGAGGCCGGTCTCCCGGACGGCGTCCTCAACGTCGTGCACGGCGACCGGGAGGCCGTCGACGCGCTCCTCGGCTCCCCGCGGGTGCAGGCGGTGAGCTTCGTCGGGTCGACCCCGATCGCCCGCTCGATCTACGAACGGGCGTCCGCCGCCGGGAAGAGGGTCCAGGCGCTCGGCGGCGCGAAGAACCACATGGTCGTGATGCCCGACGCCGACATCGACGCGGCCGCCGACGCCGCCGTCTCCGCAGCCTACGGCTCCGCGGGCGAACGCTGCATGGCGGTGTCCGTACTCGTGGCGGTGGGCGACATCGCCGACGACCTCGTCGCCGCGATCGCCCGCCGCATCGACGGCCTCTCGATCGGCCCCGGCACGGACCCGGCGAGCGAGATGGGCCCCCTCATCACCGCGGAGCACCGTGACCGGGTCGCCTCCTACGTCACGGAAGCTCCCGGGGAGGGCGCCACGGTCGTCGTCGACGGCACCACGAAGCGGTTCGACGGCGACGGCTTCTTCCTCGGGGTGAGCCTGATCGACGACGTCACACCCGGCATGCGCGTCTACGACGACGAGATCTTCGGCCCGGTCCTGTCCGTCGTGCGCGTGAGCTCCTACGCGGAGGCGGTCGCCCTCGTCAACGCGAACGCCTACGGCAACGGGACCGCGATCTTCACGCGCGACGGCGGGACGGCGCGGCAGTACGAGTTCGACATCGAGGTCGGCATGGTCGGCGTCAACGTCCCGATCCCGGTGCCCATCGGCGCGTACTCGTTCGGCGGGTGGAAGGACTCGCTCTTCGGCGACGCGCACATCTACGGCCCGGAGTCGGTGCACTTCTACACGCGGTCGAAGGTCGTGACGACGCGGTGGCCCGACCACACCCCGTCGCAGATCGACCTCGGCTTCCCGAGCAACCACTGACGAGGAGCGATCACGATGACGACCTTCACCGACCGCCACGGAGTCTCCTCTCCGCTCCCCGCCCCGGACGCCGAGGCGCAGGTGCGCGCCGACGACCGCGCCCATGTCTTCCACTCCTGGAGCGCGCAGGCGCTGATCGACCCGCTGCCGGTCGCCACCGGTCGGGGCTCGACGTTCTGGGACTACGAGGGCACCGCCTACCTCGACTTCTCCAGCCAGCTCGTGAACCTCAACCTCGGCCACCAGCACCCGGACCTCGTCGCCGCGATCCAGCAGCAGGCCGGGCGGCTCGCGACCATCCAGCCGTCGATGGCCAACGACGTGCGCGGGGAGCTCGCCCGTCTCATCGCCGAGGTCGCTCCCGACGGGTTCGAGAAGGTGTTCTTCACGAACGGGGGTGCGGAGGCGAACGAGTACGCGGTGCGCATGGCCCGGCAGGCCACGGGCCGCCGGAAGGTGCTGTCGATGTACCGCAGCTACCACGGCTCCACCGCGACCGCGATCTCCCTGACCGGCGACCCGCGCCGCTGGGCGAACGACGTCACGGACACCGGGGCCGTGCGGTTCTTCGGACCGTACCTCTACCGCTCCCCGTTCCACAGCGAGACGCTCGAGCAGGAGACGGAGCGCGCCCTCGCGCATCTGGAGCAGACCATCCAGCTCGAGGGGCCGCAGACCATCGCCGCGATCATCATCGAGACGGTCGTCGGCACCAACGGGGTGCTGCTTCCGCCGCCCGGCTATCTGCCCGGGGTGCGCGCGCTCTGCGATCGCTACGGGATCGTCTTCATCGCGGACGAGGTGATGGTGGGATTCGGCCGGCTCGGCGAGTGGTTCGGGATCGACGCCTTCGAGGGCCGCCCCGACCTGATCACCTTCGCGAAGGGCGTGAACTCGGGCTACGTGCCCCTGGGCGGCGTCGTGATCTCCGACCGCATCGCCGCGGCCTTCGACACCGTCCCGTTCGCGGGCGGACTGACGTACTCCGGGCACCCTCTCGCCTGCGCGGCCGGTGTGGCCACGTTCGAGGTGTTCCGCCGCGACGGCATCCTGGAACGGGTGCGCGACCTCGGCGAGCGGGTCGTCGGTCCGACCCTGCGCTCGTGGGCGCAGTCGCATCCGAGCGTGGGCGAGGTGCGCGGTCGCGGGCTGTTCTGGGCGGTGGAGCTCGTGCGGGATCAGCAGACCAGGGAGCCGCTGGTGCCGTTCAACGCGAGCGGTGCCGACGCCGCCCCGATGACGGCGTTCGCCGCCGCCGCGAAGCGGGCAGGGGTCTGGCCTTTCACGCACTTCCACCGCGTGCACATCGCTCCGCCGCTGGTGATCGAGGAGGCGGAGCTGGTGCGGGGGTTGGCAGCGATCGAGGAGGCGCTGGCGGTCGCCGACGGGTACACGGTCGGCTGAGAGGCGTCCCCCGCCGGCCACTACTTTCGGTCGAAGTCGAACGCCTTGAGCAGCTCGCCGACGGCCTTGTCGCGCTCCTCGCCGCCGTCCTCGAACATGTGGGTGACGTGCGTGCGGAGGTGGTTCTCCAGCAGCAGACGGTTGAGCGACTCGAGGGAGCGCTGGATCGCGCGGGACTGCGTGATGATGTCCATGCAGTACTCCTCGTTCTCGATCATCCGCGCGACGCCGCGCATCTGACCCTCGAGGATGCTGGTGCGGTGCAGGGCGCGCTTCTTGATGTCTTCGATCACGTATCGAGGCTACTCGCCCCGTGAAAGGATGACGTCATGCCGCGAACACCCACGACGCTGCTCTCCGTCGCCGACCAGGAGCGCCGGCGCGCGCTGCGGCGGATGAAGGCCGTCGCGCTCGGGGCGCTGATCTTCATGGCCCTCGCCTTCGTCGTCGCCTTCGCGTTCCAGGAGCGGGTCGGCGGGCTCGCGTACGTCCGCGCCGCCGCGGAGGGCGGCATGGTCGGCGCGCTGGCGGACTGGTTCGCGGTGACCGCGCTGTTCCGCCGTCCGCTCGGCCTGCCCATCCCGCACACTGCGATCATCCCGAACCGCAAGGACGAGATCGGCCGCACGCTGGGCGAGTTCGTGGAGACGAACTTCCTCGCCGCCGACGTCGTGCGCACCAAGCTGACCAGCACCGCGATCGCCCTCCGCGCCGGGGAGTGGCTCCGCGAGACCCCGCACGCCGAGCGCGTGGCGGCCGAGGGGGCGACGGTCGCGACGGCCGTGCTGAACGCGCTGAGCGACGATGACGTGCGCGACCTCCTCGCCGACCTCGCCCGCGAGCACCTCGTCGCACCGGAGTGGGGGCCGCCCGCCGGAACGTGGCTGGAGAAGATCGTGGAGGCGGAGGCGCACCACGGTGCCGTCGACCTCGCGGTGGACAGCATCGGGCGATGGCTCGACGCGAACGCCGCCTCCTTCACCGGACTCGTCTCCCGGCGCCTCCCCGGATGGATGCCGAAGATCGCGCACCGCCTCATCGACGACACGGTGTACAACGAGGCGGTCAAGTTCGTCCGCGCCGTGCAGGCCGACCCACGGCATCCGGCCCGCCTCGCGATCGACGGGTACCTGTCCCGCCTCGCGGACGCCCTGCAGAACGATCCCGCGACGCGCGAGAAGCTGGAGAACGCCAAGGCCGCCCTCTTCGACAGCCCGCGCGTCGGCGCCCTCGCCGCGGAGGCGTGGAACACCGCCAAGAACGGACTCCTCACCTCCCTCGCCGACCCGGAGAGCGGGCTGCGGCGCCGCGCCGTGCAGGCGCTGCAGGAGGTCGGCGAGCGGCTCACGACCGACGCCGCCCTGCAGCGCCGCGTCGACACGTGGGTCTCCGATGCGGCCGTCTTCCTCGTCGACCGGTACCGGCACGACATCGCCTCGATCATCACCGACACCGTGGAGCGCTGGGATCCCGCCGAGACCACCGAGAAGATCGAGCTCATGGTCGGCCGCGATCTGCAGTACATCCGCCTGAACGGCACCGTCGTCGGCGCCCTCGCCGGCCTCGCGATCTTCACCGTCGCCCACGCCCTGATCCCGGGAGTCTGACATGGCACTGTCCCACGATCCGCTCTGGCCGCGCGCCGGCGCCTGGCCCGCGTTCGAGGGCACGGCCGATGCGGTGCTCCTCGGCGTCCCGACCTGGCGCACCTCCCTGTCCCCGACCGGGGCGCACGCGACCCCGGCCGCGATCCGCGAGGCGCTCCCCCGCTACGGCACGACGGTCCTCGGCCCACCGACGATCGACCTGGACGAGGTGCTCCGCATCGCGGACGCCGGGGACGTGCCGGAGCCGGACGGCGACGCGGGAGAGGCGCGGACGATCGAGCGGGTCCGGGAGCTGTCGGACGCCTCAGACCTCGTCATCGCCCTCGGCGGCGACAACTCCCTCACCTACCCGGTCGCGCTCGGCGCCCGGGCGACGGGCCTGATCACGTTCGACGCCCACTTCGACCTGCGCGACGGTGTCTCCAACGGCACCCCGGTGCGGCGACTCGTCGAGGACGTCCCCGCCGCGGCAGGCGTCCCGACGGCCCGCGTCGACCCCACCCGCATCGTGCAGATCGGCCTCGCCGACTTCGCGAACTCCGCCGCCTACGCCCGGCGCGCGGCGGACTGGGGCATCCGGGTCATCACCCTCGACGACGTGCGCCGTCGCGGCATCGCCGACGTCGTGGCCGAGGCGGTCGAGGTCGCGGGCGCGGGCGACGCCGCCCGGGTACACCTCGACATCGACGTGGACGTGTGCGACCGCGCGGTCGCACCCGGCTGCCCGGCCAGCGTCCCCGGAGGCCTGGCGGCGTGGGAGCTGCGCGCCCTCACCCGTGGTGTCGCCATCGATCCGCGGGTCGCGAGTGCCGACATCGCCGAGGTCGACGCGACCGCGGACGCGGAGGACGGTCGCACCGTGCGACTCGCTGCCCTCTGCGTGCTCGAGCTGCTCGCCGGTCTCGCGGCACGCTAACCCGAGCCACCCTCAGACGACGGCCGTCCCATCCTTCCAGACGCGCTGCACCAGCGGCACGCCCGGGCGATACGCCAGGTGCACGCGGGAGGGGGCGTCGAGCAGCACGAGGTCTGCGCGCGCCCCGGGGGCGATCCGGCCGATGTCGTCGCGCCGGAGTGCCCGCGCCCCGCCGGCGGTGGCGGCCCAGACCGCCTCCGCCGTGGTCATACCCATGTCCCGCACGGCGATGGCGATGCAGAAGGCCATGGACGAGGTGAAGCTGGACCCCGGGTTCGTGTCGCACGCCAGCGCGACCGTCACACCCGCGTCGAGGAGCCGGCGCGCATCCGGATAGGGCTGCCGCGTGGAGAACTCCACGCCGGGCAGCAGCGTGAGCACCGTGTCCGATGCGGCGAGCGCGGCGATGTCCGCGTCGGTGAGGTAGGTGCCGTGATCCACCGACGCCGCCCCCAGCTCGACCGCCATCCGCACGCCGTCGCCCCGACCGAGCTGGCTCGCATGCACCCGAGGAGCGAGACCCCGGGTGATGCCCGCCTCCAGGATCCGCCGTGACTGCGCCACCGTGAAGGCGCCGGTCTCGCAGAAGACGTCGATCCACCGGGAGTGCGGGGCGCAGGCGTCGAGCATCGGCCCCACGACGAGGTCGACATAGGCATCGGGGTCGTCGGCATACTCGACCGGGACCACGTGCGCACCGAGGAACGTGACCTCCGGCGTCACCTCGGCGGCGAGGCGCACGAGGCGCTCCTCCTCCGCGACGGCGAGACCGTAGCCGCTCTTGATCTCGACCGTGGTGGTGCCCTGCGTCCGCAGCTCCTCGATGAACCCGTGCAGTCGGGCGCGGAGCTCGTCGTCGGTCGCCGCCCGCGTCGCCTGGACCGTCGACCGGATGCCGCCCGCCGCGTACGGCTGCCCCGCCATGCGCGCCTCGAACTCCGCCGCCCGATCGCCGCCGAAGACGAGGTGGCTGTGGCTGTCGACGAATCCGGGGATCACGGCCCGACCCCCGGCGTCGACGACCTCATCGGCCGCGGGAGCCGTGGCGGACGAGCCCACCCACGCGATCCGCGCGCCGTCGATCAGCACGGCCGCCTCGCGGAGCGTGCCGGTCGGGTCGCCCCCGGCGGTGACGTTGGTCGTCAGCTCCCCGATCCCGGAGATGAGCGTCGTCGTCACAGCATCGGCACCTTCAGTCCGCGGTCGCGCGCGACCTCCTTGGCGTGGTCGTACCCGGCGTCCACGTGTCGCATGACACCGGTGCCGGGGTCGTTCGTCAGCACCCGGGCGAGCTTCTCCGCCGCGAGGGCCGAACCGTCCGCCACCGTGACCTGCCCGGCGTGGATCGAGCGTCCGATCCCCACCCCGCCGCCGTGGTGCAGCGACACCCACGACGCCCCGGAGGCGGTGTTGAGGAGGGCGTTGAGCAGCGGCCAGTCGGCGATCGCGTCGGAACCGTCCTTCATCGCCTCGGTCTCGCGGTACGGCGACGCGACGGAACCGGAGTCGAGGTGGTCGCGGCCGATGACGATCGGCGCGGACAGTTCTCCCGAGGCGACCATCTCGTTGAACTTGAGTCCGGCGAGGTGCCGCTCCTGGTAGCCGAGCCAGCAGATGCGCGCCGGCAGGCCCTCGAAGTGGACGGCCGACCCCGCCTTGTCGAGCCAGCGGTGCAGGGCGGTGTCCTCGGGGAACAGCTCGGCGATCGCGCGGTCCGTCTTGAAGATGTCCTCCGGGTCTCCGGACAGCGCCACCCAGCGGAACGGTCCTCGCCCTTCCTCGAACTGCGGGCGGATGTAGGCGGGGACGAATCCGGGGAACGCGAACGCCCGGTCGAAGCCGCCGAGCTGCGCCTCCGCGCGGATCGAGTTGCCGTAGTCGAACACGGCCGCCCCCGCGTCCTGGAAGCCGACCATCGCGGCGACGTGGGCGGCCATGGACTCCCTCGACCGCCGGGTGAACTCCTCGGGGTCGCGTGCGGCGTCCTCCTTCCACCGGGCCACGTCGACACCGATCGGCAGGTAGGCGAGCGGGTCGTGGGCGCTGGTCTGGTCGGTGACCACGTCGATCGGCACGCCCCGGCGCAGGAGCTCGGGGAAGATCTCCGCGGCATTGCCCACGACGCCGACCGAGAGGGCGTGACCGGCGTCCTTCGCCGCGACGACCCGGGCCACCGCCGCATCGAGGTCGGTGGTGTACTCGTCGAGGTACCGATGCTCGACGCGGCGGGCCAACCGCGTCTCGTCGACGTCCACGATCAGGACCGCGCCCTCGTTGAGGGTCACCGCGAGAGGCTGCGCCCCGCCCATCCCGCCCGCACCGGCCGTCAGCGTCAGCGTCCCCCGCAGGGAATCGCGCCCGAGCGAGCGGGCGACCGCGGCGAACGTCTCGTATGTCCCCTGCAGGATGCCCTGCGTGCCGATGTAGATCCAGGAGCCCGCGGTCATCTGGCCGTACATGGTCAGGCCCAGCTCCTCCAGACGACGGAACTCTGGCCAGGTCGCCCAATCGCCTACGAGGTTCGAGTTGGCGATGAGCACGCGCGGCGCCCACTCGTGGGTGCGGAACACGCCCACGGGCTTGCCGGACTGGACGAGCAGCGTCTCATCCGGCTCCAGCTCGTCGAGCGTACGGACGATCGCCTCGTACGCCGCCCAGCTGCGTGCCGCCTTGCCCGTCCCGCCATAGACCACCAGGTCTTCCGGGTGCTCGGCGACCTCGGGATCGAGGTTGTTCATGAGCATGCGCTTGGCCGCCTCGGCGCCCCAGCTTTTGGCGGTGCGCTCGGCACCGCGGGCTGCGCGCACCGTGCGCGCTGCGTTCTCCTCAGTCATGCATGTGCTCCTTTGCGACACGGGCGATGGCACCCGACTGGACGAGGGCGGTCACGGCTTCCATCTCGGGCGAGAGGTGGCGGTCAGGGCCGGGGCCGGCGGCGACCGTGCGGATGAGATCGCGCACGGCGCCGGTCGCCGGGCCCGCCTCGAGCGGCGCGCGGAGATCCAGCGCGCGGGCGGCCGTGAGGATCTCGATCGCGAGGACGCGGGAGAGGCCGTCGATCGCCCGACGCAGCTTCCGTGCTGCGGCCCAGCCCATCGAGACGTGGTCCTCCTGCATCGCCGAGGAGGGGATGGAGTCCACCGAGGCGGGAACCGCGAGACGCTTGAGCTCGGAGACGATGCCGGCTGCCGCGTACTGCGCGATCATCAGCCCGGAATCGACCCCGACCTCCGCCGCGAGGAACGGCGGGAGCCCGTGGCTGCGGGCCGGGTCCAGCGCGCGGTCGGTGCGCCGCTCGGACACGGAGGCGACGTCGGCGATCGAGATCGCCAGGAAGTCGAGGACCGCGGCGACGGGCGCGCCGTGGAAGTTGCCGTTGGACTCGATG
Source organism: Microbacterium sp. CH1 (assembly GCF_001595495.1). Taxonomy (NCBI): domain Bacteria; kingdom Bacillati; phylum Actinomycetota; class Actinomycetes; order Micrococcales; family Microbacteriaceae; genus Microbacterium; species Microbacterium sp. CH1. The sequence goes on along the minus strand of NZ_LOSO01000018.1, from coordinate 413,472 downwards.
CGGCCGTCGAGGGTGATGATGGGGTTGTCGATGACGCTGGAGAGCTCACGCTCCGCGATCATCGCGGCATGCCAGAGCGTGTCGCGCGCGGCGCCGTGCACCTGCGGCGAGCAGCGCAGGGAGTACGCGTCCTGGACGCGGCCGTCTTCCGGGCCCTTGTGGCTCGCGACCATCGGCGACCCGGCGAGCAGCGCCCGGAGGTGACCGGCGGATACCGCCTGCCCCGCCTGCGGACGCAGCGCCATGAGATCGGCGGCGAACACCGCATCGGTGCCGAGCTGCGACTCCACCGACATCGCCGCCGCCACATCCGCCGTCAGGAGCAGCGTCTCCAGGTCGTGGAGCGCGAGCACCAGCGTGCCGAGCATCCCGTCCGTGCCGTTGATGAGGGCGAGGCCCTCCTTCTCCACGAGCGTGAGCGGCTCGATGCCGGCGTCCGCGAGGGCATCGGCCGCCGGGACGAGTCGGCCCGTAGCGTCGCGCACCTCGCCCTCCCCCATGGTGGCGAGAGCGATGTGGGCGAGCGGTGCCAGATCTCCCGAGCACCCCAGCGAGCCGTACTCGCGGACCACGGGGACGATGCCCGCGTTGAGCAGAGCGGCGTACGTCTCGACCACGATGGGGCGGACCCCGGTGCGGCCGGACGCGAGCGTCTGCAGGCGCAGCAGCTGGAGCCCGCGTACGACCTCCCGCTCGACCTCGGCGCCGGTTCCCGCGGCGTGGGAGCGGATGAGACTCGCCTGCAACTGCCGGCGCCGTTCCGGAGCGATGAACGTCGTCGCCAACGCGCCGAAGCCGGTGGACACCCCGTAGTGCGGGTGAGGGTCCGCGGCGAGGCCGTCGATCACTCGCCGGGTCTCGGCGACCCTGGCCAGCGCCGCAGGGTCGACGACGACGGGCGCATCGTGACGGACGACGCGGACGACCTCCGCCGGGGAGAGAGGGGTGGCGCCGACGAGGACAGGGGCAGGATCGCTCATGTGTCGATTCCACACCCGCGGAGTCGACGCGCACGCGGCTTCGTGGCAACCTGTGTCTGTGATCCCAGACATTTCCGAGAGCGTTGACGCCCAGGTGCCCGCCGCGGCGCAGACCCTGCGGATCCTGAGCTACTTGGCGGGCCGGCCGGCGCCGGTGGCCGCGTCCGCGATCGCCCGCGAGCTTGCTCTTCCGCGATCGACGGTCTATCACCTGCTGCGCACGCTCGCAGCCCACGGCTTCGTGCTGCACCTCCGCGAGGAGCGCCGGTGGGGGCTTGGGACATCGGCCTTCGAGCTGGCTGGAGGCTACGCCCGGCAGCAGCCGTTGGCACGGCTCGGCCGACCGCTCATCGCCGCTCTCTCCGACCAGCTCGGGGAGAGCGCGCACCTGGCGGTCATGAGCGGCGGGGATGTGCTCTACATCGTGGAAGAGCGCGCGCCGCGGCGGCCCGCCCTGGTCACCGACGTCGGCGTGCGCCTCCCCGCGCACCTGACGGCGACCGGGCGGGCGATGCTCGCCGCTCTCCCCCGCGAACAGGTACGCGCGCTGTACCCGGAGGCGTCGGCATTCTCCGACCGCACCGGACGAGGTCCCCGACGCCCCGGGGAGCTGCGCGAACTCCTCCGGGACGTACGCTCTCGGGGGTATGCGACGGAGGACAGCGAGGTCGCTGAGGGTCTGCGTTCGGTGGGCGCCGTCGTGCGCGACGTCGCCGGCTGGCCGGTCGCCGGGGTCGCCGTCACCTGGGCCGGCGACGACGGTGCGGAGGTCGTGCTGGCGAACGCGGTGCGAGAGGCAGCGGCGACGCTCGAGGCGCGCCTGGCCCGCTGAAGCGATGCCCCGGCCGTGCGAAAGGGGCGCGTTAACGCAAGAAGGCCACCCAGCATTGGGTGGCCTTCTTGTCTAAAAGGAGTCCGGCGGTGTCCTACTCTCCCACAGGGTCCCCCCTGCAGTACCATCGGCGCTGTGAGGCTTAGCTTCCGGGTTCGGAATGTGACCGGGCGTTTCCCTCACGCTATGGCCGCCGAAACACTATTGATGTTTCAATCAAACCTAAAGCAATGATGAATCATTGTTGAAGGTAGTTCTCGACCGTACATCGAGAACCACTCAGTGGACGCAAGCACCAACAAACGGTGTGTTATCAAGTCATCGGCTTATTAGTACCAGTCAGCTGCACACGTTACCGTGCTTCCACATCTGGCCTATCAACCCAGTAGTCTGGCTGGGAGCCTCTCACCCGAAGGTATGGAAGTCTCATCTTGAGGCCGGCTTCCCGCTTAGATGCTTTCAGCGGTTATCCATCCCGAACGTAGCTAATCAGCGGTGCTCCTGGCGGAACAACTGACACACCAGAGGTTCGTCCAACCCGGTCCTCTCGTACTAGGGTCAGATCCTCTCAAACTTCCTACGCGCGCAGCGGATAGGGACCGAACTGTCTCACGACGTTCTAAACCCAGCTCGCGTACCGCTTTAATGGGCGAACAGCCCAACCCTTGGGACCTACTCCAGCCCCAGGATGCGACGAGCCGACATCGAGGTGCCAAACCATGCCGTCGATATGGACTCTTGGGCAAGATCAGCCTGTTATCCCCGAGGTACCTTTTATCCGTTGAGCGACAGCGCTTCCACAAGCCACTGCCGGATCACTAGTCCCGACTTTCGTCCCTGCTCGACCTGTCAGTCTCACAGTCAAGCTCCCTTGTGCACTTACACTCGCCACCTGATTGCCAACCAGGTTGAGGGAACCTTTGGGCGCCTCCGTTACTTTTTGGGAGGCAACCGCCCCAGTTAAACTACCCACCAGGCACTGTCCCTGAACCGGATTACGGTTCGAAGTTAGATATCCAGAGTGACCAGAGTGGTATTTCAACAATGACTCCACGGTAACTGGCGTCACCGCTTCAAAGTCTCCCACCTATCCTACACAAGCCACACCGAACACCAATACCAAGCTGTAGTAAAGGTCACGGGGTCTTTCCGTCCTGCTGCGCGTAACGAGCATCTTTACTCGTAATGCAATTTCGCCGAGTTCGCGGTTGAGACAGTTGGGAAGTCGTTACGCCATTCGTGCAGGTCGGAACTTACCCGACAAGGAATTTCGCTACCTTAGGATGGTTATAGTTACCACCGCCGTTTACTGGGGCTTAAATTCTCAGCTTCGCCTTGCGGCTAACCGGTCCTCTTAACCTTCCAGCACCGGGCAGGCGTCAGTCCGTATACATCGTCTTGCGACTTGGCACGGACCTGTGTTTTTAGTAAACAGTCGCTACCCACTAGTCTCTGCGGCCTCCAAACGCTTTCGGAGCAAGTCCTAATACGTCGAAGGCCCCCCTTCTCCCGAAGTTACGGGGGCATTTTGCCGAGTTCCTTAACCACGATTCTCTCGATCTCCTTGGTATTCTCTACCTGACCACCTGAGTCGGTTTGGGGTACGGGCAGCTAGAACCTCGCGTCGATGCTTTTCTCGGCAGCATAGGATCATCCACTTTTTATCCGCATCGTGTCTCAGCCTGTATGAGTCGCGGATTTGCCTACGACTCGGCCTACGCACTTGCACCAGGACAACCATCGCCTGGCTTGGACTACCTTCCTGCGTCACACCTGTTAATACGCTAACCGCACCAGCATGGGGTCACGTGCTCCCCTCCACGGTGTCACCCGAAGGCAACGATGTGAAGGCTCGGACGTTTAGCACCACTGGATTAGCTTGGGCGGTTCTTCGCCGGTACGGGAATATCAACCCGTTGTCCATCGACTACGCCTGTCGGCCTCGCCTTAGGTCCCGACTTACCCAGGGAAGATTAGCTTGACCCTGGAACCCTTGGTCTTTCGGAGGACGTGTTTCTCACACGTCATTCGCTACTCATGCCTGCATTCTCACTCGTGTAGCCTCCACGGCTGGTTTCCACCGCCGCTTCGCTGGCCACACGACGCTCTCCTACCCATCAACACGGCTGGACCACGAAGGCCTACCAATAATGTCAATGCCACAACTTCGGTGGCGTGCTTGAGCCCCGTTACATTGTCGGCGCGGAATCACTTGACCAGTGAGCTATTACGCACTCTTTCAAGGGTGGCTGCTTCTAAGCCAACCTCCTGGTTGTCAGAGCAACTCCACATCCTTTCCCACTTAGCACGCGCTTTGGGACCTTAGTTGGTGGTCTGGGTTGTTTCCCTCTCGACTATGAAGCTTATCCCCCACAGTCTCACTGCTGCGCTCTCACTTACCGGCATTCGGAGTTTGGCTGACGTCAGTAACCTTGTAGGGCCCATCGGCCATCCAGTAGCTCTACCTCCGGCAAGAAACACGCAACGCTGCACCTAAATGCATTTCGGAGAGAACCAGCTATCACGAAGTTTGATTGGCCTTTCACCCCTATCCACAGCTCATCCCCTCAGTTTTCAACCTAAGTGGGTTCGGTCCTCCACGACGTCTTACCGTCGCTTCAACCTGGCCATGGATAGATCACTTCGCTTCGGGTCTAGGACATGCGACTGAATCGCCCTATTCAGACTCGCTTTCGCTACGGCTACCCCACACGGGTTAACCTCGCCACATATCGCTAACTCGCAGGCTCATTCTTCAAAAGGCACGCTGTCACACCTACCAGGGGTGCTCCAACGGTTTGTAAGCAAACGGTTTCAGGTACTATTTCACTCCCCTCCCGGGGTACTTTTCACCTTTCCCTCACGGTACTTGTCCGCTATCGGTCATCTGGGAGTATTTAGGCTTATCAGGTGGTCCTGACAGATTCACACGGGATTTCACGGGCCCCGTGCTACTTGGGATACTCTCCACGCCAGAACACGCATTTCGACTACGGGGTTGGCACCCTCTATGACCGGCCTTTCAAGACCGTTCGTCTATACGCTTCTGTAACGTCGCCAGCTCGGCAGAACTGACTGGTGAGTCCCACAACCCCGAATATGCAACTCCTGCCGGATATCACACACACTCGGTTTAGCCTGATCCGGTTTCGCTCGCCACTACTAACGGAATCGCGGTTGCTTTCTCTTCCTGTGGGTACTGAGATGTTTCACTTCCCCACGTTCCCTCTACCCGCCCTATATATTCAGGCGGGAGTCACTAGGTCGGCACGCCGCCCAGCGGGGTTTCCCCATTCGGACACCCTCGGATCAAAACTTGCTTATCAGTTCCCCGAGGCTTATCGCAGATTGCTACGTCCTTCTTCGGCTCCAGATGCCAAGGCATCCACCGTTTGCTCTTAAAGACTTGAAATCACATGAGTTTGAATCAAAAACCCGACCAGTCCGAAGACTGAATCAGAAATTGACTAATGATCTTTAAGATCATCTTGCGCAACTGATCAAAGACCAGTTGCAAGATGCTCGCGTCCACTGTGTAGTTCTCAAAGTACGGGCGGTACCCCTCACCACCTCCCCAACCGGAGAGACAACAAGAGGCCCAGAGGTACAGACCAGATCCCGAAAGACCCGCATCCGGTCCCTCAGGACCCAACAGCGTGCAGGCACCGAAACCCATCCCCCCCAACGTTCCTGCAGCAAGCTGCGTACTAATCAGAGAAACAATCTCGATGCCATGTCAAATGTTCCACCCATGAGCTCCCAGCGAAGAACGTGTGCCTTCGATCTGGGTTCTGGACGCCGAAGCGTCAGATGCTCCTTAGAAAGGAGGTGATCCAGCCGCACCTTCCGGTACGGCTACCTTGTTACGACTTAGTCCTAATTACCGATCCCACCTTCGACGGCTCCCTCCACAAGGGTTAGGCCACCGGCTTCAGGTGTTACCGACTTTCATGACTTGACGGGCGGTGTGTACAAGACCCGGGAACGTATTCACCGCAGCGTTGCTGATCTGCGATTACTAGCGACTCCGACTTCATGAGGTCGAGTTGCAGACCTCAATCCGAACTGGGACCGGCTTTTTGGGATTCGCTCCACCTCACGGTATTGCAGCCCTTTGTACCGGCCATTGTAGCATGCGTGAAGCCCAAGACATAAGGGGCATGATGATTTGACGTCATCCCCACCTTCCTCCGAGTTGACCCCGGCAGTATCCCATGAGTTCCCACCATTACGTGCTGGCAACATAGAACGAGGGTTGCGCTCGTTGCGGGACTTAACCCAACATCTCACGACACGAGCTGACGACAACCATGCACCACCTGTTTACGAGTGTCCAAAGAGTTGACCATTTCTGGCCCGTTCTCGTATATGTCAAGCCTTGGTAAGGTTCTTCGCGTTGCATCGAATTAATCCGCATGCTCCGCCGCTTGTGCGGGTCCCCGTCAATTCCTTTGAGTTTTAGCCTTGCGGCCGTACTCCCCAGGCGGGGAACTTAATGCGTTAGCTGCGTCACGGAATCCGTGGAATGGACCCCACAACTAGTTCCCAACGTTTACGGGGTGGACTACCAGGGTATCTAAGCCTGTTTGCTCCCCACCCTTTCGCTCCTCAGCGTCAGTTACGGCCCAGAGATCTGCCTTCGCCATCGGTGTTCCTCCTGATATCTGCGCATTCCACCGCTACACCAGGAATTCCAATCTCCCCTACCGCACTCTAGTCTGCCCGTACCCACTGCAGGCCCGAGGTTGAGCCTCGGGATTTCACAGCAGACGCGACAAACCGCCTACGAGCTCTTTACGCCCAATAATTCCGGATAACGCTTGCGCCCTACGTATTACCGCGGCTGCTGGCACGTAGTTAGCCGGCGCTTTTTCTGCAGGTACCGTCACTTTCGCTTCTTCCCTGCTAAAAGAGGTTTACAACCCGAAGGCCGTCATCCCTCACGCGGCGTTGCTGCATCAGGCTTTCGCCCATTGTGCAATATTCCCCACTGCTGCCTCCCGTAGGAGTCTGGGCCGTGTCTCAGTCCCAGTGTGGCCGGTCACCCTCTCAGGCCGGCTACCCGTCGACGCCTTGGTGAGCCATTACCTCACCAACAAGCTGATAGGCCGCGAGCCCATCCCCAACCGAAAAATCTTTCCAAACGCAGACCATGCGGTCACGTCACATATCCAGTATTAGACGCCGTTTCCAGCGCTTATCCCAGAGTCAGGGGCAGGTTGCTCACGTGTTACTCACCCGTTCGCCACTGATCCCACAGAGCAAGCTCCGTGTTCACCGTTCGACTTGCATGTGTTAAGCACGCCGCCAGCGTTCATCCTGAGCCAGGATCAAACTCTCCGTAAAAAGAAATTGCATACGAACCGGGGAAAAACCGGAACGCAGCGAGTTTGATGCTGACCAAAGAGACGAATTCATTGCTGACTTCATCCGTTGCCAACCCCACAAAGAGGTTGGTCTTTGATCCAAAGGAATTCTCACCCAGCCGAAGCTAGACGAGGATAATTTGGCATTTGACAAGTGCACGCTGTTGAGTTCTCAAGGATCGGATGCTCCCACGACCCAGCCATCACAACCAGGCCCGCAGGGCAACTTCTCTATCTTACCGATCTCGTTTCCGTTGTCAAGTCCGAGTTTCTTCGGCCTGACCGTGGGAACGGATCAGCATCCTTCATCCTGTTCACTCTGTGAGTGTGTGGGATTCGGGAGGTGTTCGATGCTTGACGGGAGCCGGTCCGAGGACCTCCGCTCAACCGTTTGGGGCGAACAGGTAATAACTTACGTGGGTTCCGGGCATCGGGCAAATCACCGCCGATTCCCGGGCGTGTCGCCCGCCCCTCAGTCCGCGGCCCTTCCCGTCGGCGCGAACCGGGAGGAGTCGGGGTGGTCCTCGGGCTGCAGGTCTCCGACGCGCTTCGGCGTCGCGACGACGGCCAGCAGCGACACCAGGCAGGCGCCGATGACGAACAGCACGACGAGCCAGAGGCCTCCCCCGGCGGCCGCGACGAGCGCCGTGGCGATGAGCGGGGTCGGGCCGGCGACCAGGGCGCCGTTCAGCTCCCGGGCCGTCGCGACGCCGGTGAAGCGGTACCGCGTCGGAAAGAGGTTCGTGAGGAACGTCCCGGTGGAGGCGGCGGTCGCCCCCACGGCGATGACGCCGAGGGCCGTCATCCCGAGAGCCGCCCACACCGGGTCGCCCGACTGCAGCGAGAGGAAGACCGGGTAGGTGAGGACGATCCCGGCGACAGAGCCGAAGATGACGACGCGCTTGGCGCCGAAGCGATCCACCGCGATCCCGCCGAGGACGGGTGCGAAGGCGGTGAGGAGCGAGGCGACGAGCACGGCGACCAGTGCCTGGACCCGGGGCATCCCGACCGTCAGCGTGAGGTAGCTGAGGGCGAAGGCGCTGAGCACGTAGTTCGTCACGTTGTGGCCGCACACGCTGAAGAAGCCGACGATGAGCTCGCGGGGGCTGCGGCGGAACAGCTCCGCCAGAGGCACCTTCGTCGAGGCCTGCTCGGCGTTCGCGACCGCGGCCCGGTACTCGGGTGTCTCCTCGAGGCGACGACGGATCCACAGCGCGAGGACGAAGAGCACGGCGGAGACCAGGAACGGGATGCGCCAGGCCCCGCCCAGCAAGACGTCCCCGGGCAGCATCGAGGCGAAGGTGAAGGCCAGCGTCGCGAGGAAGGCGCCCCCGGGAGCACCCGAGGTGACCAGTCCGATGACCCGGCCACGGCGGCGCTCGGGGGCGTACTCGGCGACGAGCGTGAGCGCGCCCGCGAGTTCCGCACCGGCACCGAAGCCCTGGACGAAGCGGAACAGGATCAGCAGGATCGGCGCCGCCACCCCGATCGCCTCGGCGGTCGGGAGGAGCCCGATCCCCACGGTCGCGATGCCCATGAGCACGATGGTCAGGATCATTGCCGGCTTCCGGCCGACCCGATCCCCGAGGTGGGAGATGATGAGGCCGCCGAGCGGCCGCACCACGAAGCCGACGGCGAAGGTCGCGAAGGCCAGCATCGAAGCGGAGGCCGGGATGACGTCCGGGAAGAAGAGCGGGCCGATCACCAGGCCGGCGGCGGCGCCGTAGAGCGCGTAGTCGTACCACTCGATGAGGGTGCCGAAGTAGGCGGCGGTGATCGCCCGCCTCGCCTGCGGGGTCATGGTGCGCTGCTGTTCGTGGGCCATGGGGTGTCCTTTCGTCATTGAAAAGTGCTGGCGTGGTCGTGGCTATCCGGTCGGCGCGAGGACGGCAGTCCCCCGGCCGCGCAGCTCGGCGGTCGTGCGCACGCCGAGAAGCTGCATCGTCGACAGGGTCTCGTTCGCCACCAGGTCGAGCGCCCTCTCGACCCCCACCCGGCCGCCCGCCATCAGGCCGTACATGTATCCCCGGCCGAGGAAGACGAAGTCGGCTCCGCACGCGATCGCCGCCACCACATCGAGGCCGCTGCGGATTCCGGAGTCGAGCAGGATCGGCACATCGTCGCCGACGGCGGCGCGCACGGCGCCCACGACCTCGACGGGCGCGATCGCACGGTCGAGCTGACGACCGCCGTGATTGGAGACCCAGATGGCATCCGCGCCGGCGTCGATGAAGCGTTCGGCGTCGACGGCGGAGAGCACGCCCTTCACGACGATCGGCCCGCTCCAGTGTGTCCGCAGCCAGCGCACGTCGTCCAAGGACAGCGCGGGATCGAACATGCTGCCCACCACATCGGTGACGCGTCCGGAACGCGGGCCGAAGTTCGCCATGGCCGGAGCGTCGTGGGCCAGCAGATCGAGGGTCCAGGAGGGATGCAGTGCCGACTGCACGGCGGTGCGCAGGGTCAGACGCGGCGGCATCGAGAGCCGGTTGCGGTCGTCGCGGTAGCGCTGCCCGGGCACCCGGGTGTCGACGGTCAGCACGAGGGTGTCGAAACCCGCAGCGACGGCCCGCTCGACGAGCGCGAGGGACGCGTCGCGATCGCGCCGCAGGTAGAGCTGGAACCAGCGCCGCGCGGCGGGTGCGGCGTCGGCGACGTGCTCGATGCTCCGCGTTCCCATCGTGGAGAGCACGAACGGCACGTCGCGGTTGGCGGCCGCACGGGCCCCGTCGGTCTCGCCGGCCGCACGCATGAGGGCGGTGAGGCCGATCGGGGCGATGCCGATGGGCATCGCGTGCTCGCGTCCCAGCAGGCGGGTGGTGAGCGTCGCCCCCGCGGCACTCTCGGTGACCGTGGGCACGAACCTCCGGCGGGCGAAGGCCGCCTCGTTGTCCCGAGCGGCCTGTTCGGTCACCGCGGCGCCCTCGACGTAGTCGAAGACGAATCCGGGCACCCGTCGCTTCGCGAGCCGTCGCAGGTCGTCGAGACAGCGCGCCTCGGCGACGCGCGTCGCCTCGGTGGGAAGGGCGGGCGGAGCGAAGCTCAACAGCTCGGTGAAGGTGCGGATGCGACGTCGCAACAAACCTGGATCCTCTCGGCAACTCCCATCGAGGCCGAAGAGCCGACCGCGGTGTCGGCACCACCATAGCCTCCAAATATCTTGCGCACAATAGAGGTATTCCTCAGATATATCTGATGCGGACGCGACGGCTTACGCGTGCGGCGAGGAGGCGTCAGGCTTCGAGGAACGCCTGGAGGACGAACTCCCGCAGCTCGACGAGGTGCCGGCGCATGGCCTCCTCAGCCGCCCGCGGATCGCCGGTGCGGATCGCCTCGAGCACCTGCTGGTGACCGTTGTTCTCGACGTCCGAGTGGATGCGCGCATCGATCGCCGGGATCAGATGATGACTCCGCGTCGTCTCGTCGAACAGGCCGCTCATGAGCGTCTTCGCCCGAGCGTTGCGCGCCGCACCGAGGATGCACTCGTGGAACGCGCGGGCCGCATCGGTCAGCTCCGCCGTGCCGGAGCCGCTGCGCTGCGCGTCCAGGATCGAGCTGAGTTCCTCGACGAAGGCCTCGCTGCCGTAGCGCGTCGCACTCGCGGCCATCGGCGGTTCGATGATCACGCGCAGATCGAGCACCTCGCGCACCTCGTTGATGCCCAGCGGCCGCACGACGTATCCGCGTCGGGGAAGGGCGACGACGAGTCCCTCGACGACGAGGATCTGCAGGGCTTCACGCACCGGCGTCTTCGACACCCCGAAACGCTCGGCCAGCTCGGGTTCGATGACGACCTCGCCCGGGGCGAGCCGGGTGCGGACGATGTCGTCCCGGAGCGCCACGTACACCTTTTGCGTACGCGACAGCACCCGATTCCCCTCGCCGAGGGCCGCGGCACGGCGCTGGCTGTCGACGGCATGCGTGTGCAGGGTCGAGCCGGATTCGCTGGGCGTCGCGTCCATGTCCTCAGCCTAGGGGCACCCAATCGGACCCCCGCCGCCGAGCGGTCGTCTCGCGGCGATCGGATCAGCCCCGTGCGCCAGCTCCAACGAAAGAACCTCGCCCCGCGAGCTGCGGGGCGAGGTTCTTTCGTTCAGTTCCTGTGGACCTAAGGGGATTCGAACCCCTGACCTCCTCGATGCGAACGAGGCGCGCTACCAACTGCGCCATAGGCCCGTGAACGACATCTACGTTATCACGCTCGCGATCCCGGACATGACGAAGGCCCCGCATCTCCGTGTTTCCAGGGGAGTCGGGGCCTTCGTGGTGGCGGTGACGGTGGGATTTGAACCCACGGTAGGGGGTTACCCTACACAACTTTTCGAGAGTTGCACCTTCGGCCGCTCGGACACGTCACCGCGGATCAGTTTACGACACCGGGGCCGAGCGCGCGAATCGGCGGGTCACCAGGCGGTGGCGACCTCGGCGTGGGCGCGGAGGATGCCCTCCGTGGAGCCGGCGGGGGCGCGCCCGATTCCACACTCCGTGGCGACGCCGAACTCCGGCGCGAACGGGACGGCGGCGGCGATCCGGCGACGCGCACCGTCCGCGCCGTCCTCCCGGTGCACGAGGCCGAGGTAGAGCTCCTCGACCGGGGTGAGCTCCGCGAGCGGGGCGAAGTAGGCCTCGTCATCGTGGGCGATCGGCACGGGAAGGTGCAGCCAGGTGAGCGGACGGTGGGCCGCGGCGATGACGGCGTTGGCGTAGCGGACGAGGGAGCCGGCGTCGGTCGGCTCGAAGAAGTGCTTCTCCCCCGCGTCGCCGTAGCAGAGGTGCACGCCCACCTCGACGTCGTCCGGGACGGCGTCAACGAGGGCGGCGAGACGCGAGACGAGGCCGTCGAACGGGTCACCGGGCCACCACGCCTCCATGACGGCGCCGTAGCCGGAGGCGCCCTCGAGGATCCCCATCTCGCTGGCGACATCCCACTGCACCGCGAGGTCGTCGTGCGGGATCGCGGCGAGGATCTCGTCGAGCTCGCGGAGCATCGCGGCGGTGTACACGGGCTCGATCGCGGCCCGGTCGTCGCCGTGGAAGAACGAGGAGATGACGGCGAGCGGGGTGGGCAGCGACACCTGGAACCGGGTGCCCGCCGCGACCACTCCCTCCTCCCGCAGCCGGGTGAAGAGCCCGTACGACTCGATCGCCGCGGAGGCGTACCCCAGCGGAGGCAGCGCGATGGTAGCCGGGTCCACGCCCTCGGCGATCCGGAGGCCCCGGGCGTCGATGCCGACGGGGAACGGGATGGGCTCGTCGCCGATCCGCTCGATGCCGTCCGCCTGGCCGATGACGTCGGGCTGGAACATGATCCAGTGGAACCGTTTGCCCACCTCGCCGTCCGGGATGCGACGCAACCGGTCGCCCAGCAGCTCCGCCGCAGTGCGCATCGTCGTCTCGGCGTCGTCGAAGTTCACACTGCCCACGAGAAGGGCACCCTGGGGCTGCGTCATGGCCTCAGGATATCCCTCGCCGACCCACCCCCTTCAGGCCGAGCCACCCCTCTGCGTGCGGCCGGAAGGGGGTGGGACACACGCAAGGGGGTGGGTCGGCGAGGGGAGGTCGGGATTAGGATTGCCTAAGAACCCGCCGCCTCCGGGGGCAGAACGACGGGAAGGATGCAAGCAGCATGGGATTCATCACGTCTGCGGCGCTCGCCGAGACCGGATACGTGGTCCTCGACGACGAGACCACCCCGGTGGACCCGTCCGAGTGGCAGGACCTCGAGTACGTCGGCTGGCGCTCCTCCGGCATCACCCGCTTCGCACCCCTGACGAGCTACGCGGGCGAGATCGACTGCAACGGCTTCTGGAACCACACGCCGCCGCGCACCGACAAGGACGGCGTCTGGATTCCCTCACAGGTCGCGATCGCCCCGACCCTGCAGCGCCGCGCCCTGGCCCCCGGGGCCGGCGTCGGCCGCTGCCGGGTCATCGAGCTCCAGCCGAACGACTACGCCGACGCGATCTACAACCTGCACCAGGACGACAACAACCGCCTCAACGAGCCCGGCACGGGATGGGTGGTCCGCGGGTATTACAACCTCACCGACGACACCGACTCGATGCTCATCCTCCGCTCCGACCGGTTCGACCCGGCCACCGAGGTGCGGCTGCCGCTGCGCGCCGGCTCCCGGATCATCGTCGACACGCAGCGCTTCTGGCATGCCGTGTGGCATCGCGGGACAGGTCCCCGGTACGCGCTCATCACCTCCTGGACCAGCGGCCCTGAGCTCGACGCATACATCGCCGCGCACCACGGCGACCCGCATCCCCCGACGGTCGACCTCGACCCGCGTGTGGTGGACGAGGCCCAGGTCGAGATGCACCGCCGGATCGAGGAGCGCCGTCGCGCGTTCGAGGCGCAGGGCATCGTGATGGAGCCGCCCGCCGACATGAACCTCGTCGGCTGAGGCTCAGACCGTCCGGCCGCCCTCGATCCGCACGACCCGGTCGACCGTCCCCGCGGGCGGCGCCACGTGCGAGATGAGCAGCACCGACTGCTCCCCCGTGGCCTGCAGCAGGTCGCGCAGCAGAGCGTCCGAGGCCTCGGGGTCGACGCCCGCCGTCGGCTCGTCCAGCACGAGCACCGGGAAGCCGCGGAGCAGCGCGCGAGCCAGAGCGATCCGCTGCGCCTGACCGCCGGACACCAGCGCACCGCGGTCGCCCACCCGCGCATCGAGCCCTCCGCGCTCGCGCACCCACGCCGCGAGTCCCACACGGTCGAGCACGGCGAGGAGTTCGTCGTCGGTGGCGGTGTCCCTGGCGAAGAGGAAGTTCTGCCGCACGTCCTCGTCGAAGAGCTGCGGCTGCTGCTCGCACAGGCCGACGACGCGGCGCAGCGAGGGCCCGGACAGCGCCGCCGCGTCGAGATCGCCGATCCGGTACTCGCCGTCCACGCGGAGGAAGCCCACGAGCGCAGCCGCCAGCGAGCTCTTGCCCGCTCCGCTCGCGCCGGAGACGAGCACCCGCTCGCCCGGCGCGAGGTCGAGGTCGATGCCGGTCAGCGCCGCCGCTCCTCCGGGCCAGTGCGCCGTGGCTCCCCGCAGCGTGAGCGCGGGGACGCCGTCGACCGCGACGTCCTCCCCCGCGTCGGTCCGCAGCTCTGGCGGCATCCGTTCGGGCAGCACGTCCACGATGCGCTCCGCACTCGCGCGGACGCTCCGCCACGAGGCCGCCGCGACCGGCACGGCGCCGAACACCTCGAACACGACCATCGGCACGAGCACCGCGACCGCGAGCCACGGGGCGTCGATGGCTCCGGTGGCGAGGCCGGGAGCTGCCACCGCCAGTGCCCACACCGAGGCGGCGCCGGCCATCAGCGAGACCACTCCGGCCGCGACGGCCTGTGCGAGCGACGCGCGGCTGACGACCCGGCGCAGGGCGGCATCCGCGACGCGGATCCGCTCTCGGGCCTGCGCCTCCGCGCCGAACGCGAGCAGCACGTCGAGGCTGCCGAAGTAATCGACGAGGGCCGCGGACACCTCAGCCCGACGCGCCGACACCGCGGCCTCCGCACGGGAGCCGAAGATCCAGCCCAGCCCGACGGCGGCGAGCGCGGCGACGAGGAGGCAGACGGCGAGGGTCAGCGCGGCGGGCGGCGATACGAAGGCGAGGAAGCCGACGGCCCCCAGGGCGACGACGCCCGAGACGGCGAGCGGCTGCACGACCCGGAGCGGGAGGTTCTGCAGGTTCTCCACGTCGTCGACGAGCGCCGCGAGCACCTGACCCCGGTCCGTCGCGCCGAGGCCCGCCGGCGAGAGCGGGATGAGGCGGCGCACCATGTCGGACCGGGTCGTCGCGAGCTGCCGGAGGGCGGCGTCGTGACCGCTCAGTCGCTCGAGGTACCGCGTGACGGCCCTGGTCACGGCGAAGAACCGCACCCCGACGACTGCGATGGACAGCGGCACGAGGGAGTCGACGATCGACGCGCTCACGATCAGCCAGCCGCTCACCGCGAGGAGGCTCACGGCGGCGGCCGCCGACAGCACGCCCCAGATCAGCCCGGGGAGGAAGCGGCGGAACGGCGGCTGCGCGAGCCGGAGCACCTCCCGGACCCGGTCGCTGCGTGTCATCTCGCTCATGCACTCACCCCCAGCGCCACGATCCGGTCGGCGATGTCCCTGGCCGAGCGGCGGTGCGAGACGAGCAGGACGGTGGCGCCGGCATCCGCCCGCGCGCGCAGCGACCGCCAGAGCCGCTCCTCTGTGTCGGCGTCGAGGGCGCTGGAGGGCTCATCGAGCGCGAGCACCCGCCCCGGCATTCCGTCGTGGCGGTACAGCGCCCTGGCCACCGCGACGCGCTGCGCCTGTCCTCCCGACAGCCCTGCGCCCTGCACACCCAGCACGCGGTCGGCCTCGATGCCCTCGGCGCACGCGGCATCGAGAGCCCGGCGCACACGGGCGAGGTCGGGAGCCCCCTCGCCGAGGGCGACGTTCTCCGCGACCGTGCCGCGCATCAGCCCCGGCGTCTGCCCGGCCCAGGCGAGCCAGTCGGAGGGCGCGAGCTCGGCGATGTCCCGTCCGCCCCAGGTCGCCGTGCCCGTGGAGTCCACCGCCCCGCGGAGGGCGGCGAGCAGACTCGACTTCCCGGAGCCGCTCGGCCCCTCGATCAGGGTCACCGACCCGGGCTCCGCGACGAACGACATCGGCGGAAGGTCTCGCACGCGGAGTCCCTCGACCACGAGTTCCCGCCCCGCCTGCACGACGTCGGCCCGGCTGCCGGACGAGTCCACGGGGTTCGGTCGTGCATCCGTGCCGGGGTCGTGCGGGCGCATGCCGCCCCGGTCCCGGTCGCGCGCCGCATCCAGCACGTCGAACACGTCTTCCGTGGCTGCGACGCCCTCGGCCGCGGCGTGGAACTGCACGCCCACCTGACGGATGGGGAGGAACGCCTCGGGGGCGAGCAGCAGCACGAAGAGACCGACCTCCAGGCTCAGGTCGCCCGACAGCAGCCGGAACCCGACCGCGACCGCGATGAGCGCGACCGCGAGCGACGACAGCAGCTCCATCGCGAACCCCGACAGGAACGAGAACCGCAGCACCTTCATGGTCTCGCGGCGGTACTCGTCGGCGGTCAACTCGATGCGGTCGGCTGCCCGACGGTCCCGGCCGAACAGCCGCAGCGTCGACAGCCCCTGCACCGTGTCGGCGAAACGGGCGGCGAGGTGCTGCAGCGTCTGCCACTGCTTCTTCTGCACCGTGCGGGTCGCGATCCCGATGAGGATGAGGAAGAGCGGGATGAGCGGCAGGGTGATGACGGCGGTGAGTCCGCTCGGCCAGTCCTGCCACCACATGACCGCGACGAGCACCGGCGTCGCGATGACGGTGAGCACGAGCTGCGGGATGTACCGCGCGAAGTACGCGTCCAGGGCTTCCAGGCCGTGACCGGCGGTGACGGCGATCTGCGTCTGATTCCGCTGCGCGAGCCACCCGGGGCCGAGGCGTCCGACGGCCGCCACGAGCGCGGCCCGCAGCTGCATCCCGGTGCGGGCGGCGGCCTGCGTGCCCGCGGCGTCGGAGGCGGCGATGAGCAGACCCCGAAGGAGAGCGGCCCCGAGCAGCCAGACCAGGGTCACGGTGACGTCGCGCCCCGCGATCGCCCCGACGACCGCCTCGGTGAGGAGCCACGCGAAGGCGATCGTCACCGCGGTCTGGAAGACGCCGATCGCGGCCGACGCCAGGAGGAACCCCCGGGCGGCGGCCGCGTATCGGAGCAGCCTCGGATCGACGGGTTTCACGCGTGCGCCGGAGCCCCCTCGATCGACCGGCGGGTGACGCGCTTGCGGAACACCCAGTAGGTCCAGGTCTGGTACGCGATGACCAGCGGGAGGGCGATCAGCGCGGTCCAGCTCATGATCTGCAGCGTATACGGAGTGCTGGACGCGTTGGCGATCGTGAGACTGTACGCCGGATCGATGGTCGACGGCATCACGAACGGGAACAGGGCGGAGAACAGCATGACGACGGCGAACATGACCGTGAGCATGCCGGCGAAGAACGCCCACCCGTCGCGGCGGACGAGCGAGAAGCCGACCGCCGCGATCAGGCTAACCGCCGCGAGCGCACCGGCTCCGATGACGAGCCAGAGCAGCGGAGCCTCCCGGCCCATCGCGATCGCGACCGTCCAGATCACCGTCGCGGCCGCGACGAGGATCGTCGGGATGGCTGCCTTCTTCGCGAGCTTCTGCGCGTCCTCGTGCACCTGGCCGTCCGTCTTCAGCGCGACGAACAGCACGCCGTGCAGGAAGAAGAGCAGCAGGGTCGTCACGCCGACCAGCAGCGCGTACGGGTTGAGCAGCGAGAAGAAGCCGCCGACGTAGATGTGGTTCTCATCGATCGCCACCCCCTGCACGATGTTGCCGAAGGCGACGCCCCAGAGCAGTGCCGGGACGACCGAGCCGATCACGATCATCCGGTCGAAGCCCTGCTTCCACTTCCGGCTCTCCCGCTGATGGCGGTACTCGAACGAGACGCCGCGGAGGATGAGCGCGAGCAGGATGAGCAGCAGCGGCAGGTAGAACCCGCTGAACAGCGTGGCGTACCACTCGGGGAACGAGGCGAAGAGCGAGGCCCCGGCCACGATGACCCACGTCTCGTTGAGGTCCCACACGGGACCGATCGTGTTGATGACCTGTCGGCGCGACACGTCGTTCTTGCCGAGGAACGGCAGCGACATGCCGACACCGAAGTCGAACCCGTCGAGGACGAAGTAGCCGACGAACAGGAAGGCGACCACCCAGAACCAGATCGTTGCGAGATCCATGATGCTCGTTCCTCTCAGTACACGACCGACGGCAGCTGAGCCGTCTCCTCATGGGGCTGTTCGTCGGTGTCCGGCCCCTTCTGGGCGGCCTTGACGATCAGCCGGACCTCGACCACGGCCAGCGCGGCGTAGATCGCGGTGAAGGCGATCAGCGAGATCAGGACCTCGAGTCCGCTCACGCCGGGCGAGACGCCGTCGCGGGTGGACATCAGACCGAACACGATCCAGGGCTGTCGACCCATCTCGGTGAACACCCAGCCCATGATGTTGGCGGCGAGCGCGAGCGGGAACGACCAGATCGCGACCTTCCACATCCACGGCGCGACCGGCTTGGTGGCCTTCTTGCGGGTGACCCAGAGGCCGGCGACGGCGACGAGGGCGGCGGCCATGCCGAGGCCGATCATCCAGCGGAACGACCAGTACGTGATCCACAGGACAGGGGCGAAGTCGGTGAGACCGGTGCTCGCATACGTCTGGGCGTACTCGGCGTTCAGGTCGTTGATGCCGTGCACACAGGCGTCGAGCGTGTGGGTCGACAGCAGCGACAGCAGATACGGCACCCGGATCGAGAACAGCTCCGAGCTGCCGTCCGGCGTGCCCAGCGTGAAGATACTGAAGGAGGCGTCGGCGCCGCAGACGGTGTTGAACGTCGCCTCGGCGGCGGCCATCTTCATCGGCTGCGCGGCGTACATCGCCAGACCCAGCTGGTCGCCCGTGAGCACGACGCCCGCGGTGGAGAAGATCATCGCCCAGAGGCCGAACTTCAGCGAGACGCGCATGGTGTCGAAGTGCTGCCCGCGGGCCAGGTGCCAGGCGGACACCGAGATGACGACACCCGCGGCGAACATGAGCGCGCCGAAGATCGTGTGCGGGAACGCGGCGAGCGCGACGGGGTTGGTCAGCAGCGCCCAGAAGTCGGTGAGCTCGGCCCGGTTGGTCACCTCGTTGTACGTGTAGCCGACCGGGTTCTGCATGAACGCGTTGGCGGCGATGATGAAGTACGCCGAGAGGATGCTGCCGATCGAGACGCACCAGATGGTGGCCAGGTGGATCTTCTGCGGGAGCTTGTCCCAGCCGAAGATCCAGAGGCCGATGAAGGTCGCCTCGAAGAAGAACGCCAGCAGGCCCTCGAAGGCGAGCGGGGCGCCGAAGACGTCGCCGACGAAGCGGGAGTAGTCCGACCAGTTCATGCCGAACTGGAACTCCTGCACGATGCCGGTGACGACCCCCATCGCGAAGTTGATGAGGAAGATCTTGCCGAAGAAGCGGGTGAGGTGCAGGTACTGCACCTTGCCGGTACGCACCCACGCCGTCTGGAAGATGGCGGCGACGAGCGCCATGCCGATCGTCAGCGGGACGAAGAGGTAGTGGTAGACGGTCGTCAGGCCGAACTGCCATCGGGCCAGGGCGAGCGGATCAAGCCATTCCATGAGCGACTCCCGTTCTGTTCGACGCCTGCGCGGCGGTGTCGCGCAGCTGCACGGTGCATTCGGAGGGCAGCGCGGCCTCGCGCACGCACTCGGCTTCGAGCGGACCCCCCGCTTCTGCCAGGATGCCCTGCATCAGCCCGAGATGCACCTGGCACAGCATCGGGCGGTCCTCCGGCCGGCCGGCCGCGTGCGGGCACGGGCTCAGATCGACGGTGAGACCGCGGTCGTCCACGACCGGCTCGAAGCCGCTCTCCTCCAGGTGCTCGACGAGGGCGTCGAGCTGGTAGGTGGCGTCCTTGCCGAGGGCGGTCCCGGTGCCGGGGAGGACGCTGCGGAGCAGGTCGCCGCGACGGGCGGCGGCCTTGGCCTTGTTCCGCGCGACCGGACTGGAGGCGTCCGGGGCTCCGGTGGCGGCGCGGTACAGCGTGCGCGGGCGCCCCCGGGTGGTGCGGTGCTCCACGGTCGGGATGAC
The DNA here is from genome assembly GCF_001595495.1 of Microbacterium sp. CH1. Lineage (NCBI taxonomy): Bacteria > Bacillati > Actinomycetota > Actinomycetes > Micrococcales > Microbacteriaceae > Microbacterium > Microbacterium sp. CH1. The sequence continues at coordinate 393,632 of NZ_LOSO01000018.1, read as the reverse complement.
GTAGCCGCCCTCGATGAGCCGCTGCAGGTGCTCGCGTACGGTGTTCGGGTGGAGGCCGGTGGCCTCGCACAGGTCGCCGATCGCGAGTTCTCCGGAGGCACCGGAGTGCCCGGCCTCGAAGAGGAGGTGCAGGATGCGCACCCGGGAGTAGCTGGAGATCGGCCCGCAGACGGACCCGCCGTTGGACATGTTTCAATTATCGGCCGGGGCCGGGGGCCGCCGGGGGAACCGGGCCGTGAATAATCGCCTGGTCGATAGGGATGTCTGATCCCGCCGATAGCCTGGGGGCATGGCCACCCGGAAACCCGCTCCCCCCGCGTACGTCTGCACCGAGTGCGGGTGGACGACGGCCAAGTGGGTGGGCCGCTGCGGGGAGTGCCAGCAGTGGGGCACGGTCCAGGAGCAGGCCGCGGAGACCGGGATCCTCCGTCGCGTGAACGCGCTCGCACCGACCGCCGATCGCGCGGCGCGGCCGATCACGCAGATCACGACGCAGGACGCGCCGCGCCGCACGAGCGGGGTCGGCGAGTTCGACCGGGTGCTCGGCGGCGGCATCGTGCCGGGGGCCGCGATCCTCCTCAGCGGTGAGCCCGGCGTCGGCAAGTCCACTCTGCTGCTCGAGGTCGCCGCGCAGGCCGCGCGGAGCGGGCGACGGGTGCTCTACGCCAGCGCCGAGGAGTCGCCGGCCCAGGTGCGCCTGCGGGCGGAGCGGACGGGCGCCCTGCACGACGAGCTCTACCTCGCGAGCGAGACCGACCTCGCCACCATCCTCGGTCACATCGACGAGGTGCAGCCGCAGCTCGTCATCGTCGACTCCGTGCAGACCGTGTCGTCGTCGCTCACCGACGGCGCGGCCGGTCAGCCCAGCCAGGTGCGGGAGGTCGCCGCGACCCTCATCCGGGTGGCGAAGGAGCGCGATCTTCCGATCATCATCGTCGGCCATGTGACCAAGGACGGTCAGGTGGCGGGGCCCCGGGTGCTGGAGCACCTCGTCGACGTCGTGTGCCACTTCGAGGGCGACCGGCAGACCTCGCTGCGATTCATCCGTGCCCTCAAGAACCGCTTCGGTCCCACCGACGAGGTCGGCTGCTTCGAGATGACCGGAGACGGCATCGCCGAGGTGCCCGACCCCTCCGGCCTGTTCCTGTCGCAGGGTGCCTCCGAGCCGGGGACCTGCGTGGCCATCTCCCTCGAGGGCCGTCGCGCCCTCCCCGTCGAGGTGCAGGCGCTCACCGTGCCGAGCAACGCGCCGAACCCCCGGCGCATCGTGCACGGCCTCGACTCCTCGCGGGTGGCCATGGTGCTGGCGATCCTCGAGCGCCGGGCGGGCGTGCCCACCGGCAGCCTCGACGTCTACGTGTCCACGGTGGGCGGGGTGCGGTTCACGGAGCCCGCCGCCGATCTCGCCATCGCGATCGCCGTCGCCGGGTCCATCCAGATGATCTCGGTGCCGCGCACGGTCGCCGCCGTCGGCGAGCTCAGCCTCGCGGGCGAGGTGCGGCCGGTGACGCAGGCGGCGCAGCGGCGCTCCGAGGCCGCCCGGCTCGGCTACGAGCAGGTGGTGGACGACCGGTCGAAGACCCTGCGCGCGGCGCTGGGCGACGTCAGGGCGCGGAACAGCGCCCGTCGCCCCGACCGCGACATCCCGCCGTTCTGAGTCGGAGGGGCGCCCGGTCAGGCGTCGAGCGCCTTGAGCAGCTCCACCGGGTCGGCCTGCATCGGGTGAGGCCCGGCGATGTCGAGGAACACGGTCGTGATCGGGTGGGCGGAGAGGAACGCACGCAGCCAGGCGGCGTCGTAGATGCCGACCCCGGGCGGCAGGTTGGCGGGCTTGTTCTTCGCGTCGCTGAAGAGCAGCAGGGCGAGGTCACCCGAGTTCGGGTCCCGATAGGTCCACACCTCGCCGCTGTCGAGCGGGTTGTCGCGCGCTCCCGGCTTGATGAGCGGGACGACGGTGGTGCCGTGCCGCAGCGCGAGGGCCACTGCGGCGACGTCCTGCTTCTCGAGGGCGAGCGCCAGAGCCTCGGACCGGAAGTCCTCGGGCGCCGGCTTCTTCTTCGCGCTCTTCCCGGACTTCGCCTTCTTCGCTGCCATGCTTCCAGCTTAGGCATCGGGGCGGCGCGGCGGCGCCGGGGAAAGATTGGGGCCCTCTCGAGTCCTCCATTGGGGACTGGGGTACTCGAGAGGGCCCTCGGACTCTCGAGCGGCGGTGTCGAAGCGCTGGGGACGCTGTAATTCGACGCCACTGGGGATGGCATGGTGCCGCATAGCGGGAGAGTCACCTCTATGGTATCCCAAAGATCGGGCCCTGTCAGCACAAGTGCCCGTCGCGCGCTCAGAACAGGAGGAACTGGGTGGTCGTGGCGCTGGGGAACCCGCCGATCGAGACGCCCACGTGGTACGAGGCGCCGCCGCCGGGAGCACGCTGCCGGTTCTCCTGCGCGCAGGTCTCGACACTGGACCGGGTGCGATCCCAGACGACCGGCTCCTTGCTCACCACGGTGGACCCGGCGGTGAGCGTGGCGATCATGCTGCTGGGGTTCTCCTGGCAGTCCGTCGAGCGCCACCACTCGTCCGTGCCGCTGGAGATCGTGAACACCTGGGTGGTGGAACCGACGTCGATCGTGCAGTCCCTCGTGCCCTTGTTGGTCAGGGAGATGGAGAGCTTCGGCAGAGCGCCGTCGGGATAGGACTCCGCATCCGTGACGGCCGTGACCTCGATGTCCTTCGCCTCGCAGGGGACGACGGCCGGAGTGGCATCCGCCGACGGCGAGGGGGCGGGCGAGGCCGATCCGGACGGCGTGGGCCCCGGGGTGGCGGAGGAGGTCGGTGCGGGTGCCGCCTCCTGCGCGCCCGTGGGCGCCCACGGCCGGGCGATGAGAAGCCAGACGGACGCGCCGACGATCGCGAGGACGAGGATCAGCCCGAGCAGCACCGCCAGACGCCGACGACGGTACACGGCGGCGGAGTGACGGGGCATGCCTCCAGGTTAAGCGATCCCCCTCCGCGAGCCTGGGAGGCGCGAGGCGATGGTCCGGGGCTCAGAGCACCTTGAGCATGCGCGTGTTGCCGAGCGTGTTCGGCTTCACGTGCGCGAGGTCGAGGAACTCCTCGACGCCGGCGTCGCCGCTGCGCAGGAGCTGCGAGTACACGTCCGGATCGACGACCTGCTCCCCGATCGGGGTGAAGCCGCGACGCCCGAAGAAGTCGACCTCGAACGTGAGGCAGAACAGGCGGGTGAGCCCGAGCGACCGCGCGTTCTCCTCGAGCCGCTCGACGATCGCCCGACCGACGCCGTGGTGGAGCCAGTCGTCGCGGACGAGCAGGGTGCGCACCTCGCCGAGGTCTTCCCAGATCACGTGCAGAGCCCCGCAGCCGATCAGCTCCCCGTCCGCCTCGGCGACGACGAACTCCTGCACGGCGCCGTAGAGCACGGCGAGATCCTTGCCGAGCAGGATGCGCTGCTCCACCATCGGCTGGAGCAGGTTCCGGATGCTGACGATGTCGGCGCTGCGGGCCGGCCGGACGATGTACGCGCTCACCCGACCAGCCTAGGACCCGCCCCTCCCGACGACTCCCAGACGCGGCGGAGTGGGGACGACGAAGGGGCGGATGCTGTCGCATCCGCCCCTTCGGGTGATCGTGTCGAGGATCAGTCGTTGCCGGTGATCGCCAGGTCGGGCGTGCCGGAGATCGCGCCGCCGCCGGTGTTGACGCCGACCGCGACCTTCTCCCCGCGCGGGCCGTGCTCGAACAGGAACTCCCCGTCCTTCGCATCGACCTTCACGTGGTCGCCCGAGTCGAGCTCGCCGTGCAGGATCTTCTCCGACAGACGGTCCTCGATCTCGTGCTGCATCGCGCGACGCAGCGGACGGGCACCCAGGGCCGGGTCGAAGCCGATCTCGATCAGGCGCTCCTTGGCGGACTGCGACAGCTCGATCGTCATGTCGCGGTCGAGCAGACGCTCGCCGAGGCGCTTCGTGAACAGGTCCACGATCTGCACCAGCTCGTCCTTGCTCAGCTGCGGGAAGACGATGATGTCGTCGACGCGGTTGAGGAACTCGGGCTTGAAGTGCCGCTTGAGCTCCTCGTTGACCTTGCCCTTCATCCGCTCGTAGCTCGTGGCGTTGTTGCCCTCGATCTGGAAGCCGACGGGGCCGCCGGCGATGTCGCGCGCACCGAGGTTCGTGGTCATGATGATGACCGTGTTCTTGAAGTCCACGATCCGACCCTGACCGTCGGTGAGGCGACCCTCTTCCAGGATCTGCAGCAGCGAGTTGAAGATGTCCGGGTGCGCCTTCTCGATCTCGTCGAAGAGGACCACGCTGAACGGCTTGCGCCGCACCTTCTCGGTGAGCTGGCCACCCTCTTCGAAGCCGACGAACCCGGGAGGGGCACCGAACAGCCGCGAGACGGTGTGCTTCTCGCCGAACTCGCTCATGTCGAGCGAGATGAGCGCGGCCTCGTCGTCGAAGAGGAACTCCGCGAGCGCCTTGGCGAGCTCGGTCTTTCCGACGCCCGTGGGGCCGGCGAAGATGAACGAGCCCGAGGGACGCTTCGGGTCCTTGAGGCCGGCACGCTGACGACGGATGGTCTTGGAGAGCGCCGCGATGGCCTCCTCCTGACCGATGACGCGCTGGTGCAGCGCCTTCTCCATGAAGACGAGTCGGCTGGACTCCTCCTCCGTCAGCTTGAACACGGGGATGCCGGTCGCCTGGGCGAGCACCTCGGCGATCAGGCCCTCGTCGACGACCGCCTGGGTCGCGACGTCGCCCGCACGCCACTGCTTCTCGAGACGCAGACGCTCGGCGAGGAGGCTCTTCTCCTCATCGCGCAGGGAGGCGGCCTTCTCGAAGTCCTGCTCCTCGGAGGCGATCTCCTTCTGCTCGCGCACGGCGGCGATCTTCTCGTCGAACTCGCGCAGCTCGGGCGGGCTGGACAGGATCGACAGACGCAGGCGCGCGCCGGCCTCGTCGATCAGGTCGATGGCCTTGTCCGGGAGGAAGCGGTCGGAGACGTAGCGGTCGGCGAGGTTCGCCGCGGCCACGATCGCGCCGTCGGTGATCTGCACCTTGTGGTGCGCCTCGTACCGGTCGCGCAGACCCTTGAGGATGTTGATCGCGTGCGGCAGCGTCGGCTCGTTCACCTGCACCGGCTGGAAGCGGCGCTCGAGCGCGGCGTCCTTCTCGAAGTGCTTGCGGTACTCGTCGAGTGTGGTGGCACCGATGGTCTGGAGCTCACCGCGGGCGAGCAGCGGCTTGAGGATGCTGGCCGCGTCGATCGCGCCCTCGGCGGCACCCGCACCCACGAGGGTGTGGATCTCGTCGATGAAGACGATGATGTCGCCGCGCGTGCGGATCTCCTTGGTGACCTTCTTCAGACGCTCCTCGAAGTCGCCGCGGTAGCGGGAACCGGCGATGAGCGAGCCGAGGTCGAGCGAGTAGAGCTGCTTGTCCTTCAGCGTCTCGGGCACATCGCCCTTGACGATCGCCTGGGCGAGACCCTCGACGACGGCGGTCTTGCCGACGCCGGGCTCGCCGATCAGGACGGGGTTGTTCTTGGAACGGCGGGAGAGGATCTGCATGACCCGCTCCGCCTCCTTCTCGCGCCCGATCACCGGGTCGAGCTTGTTGTCGCGCGCGGCCTGCGTGAGGTTGCGACCGAACTGGTCGAGCACCTGCGAGCCGCCCTGCGCACCCGACGGGGTGTCGTTGGACTGCGCGCCGACGGACGCGGGCTCGCGGCCCGGGGCGCCGGAGAGCAGCTGGATGACCTGCTGCCGCACCTTGTTGAGGTCGGCGCCCAGCTTGACGAGCACCTGAGCGGCCACGCCCTCACCCTCGCGGATGAGGCCGAGGAGGATGTGCTCGGTGCCGATGTAGTTGTGACCGAGCTGCAGGGCCTCGCGGAGGCTCAGCTCGAGCACCTTCTTGGCGCGCGGCGTGAACGGGATGTGCCCGGTCGGCTGCTGCTGACCCTGGCCGATGATGTCCTGCACCTGCTCGCGCACGGCGTCGAGGGAGATGCCGAGCGACTCCAGCGCCTTGGCTGCGACGCCCTCGCCCTCGTGGATGAGGCCGAGCAGGATGTGCTCGGTGCCGATGTAGTTGTGGTTGAGCATCTTCGCCTCTTCTTGGGCGAGGACGACCACTCGACGGGCTCGGTCCGTGAATCTCTCGAACATGTTGACTCCTTATTCGCACGGGGCGAAGACGCATGAAGCGCTTGTACATCGAGAGTAACGACCAGAAATGGCGGGTATGCCCGTGTTCGCCGTGGGCATAGCGAGGCCTTGACGGGTTTATCGACAGTCGTTATGTTAACGAAAGTCGATAAACACCGACCCACAGGAGGAGCACATGCTCGCCACGGAAAGACGCCCTTCGCTCGCCGACGGCATCGCGCTCGGGCTCATCGCCACCGGTGCCGTCAGCGTCGGGATCGGCGCCCTCGTCGCCGTCGCCCAGGCCGCCGGTGCCCTGTTCTCCCCCTCGCCCACGGTCGCGATGGCGGTGCACGACGTCGACCTCTCCGCCCTCGACGGCGTGGCCGGTGTCGAGGGCGCCACCGTCGACTCCGCCCTCGTCACGCTCACCGCGCCGCCCACGGGCGCCCGCTGGCTGCTGCTGCTCGAGACAGCGCTCCCCGCGCTCGCCACCGTGGCGCTGTGCGCGGTGGTCTGGTGGCTCGGCGTCTCCCTCACCCGCTCCCGTCCGTTCCGCGCCTCCCTCGGGTGGATGTTCGCCGTCGCCGCCTGCCTGCTGATGGCGGGCACCCTGTTCGGGCAGCTCGCCGGCGGCATCGGGCGGGCCGAGATCGTGAAGGATCTCGCCGCGACCGACCCCGCGGTCGAGGACGTGCTGTGGACGCTGCTCATGGAGTTCGATCTCGCGCCCGTGGGGTGGGCGTTCGCCCTGGCTCTCGTGGCAGGCGTCTTCACCATCGGCCGCCGTCTGCAGCGCGACACGGAGGGACTGGTCTGATGGCCGCCACCACCACCCGCTCCGAGCGGGCCGATGCGATCACCGTCATCCTCTATGCGGCGGCGGCCCTCGTGACCGTCGGCCTCGCGACAACGCTCCGCGTGGGCAGCACCTTCCGGGACGCCGGCATCGCCTGGTCGATCCCCATCGACGAGCAGCCGATCTCGGCGACCACCGATTCCGGGCAGATCTCGATCGAGGGCATCGCGCAGGAGGCGATGGTCTTCGCGACGGGGGTGAACAGCGTGTCGATCGCCGCCATCGTCGCCGCCATCGCGCTGTGGGCCCTGGCCGCCGTCGCCGTCATCGGCGCGGTCACGCTCGTCGCCTGGAACTTCCTCCGCGGACGGTTCTTCGTGCCGGGCAATGCGCGCGCCTTCGATGTGATCGGATGGACGCTCGCCCTCGCGCCGATCGCGATCGTGATGCTCGAGACCATGGGACGCAATGGCGTGACCGCGGCGCTCGGTCTCGGTGACGGGGAGCCCGTGCACCCGATCGAGTTCTGGACGATCGCGCCGCTCTTCGCGACCGGGGTGACCGTCGGGTTGATCGCCGTCGCCTTCCGTCGCGGCATCCGACTGCAACAGGAGAAGGTCGTGCTGGAGCGCGAGACGGAGGGGCTGGTGTGAGCCCGGCGGAGAGCGGCGAGGAGTTCACGGGCATCCACTGCCGTCTCGATGAGCTGCTGGCGGCCCGCAGGATGACGCTGACGGAGCTGAGCGCCGCCGTCGGCGTCAGCATCGTGAACCTGTCGGTGCTGAAGAACGACCGCGCCCGCGCGATCCGCTACTCCACGCTGCGGGCCATCTGTGACGCGCTCGACTGCGAGGTCGGCGACCTCCTCGTCCTCGCCGATCGCTGACCCCTGTCGACCCACCCCCTTCCGCGCGCCCCAGCCCCTTGCGGACGCACGCAGGGGGCCGGGACGCACGAAGGGGGGTGGGTCGGCGGGAGGGGGGGCACGGTCGCGCACGGGATTGCAAGCCCCTTCTATGAGTCGGCTGTGAGCAGGTAGCGTCGTCGCATGATCAGCACCCGCATCCCCTCGCGTCGCGGCCTCCGCCTCCTGGCGATCGTCCCGGCCGCTGCCCTCGCCTTCTCTCTCGCCGCCTGCGCGGGAGAGAGCCGCCCCTCGGTCGACGAGGTCGCCGACGGCATCCAGAAGGTCTTCGAGGGCACCCCGCAGGAGGAGGCCATGACCGACGACGCCGCCACCTGCCTGGCCGAAGCCCTGGTCGACTCCGACCTCAGCGACGAGACGCTCGGCTACATCGCCGACGGCGAGGACAAGCAGCGGGACGAGGCCGACAAGGCCCTCACGACCCAGATCATCCAAGACAACCTGCAGGACTGCGTCACGCCCTGACGGCGGCACGCAGCGAAGGATGACGGTCTCGGGAGGGCGGCCGTCATCCTTCGTCATATCCGCCCAGGGAATTCTCAGGCTCTCCTAGCGTTGAGCCTCATGGCGTGCACCCGGCGCGCCGCGATTCTGGAGTCCCCACCTCAATGAGCACCACCGCACGCGCCCAGAAGGCGCCAGACACCCGCGGGCCGGTCCGGAAGCTGCTGACCTCGTTCGGCTTCCAGATCATCGCCGCCCTCGTCCTCGGCATCGCCGCCGGTCTGATCGGCCGTCAGCTCGGCGCCACGGCCGAGAACCCGACCGCCCTGTCGGCGACCCTCGACACGATCGGCAGCTCGTACGTCACGCTGCTCCGCGCGGCTGTCGTCCCGCTGATCTTCACCGCGATCGTCGCGAGCATCTCGAACCTCCGTCGCGTGCAGAACGCCGCCCGCCTCGCCGGGCAGACGATCCTCTGGTTCGCGATCACCGCCTTCATCGCGGTCGTCATCGGCATCGTCCTCGGCCTCGTGATCCAGCCGGGCAGCCGCGCCGGCGAGGGCCTGGAGCCGGGCGAGCCGTACACGGTCGGCACCTGGTGGAACTTCCTCCTCGGCCTCATCCCGCAGAACTTCCTCGGCCTGACCGTCAGCACCTCCCCCGGAGCGACCGAGGGCGCGTTCACCTCGAGCGTCGGCTTCAACATCCTCCAGGTGATCGTGGTCGCGGCCGTCGTCGGCATCGCGGCGCTCAAGGCCGGCAAGAAGGCGGAGCCGTTCCTCGTCTTCACCGAGTCCCTGCTCAAGGTCATCCAGCGGGTGCTGTGGTGGATCATCCGCATCGCCCCGCTCGGCACGTTCGGCCTCATCGGCTCCGCCGTCATCAAGTACGGCTGGGAGAAGCTCGCGTCGCTCGGCTGGTTCGCGGCCGCGGTCTACATCGGTCTCGCGCTCGTGCTGTTCGTCGTGTACCCGATCCTGGTGCGCACGCACGGCCTCTCCATCAAGCAGTACTTCTCGGGTGTGTGGCCGGCGGTGCAGCTCGCCTTCGTGAGCCGCTCCTCCATCGGCACGCTCCCCCTCACGGAGCGCGTGACCGAGCGCAACCTCGGTGTGCCCCGCTCTTACGCCTCGTTCGCCGTGCCGCTGGGCGCGACGACGAAGATGGACGGCTGCGCCGCGATCTACCCGGCCATCGCCGCGATCTTCGTCGCGCAGTTCTTCGGCATCGAGCTGAACTTCGTGCAGTACCTGCTGATCGTGATCGTCTCGGTCGTCGGTTCCGCCGCCACCGCCGGCACCACGGGCGCGGTCGTCATGCTCACGCTGACGCTGTCCACCCTGGGTCTGCCGCTCGAGGGCGTCGGCCTGCTGCTCGCGATCGACCCGATCCTCGACATGGGCCGCACGGCCGTGAACGTCGCGGGTCAGGCGCTCGTCCCCGCGATCGTCGCGAAGCGCGAGGGCATCCTCGACGAGGAGCTCTACAACGCGCCGCGCGAGGGCCTGCCCTTCGCCGACGACTCCGGCGACGACGCCCCCGAGGCCGACGCCGCCTCCGCCCCGGAGCCCGCCGGCGCACGCTGACCCGGTCTCTCGACGAGCGCCCCACCTCCTTCATCCAGGAGGTGGGGCGCTCTTTTTGT
>NZ_LOSO01000018.1:0-383646 GCF_001595495.1 Microbacterium sp. CH1 | reverse complement strand
AAGTGCACGCTGTTGAGTTCTCAAGGATCGGATGCTCCCACGACCCAGCCATCACAACCAGGCCCGCAGGGCAACTTCTCTATCCTAGCCATCCCGACCCGCTTGTCAAATCGGCGCGCCGCGCGGATCTCGGATCCGCTGCGCAGCCGGTGACAGCCGCAGAAGGGGTGGATCTCCCATCCTAGGCGCAAGCGCTGGATCTCTCAAGTGAGAGTGGATCGGGAGTGGTTCTCCGCTTGAGGGGGGTGAAGCTCTGGGCTTCTCCGCTTCCCTGTGGGGCGAACAAGTAATAAGTTACGTGGATTCCGGGGGTCTGGCAAATCGGGCGCACCACCCCGGGCGTGTCGCGGGCGCCCCGCGCCGGGGTTCGGCCGGGTCAGCGGCTGTTTCCAGCGGTATCCGGGGGCGGAGTAGCATCACGCCCATGCCCCCTCCCTTCTCCGACACCACTGCCGATCTGCTCGCCCGTGTGTGGCGGGACACGGGCGACGCGCCCCTCCCCGCGGACTCCGTCGCGTCACTCCGCACTCTCGATCCGGTGCCTCTCGCCTCGCGCACGGCGACCGCAGAGTTGGCTCTCGCCAGTGTGGCCGCGGTCACCGTCGCCGCCGGACTCGACCCCGGGTCCATCGATCCCCGACGCGTGGCCGCCGCCTACCGGAGCGACCGCCACCTACTCGTCGACGGAACTCCCCCGCCGGTGTGGGCGCCGCTCTCCGGGTTCTGGGAGAGCGGCGACGGGTGGGTCCGCACACATGGCAACTACCCGCACCACGCTCGCGCGCTTCTCCGCGCGCTCGGTCTGTCCGGCTCGGCGGGTGCCGAGGCTGTGACCCGCAGGATGGCGACCCTCTCGACCGACGAGGCCGTGGGCCTCATCTCCGCGGCGGGCGGACTCGCGGTGGCCGTGCGTCACGAGGACCCCGAGGCCGACCGGGCGCAGCGAGCTGCTCCGCTCCTCGATGTCGCGGTCGCCGGCCCCGCGGGCGGACGAACGAAGGACCGACGGGCCTCGTCTCCCGCCGCCTCGGCGCGCCTGCCCCTCGCCGGCCTCCGTGTCCTGGACCTCACCCGAGTGATCGCGGGGCCGGTGTGCACACGGACGCTCGCTCTCCTCGGCGCCGACGTGCTGCGTCTCGACCCGCCGCAGCTCCCCGAGCTCCCGTGGCAGCACCTCGACACCGGCCATGGCAAGCGCACCGCACGCCTCGACGCCCGGTCCCCCGAGCTGCACGCCCTCCTGAAGTCGGCGGATGCGGTCGTGCTCGGATATCGGCCCGCCTCGCTGGACCGGCTCGGCCTCTCCCCCGACGCTCTGGTCGAGCAGCACCCGGGTCTCCTCGTCGCGCAGCTCAGCGCCTGGGGACCCGATCATCCCGAGCGCGCCGGTTTCGACAGTCTCGTCCAGGCGGAGAGCGGCATCGCGATGATCGAGGGCGACGACGGACGGCCGGGGGCCCTCCCCGCCCAGGCGCTGGATCACAGCAGCGGATATCTTCTCGCCGCCGCACTCACCCGCCTGCTCCGTTCCCGCGACGGGCGCTCGCGCATCGTGCGCACCTCCCTGCGCCGGGTCGCCGCCGAACTGCTGGGGATGCCGCGCACGACCGCTGCCGTGCGCGCGCCGGAGATCGACGCCTCGGCGCATCTCGCGCGATTGGACGTGGACGGGACGCCGATCGTGACGGCGGCCCCCGCGCTCCCCGGGCTCAGGTTCGAGGCCCCGCACGCCTGGGGTACGGACGCACCACGCTGGTGACTCGGCTTCCCGGCGTGCCGGGTCCGCTGCGGGTCAGACGGCGGACCGCGGCCGCCGCACGGCGAGGACCACGCAGAGGACCAGGGTGAGCAGGCCCCACACCGCACAGGCCGGCGGCAGCACCCGATACGCGAGATGCTGCACCGTGAACTCGGCGGAGAGCGGGCCGAACGCCAGCAGTCCGCCGACCCAGGCGAGCACGAGGATCACCGGCAGCGAGAGCCACCACGCGACCCGCACGACCGTCGGAAGGATCCGGGGCGCATGCGTTCGCGGGGTCGCACGACGCAGCCACAGTGCCGCCCAGATCGCCAGACCCAGCAGGCCGAGCGCGCTCGAGGCGTACTGGAGCCACTTGTAGCCGTCGAACGGACCCCACGAGTCCGCGAGCGCGGGCAGCAGATCGACGCCCCACCGCGATTCATGCGTGAACGCGTCCCAGAGGATGTGCGAGAGCACCCCCAGCATCGCGGAGAGCACGAGCAGGACCGGATACAGCGACCGCGCACCCCGATACCGGGGACGGTCGTCGCGGGTCAACGCCTCGACTCCGGCCCGGAGTCCGCTCGCGCCCCACCCGGCGGGCAGCCGCGTGCTCACCCAGTCCGGCAACAGCTCCAGGGTCGCGGGGCGCAGCAGCACACGCCACAGCAGGAAGAGCACGAGCGCGAGCAGAGCCGTCCACACGACGTTGACCGGATCGTGCAGGAACCCGTAGTTGAGCCCGACGTTCCGCAGGAACAGCGAGATGTCCGGCGTCATCGCTCCGATCGCGATCGCCGCGGGAACCAGGGGCGTGCGCACGAACGGCAACGCCACGATCGCGTGACTCGGGGTGAACGGCATGCCTGACCGGGATCAGCCGAGGAAGACGCCGGCGAGAGTCTTCTTCCCGCGACGCAGCACCGAGACACCCCCGGGAAGCGTGCCCTGGACGGTCGCGGAGTCGTCCTCCACCCGCTCGCCGTCGAGGGACACCCCGCCCTGCGCGATGGCGCGACGGGCCTCCGACAGACTCGACACCAGCCCCGTCGCGACGAGTGCGTCGACCACCGGAGTACCGGCGGCGACCGTCGCGTGCGGGAGCTCGTCCAAGGCCGTGCGCAGTGTCGCCGCGTCGAGAGTGGTCAGGTCGCCCTGCCCGAACAGCGCCTCGGACGCCGCGATCACGGCCGCCGTCGCCTCTACACCGTGCACCGTCGCGACGACCTCGAGCGCGAGGCGCTTCTGGGCGGCGCGGCGGAACGGCTCCGTCGCCACGAGCTCGGCGTACTCCTCGATCTCGGCCCTGGTCAGGAACGTGAAGACCTTGAGGCGTTCGATCACGTCGGCATCGGCCGTGCTGAGCCAGAACTGGTAGAACGCGTAGGGGCTCGTGAGCTCCGCGTCGATCCAGATCGCGTTTCCCTCGCTCTTGCCGAACTTCGTGCCGTCGCTGTTGGTGATCAGCGGCGTGCCGATCGCGTGGACCGAGGCCCCCTCGACCCGGTGGATGAGGTCGGTGCCGCTGGTGAGGTTGCCCCACTGATCCGAGCCGCCCGTCTGCAGCACGCAGTCGTACTGGCGGTAGAGCTCGAGGAAGTCGAGCCCCTGGAGGATCTGGTAGCTGAACTCGGTGTAGCTGATGCCGGCGTCGGAGTTCAGGCGCGCGGCCACCGCGTCCTTCTTCAGCATCGTGCCGACGCGGTAGTGCTTGCCGATCTCCCGCAGGAAGTCGATGGCGGAGAGCGGCGCCGTCCAGTCGAGGTTGTTCACCATGCGGGCGGCGTTGTCGCCCTCGAAGCTGAGGTACCGCTCGACCTGGCCGCGCAGGCGGTCGACCCATTCCGCCACCGTCTCGCGGGTGTTGAGCGTGCGCTCCGCAGTCGGCCGGGGATCGCCGATCAGGCCGGTGGAGCCGCCCACGAGACCGAGCGGCTTGTGCCCGGCGAGCTGGAGGCGGCGGAGCAGGAGCAGCTGGACCAGGTGCCCGAGATGCAGACTCGGTGCCGTCGGGTCAAAGCCGCAGTAATACGTGACGGGGTCTCCCGCGAGCAGGGCGCGCAGCGCCTCCTGGTCGGTGGACACGTGGACGAGGCCACGCCACACGATCTCGTCCCACACGTTCTCGAACGTAGGGTCGATCGCCTGCGGCGCGGTCGTCAGAGCGGGAGTTGACACGCGCTCCAGGCTAGCAGCGCGCGACCGTCCCGCTGCGTCGCGGGCGGGGGTGTCAGCTGTGCGCCGCCCACCAGACGAGGAACGCGGCACCGAGGCCGATCACCCAGCTCACGAGGCTGCCGACGAGGAAGTACTCGGCACGCGCGCCGGTCTCCCCGTCGCGGGAGATCTCCGGGAAGCGGACGATGCCCTTGGCGGCGAGCATGGCCGCGAGCACCGGGTACGCCGCGGCGAGCGTGAGGATCATCACGAGCACGCGTTCCAGCGGCCCGATGAGCCGCCCGCCCTTGAAGCCATGGCGGGGATCGGCGGGGATCACGGCGGACACCGCCGGGGCGTCGGCCTCCGAGCGGTCTGAGGGCACGGGCTCGGGCGCGACGGTCCCCGAGACCTCGGCCGGGCGCCAGGTGTGCTCGCCGTCGAGAGCCGCACGGACGACGAGGTTCGCGGATTCGAGGAGGAAGACGCCGGCACCGAGCGCGAGCACGGCGAGATCGAACGGCACCTCGCCGAAGGGCGAGCGGAGCGTCCAGAGCTCGCCGATGAGTCCAGACGTGCTCCTCGACCCGCCCCAGACCACGGCGGCGATGCTGAGGGCGGCCAGCGCGACCGCCGGCCAGAACCCCGCCCGGGACGGCCCCTCGTCCGGCATGCTCCACGCCCACAGCGCCCCGGCACCGAGCCCCAGGAGCGCGGGCAGCAGCGCGTCGCCGCCGATACCGAGGAGGACGACCACGGCCGCGGCCACGACGAAGCCGATCCACCGCCGCGGCACGAACTGCCGGACGAGGTCGGTCGCGCCGACGGCGAGGAGGACGAAGCCGGCGAGGATCATGCGGACTCCCCCCGGAGCGCGGCCACGCCTTCGATGAGAGCGGCGGCTCCCGCACTCCGCAGCGACTTGGAGACGCTCGGCTGCGAGATGCCCTCCTGGGCGGCGAGCTCCTGCTGGGACCGGCCGACCAGGCGTCCGTAGGTGAGGTGGCGCTCGCGCGTGCTCATCGCCCCCACCAGCTCGTCGCGCGCGAGGACGTAAGCGTTGGACGCGGCGATCACGGTCTCCATGACCTCATCCTGACCCGGGGCGCCGACAATCCAGGTGCGCGTGCGCGGCACGGCGCGCTGTTCGCGTGCGTGGACGGTCTCGATCGCGGCGCGTGCCGCGTACCACCCGGGTCCGTCGGCGAGCTCGCCGTGCACCGAGGTGACCGGCCGGACCTCGCCGACCCCGATGCCGAAGCGGAAGGCGAGACCCTCCGGGAGGCGGAGCTGGACCATGAGGAGGGAGAGGAGCGCGTCGGGCAGTGCGCGGTAGACGCCCTGCTGCTCGTCCCCTACCGTGGGCGTGAGCGGGTGGATGGCCAGCGGGCGATCCTGTTCCACCTGTGCGATGGTCTCGTCCAGCGCACGCTGCGCAGCACCGCGGTCCCGGAGCTCCCGGGACCCGACGATGTCGGCGATCACAGCGATGACCATGACATAACCGTAACACGAATATTCGCTGTTTATGCCCTTATCAGCTATAGATGGGAAATATGCCTGAATCGCGCATCATCAACTGGACCGATGGCACCTGGACCCACGCCCCCGCCTGGACGCACGTCGACGGTCACCTCGACGCCACCGCGGCCGAGGGCAGCGACGCCTGGCGCCACACCGCCTACGGTTTCGTGCACGACACGGAGCACGCGCTGCTCGCGCCGCTCGCCGTCGGCGAAGCGATCGAGGTCGCGTTCCGTGCGCCGTGGGAGGGGCAGTTCGACCAGGCGGGGCTCTTCGTGCGCGCCGATGAGGAGCACTGGATCAAAGCGGGCGTCGAGTTCGCCGATGGCCACCTCGGTCTCGGTGCCGTCGTGACCGCCGGCCGATCCGACTGGTCGGTCGGCTACGTCGACGACTGGCGCGAGAGCGAGATCACGGTCCGGGTCAGCCGCTGGGCGGACGCGATGATCGTGCGCGCCCGGGCGGACGACGGCCCCTGGCGCCTGGTCAGGGTGGCTCCCTTCGCCAGCGATGCGACCGTCTCCGCGGGACCGTTCCTCGCCGCGCCCACCCGCGCGGGCCTGACCGTCCGGTTCACCCGGTGGGAACGCTCGGCCGCCGACGGCGACCTGCACTGAGGCGAGGCCGCCGCCGGAGCGATTACAGGCCGAGCGCGTGCGCAGCGGCCTGCGCGCGGGCGACGAGCTCCGCGCGCTGCTCGGCCACCCGCTCCGGAGCGGTGCCGCCGACGCCCGTGCGCGACGCGACGGAGCCCTCGATCGTGAGCACCTCGCGGACCTCGGGGACGAGGTGCGGCGACACCGACAGCAGCAGCTCGTCGGAGGCGTCCTCCAGCCCGATCCCCTGCTCCTCGCAGGCACGCACGAGCGCGCCGGAGATCTCGTGGGCGTCGCGGAACGGCACGCGCCGCTTCACCAGCCACTCGGCGACATCCGTCGCCAGGGAGAACCCCTGCGGGGCGAGCGCGGCCATCCGCTCCGTGTGGAAACGCAGCGTCGCGATCATCCCGGCGAACGCCGGCAGCACGACCTCGAGCGTCTGCACCGAGTCGAACACCGGCTCCTTGTCCTCCTGCAGATCGCGGTTGTACGCGAGGGGCAGGCCCTTGAGCGTCGCCAGCAGGCCGGACAGGTTACCGATGAGACGCCCCGACTTGCCGCGCGCGAGCTCGGCGATGTCCGGGTTCTTCTTCTGCGGCATGATGCTGGATCCCGTGGAGTAGCCGTCGTCGAGGGTGACGAAGCCGAACTCCCGCGTGTTCCAGAGGATGATCTCCTCGGACAGGCGGGAGAGGTCGACCCCCGTCATCGCCGCGATGAACGCGAACTCCGCCACGACGTCCCGCGCAGCGGTGCCGTCGAGGGAGTTCTCCGCCGGCCGGTCGAGGCCGAGCTCCGTCGCGACGAGCGCGGGATCCAGGCCCAGGGTCGACCCCGCGAGCGCTCCCCCGCCGTACGGCGAGACACCGGCGCGACGGCGCCAGTCGACGAGGCGTTCGAGCTCGCGCACCAGCGGCCAGGCGTGGGCCTGGAGGTGATGGGCGAGCAGCACCGGCTGTGCGTGCTGCAGGTGCGTGCGGCCGGGCAGGATCGCGTCGGGATGCGCCTCCGCCTGCGCCACGAGCGCATCGATCACGCGCAGCAGGTCGCGCGCGATCACCCGGGCGTGGTCGATCAGGTACATCCGCACGAGCGTGGCGATCTGGTCGTTCCGGCTGCGGCCGGCGCGGAGGCGTCCGCCCAGCTCGGGACCCAGCTCGGCGATCAGCGCCTGCTCGAGCGCACCGTGCACGTCCTCGTCGGTGGGCAACGGCCGCAGGGTGCCGTCGGCGACCTTGCGCGCGACGGCGTCGAGGCCCTCGTGCATCCGGGCGGCCTCATCCGGCTCCAGGTACCCCGCGGCGGCCAGCGCCGTGGCATGCGCGTGGGATCCCGCGATGTCGTACGGCGCCAGGATCCAGTCGAAGTGCGTCGACCGGCTCAGCTCGACGAGCTCCGGCGACGGACCGGTGGCGAACCGCGCGCCCCAGAGCGCGCCCTCGTTGGTGCCTTCGTGCGAACCGGCCATCACGCGTCCTTCTTCCCGAGAAGCCAGACCAGCAGGGCCTTCTGGGCGTGCAGGCGGTTCTCCGCCTCGTCCCAGACCACGCTCTGCGGACCGTCGATGACCGCGGAGTCCACCTCGTAGCCGCGGTCGGCGGGCAGGCAGTGGATGAAGATCGCGTCGTCGTGCGCGAGCTCCATCGTCTCCGGCGTGACCTTGTAGCCGCCGAGGTCGCGGATCCGCGCGAGCTTCTCCTCCTCCTTGCCCATCGACACCCAGGTGTCGGTGACGACCACGTCGGCACCGGCGGCCGCCTCGACCGGGTCGGTGAAGAGCGTGATCGATCCGCCGGTCTCCCCGGCGCGGCGGTCGGCCGCTTCGATCACGTCGGCGCGCGGCGCGTAGTCCTCCGGCGAGGCGATGCGCACGTGCATGCCGGCCGTGACGCCCGCGAGCGCGTAGGAGTGCGCCATGTTGCTCTGGCCGTCGCCGAAGAACGTCAGCGTGAGGCCCTTCAGGTCGCCCTTGTGCTCACGGATCGTCAGCAGGTCGGCGAGGAGCTGGCAAGGGTGGAAGTCGTCCGACAACGCATTGATCACGGGGACCCGCGTACCGGCGGCCATCTCCTCCAGGCCCGACTGCGCGTACGTGCGCCAGACGATCGCGGCGACCTGGCGCTCGAGCACGCGCGCCGTGTCGGACGGCGTCTCCTTCCCGCCGAGCTGGCTGCTCGCCGTGGAGATGATGAGCGGCGTGCCGCCGAGGTCGGCGATACCGACGGCGAACGAGACGCGCGTCCGGGTGGACGACTTGTCGAAGATCACGGCGACGGTCTGCGGGCCGGCGAGGCTCTTGTCCGCCCAGCGATCCTTCTTGAGCTCGAGCGCGAGATCGAGGATCTCCGCCTGCTCGGCTGGCGTCAGATCGTCGTCGCGCAGCAGGTGGCGGGTCATGCGGGGACCTTTCCGGTGGCGGAGGTGTGGACGTCGGAGAGAGCGGCGGCGAACAGCTCGCGGAACTCCGCCAGCTCCGCGTCGCCGATGGTGAGCGCCGGCGCGACGCGCACGGTCTCGGGGTTGGCGGCGTTGACGATGAGACCGCGGTCCTGGGCGGCGGCGACCACCGCACCCGCCACGGGCTGCGTGAGCGCGACGCCCACGAGGAGTCCGCGGCCGCGGACGCCGCCGACCAGCGGGGAGTCGATGCCGAGGATGATGTCCCGCAGCTCGGCGCCACGGCGCGCGGCGTTGTCGACGAGGTCGGCGCGCTCGATCTCGGCCAGCACCGCGTCCGCCACGGCCGTCGCGAGCGGGTTGCCGCCGAACGTGGAGCCGTGCGAACCGGGGGTGAACAGGGCGCTCGCGGCCCCGTAGGTGACGAGGGCGCCGATCGGGAATCCGCCGCCGATGCCCTTCGCGAGCGTGATGGCGTCGGGCGTGATGCCCTCGTGGCTGAATCCGAACCAGGCGCCGGTCCGGCCCGCGCCCGTCTGGATCTCGTCGACGATGAGCAGGGCGCCGTGCGCGAGGGTCAGCGAGCGTGCCGCGGCGAGGTAGCCCTCGGGCAGCTCGACGACGCCGGCTTCACCCTGGATCGGCTCCACGATGACGGCGGCGACCCGGTCGTCCATCGCGGCCTCCAGCGCGTCGATCGTGGCCGGGATGTGCTCCACGCCTCCGGGCATCGGCGCGAACGGCGCACGCATCGACTCCTTGGCCGTGAGCGCCAGCGAGCCCATCGTCCGGCCGTGGAAGCCGTTCTCCAGTGCGAGGATGCGCGGACGCTCCGCACCGCCGTGCAGACGGGCGAGCTTGAACGCGGCCTCGTTGGCCTCGGCACCGGAGTTCGAGAAGAACACGCGACCGTCGATCCCCGCGCCGGCGAGGCGCTTGAGACGGGCGGCGAGCGCGAGCTGCGGCGGAGTCGCGAAGTAGTTGGAGACGTGCGCGAGGGTGGCGGCCTGCCGGGACACCGCATCGACGAACACCGGGTGCGCGTGTCCGAGGGAGGTCACCGCGATGCCGGCGAGGAAGTCGAGGTAGCGTCGGTCTTCGGCGTCCCACAGGTACGAGCCCTCACCGCGGGTCAGCAGCGCGAGGCGCTCCCCCGCGTTGAGCACGAGATCACGTGCCGCGTCGTCCTGCCAGACGGTCATGCCGTCGCCCCTTTCTCTCCCAGGACCACTTCGGTCCCGATTCCCTTGCTGGTGAACAGTTCGACGAGCACCGAGTGCGGCACCCGTCCGTCGATGATCGCCGCCGCGTCGACGCCGCCCTCGACCGCATCGAGGCACGCGCGCATCTTCGGGATCATCCCCGACTCGAGGCGCGGAAGCATCTCGACGAGCGCGTCCGACCTCAGGTGCGACACGAGCGAGTCCCGGTTGGGCCAGTCGGCGTACAGCCCCGGCACGTCGGTGAGGATGACGAGCTTGCGCGCACCGAGGGCCACGGCCAGCGCGGCAGCCGCGGCATCCGCGTTGACGTTGAGCGACTGCCCCGGGTGGTCGAGGTCGGGCGCGATGCTCGACACGACCGGGATCCGCCCTGCGGCGAGATGGTCGAGCACCGGCGTCGGGTCGACCTGGACCACGTCGCCCACGCGGCCGAGGTCCACCTCCTCCCCGTCGATCATGACACCGCGGCGGCGGCCGCCGAAGAGCCCGGCGTCCTCGCCGCTGAGCCCGGTGGCGATGGGCCCGTGCGAGTTGATCTTCGACACGAGCTGCGGGTTGACCTGCCCGGTGAGCACCATCCGCACGACGCCGATGGCTTCGGTGTTGGTGACGCGGTACCCGCCCTTGAACTCGCTGGGGATCTCCAGCCGCTGCAGCATGTCGGAGATCTGCGGCCCGCCGCCGTGCACGACCACGGGCTGCACACCGACGTAGCGGAGGTACGCGATGTCCTGGGCGAAGGCCTCCTGCAGCTCGTCCGAGACCATGGCGTTCCCGCCGTACTTGACGACGACGATCTGGTCGCGGAACTTCTTCAGCCACGGCAGCGACTCGATGAGGGTGGTCGCCTTCTGCGCCGCGATGTCCGGCGTGGTGTCCTGGATGTCGGTCATGAGGCGTAGGCGCTGTTCTCGTGCACGTAGTCGTGGGTGAGGTCGTTCGTCAGCACCGTGGCGGTGGCCTCTCCGACCTTGAGGTCGATCATCAGGTGCGTGGCCCGCGGCGTCAGGTCGACCTCCTCGCGGGGGCGGTCCGGCCCTCCGGCGGTGCAGACGCGGACGCCGTTCATCCACACGTCGACGTCGTAGGGGTCGAACTGCGCGGCCGTCGTGCCGATCGCCGCGAGGACGCGGCCCCAGTTCGGGTCGTTGCCGAAGATGGCCGCCTTGAACAGGTTGTTGCGGGCGACCGAGCGGCCGACCTCGACGGCGTCCTGCTCGGAGACGGCGTGCTGCACCTCGATCGTGATGTCGTGGCTCGCGCCCTCCGCGTCGCCCTGCAACTTGACCGCGAGCTCCTGGCAGAGCCCGGTGAGCGCCTCGGCGAAGTCGTCGAGGTCGGGGGCGACCTCGGAGGCGCCGTTGGCGAGCAGCGTCACCTGGTCGTTGGTCGACATGCAGCCGTCGGAGTCGAGGCGGTCGAACGTGCGTCCCGTCGCCCGACGCAGCGCCTCGTCGGCCTGGAGCGGTTCGAGCACGGCGTCGGTGGTGAGCACCACGAGCATCGTCGCCAGACCCGGGGCGAGCATGCCCGCGCCCTTCGCCATGCCGCCGATCGTCCAGCCGTCGCGGGTGACCACAGCGGTCTTCGCGACCGTGTCCGTGGTCATGATGGCGTGCGCGGCGCTCTCCCCGCCGTCCGCGCTCAGCTCGGTGATCGCCTGCGCGGTGCCCGCGAGGACCTTCTCGCGGAAGACCTCGTCCCCCGTCCCGATGAGCCCCGTGGAGCAGACGAGCACGTCGCCCGCGCTGATGCCGAGCAGCTCGGCCGCCTTCTCCGCGGTCTGGTGGGTCGTCTGGAACCCGAAGCTCCCGGTGAAGCAGTTCGCACCGCCGGAGTTGAGGACGACGGCCTCGACCACGCGGTCCGCGACGGCCTGCTGCGACCAGATGATGGGGTTGGCCTTGGCGCGGTTGCTCGTGAAGACGGCGGCGCCGACCTTGCGGGGGCCGCGGTTGACCACGACGGCGACATCGGGCTTGCCGGTGGACTTGAGTCCGGCGGCGACCCCGGCCGCCTCGAATCCTGCGGGGGCGGTGACGCTCACGGGGCGACTCCGTTCACTGAGAGGGCGCGGGTCTCGGGAAGCCCCAGCGCGATGTTCATGGACTGGACGGCAGCTCCGGCGGTGCCCTTGACGAGGTTGTCGACGGCGGTGACCACCGTGACGCGGTTCGCGGCGCGGTCGATCGCGAGGCCGAGGAGGGCTGTGTTCGCCCCGAGCACGTCGGCCGTGCGCGGGAAGCTCCCCTCCGGCAGCAGCTGGACGAAGGTCTCGTCGCCGTAGGCGCTCTCCCACGCCTGACGGATCTCGGCGTCGCTCACACCCTCGACGATCGGCGCCGTGGACGTGGCGAGGATGCCGCGCGACATCGGCACGAGGACCGGGGTGAAAGAGATCCGGATGTCCTGGGTCCCTGCTCCCTGGGTCCCTGAGCCTGTCGAAGCGCCTGAGCCCGTCGAAGGGCGGGCGGCGGCGAGCGCCTGACGGATCTCCGGGATGTGGCGGTGCGTGCCGCCGACGGCATAGGGGTTCGCGGAGCCGAGGATCTCGCTGGCGAGGAGGTTCGTCTTCAGGCTCTTGCCCGCCCCGGACGGGCCGACGGCCAGGACGGAGACGATGTCGCCCGGGTCGATCACGCCGGCCGCGACACCGGGGGCGAGGCTGAGGCTCACCGTGGAGGCGTTGCAGCCGGGTGCGGCGATCCGGGTCGCGCTGCGCAGCGTCTCCCGCTGCTTGCCCCCTCCGACGAGGAGCTCGGGCACGCCGTACGTCCACGGCTCATGGAAGGACCCGCCGTAGAACGCGTCCCACTCCGCCGACGAGGTGAGCCGGTGGTCCGCTCCGGCGTCGATCACCAGCGGGGTGTCGCCGAGGGCGTCCGTGTACTGCCCGGACTGGCCGTGTGGGAGGGCCAGGAACACGATGTCGTGTCCGGCGAGGACCTCTGGTGTGGTGTCCTGCAGCGTCAGGTGGGCGAGTGAACGGAGGTGCGGCTGATGGGCGACGAGGGGCTGTCCGGCGTTCGAGTGCGCCGTGACGGTGCGGATCTCGACGTCGGGGTGAGCGGCCAGGAGGCGCAGGATCTCGCCGCCTGCGTAGCCGGAGGCGCCGGAGACGGCGACGGAATACGTCATGCTTCTACCTTAACGGTCGGGTCCTCGACGATCTCGGGACCGGGGGCGGGGCCGGAGGCGGCGACACCGGCACTCGACCGCCGCGCGGACGCAGGCAGAAGGGCGGGGTCGCCTAGAATCGGCGGCCGCGACGTCGGCGCACGGCGATGACGCTCGGGACGAGCGTCGAAGGAGCGGTGGCGACCGAAGGCATGCGGCGACGATAGCGCGGGCGCGTTCGGCACCGCAAATCCGGGGCGTCACACGACAGCGCGCGCGACCGGTGCGGCGAAGAAGGCCCGTTCGTGCGCGCTCGATGCGAGGAAGGCTCGCCGCATCCGCTCTCGGCCGGTGTCGTCGGCCCTCGCGGCCGCGGCGGCGACATGCGCGACGGCCTGCCGGGTGGCCTCCGCGAAAGCCGGATCCGCGTAGGTCGCCAGCCACGATGCATAGGGATGCCGGGGGTCGCGGGGCGCCGCGCCGAACGCTCCGGTATGGAGCCGCTCCCCCAGGTCGGTGTAGAGCCAGAAGCACGGCAGCACGGCCGCGATCACCGTGGCGTAGTCCCCGCCGAAGGCGACGGCACGCAGGTGGTCGAGGTAGGCGACCGTGGCCGGGGCGGGCTCGGCGGCGAAGGTCGCGCCGCTCACCCCGGTCTCCGGGGTCAGCCACGACGCGTGCAGCTCCAGCTCGCCGCGGATCGCGCCGTGCGCGGCCTCGGCCCAGAACGCCTGCTCGTCGGGGGTCGGAGCGAGACGTGACGCCTCCGCGAGCACCCGGGCGTACTCGCGGAGGTAGAGGGCATCCTGCGCGAGGTAGAAGACGAAGGCGTCGCGCTCGAGAGTCCCCTCGGCGAGCGCGCGCACGAAGGGCAGCGCGTCGATGTCGCGGCGGATCGCGGCGGTCTCGTCCCACCAGGCCGCGGCCACCTCCTCCGGTGTCGGCTGGGTCTCGACCCCGCCGCGCGCCCAGAGTCCCGCGAGATGATGGATCGGGCCGTGTCCTCGCCCGACGTCCAGGTCGTCGGCCGCGCGGAGAGACTCCCGCAACCAGGCGCGCGCGGCGTGGACCGCGGTCGCGGGATCGTCGCCCCGCGCCAGTCGTGTGGCCAGAGCCGCGGACAGCGAGCAGCCGGTGCCGTGGGTGTTCTCCGTCCGGATACGCGCCCCCGGGAATTCCGCGCGCGTACCGGCTGCCGTGTCGATCAGGGCGTCCGGCGCCTCGTCCCCGGGCAGATGCCCGCCCTTCACCAGCACCGCGGTCCCCATAGCGGCCGACAGCTCTCGCGCCGCGGCGAGCGCGTCCGCCCAGTCCGTCACCTTGTGACCGACGAGCACCGCGAGCTCGGCGAGGTTCGGGGTGACCACGGTCGCCAGGGACAGCAGGCTCCGCAGCTCGCGCTCCGCGTCGGGGTGGAGCAGCCGATCCCCCGAGGTCGCGATCATGACCGGGTCGAGCACGACGATCGGGGGCTGTGTGTCCCGGAGCCACGCGGCGACCGTCCGGATCACCTCCACGTCCGCGAGCATGCCGATCTTCACGGCGTCGATGCGGATGTCGTCGGCGACGGCCTCGAGCTGCGCGCGCAGGAACTCCGCGGGAGGGACGTGCACGGCGCGGACGCCCTGCGTGTTCTGGGCGGTCAGGGCGGTCAGGGCCGCCATGCCGTAGCCCCCGTGCGCGGCGATCGCCTTGAGGTCGGCCTGGATGCCCGCGCCGCCGGACGGATCGCTGCCGGCGATGCTGAGCACATGCGGCACCGCCCGTCCGAGCCACCGCCGACGGAAGGCCGCGGCTGCAGCACGGGGGTCCACTGCCGCGCACAGCGCCGAGACCACCGCGATCCCGGCGGCACCGGCCGCGCGCAGCGCCGCCGTGTCGTCGAGGTCCACCCCGCCGATGGCGACGCACGGCAGCGCACTGCGCGCGGCGAACGCGGCGAAGCCGTCGATGCCGAGCGGGTCCGGATGGTCGGGCTTCGTGCGCGTGGGGCGGATCACGCCGACGCCGAGGTAGTCGACCGTCCCCGGCGGCAGCGCGGCGACCTCCTCGAGGTGCGCGGAGGTGTTCGCGGTCAGCCCGATCAGGGCCTCCGGGCCGAGGAGCTCGCGCGCGCGGAGCACCGAGGCGTCCGCCTGACCGAGGTGCACCCCGTCCACCCTGGCGCCGCGACGACGCGCCTCGACGGCCGCATCGAGGCGATCGTTCACGACGAGCAGCGCGCGGCCGTCGATGGCCGCAGACAGAGCGAGGAGCTGGTCGACAGTATCCTCGTCCGTCGCCTCCTTGTCGCGCAGCTGCACGATGCGGACTCCGCCGGCCACCGCCTCGCGGACGGTCGCGACCACCCCGCGTGCCCCGCACAGCGACCGATCGGTGACGAGGTACAGGGACAGGTCGACGGTCATCGGGTCTCCTCCTCGACGCGGGCGCGGGCCCGGAGATCCGCCGGGGTCACGGCGGACAGCGCATCGAGCAGTCCGACGGCGAAGCTGCCCGGTCCGCGGGAGGTCTCCGCCGCCTGCTCGGCCGCGACCGTGTAGACGAGGGTCGCCGCTGCCACCGCCGTCAGCGCATCGGTCCCGGTACCGCGGGACGCCCCGAGGAAGGCCGCCATCACGGCGCCCAGCGCGCAGCCGCCGCCCGTCACCCGCGTGAGCAGCTCGTGCCCGTTGGCGATGCGGATCACCCGTTCCCCGTCGGTGAGGAGGTCGACCGGGCCGGAGACGGCGACCACGGAGCCGTACCGGTCGGCGAGCTCGCGGGCCGCTGCGGCCGCCGCCTCGGTGCGGTCCGTCGCGTCGACGCCGCGGCCGCCGCTGCTGTGCCCGGCGAGCGCGAGGATCTCCGACGCGTTGCCGCGGATGGCGGTCGGGCGCCGCGCGGCCAGCTCGTGGGCCAGTGCCGTCCGCACCGGGAGCGTGCCGATCGCGACGGGATCGAGCACCCACGGCGTGGCGGCGGCGAGCGCTCCGGCCACGGCTTCCCGACTCGCCTCCCGCTGCTCCGGGGTCGGCGTCCCGAGGTTGACGAGGAGCCCCGAGGCGGCACCCGCGAACGGTCCGGCCTCGCCGACGATGTCGACCATCGCCGGCGCCGCGCCGAGCGCGAGCAGCACGTTGGCGGTGAACCCCGTCACGACGGCGTTCGTGAGGCAGTGCGTCAACGGCGGCGCAGCCCGGACCTCCTCCCGCAGCCTTCCCGCCGTGACGGCGAGGTCGAGGACGGATTCCGGACGCACAGGATCGCTCATTGCGACATCCCTTCGCTAGTACGAACTAGATCAGGTTCGACGGGTGTGATCTCAGCCGCGGATGCGGCACCCCGTGTCACTGCCTCGCAGTCTAGCGAGCGAAGGCGTCGAGCAGCGCCCGTTCCTCCGTCCGTGTCAGTCCGGCGCGGCGTTCCCGGTCCACGCCTCGTTCGCGCTCGTCCGCCACGACGCGTTCCACGGTCTCCTCGAGGGGGCGGAGCGTGCCTCCGCTGCGCCGGTACCGCGCGTTCGAGCGGGTCATGAATCCGCTCATCTCGGGCGGCAGCCATAGCGGGAGCGAGCGCGGCCCCGCCCAGTACGCGACACCCTCCGCGACGAGACGCTCCTCCGTCCCGACGACGACCGGACCGGTGTGCCCGGTGGAAGCGCGCACCGTACGCAGCACGTCCTCCAGGTCGCGCACGTCGCCGATCGCGTTCACGGCACCGGTGACGGTGGCCGACACGGCGAAGGCGGCGACGTCCTCGACGTCGATGACCTGCGCCGTGCGCCCGTCGAGCGGCGGGAGCAGCACCGGCGCGTCGAGGGCCCGGAGGAACACCGCCGCCCAGTAGCCGAAGCGATCGCTCGGGTCGCCGTCGCCGACGATGAGGCCGGGACGGACGAGGAGCGCGCGGTCGCCGAGGCTCTCCTGCACGGCGTCCTCCGCCGCGACCTTCTGCCGCGCGTAGTCGGCGTCCTCACCGGCCTGCGCCGCCGGGTGCCGCGGGGCCGACTCGTCCGTCCCGACCGTCTCGTCGTCGCGGTACACCGACATCGACGAGATGTATGTCCACCGGGCGGCACGGTCGCCGAGTGCGCGGACTACCCCGGAGACATGAGCGGCGTGGGAGGAGACGTCGACGACGTGGTCCCAGTCGGTGCGCGAGACGACGTCATAGGCGTCCTCGTCGTCGCGGTCGGCGAGCACGAGGGTCGCTCCCGGTGGCGCCGGGCGTCCGCCGCGGGCGAGGCAGGTCACCGACGCCCCCGCCCCCAACGCGTGCGCGGCGATGCGCCCCGACAGCCATCCGGTTCCCCCCAGGATCAGCACATCCGTCATGTGCCCATGTCATCAGGATCAACGACTCGGGGGAAGGGCCTCCGCTCAGAGCGGAGCGACACAAACCACCGCGCGCGCACAGGCCCTCACGCGAACACAGGCCCCCACGCGAACACAGGCCCTCACGCGAACACAGGCCCCCACGCGAACACAGGCCCCCACCCGAACACAGGCCCTCACGCGAGTACAGGCACTCGCGTGCGCACAGGCCAGGGGCGCTGCTGTCGCCTGATGCCGCGCGAACGCCTGATGCCGCGCGGCCTCAGAAGGAAGCCGCGCGGCATCGGGATCAGTCGCGGAGGGCGGCGCCGAAGCGCTCCGCGGCGACGGCGACGCCCGCCATCTTCGCCTCGGAGGCCTCCGCGGCGGTCAGCGTGCGGTCGCCTGCCCGGAAGCGCAGGGCGAACGTCAGCGACTTCGATCCCTCGGGCACGCCCTCGCCGCGGTAGTCGTCCACGAGCCGGACCGACTCCAGCAGCGCGCCGGCGCCCTCGACGAGAGCCGCGCGGATCTCGCCCGCCGGCACCTCGGCCGGCAGCGTGAGCGAGACGTCCTGCGTCGCGGCCGGGAACGTGGACAGCGATGCCGCCACGATGCGTCCTCCGGCGAGCGTGAGCAGCCGGTCGAGGTCGAGTTCCAGCACGGTGGCGCGGCCGGGCAGGTCGGCCTCCTCCGCGACGGCGGGATGCAGCTCGCCGACGTAGCCGACCTCCTCGCCGCCGGCGACCAGCGCACCGGTGCGTCCGGGGTGGAGGGCGGCGCGCTGCGTCTGTACGACGTCGATCTCGATGCCCGCGGCGGCCCCGATCACGCGGACCGCGTCGAGCGCCTCGACGAGTCCGGCGGCCTCGGCTGCACGCCCCGGCTGACGCGGCGACACATTGCCGGTCAGCAGCACCGCGACGTGGCGCTCCTGCGGGGGGATGGAGGCGTCGAGCTGGGCGAGCACCTCATCGGACGGCCGGACACCCAGCGGCGGGACCTCGGCGGTGCCGTACTCCACGCCGGGCTCCGGGACGAACACGGCCCCGGTCTCGAACAGCGCGAGATCCGTGAGCCCGCGCGAGATGTTGCGGTGCGCGGTCTGCAGCAGACCCGGGATGAGCGAGCGCCGCAGGAACGGCACCTGCCCGTCGAGCGGGTTCGCGAGGCGGATGCTGGGCAGGTGCTCACCGGACGCGGAGCCGTGCAGATCGTTCT
The DNA here is from genome assembly GCF_001595495.1 of Microbacterium sp. CH1. Lineage (NCBI taxonomy): Bacteria > Bacillati > Actinomycetota > Actinomycetes > Micrococcales > Microbacteriaceae > Microbacterium > Microbacterium sp. CH1. The sequence continues at coordinate 365,372 of NZ_LOSO01000018.1, read as the reverse complement.
GCGCCTCGGTCGTGAACGGGAACGCCGGGGTCTCGACGAAGCCTGCGGCGGCGAGTGCGTTCGCCACGCGGCGACGCCCCTGCTGGTGGGCTGTGAGGCCGCGACCGGACGGCGGCGTCGGCAGCACCGCGGGGATGCGGTCGAGCCCGTGGATGCGGGCGACCTCCTCGGCGAGCGTCCACTTGTCGGTGAGGTCGGGGCGCCAGGTCGGCGGGATGACCGTCCATCCGCCCTGGGTCCCTGAGCCTGTCGAAGGGCTGACCTCCGCCCCGATCGTCGTGAGCGCCCCGGTGATCTCGTCGTCGGTGTAGTCGACGCCGATCAGTCCCTGCACGAAGCCGCGCGGGAGCTCGATCTCGGCGACGAAGACCTCGGCGAAGAGCGCGCCACCCTCCTCCGTGAGCGTGCCACCGGCGAGCTCGACCATGAGGTCGGCCGCGCGTCGGGCCGCGACGAACGGGATCAGCGGGTCGACGCCGCGCTCGAAGCGCTTGGACGCCTCGCTCGGGAGCTTGTGCCGGCGGGCCGTGCGGGCGATGGTCGTCGCGTCGAAGGTCGCCGCCTCGATGAGCACGTTCCGCGTGGTGTCGCTCATCTCGGTGGTGCCACCGCCCATGACACCGGCGAGGCCGATGGGGCCGGAGTCGTCGGTGATGAGGAGGTCTTCGACGTGCAGCTTCCGCTCCACGCCGTCGAGCGTGGTCATCTTCTCCCCCGGCGTCGCGCGCCGGACGGTGATGCCGCCCGTGAGCTTGTCGAGGTCGTAGCCGTGCAGGGGCTGCCCGAGCTCGAGCATGACGTAGTTCGTGATGTCGATGAGCACGCCCAGCGACCGCATGCCGGCGAGACTCAGGCGCGCGATCATCCACGGCGGGGTGGGCCGCGACGGATCGACATCGCGCACGACCCGGGTGACGAACTCGCTCGCGCCGACCTTGCCGCGCACCGGCGCCTGGTCGTCCACGATGGCCGTGTGTCCGGAACCGGGCTGCAGCTCGGCGAAGTCGCGCTCGGCGGGGTCGCGGAAGGCCGCCCCCGTGGCGTGGGAGTACTCACGGGCGACGCCGCGCACCGAGAACGCGTAGCCACGGTCCGGCGTGACGTTGATCTCCACCGCGACGTCGTCGAGGCCCAGCAGCGCGATCGCGTCCGTGCCCACGGGCGCATCGATGCCGAGGTCGCTCAGCACGACGATGCCGTTGTGCTCGTCGCCGAGACCCAGCTCGCGCGCGGAGGCGATCATGCCGTCCGACACGTGACCGTAGGTCTTGCGGGCGGCGATGGGGAACGGACCGGGAAGGACGGCGCCGGGCAGGGTCACGACGACCTTGTCGCCGGCGACGAAGTTGTGCGCGCCGCAGACGATCCCCCGGACACCGCCGTGCTCGGGACCGACGTCGACCTGGCACCAGTTGATGGTCTTGCCGTTCGACTGGGGCTCCGGCTCGAGCGAGACGACCTGGCCGACCACCACGGGGCCCGTGATGTCGAAGCGGTGCACGTCCTCCTCTTCGAAGCCGACGGTCACCAGCGCCGCGAGGACGTCCTCCGGCGTGGCATCCGCTGCCAGATCGACGTACTCACGCAGCCACGAAAGCGGGACGCGCATCACACCACCATCCCGTACTGCTCGCTGAAACGGACATCGCCCTCGGCCATGTCGCGCATGTCCTGCACATCGCTGCGGAACATCAGGCCCCGCTCGATGCCCATGCCGAACGCGAAGCCGCTGTACACCTCGGGGTCGATCCCGGCCGCGCGCAGCACGTTCGGGTTGACCATGCCGCAGCCGCCCCACTCGATCCAGCGCGCGCCGCCCTTGAAGGTCGGGTGCCACAGGTCGAGCTCGGCGGAGGGCTCGGTGAAGGGGAAGTAGTTCGTGCGGAAGCGGGTCTTGGCCTCCGGACCGAAGAGCTGCTTCGCGAAGTGGTCGAGCGTGCCCTTGAGGTGCGCCATCGTGATGCCCTTGTCGACGACCAGTCCCTCGAACTGCGTGAAGACCGGGAGGTGCGTCGCGTCGAACTCGTCGGTGCGGTACACGCGGCCCGGGCACAGCACGTAGATGGGGACCTCGCGGTTCAGCATCGACCGCACCTGCACCGGGCTCGTGTGCGTGCGCATGACGAGGTGACGCGAGGTCGGGTCGACGTAGAAGGTGTCCTGCTCCTGGCGCGCGGGGTGGTCGACGTCGAAGTTCAGTGCGTCGAAGTTGAACCACTCGTGCTCGAGCTCCGGCCCCTCCGCGATCTCCCACCCCATGCCGACGAAGATGTCCTCGACGTGGTCCTGCAGGAGAGCGAGCGGGTGCCGGGCGCCCACACGCGTCCGCGACGGGACGGCGGTGATGTCGACGCGCTCGGCCTCCAGGCGCGCGGCGACCTCGGCGGCGGCCAGCTCGGCCTCCTTCGCCGCGAGCGCCTGGTTCACACGACCGCGGCCCTGACCGACGAGCTTGCCGAACGCGGCCTTGTTCTCGGGGGCGACCTGGCGCATCGAGGCGTTCAGGACCGCGAGCGGCGATCCCTCCGCGACGTGCGCCGCACGGGCGGCTTTCAGCGCGGCGGTGTCGGCGGCCGCGTCGATCGCCGCGAGGGCGTCGGCGACAGCGGCTTCGACCGCTTCGGGGGTGATTTCCGGAGACTCTGACACGGGAGTCGAGTCTACCGGCGCGGGACGGGCGTCCCGCGCCGGTGGCGGCTCAGAGGCCGGAAGCGCCGGAGCTGTTGGCGTCGAACTTGCCCAGCCCGCGCTGCGCCACGATGAGCGACGTGTTCGTCTCGCCGTCGTGCTGGCGAGGGTCCGCCTCGTCCGGTCCGGCCTTGGCCGAGCGCTTCGCCCGACGCTGCAGGCGGTAGGCGATGTACGACAGCACCAGACAGACCGCGACGTACATCGAGCCGCCGACGATCGCGGCGGGGATCAGTGGCGACCCGTAGGGCGCCTGATTGCCGATCTGGTTGATGACGTACAGCAGCTCCTGGTACGTGATGATGAAGCCGAGCGCGGTGTCCTTCAGCGCCACCACGAGCTGCGCGATGATCACGGGCATCATCGCCCGGACGGCCTGCGGGATGAGGATGAAGTACATGACCCCGGTCTTGCGCAGGCCGATCGCGTAGCCGGCTTCCTTCTGTCCGCGCGGCAGCGACTCGATCCCGGCGCGGAGCACCTCCGCGAGCACGGAGCCGTTGTAGACGATGAGCGCGATGACCACCGCGAAGTACGGGGGCATCCGGATGCCGATCACCGGAAGGCCGTAGTACAGCAGCATCATGAGGATCAGGACGGGGATCGCCCGCATGATCTCGATGATCCACCGCACCGGCTCCCGCACCCAGGCGTGCTCGGAGAGGCGGCCGATGCCGAGGACGAAGCCGAGGATCAGCGAGCCGACACCGGCGACGGCGAAGGCGGAGAGCGTGCTGAGCAGGCCCTCCCCGAAGCGCACCCAGACCGCCGAGTAGGTGAAGATGTTCCACTTCTCCGCGGAGAACTGGCCGGTGGCGTACAGGCGCCAGACCACCCAGCCGAGCACGGCGAGGACGACGAGGATCGTGACGGCACCGATGACCCGGTTGCGGGCGACCGCGCGGGGGCCCGGGACGTCGAACAGGACGGAACTCATCGCGCGATCCTCCACTTGTTCTCGAGCACACGCTGCACCCAGCTCAGGAGCAGCACGAGCACGACGAAGATGACCATGACCCAGAGCAGCACGACGAGGGCGTTCTCGCCCCGCTCGCTGAGAGCCGCCCGGATCGTGCCGAGGTTGACCACCGAGAAGCCGGCGGCCACCGTGGTGTTCTTCATGAGGGCGATCAGCACGCTCATGAGCGGCGGGACCACGGACCGCGTGGCCTGGGGCAGCACGACGAAGCGCATGACCTGGCCGAAGTTGAGGCCGATGGCGCGTGCCGCCTCCGCCTGTCCGACCGGCACCGTGTTGATGCCGGCGCGGATCGCCTCCGCGACGTACGTGGCGGTGTAGATGCCGAGGGCGATCGTGGCCAGCAGCAGGGAATTGACCCGCTCCCCCAGCAGGATCGGAAGACAGAACGCGAAGAAGAACATCACCAGCGTGAGCGGGGTGTTCCGGATCCAGTTCACGTACACGGCGCCGACGCCGCGCGCGATCGGGACAGGGGACACGCGGGCCGCTCCGACGATGAGTCCGAGCACCACGGCGATGAGGCCACCGCCGAGGAACAGCGCGATGGTTCCCCACAGCGCTTCACCCCAGAGGTCGAGGTGGTCCGAGATCACTCCCACTGCTGTGCCTTTCGGTTCGTTTCCGCGTCAGATCGACGCCGAGGAGGACGGGGGCGGCCGGTCGGACCGACCGCCCCCGGAGAGATCAGCCGACCGGGTCGACCTCGGGCTGCTCGGCCTTCACACCGGAGGCGCCGAGGTTGTTGTCGAAGATCTGCTGCCAGATGTCGCCACCGTCGGTGAGCTGCGTGTTGAAGTACTCGACGAGCGCGTCGTCGCCCTTCGCCACACCGATGCCGTAGCGCTCCTCGCTGAACGGCTCACCGACGACCTTGAGGTTGTCGGGGTCCTGCGCCGCGTAGCCGATGAGGATGGCCTCGTCGGTCGTGACCGCGTCGACCTGACCGTTCTTGAGGTCCTCGACGCACTTGGAGTACGTGTCGTACTCCTTCGTCTTCACCTCGGGGTAGTTCGTCTTGATGTTCTGGATCGGCGTCGAACCCGTCGCCGAGCAGACCGTCGTCGAGGAGTCGAGGTCGTCGACGCCCGCGATGTCGCTGTCGGCGGCGACGAGGAGACCCTGACCGGTGACGAAGTAGGGACCGGCGAAGGCGATCTGCTCCTTGCGCTTGTCCGTGATGGAGTAGGTGCCGACGTAGTAGTCGATGTCACCGTTGACGATGGCCTGCTCGCGGTTCGCCGAGGCGATCGCCTGGAACTCGATCTTCTCGGGGTCGACACCGAGGGACGCCGCCATCCAGCGGGCGATGTCGACGTCGAAGCCGGTGCGCTCGTTCGTCACGGGGTCGAGGTAGCCGAGACCGGGCTGATCCTCCTTGACGCCCACCTTGACGGTGCCCGACGAGGAGATGCGGTCGAACGTGGGGCTCCCCTCGATCGTGACGTCCTCCTCGACGGTCCAGGGCGTGCTGCTCGAGGCGTCGCCCTCATCGCTGCCCGACGTGCCGGTGCTCGACGGCGTGCCGCTGTTGCAGGCCGTGAGCGCGAGCAGCGCCACCGTGGCGATCCCGAATCCGGCCAGTGTCCGTGTGCGTCGCATGTGCGTCTCCTTCGTGTGCTGTGCTGTGGGTGCGGGGTCTGGAAAGTCAGTGCGTGAGGAGCTTCGAGAGGAAGTCCTTGGCGCGGTCGCTCTTCGGGTTCGTGAAGAACTCCTCGGGCTTGGCCTCCTCGACGATCCGGCCGTCCGCCATGAAGACGACGCGATCGGCCGCCTTGCGGGCGAAGCCCATCTCGTGGGTGACGACGATCATCGTCATGCCCTCCTGGGCGAGCTCGACCATGACGTCGAGGACCTCGTTGATCATCTCCGGGTCGAGCGCGCTGGTCGGCTCGTCGAAGAGCATGACCTTCGGCTGCATGGCGAGGGCCCGTGCGATCGCGACGCGCTGCTGCTGGCCGCCGGAGAGCTGCGCGGGGAGCTTGTTCGCCTGCTGCGCGACGCCGACGCGCTTGAGGAGCATCATGGCTTCCGCCTCGGCGTCGGACTTCTTCAGGCCGCGGACCTTGATCGGGCCGAGCGTCACGTTCTCGAGGATCGTGAGGTGCGCGAAGAGGTTGAAGGACTGGAAGACCATGCCGACGTCGGCGCGCAGGTGCGCGAGCGCCTTGCCCTCCGCGGGCAGTTCCTTGCCGTCGATGCGGATCGAGCCGCTGGTGATCGTCTCCAGACGGTTGATCGTGCGGCAGAGCGTCGACTTGCCCGAGCCGGAGGGGCCGATCACGACGACGACCTCCCCCGCGTTGACGGTGAGGTCGATGTCGCTGAGCGCCTGGAACTCGCCGTAGTGCTTCTGGACGTTCTCGACGACGACGAGCGGGGTTTCAGAGGTCATCATTTCTCCAAACTAGCCACGCGATGCGCGCGGTTCCAGGCACCACGGTGAGGTTTACACGTTCGTAATCACCTGATCGCGGCACCAATGCATCCTCGCAGGGGCACCCCACGGCCCGCCCCCTCGGGCCGCGGGATCGCCCTGCTGCCACGCTCCCAGCGACAGCAGGCAGCAGGTGTCCGATCGTGTGCGATCGACCTCACCCTGGCAGAGCCCCCGCAGGGCTGTCAGGGATCTTGAGGATTTCTTGAGGGGGCGCCGGTCACCGGCGCAGATCGCGGTAGTACTGCTCCGCGCCGGGGTGCAGGGGCACCGGTCCGGTGAAGATCGCCGACCGGCGGTCCAGCAGCGCCGCCGCCGGCACGTCGGCCGCGAGCGCGGTACGCGCCGCGAACAGGCCCGCGACGAGATCGTGGACGACGCCGGGTGGGGTGCTCCCGGCGGTGACGAGGTAGTTCGGCACCGCCATCGTCGTCACGGAGACGTCGAGTCCGTAGGTGCCCGCAGGCACGTCGGCGGGCCGATACGCGTGGGAGTAGCGCTCGTTGACCGCGTTCACCCAATCCTGCTCGACCGGCAGCAGGCGCACGTCCACGGTCTCCGCGAGGTCCGCGATTCCGGGCGTCGGCAGCCCGCCCACCCAGAAGAACCCGTCGATCTCGCCGCGCTCCATGGCGGCGATGGACCCGCCGAGGTCGAGCTGCGGATCGTCGATCGCGTCGGCGGCGACGCCAGCCGCGTGGAGCACCCGGGTGGCGATGACGTTCACCCCCGAGTTCTCGGCTCCGAGGGAGATCCTCCGCCCGGAGAGGTCGGCCAGGTCGTCCAGGGCCGAGTCGTCGCGCACGACGATCTGCAGGTACTCGTCGTAGAGACGGGCGATCGCCTGTACGTCCACGGCCTCGGTGAAGGCGCCCGTCCCCGCCACCGCGTCCGCCGCCGCATCACCCTGCGCGAAGCCGAGGAGGGCCTCCCCCGCGCTCACGCGCAACAGGTTGTCCACCGATCCCGCCGTCACCTCCGCCGTGAGGTCGACGTCGAGCTCACGCGACAGCTCGGCCGCGAGGTGGCTGCCGTAGTCGTGGTAGACACCGGTGGGACTGCCCGCGGCGAGCACGGCGACGGTCTCCGTCCAGTCCGCGGAGCGCGGGCTGCACGCGCTCAGCCCGACTGCGGTGACGAGCGCGAGCATGCCGGCGACGACACGCCGCCCCCACGCGCTCATGCCGCCGCCTCCGCGGGGACGACGAGGGCCACGAGGAGCCCGCCGCCGTCGGCCCCCTGCACCCGCAGCTCGCCCCCGACCGTCGCGAGGAGGTCGGTCGCGATCGCCAGCCCGAGCCCGGTCCCCGGCATGTCGCCGTTGTCCGCGCTCCGCCAGAAGCGATCGGCCGCCGCCGACGCATCCTCCGGCGACAGTCCGGGGCCGTGGTCGCGCACGGTGAGACGGCATTCGTCACCCGCGCGCTGCGCGCCGACCTCGATCGACGAGCCCTCCGGCGAGTACTTCACCGCGTTGTCGATCGCGGCGTCGAGCGCGCTCTCCACGATGGTGCGGTCGGTGATCGTCATGACCGACGACTCCCCCGTCCGGCGCAGCACGATGGCCCGCTGCGCCGCCACCTCCTGCCAGGCCTCGACCCGGCGGCCGGCGACGGCGGCGAGATCGACCGCCGACATGGTGGAGTCGGTGCGACCGCCGCGGGCGAGCCCGAGGAGGGTCTCCAGGATGCGGGTCATCCGCCGGCCCTCCTCCCTGGTCTCCTCCACGTCGTGGTCCCACTCGCGTCCCAGACCCGTCGCGAGGTGCTCGACGCGCAGCAGCAGCGCGTTGAGCGGATTCCGCAACTCGTGCGAGGCGTTCAGCGCGAACTCCTGCTGGCGGGTCATGACGCGCTCGATCTCGTCGGCCATGCCGTTGAACACCCGCGTCATGCGCCGCAGCTCGGGCGGTCCGGTGCCCTCGGCCACCCGCGCGTCCATCTCCCCCCGCTCGATCGCCGCCATCGTCTCGTCGAGGCGGCGCACCGGGGAGAGCACCCAACGGGCCAGCCCGGCGACCAGGAGGATGCCGAGCGCGCACAGCAGCACGACGATGAGGCCGAGCACGAGCGTCTGCCGGAGGATGACGGTCTGCGGCGTCTGGGTGCCTCCGGTCACGAGCACGGCGCCGATCACGTCGCCGTCGTCGAACACCGGCTCCACGAGCGCCGCATCGGACACGATCCACGCGGAAGAGGTCGGCTGCTCGGCGCGGCGTCCGGAGAGCGCCAGCCGCACCCGCTGCGCATCCCCCTCCGACAGGACCGTGTCGCCGTGATCCCCCGCCGCCCACGGGCTGCCGGTGAGATCGAACACGGTCACCTCGATCCCGTAGACCTCCTGGAAGCGGCGGACCTCGGCGTCCATCACCGCCGGACTCCCGGAGCGCAGCGCCTGTCGGGCGCTCGTCGCGAAGTACCCCAGGTCGCCGAGCTGCTCGGCGTAGAACGACTGCTGGACGCTGCGAACCGCGCTCCACCCGGTCACGCCGCCGAGAGCGACGAGCACCACGATCAGCGGCACGAGGAAGACGACGGTCAGGCGGCGGCGCACGCGTCAGGACCCCGCGAGCCGGTAGCCGACGCCGCGCACGGTCTCGATGAACGCGCGGTCGCGGCTCTTCTTCCGGATGGCCGCCACATGCACTTCCAGCGAGTGGCCGAAGCCGCGCCAGTCGGTGTTCCAGACCTCGCGGATGAGGCGCTCCTTCGGCACCGCGACACCCGGATACCGCGCGAGCACGCCCACGATGTCGAACTCCTTGCGGGTGAGCGCCAGCGGCACCCCGCCGACCTGCACCTCCCGCGCGACGAGGTCGATCTGCACCGCGCCGCCATGCAGCAGCACGCGGGTGTCCGGCTCCGTCCGCAGCGGCCGCGACCGCCGGGTGACCGCCTCGATCCGTGCCAGGAGCTCGTGCACGTCGTAGGGCTTCACCACGAAGTCGTCGGCACCGGCGCGCAGTCCCTTGATGCGCTCGGCGACCTGGTTGCGCGCGGTGACGATGACGATCGGCACGTCGGAGCGCCCGCGGATGCGGCGGCAGAGGTCGATGCCGTCGACATCCGGCAGCCCGAGGTCGAGCAGCACGACCTCGGTGTCGGCATCGAGGTGTTCCAGCGCCGCGGTCCCGTCGGCCGCGTGCACGGTGGCATAGCCCGAGCGCGCGAGGAAGGCCTGCAAGGCCCCCGCCACCCGCTCGTCGTCCTCGACGATCAGAATCCTCATCTCCCCGCGCCCCGCCTCACCCGCTCAGCCGGCCGGAGCCGCGCGTTGGGCGAACGCACTCTCGTACAGGCACACGCTCGCCGCGGTGGCCAGGTTCAGCGACTCCGCCCGCCCGAAGATCGGCAGCCGGAGCACCCGGTCGGCCCTGGTCAGAGCCTCGTCCTCGAGCCCGCGCGCCTCGTTGCCGAACAGCCACGCGGTCGGCTCGCCGAGGACGCCGTCGGCGCGTGCGGCGAGGAGGTCGTCCCCCTTCACGTCCGCCGCGAGGATCTGCATTCCCGCGTCGTGTGCACGCCGGACGACCTCGTCGAGCTCGCCGCCCACCGAGACCGGGAGGTGGAAGAGCGAGCCGGTCGTCGCCCGAACCACCTTGGGGTTGTACGGGTCGACGGTGCGGCCGGTCAGCACCACCGCGTCGGCGCCCGCCGCATCCGCCGCGCGGATGATCGTGCCCAGGTTGCCGGGGTCGCGCACCTCCTCGCAGATCGCGATGAGGCGCGGCGTGCCGTCGAAGATCTCGCGGACCGAGGTCGGCGTCTGGCGGACCACCGCGACGAGTCCCTGGGGCGTCACCGTGTCGGCCATCGCGTTGAGCACGTCCTCGCTCACGTACTCGACCTCGACGTCGGCGTCCGCCGCCTTCGCGCGGATGTCCGCGTGCTTCTCCCAGCCGTGCGGGGTCGCGAAGAGCTCGACGATCGCGTCCGGGCGGTACGTCAGCGCCTCGCGGACGGACTGCGGACCTTCCAGCAGGAAAAGACCGGTCTCGGTGCGCGCGCTGCGCTTGGTCAGCTTGGCGACGGCACGGACTCGGGGGGAACGGGGGTTCTCCAGCACGAACTCAGTCTACGGTCAGCCCGACACCGCCCGGATACGCGGAACGGGCGCCTTCCCGGAGGAAGACGCCCGTTCGGAAGCGAGATGCTTACGCTGCGGACTTCGGCGCGTTGACGTCGGAGGGCAGAGCCTTCTTCGCCGTCTCGACCAGCGTCGCGAACGTCGCGGCGTCGTTCACCGCGAGGTCGGCGAGCATGCGACGGTCGACCGTGACACCCGCGAGGCCCAGGCCCTGGATGAAGCGGTTGTACGTCATGCCGTTCTGGCGGGCCGCAGCGTTGATGCGCTGGATCCACAGACGACGGAAGTCGCCCTTGCGCTTGCGGCGGTCCCGGTACGAGTAGACCAGGGAGTGGATGACCTGCTCCTTGGCCTTCCGGTAGAGGCGCGAACGCTGACCGCGGTAGCCGGAGGCGCGCTCGAGGATGACCCGACGCTTCTTGTGGGCGTTGACCGCCCGCTTGACTCTTGCCATTTTCCTGTGTTCCTATCCTGCGATCGGGCGCGTCAGCGACCGAGAAGCTTCTTCGCGACCTTGAAGTCCGCCTTCGCGAGCACCTGGTCCTGGTTCAGACGACGGGTGCGACGGCTCGACTTGTGCTCGAGGTTGTGGCGCATCCCGGCCTGCTGCTTCTTCAGCTTGCCGCTGCCGGTGATCTTGAAGCGCTTCTTAGCACCCGAGTGGGTCTTCTGCTTCGGCATCTTCTCTTCCTTCGTATGGCGCCTTCTCAGGCGACGGTGTCAACCCGCGGTGCGGGAGTTCTGGGGGCGGACCTACTCCGCCTTGGCGTCCGCGGAGGCGTCCGAGTCGTTCTTCGCGTCGCGCGCGGCCTGCTTGTTCGCGGCGCGCACGGCGTTCTGCTCCTGCTTCGCCTCGGACTTGCTCTTGTGCGGCGCGACGACCATCACCATGTTGCGGCCGTCGATGGTCGGGTTCGACTCGACAGTGCCGAACTCGGCGACGTCCTCGGCGAACTTGCGCAGCAGACGGACACCCTGCTCCGGGCGCGACTGCTCGCGACCGCGGAAGAGGATCATGGCCTTGACCTTGTCGCCGGCCTTGAGGAAGCCCTCGGCGCGCTTGAGCTTCGTCGTGTAGTCGTGCGCCTCGATCTTCAGACGGAAGCGGACTTCCTTGAGGATCGTGTTCGCCTGGTTGCGACGCGCTTCCTTTTCCTTCTGCGCGGCCTCGTACTTGAACTTGCCGTAGTCCATGATCTTGACGACGGGCGGCTTCGAGTTCGGGGCGACCTCGACGAGGTCGAGATCGGCTTCCTGGGCGAGACGCAGCGCTGCCTCGATGCGGACAACGCCGATCTGCTCACCCGCGGGGCCGACGAGGCGGACCTCGGGGACGCGGATGCGCTCATTGGTACGGGGATCGCTGATGCGGAGCTCCTTAGACGATGTGATTCGGCCACCGCGATGCTGTCTGCATCCCGGGCGAAATCGGAGTCGTCCCCCACCCGCCGGCTCTCAGACGCCGGCTCCGCACCCTGTCTACCGGTCCCCTCGTGACGAGCGGAGCCGGCGGAGCGCAAGACCCGGTAGCCTGGAACGGCAAGCGCGGGTGGGAAGTGAATCCTCTTTCGTTCCGGAGCACGACGCTCCGGAGCCCGCCAAAGTCTAACAGAAAGCAAGGCGAAGTGACGAACCAGGCATCGGACGAGGCGGCCCGCGAGCGCGAGGAGCGATGGGCTCGGCAGGAAGAGGCAGCCTCCTCGGCCGTCCGTGACATCGCCGACGTCCCGGCCGTCGAGGTGATCACGACCGCCGCCGTGCACCTCATGAGCGCGGCAGCCGTGAAGCTCGGTCTCGCGGACGACCCGGACGCCGCGGCCCAGCTCGACCTGGACGAGGCGCGCAAGCTCATCAACGCCCTCGCGGGGCTCATCACCGCCGGAGCGCCGGAGATCAGCGACATGCACGCCCGGTCACTGCGCGACGGCCTCCGGTCGCTGCAGCTCGCCTTCCGCGAGGCCTCGACCATCCCCGACCCGATCGGCAAGGGCCCGGGCGAGAAGTGGACCGGCCCCGTCACCTGATCCGGCCGACGTTCCGCCTCAGATGCTGCGGCGGAGCTTGACCGTCAGCGAGTCGGCGAGGACGGCGATCCGGTCGTCCGCCGCCCAGCGCTGAGCGAGCCGCGCGAGCACGGCATCCAGGACTTCTCGCTCCAGGCCGTCGACGAGTTCCAGGACCACGATGAGCTCCGGTCCGCGGAGGCGCGCGTCCGGGTCACCCGGCGCGACGGAGACGTCGATCACGGCGAGTTCGTGGGCGATGCTCTCCCGGAGGGCGGTGACGACCTCGGGAGAGAGGAAGCTCGGCTCCCATGCGTGCCCCTGCGCCACGGCCCAGACGGCGGGGCGGCGGATCACGAACTCGGTGTCGGACGTGGGGTCCAGCACGATGAGATCGGTGTCCTCCGACGACGCGGCCAGGGCCGCGCGGACGGCCTCGACCGGGATGGGACGCGCCGACGGGTCCCAGCGCTGCATCGTCTCGACCGACGAGAACACCGGCTGAACGCGGCGTCCGTCCGGTGCGGCCACGGTGACGATCGAGAGCTCCTGCGTCTTGTCCACCGCGAGACCGCTGGGCGCCACGCCCTCCTCGCCCTTCTCCGCGATCAGGGGCACGAGCACCCGGGCGGAGCGGAACGCGTCGATGACCTCGGCCTGACTCCCCTCGCCCGCACGGAAGCGATGCAGCGCGGCGAGCAGAGCGGGGTCCGCCGAGCCGTCGTCGGCCGCGTGCGGATTCGACTCGAAGCTGCGCCCCTCCCAGGGGACGCCGGCGGAATCGGCCCGGTTGTGCGACTCCGGACCGCAGGCGTGCGGATCAGTCTCCGGCGACATCCAGGGCCTCCGCGAGCGTGAAGGCGCCCGCGTACAGAGCCTTCCCGACGATGGCGCCCTCGACGCCCAGGGGCACGAGGTCGCGCAGCGCGGCAATGTCGTCGAGGTTCGAGATGCCGCCGGACGCGACGACCGGCTTCGGCGTGCGCGAGGTCACTTCGCGCAGGAGTTCCAGGTTCGGGCCGCGCAGCGTGCCGTCCTTGGTCACGTCGGTGACGACGTAGCGGCTGCAGCCGGCGTCTTCGAGGCGCTCGAGCACCTCCCAGAGGTCGCCGCCCTCCTTCGTCCAGCCGCGCGCCGCGAGGGTCGTGCCGCGGACGTCGAGGCCGACGGCGATCGCCTCACCGAAGCGGCTGATCACGTCGGCCGCCCACTCGGGGTTCTCCAGAGCGGCGGTGCCGAGGTTGATGCGGGCGGCGCCACTCTCCAGAGCGGCCTCCAGGCTCGCGTCGTCCCGGATGCCGCCGGAGAGCTCGACGTTGACGTTCTTGAACTGCTTGATGACCTTGCGCAGGATCGGCGCGTTGCTGCCACGTCCGAACGCCGCGTCGAGGTCGACGAGGTGGATCCAGGACGCCCCCTGCGACACCCACTCCCCTGCCGCGTCGAGCGGGTCGCCGTAGCTCGTCTCGGTCCCGGCCTCCCCCTGCGTGAGACGGACCGCCTTGCCGCCGGCGACATCGACCGCGGGAAGGAGCGTGAGCGAGGGGGACTGCGCGAAGTCGTTCATGGGGTCCTTGGTTCGGGTGGGTCTGCGGCCCGAGCGGGCACGAGAGACGAGGGTAGTCCGCCGCGGGGCGCGGGACAAACCGCGTGACGCCGGGCGCCGACGCAGCGGGGCGTCAGAGGCTCTTTACCCAGTTCCGAAGCAGCTGGATGCCGGCGTCCCCGGACTTCTCCGGGTGGAACTGCGTCGCCGAGAGCGGGCCGTTCTCGACGGCCGCGAGGAAGGGGCCGCCGTAGGTCGCCCACGTGAGCACGGGCTGCGGGAACGGCGGGATCACGTCGAGCTCCCAGGACTGCGCGGCATAGGAGTGCACGAAGTAGAAGCGCTCCTGCTCGATGCCGCGGAACAGGACGGTGTCCTCCCCCGGCTCGACCGTGTTCCAGCCCATGTGCGGCAGGACCGGGGTGTCGAGCTCCGTCACAGCACCCGGCCACTCGCCGAGGCCCGCGGTGTCGTGCCCCCGCTCGACGCCGTGCTCGAACAGCACCTGCATGCCGACGCAGATGCCGAGCACCGGTCGGCCCCCCGCGAGACGACGGCCGATGATCTCGTCGCCGCCGTGGGCGTGCAGCGCATCCCGCACGGCCTGGAAGGCGCCCACACCGGGCACGACGAACCCGTCGGCCTCCAGCGCCTCGGCGCGGTCGCGGGTCAGCACGGCATCGGCTCCCGCGGCGACGAGCGCCTTCACCGCGGAGTGGACGTTGCCGGACTCGTAGTCGAAGACGGCGACCCGCGGCGCGGCGCTCACAGCGCCCCCTTGGTCGACGGGATGCCGTCGACGAGAGGATCCAGGGCCTTCGCCTGCCGGAACGCCCGCGCGAACGCCTTGAACTCGGCCTCGGCGATGTGGTGCGGGTCGCGCCCGCTCAGCACCCGCACGTGCACGGTCAGCGCGGCGTTGAAGGTGATGGCCTCGAAGACGTGCCGCACGAGGGACCCTGTGAAGTGCCCGCCGATCAGGTGGTGCTCGAAGCCCGCGGGCTCCCCCTCGTGCACGAGGTACGGACGGCCGGAGATGTCGACGACCGCCTGCGCGAGCGCCTCGTCCAGGGGGACGAGGGCGTCGCCGTACCGGGAGATGCCAGACTTGTCTCCGAGGGCGGCCAGGATCGCCTGGCCGAGCACGATCGAGACGTCCTCCACGGTGTGGTGCGCGTCGATGTGGGTGTCCCCGGAGGCCCGCACGGTGAGATCCGTCAGCGAGTGCTTCGCGAACGCCGTGAGCATGTGGTCGAAGAACGGCACCGAGGTGTCGATGCGGCTCGCACCGGTGCCGTCGAGGTTCAGCTCGACCTCGACGGTGGACTCCGACGTGCTGCGCACGCGGCTCGCGGTGCGTGCGGTGGGCGCGGGGATGGTCATGATGCCGATCCTATCGAGGCCAGGGCGTCCAGGAACGCCGTCGTCTCCGCCTCCGTGCCGGCGCTGACGCGCAGGTGGCCGGGGATGCCGACGTCGCGCACGAGCACGCCGCGGTCGTACAGCTGCTGCCACGTCGCCTGCGGATCCGCGACGCCGCCGAACAGCACGAAGTTGGACCACGAGAGGTGCGGGGTGTACCCGAGAGCTTCGAGCGTCGCCGTGATGCGGTCCCGCTGCTCCACGATCTCCTGCACCATGCCGAGCATGACGTCGGCGTTGCGGAGGGCGGCGACCGCGGCGGCCTGCGTCAGAGCGCTCAGGTGGTACGGCAGTCGCACGAGCCGGAGCGCGTCGATGAACGCCGGGTCGGCCGCGAGGTAGCCGACGCGGGCGCCGGCGAAGGCGAAGGCCTTGCTCATCGTTCGGGAGACGGCGAGCCGCGGCCGTCCTTCCAGCAGGGTGAGGGCCGACGCCGCATCCCGCGGCGCGAACTCCTGGTAGGCCTCGTCGACGATCACGACGCCGCGGGCCGCCTCGTAGACGGCCTCCACCACGTCGAGCCCCAGCGGGGTGCCGGTCGGGTTGTTCGGCGAGCAGAGGATCACGATGTCGGGGTCGGCCGCGCGCACCTGCTGCGCCGCCTCCTCCGGGGTGACCGTGTAGTCGGGCTGACGGGTGCCCGCGATCCAGGACGCTCCCGTCCCCTTCGCGATGAGCGGGTACATGGAGTACGTGGGAGCGAATCCGAAGGCCGTGCGTCCCGGCCCGCCGAACGCCTGGAAGATGTGCTGCAGCACCTCGTTGGACCCGTTGCCCGCCCAGATCTGCTCCGGCGTGAGGCCGTGACCCAGGTAGTCGGCGAACGCCTCCCGCAGTGTCGTGAACTCGCGGTCCGGGTACCGGTTCACGTCTCGGATCGCCACGGCGATGTCATCGAGGATGTCGCTCGCGACCTCGTCGGGAACCGGATGCGTGTTCTCGTTGACGTTCAGCGCCACCGGCAGCGGGGCCTGCGGCGCTCCGTACGGGGTGAGTCCGCGCAGATCGTCGCGGAGCGGGAGATCGTTGAGGGAGAAGGTCACCCTTCCCATCTTAAGAGGAGCAGGGAGAGCCGAGGCCATCGTGACGATTCGGCCGGGAGGACTCGGCGTCAGTCGGTGTACCGCGCCGGCAGTGCGAGCTCCTGGCCGACCTGGAGCTCCCCGCCGCGCAGCAGATTCATGCGGGTGATCTCACCGATGACATCCCGCGGGTCGGCCTCGGGAGCGATGCTGCTCGCGATCGACCAGAGGGTGTCGCCGGGCATGACCGTGACGGTCTCGACGGAGACGGCCGGCGCATCCGCGCCGGAGGCGGTCGCGCTGCCTCCGCTGAGGGCGGCGAAGGCGATGCCCGCCGCGAGCGGGACGGACGCGAGCGCGAGCAGAGTGCGACGGCCGCGTGCCGTGATCCGCAGCCGGGTGGCCGGACGGGCCGATGCCGGGAGGGCGGTCGCGGTGCTGAGGCTGATGCTGCTCATGTCTGCTCCTTACTGTCCCGGTGCCGGAGCCCGGGGAGGTTGGCGTAGCTTTCGCATCCGCGCCTCGGCCGGGAGCCGTGGATGCGAAGCTACGTTCCGAAGATATCTTCGAGTTCGAACATCTGTCAAGCTGTCTTCGAAACCACGCCCCGCGAATCGGCCGACACGCTCGAACAGATCTTCCAGATCGGCGCTTTTCTCGGATACGGTTTCGATAAGGACACCCCACCACGGGCCACCGACATTCGAAGCGGCACGTCGGATCACGCAGTGAAGGAGCACCATGAGCGACACCTCAGCCCTCGAGTCCGAGGCGCCGCGCACCCGCCGTCGCAAGAGCCTCAGCCCGAAGCAGATGGCAATCCTCGAGGTGATCCAGGCCTCGATCGCGCAGAACGGCTATCCGCCGAGCATGCGCGAGATCGGCGACGCCGTCGGACTCAAGTCGCTGTCCAGCGTCACCCACCAGCTCGGTCAGCTCGAGCTCAGCGGCTACCTGCGTCGCGACCCGGGCAAGACGCGCGCCATGGAGGTCCTCATCGATCTGCCCGGCACCGGCGCGGAGAACCCGGCGGACGTGGCGACCCCCGTGGGCGACGCCGCCCTGGTCCCGCTGGTGGGGCGGATCGCCGCGGGCGTGCCGATCACGGCCGACCAGCAGGTCGAGGAGATCTTCCCGCTCCCCCGGCAGCTCGTCGGCAAGGGCGACCTGTTCATGCTCAAGGTCTCCGGGGAGTCGATGATCGACGCCGCCATCTGCGACGGCGACTGGGTCGTCGTGCGCTCGCAGAACACGGCGGAGAACGGCGAGATCGTGGCTGCCATGCTCGACGGCGAGGCCACCGTCAAGGTGCTCCGTCGTCGCGACGGCCACACGTGGCTGCTTCCCCGCAACTCTGCCTTCGAGCCGATCCTGGGCGACGAGGCGGTCGTGCTCGGCAAGGTCGTCGCGGTCATGCGCGCCGTCTGAGTCACCGCATCGTCGGTGAGACGAGGACGAAGGCCCTCCCGGGCGCACCGGGAGGGCCTTCGTGTGTCCGGGGGCGACCGCGTCAGGCGGTGACCACCACGTCCTCGCGCACGCGCCGCGTGGCCTCGACGATGTTCCGCAGCGACGCCGTGGTCTCGGCGTATGCACGGGTCTTCAGACCGCAGTCCGGGTTTACCCAGAGCTGCCGGAGCGGGATCTCCTCCACCGCGCGCCGCAGCAGGGACTCGACCTCCTCCACGGTGGGCACGCGCGGCGAGTGGATGTCGTACACGCCGGGGCCGATGCCGTGGTCGAAGCCCACCTCGGCGATGTCCGCGACGACCTCCATGCGGCTCCGGGCCGCCTCGATGGACGTGACGTCCGCGTCGAGCGCACGGATCGCGTCGATCACGACGCCGAACTCCGAGTAACAGAGGTGGGTGTGCACCTGGGTCGCCGCCGCAGCGCCGCCCGTGGCCAGACGGAATGAGGCGACGGACCAGTCGAGGTACGCCGGCTGGTCGGCCTGCTTCAGCGGGAGCAGCTCCCGGAGCGCCGGCTCGTCGACCTGGATCACCTGGATGCCCGCGGCCTCCAGGTCGGCGATCTCGTCGCGGAGCGCGAGCGCCACCTGGTTCGCCGTCTCCCCCAGCGGCTGGTCGTCGCGGACGAAGGACCACGCGAGGATCGTGACGGGGCCCGTGAGCATCCCCTTCATGTGCTTCGCCGTGAGCGACTGCGCGTACGCCGACCAGGCGACCGTGATGGGCGCGGGACGCGAGACGTCTCCCCAGAGGATCGACGGGCGCGTGGCTCGCGAGCCGTACGACTGCACCCAGCCGTGCTGCGTGACCGCGAAGCCGTCGAGGTTCTCCGCGAAGTACTGCACCATGTCGTTGCGCTCCGGCTCACCGTGCACGAGGACGTCGAGACCGAGGTCCTCCTGCAGGGAGACGACCGCCGCGACCTCACGGCGCAGGAACTCCTCGTAGTCGTCCTCGGGGATCTCGCCGCGGAGGAACTGGGCGCGGGCGCGGCGGATGTCGCCGGTCTGCGGGAAGGAGCCGATCGTCGTCAGGGGCAGCGCCGGCAGGCCGAGGGCGTTCTGCGCCTCCTCCCGCTCCTGGTACGGGGCACGGGCGAAGTCGGCGTCGCTCAGCGCGCGGGAACGCACCGCACCGTCGCGCACGCCGGGAGCGGTCAGGCGGTCCTGCAGCGCAGCGGTCGCGGCGTCCAGCTCGGCCGCGATCGCCGTGCGCCCTTCGGACAGGCCGCGGGCGAGGGTCACGACCTGCTGCACCTTCTGATCCGCGAAGGCGAGCCAGGAGACGAGCCGCTCGTCGAGCGCGGTCTCGTCCTCCACGTCGTGCGGCACGTGCAGCAGCGAGGTCGAGGTCGATGCCGCCACCGGGGCTCCGAGCGCGCGGAGCGCCTCCAGAGAGTCGAACGCCGCGGAGAGGTCGCCACGCCAGATGTTGTGACCGTCGATCACACCGCCGACGAGGGTCTTGCCCTCGAGGCCCGGCACCGCGTCGGGCACCGTGCCGCGCACGAGATCCACGGCGATGGCCTCGACAGGGGCGGCGGCCACGGTCGCGAAGGTCTCGCCGAGGCTCGCGTACGGGGCCGCGACGAGGATCGAGGGACGCTCTTCGGCGTTCCCGAGCACCCCGAGCGCGCGCTCCGCGGCGGAGGCGAGCTGTGCGGTGGTCGCCGGCAGGGACTCGCTCACGAGGGCGGGCTCGTCGAGCTGCACCCATTCGGCGCCCGCGGCGCGCAGACGGGCGAGCAGATCGACGTAGACCGGCAGGACGTCCTCCAGCCGCGAGAGCGGCTCGAAGCCCTCCGGCGCGTCGTCCGACGCCTTCGCGAGCGCCAGCAGCGTGACCGGTCCGACGACCACGGGACGCGTGACGAAGCCGGCGGCGACGGCCTCGGCGACCTCGCGCACCAGGCGGTCGCTGGCGAGGGAGAACACCGTCTCCGGACCGATCTCCGGCACGAGGTAGTGGTAGTTCGAGTCGAACCACTTCGTCATCTCCAGCGGCGCCCGCTCGCCCTCACCGCGGGCGACGGTGAACAGGGCGGAGAGGCCGATCGACCCGTCCGCCTCGCGGAGGTCGTCGAAGCGGGCAGGGATCGCGCCGACGGTGACGGCGGCGTCGAGGACCTGGTCGTAGAAGGAGAAGGACTCGGGGATGGCCGAGTCCGTGCGACCGAGACCGAGCGAGGCCAGGCGCTCGCGGGTCGCCGCGCGCAGTTCCGCGGCCGTCCGCTCCAGCTCCTGCTCGTCGATGCGGCCGGCCCAGAACGCCTCGACGGCCTTCTTGAGCTCGCGGCGACGGCCGATGCGGGGGTAGCCGAGGATGGTGCCCTCGGGGAATGCGGTCATGGTATTTCCTTTCGGCGGGGACTAGTGCCGGAGCGCCGGGACGATGCCGGCTTCGGCGAGGACGGTCAGGACGGTCTCGTGCTGGTTGAAGGCGTACAGATGCACGCCGGGGGCCCCGCCGGCGACGACGTCGGCGGCGAGGCGCGCGGCCCAGGAGATCCCGATCTCCCGGCGCCCTTCGGCGGTCGGCTCGACATCGAGGGCGATCGCGAGCTCGCTGGGCAGGTCCTCCCCGGTCAGCTCCAGCACCCGGGCGAGCCGGGCCGGCGACGTGATCGGCATGATGCCGGGGAGGATCGGGATGGTGACGCCTCCGGCGCGGGCGCGCTCCACGAAGGCGAGGTAGTCATCGGGGTGGAAGAAGAGCTGCGTGATGGCGAAGGTCGCCCCCGCGGCCTGCTTGGCGAGCAGCGCCTCGACATCCTGCGTGCGGTGCGTGGCCCGGGGGTGCCCCTTCGGAAAGGCGGCGACCGCGATGTCGACCTTCTGCCGCGGGGCCACGAGCGCGGCTCCGGGGAGACCGGGGACCGGAGACTCCTGGTACGGCGCGCGCTCGGCCTGGACGCGATCGATGAGCTGCACGAGCTGGGCGGCGCTCTCCAGGTCGCCCAGGAAGGGCTCGTTCTGTCCCGCGGGCGGGTCTCCGCGCAGAGCGAGGAAGCGGAGGATCCCGGCGTCGAGGAACTCCCGGATGAGCGCGGTGGCGCCGGCGTAGGTGTTGCCGACGCAGGTGAGATGAGCGAGGGGTTCGACGTCGGTGTGCTCCCGGATGAAGCGCAGCACATCGAGCGAGCGGCCGCCGGTCGAGCCGCCGGCACCGTAGGTCACCGACAGGAACTCCGGGCCGGCCGCGGCGAGACGACGGACGGTCTCATGCAGGGCCTCCTGGCTCGACTCCGAGCGCGGCGGGTAGAGCTCGAAGGAGAACGGCACGCGGGAGGCGTGGGAGGCGTCGAACGTGGAAGACATCTTCTCTCCAGGGGACAGGGGCCGGGGTCCGCGCACGACGAAGAGCACGTCGTTCGCGGGCGGGTGCCGGGCTCGGCTGTCGCTCCACGCCCGGGATGAACCGGGCGTTTCCAGAAACCTAGAACACGCCCTCGGCCCGCCGCACGAGTGTGACGTCGTGTGTCACCGCCCCTAGGCTCGAGGCATGTCCTCACCGTTCGGCTCCTGGTCCTCCCCCTTCACCGCGAAAGCCGTCGCAGGAGCGGCGCCGCGCATCGACGGGGCCCGCTTCGTGGGTGACGAGGTGTGGTGGGCCGAGTCCGTGCCGGCCGAGGGCGGACGCGTCACGGTGCGCAGCTCGACGGGCGCGGAGATCCTCCCGGCACCCTGGAACGCCCGCTCCCGCGTGCACGAGTACGGGGGCGGCGCCTGGACCGTCGACGGCGACACCCTGTACTTCGTCTCCGGCGCCGACCAGCGCGTGCACCGCATGGACCGCGGCACGGAACCGCGCCCCCTCACCACCGCCGGCCCCGCGTACGGCGGGCTGCGCGTGCAGAGCGGCCGACTGCTGGCCGTGCGGGAAGACCTCTCGACCGACCCGCACCGTCGCGCGATCGTGGAGATCCCCGTGGACGGCTCGGCCGCCGAGGCCGCCTCCGCGATCCGGGTGATCGTCGAGGGTCCCGGCTTCTTCGCCCATCCCGCGCTCTCGCCCGACGGCAGCCGCGTCGCCTGGGTCGAATGGCAGGCGGACAGCATGCCCTGGGAGAGCGCTGCGCTCGCGATCGGATCCGCGGCCGGCGGGACGAGCACCCGGATCCCCGCCTCCGCCGCCCTGCAGCCGGAATGGATCGGCGACGACGCGCTCGTGTTCGCCGACGACGGCTCGGGACGCTGGCAGCTCCAGCACCTCGCGCTCGACGGCCTCCAGCCCGGCGCCTCGCGCCCGCTCACCTCATCCGACGCCGACACCGGCTACGGCCTGTGGGTGCTCGGCAACCGCTGGTTCCAGCCGCTGGCGGACGGCCGCCTCGTGGCCGTCCGCACCGACGGACGCGACGAGGTGCAGCTCGTGTCCCCGGACGGCGAGACGCGCGCGATCGCGGTCCCGGCCGACGGGCATCTCAGTGTGGACGACGTCTCCGGCTCCCGCGTCCTGCTCAGCGGAGACGGCTCGCGCGTGACCTCCGGCGTCTGGTGCGTCGACGTGGACAGCGGGGCCGTCGAGACCGTCACCGGCGGCGCTCCGGTCGACGAGGACTGGATGCCGGCGGCCCAGCAGCTCGTCGTGGAGGGGGCGCACGGCCCGGTGCACGCCTTCGCCTATCCGCCCGCCGCGCCCGGAGAGCCCCGCGGCGCCGCCGGCGAGCTCCCGCCCTACATCGTGCTCGTGCACGGCGGGCCCACCGCCCACGTCACGGGAGCGGCCTCCGCCTCGATCGCCTTCTTCACGAGCCGGGGAATCGGGGTCCTCGACGTGAACTACGGCGGGTCCACCGGTTACGGCCGGGCGTACCGCGACCGCCTGCAGGGACAGTGGGGCGTCGTGGACGTCGACGACGTGATCGCGGCCGCCCGCGGGCTCGCCGACGCCGGGCTCGCCGATCCCGCGCGCATCGCCATCCGCGGCGGCTCGGCGGGCGGCTGGACGGTGCTCTCGGCGCTCGTGCGGGGTGGCACGTTCGCCGCGGGCATCAGCCGCTACGGCGTCGCGGATCTGCGGATGCTCGCCGCCGAGACCCACGACTTCGAGGCGTCGTACCTCGACGGCCTCGTCGGTCCGCTCCCCGCCGCCGAGGACGTGTACATCGAGCGCTCGCCTCTGACCCACGCCGACCGCATCGACGTGCCGGTGCTGCTGCTGCAGGGCGGGGAGGACCGCGTCGTGCCGCCGTCCCAGTCCGAGGCCATCCGCGACGCGCTGGCGGCGAACGGCATCGACCACGAGTACGTGCTCTACCCGGGAGAGGGCCACGGGTTCCGCAGCGCGGAGACCATCGTCGACGCGCTGGAACGCGAGCTCGCGTTCCTCGGCCGGGTGTTCGGCTTCACGCCGAGCCTCTGAGCGCGGGCGGCTACTCGCCCACCCGGTTGCGCAGCCGCATCGCCCGCTCGGCCTCACGGGTGTCCTGGCGTTCGCGGAGGGTCTGACGCTTGTCGTACTCGCGCTTGCCCTTCGCGAGGGCGATCTCGACCTTGGCGCGACCGTCCGAGAAGTACAGCTTGAGCGGGATGAGGGTGTATCCGCCCGCGGAGACGGCGTGAGCGAGCTTCGCGATCTCCTCCCGGTGGAGCAGGAGCTTGCGGATGCGCTTGGCCGAGTGGTTCGTCCAGTGCCCCTGCGAGTACTCCGGGATATGCACGGCGTCGAGGAAGACCTCGTTGCCCTTCACGAACGCGTACCCGTCGCTGAGGTTCGCGCGCCCCTGACGGAGCGACTTCACCTCGGTGCCGGTGAGCACCATCCCCGCCTCGTACGACTTCTCGATGGTGTAGTCGTGACGCGCGCGACGATTGGTCGCGATGACCTTCTCCCCGCGTTCCCTGGGCATGATGATCTCCTGTGCTGTGGTGCTGTGGACGGCTCGGCAGCGGATCGGCCGAGCAGCCTTTCAGGGTATCAGGTGCGCAGCCACCGTCGGATCGCGAAGCCCGCCGACAGGGCCGCGAGGACCACGCCGATCCCGACGAGGACTGGGACGACGAGGGCAGCATCCTGCATGGTCACCCAGGTGGTGATGAAGGGCACGCGGCCGCGCAGGTAGCCGTTCACGCCGAAGTGCATGCCCGCGACGACGGCGGCACTGGCCAGGGCGGAGCCCAGCAGCGCGGCGAACACGCCCTCCAGCACGAACGGCGTCTGGATGAAGCGGTTCGACGCGCCCACGAGGCGCATGATGCCGATCTCCTTGCGCCGCGCGTAGGCCGACAACCGGATCGTCGTGCCGATCAGCAGCGTCGCGGCGATGAGCATGAGCACGGCGATGCCGACGGCGATGTAGGTGGCCACCGTGAGCGCGGAGAACAGCGGTTCGAGGTATTGGAGCTGGTCCTGGACCTGCTCCACTCCTGCTTGGCCGCTGAACGCCTCGGCGAGCACCTGCGACTGCCCGGGGTCCTTCATGGTGACGAAGAAGACCTCGAACGCCTGGTCGGGCGAGAGCACGCTGGCCTGCTCCTCCCCCACCTGCTCGACGAGCTTGGCGTACGTCTCCTCCTTCGTGTCGAAGGTCATGGAGCTGATGAGCGGCGACAGCGCGTCGCCCTCCAGCTGGGCGCGCACGGCGGCGACCTGCTCCTCGCTCGCCGCGCCGTCCACGCAGGTGTCCGACTCCGACACCGCGGAGCACATGTATACCGCCACCTGGGCGCGCTCGGCCCAGTAGCCGCGCATCACGCCGATCTGCGACTGCATGAGGATCGCGGCGCCGACGAACGTCAGCGACACGAACGTGACGAGCACGACGGAGATCACCATCGAGATGTTGCGCCGCAGGCCGACGAGGGCCTCGGTCAGGATCAGGCCGATTCTCATGAGGTCGGACCCACTTCCTCGTCATCCTGGTCCGACAGGCCGAGGCGGTCCGCGACGCCGAGTTCGGCGACGTCCACCTCGGGGATCACGATCGGATGAGTGCGCGGCCCCCCGGGTGCGGGGCGCGCGGCAGCGGGCGGCGACGATGCAGCCGGAGGGTGCACGACATCCGGCGGTTCGACCACGCCCGGATCCCGCGCGGGCTCCGGCGGCTCGACCACCTGCGGCATCGGGTCAGGGGCGGGCGCGGTGACCGCGGGAGACGCCGCGGCGGCCCGACGCTGAGCGTCCAGCTCCTCGGCCAGTGCGGCGCGGACCACCGAGAGGTCGGCGGTCTGGCGCTGCACCTCCTGCACGGCCGTGAGAGCGGCGGCAGCCGCGGCGCCGCGGACCTCCTCCGGCACCAGGCGGGGGATGTTCGAGGTGTCGCCGTATCCGCCGTGAACCTCGTCTCGGACCATCTCGCCGTCACGGAGTTCGATCACGCGGCGGCGCATCTGGTCGACGAATCCGGCCTCGTGCGTGGCCATGAGCACCGTGGTGCCGCCGGCGTTGATCCGGGCGAGCAGCTGCATGATGTCGACCGAGGTCGCGGGGTCGAGGTTGCCGGTGGGCTCGTCAGCCAGCAGCACCTGAGGGCGGTTGACGAGCGCCCTGGCGATCGCGACGCGCTGCTGCTCACCGCCGGAGAGCTCGTGCGGCATGCGCTTCTCCTTGCCGTCGAGCCCGACGAGGGCGAGCGCCTCGGGGACCGCCTGCTGGATGAAGCCGCGGGACGAGCCGGTGACCTGCAGCGTGAAGGCGACGTTCTGATGCACGGTCTTGGACGGCAGCAGCCGGAAGTCCTGGAACACCGAGCCGATGTGCCGACGGAAGTAGGGCACCTTCCGGTTCGCGAGCGCCCGCAGGTCGCGTCCGAGAACGGCCACCCGACCGCTCGTCGGCACATCCTCGCGGAGGATCAGGCGCAGACAGGAGGACTTGCCGGACCCGGAGGCGCCGACGAGGAAGACGAACTCCCCGCGCTGCACCTCGAAGTCGACACCGGACAGGGCGGGCTTCGACGTCCCGCGGTAGCGTTTCGTGACGTTCTCGAACCGAATCATGGCGATTCGAGCCTAAGCGCGCCACCGCCTGCGGCTCGGCACGACACCCCGCCGCGCCGCGCGCCGCCCCGTGATTCCTCCGTGTTCTCCGGCCCCGCGGCGTCGTCGCCCGCTGCTATACATGGAGTGTCGATTCGCGTGCCCACGCGAGCGCACACACGGAGGGGATCCCCATGACGACACCGGCTGGTTGGTACGACGACGGCTCCGGGCGCCTGCGCTGGTGGGACGGCCAGCAGTGGACCGAGCACTTCGCGCCGGAGACGACCGCGGCGACCGCGGCGACCGACGACACCACCGCGACGACGGCCGAAGACGCGGCCGCGGAGAGCACCCCGGCGGAGGACCCCGCCGCGGCCGACGACGGCGCTCCCCTCGGAGAGGAGCCGACGGCGTCGGCGGAGACCGTCGCTCCCGAGCCCGTCGCCGCTGAGCGCGAGATCGCTCCGGACGAGCCGGCGACCGAGTTCATCGTCGCGCCGGAGCCGGCCCAGGACTGGACCGCACCGGCCAGCGGCGCGCACGACCTCCCGGGCGCGGCGCCGATCGTCCCGCCGGCCGGAGCCGAGGGCGCAGCGCCGTATCCCCCGGCGGCGCCTGCCGGTCTCGGGAAGAACGCGTACCAGGGCCAGGGCGGATACCCGGCACCGGGCGCGTACCCGGGCGCGCAGAGCGCCGGCGGATACCCGAGCCAGGCGCCGGGTGGTCAGGGCACGTATCCGGGACAGGGGACGTATCCCGGCCAGGGCGTGTACCCCGGCCAGGGCTCGTATCCCGGTCAGGCGCCGGCTCCCGCGGCGCCGAAGAAGGTCTCGGTGCTGGGGCTCGTCGGCCTCGGACTCGCCGCACTCGGCCTCCTCCTCGCGTTCATCCCTGTGACGCTGCCGTTCGCCTGGTTCCTCCTGGCGGCCGGATTCATCGTCTCGCTCATCTCCCTGTTCCTGAAGGGCACCAAGTGGCCGGGGATCACCGGGCTCGGGGTGTCGGTGCTCGGCGGCATCGTCGCGATCGTCGTGAGCATCTTCTTCGTGCTGGCCGTCGCGAACACCGTGCGCCCGGTCACCCTTCCGGACTACGACGAGGGCACGAGCCAGAGCCCGGCGCCGGAGACCGACGACACCGGCGACGCGGGGACCGGGGAGATCGCCGAGGGCAGACTCGGCGAGCCGGTCGCCGTGCCGCAGCTGTCGGGCACGGCCGAGGTCACGATCCGCTCGGCCACGTACGGTCCCACCAACGGCACGGACTTCGAGGCCGCGAACGGTGGGTACCTGGTGATCGACGTCGCCTGGGAGACCCTCGATGGGATGACCTACGTCAACCCGGTGTACTTCTCCGTCGAGACCGCAGACGGCACCGAGGGCGACTACGACATCTTCGGCGAGGCGACGCTGGAGTCCAGCGAGCAGGACGCCGGTTCCACGGCGGAGGGCACCGTCTCGTTCGACGTCGCGGAGAGCCCGTCCTACGTGATCGTCATCACGAACGAGATGCTGCAGGAGGTCGCGCGCGTGACCGTCGAGGCGTCGGCACGCTGACCCGTTCGCACGGCACGACGAAGGCCCCGGGAGCTCCCGGGGCCTTCGTGGTCAGGGGTCAGTCCTCGTCTTTGCGCTTGCGCCAGCGGATGCCCGCCGAGATGAAGTCGTCGAGGTCGCCGTCGAACACGGCGGCCGGGTTCCCGGACTCCTGGCCCGTACGGAGGTCCTTCACGAGCTGCTGACCGTAGAGGAAATAGGAGCGCATCTGATCGCCCCAGCTCGCGGTGATGTTGCCCGCGAGCTCCTTCTTCTTGGCCGCTTCCTGCTCCTTCTGCAGCAGGAGGAGACGGTTCTGCAGCACGCGCATGGCCGCGGCGCGGTTCTGGATCTGCGACTTCTCGTTCTGCATCGACACGACGATGCCGGTCGGGAGGTGCGTGATGCGCACGGCGGAGTCGGTCGTGTTGACGGACTGGCCGCCGGGGCCCGAAGAGCGGAAGACGTCGACCCGGATGTCGCTCTCGGGGATGTCGACCTCGGTCGCCTCCTCCATGAGGGGGATGACCTCGACGGCGGCGAACGACGTCTGGCGCTTGTCCGCCGAGCCGAACGGGCTGATGCGGGCGAGGCGGTGTGTGCCCGCCTCGACCGAGATCGTGCCGAAGGCGTAGGGCGCGTCGATCTCGAAGGTCGCCGACTTGATGCCCGCGCCCTCCGCGTACGAAGTGTCCATGACCTTCACGGGGTACTTGTGACGCTCCGCCCAACGCAGGTACATGCGCATGAGCATCTCGGCGAAGTCGGTGGCGTCATCGCCGCCGGCGCCGGAGCGGATGGTGACGATGGCGCTGCGCTCGTCGTACTCGCCGTCGAGCAGCGTCTGCACCTCAAGCTGGTTGATGAGGTCGGTGAGGGTCTGGAGCTCCTTGCGGGCCTCGACCGCCGACTCCTCGTCGCCCATCTCGTTCGCCAGATCGACGAGCACCTCGAGGTCGTCGAGGCGCTGGGCGATGCCGGTGATGCGGGCGAGCTCCGACTGACGATGGCTCAGGGCGCTGGTGACCTTCTGGGCGTTCTCGGTGTCGTCCCAGAGGTCGGGCGCGCCGGCCTCCTCGCTGAGACGCGCGATGTCCTCGCGGAGACGGTTGACATCGACGACCTCGCTGATGTCGCCGAAGGTGTGCCTGAGCGCCTGGATTTCGGCGGAGAGATCTAGTTCGAGCATGACACCTCAGCCTAACGTGCCGCCCGCGCGCGCGGGGACGGTGGTGTCCGGTCGTCCGCGCCGACCGGAGTAGCGTGAAGGGCGTGAGCAGTGCATCCACGGTCCTCCGCCAGTTCGGACCGATGGTGTACCTGCCGACCGTCCTCTTCTCCCTCGGCGAAGGTGCGGTCATCCCGCTCATCCCAGTCATCGCCGCGTCCATGGGGGCCGACGTCGCCTTCGCCGCCCTCGTCGCCTCGGCGCTCGTGGTCGGTCAGCTGTGCGGCAACCTCCCGGCCGGCTGGGCCGTGGGGCGCATCGGCGAGCGCTTCACGATGGTGATCGCGGGCGTCATCGCCATCCTCGCCGCCGTCGGCATGGTGTTCGCGCCGTCGCTCGGGGTCCTCGCGGCGTCCGTGTTCCTCCTGGGCCTGTGCGCCGCGGCGTTCGGGCTCGCCCGGCACGCGTTCATGACCACGCGGGTGCCGCTGGCGTTCCGCGCCCGCTCGCTCTCCCTGCTCGGCGGCAGCTTCCGTCTGGGTATCTTCATCGGCCCGTTCGTCTCCGCGGGTCTGCTGCAGCTCTTCGGCACCGAGGCCGCGGCGATCTGGTTCTTCCTCGCCTGCCTCGTGGTCATGGTCGTGCTCGTGCTCTTCGGACCGGACCCCGAGAAGACCGTCGCCCCGCTGCGGACGACCGATCGATTCGTGGAGGACAGCGGAGAGGCGGTGACCGGGTCGATCCCCACCGTCGAGCGGGCCGGGATCTTCCAGACCATGTGGCAGCAGCGCGGAGTGCTCGGTCGGCTCGGACTCGCTGCGGCCTCGCTCTCGGCGGTGCGGTCGGCACGGCAGGTCGTCCTCCCGCTGTGGGGGCTCTCCCTGGGCCTCGACGCGTCGACCATCGCTCTCGTCGTCGGGGTGTCCGGCGCCATCGACTTCGCCCTGTTCTACGCCAGTGGCCAGGTGATGGATCGCTTCGGCCGGCTCTGGGCGGCGATGCCCGCGATGGTGCTGATGGGCGCCGGGTTCCTCGCCCTGTCGGTCACGCACGACCTCGACTCCGCGGTGCTCTGGTTCGGCATGTTCGCCGCGG
The DNA here is from genome assembly GCF_001595495.1 of Microbacterium sp. CH1. Taxonomy (NCBI): domain Bacteria; kingdom Bacillati; phylum Actinomycetota; class Actinomycetes; order Micrococcales; family Microbacteriaceae; genus Microbacterium; species Microbacterium sp. CH1. Next base: position 335,997 of record NZ_LOSO01000018.1, on the reverse strand, counting down.
TCCTCGGCGTCGGCAACGGACTGTCGAGCGGCATCCTCCTCACCCTCGGCGCGGACGTCGCCCCGAAGCACGACCCCGCCGCGTTCCTCGGGTCGTGGCGCACGCTGACCGATGCCGGCGGCGCGGTCGCTCCGCTCCTCGTCTCGGGCATCACCGCGGTCGCCTCCCTGTCGTTCGCGGCGGGAGCCATGGGCCTGATCGGACTCGTCGGCGCCGCCGGTTTCCTCCGCTGGATCCCCCGGTTCGTCCCCCGGACGCCCCCGCGCACGCCGGACCCCGCCGACGACTGAGCGCCCGATCCCTCAGCGCAGCGCTGTGCGGCTCGTCGCCGTCGCCTGCAGCGGCACCCCGTCCGGCACGAACGGGGAGAGCAGGGGCGGGTGCCAGACGGCCGCGACGGTGACGCGCGCGCTCACGCCGTCGGGGGTGCCCGCATCGACCACGGTCGCCTCCCACCCCGCGTCACGGATGAGCGGCACCACCTGCTCGGCCACCCCGGCATCGGTGAGCGTCGCCCGGGGCGTCTCCCCCTCCACCTCCAGCGTGAACCCGTCCGCTCCGGCGAGCGCCGCCGCATCCGCGAGCCCGTCCAGCCGCTTCTGGGTGATGTAGAGGTCGGTGGCGCAGACGCACACGAACAGCACGGCGAGCGCGAGGATCAGGTAGCCGAGCACGAGCAGCAGCACGCTCCCGTCGTCGTCGCCCTCACCGTGCTGCTTCGGCGCCGGCACGCGCCCCCTCATCCCCCGCCCCATCGCCGAGACACCTTCTGCACCGATACGGCTTCGACGGGGACGGAGGTCGCCTGGTCGAGTCCGAGCACGCCTGGCACGAGCGGCAGCGGTACCCGCGTCGAGACCGTGACGACCACCGTCGCTCCCGCCGCTGGACAGCCTGAGGTCCGGGAACGGCACGACACCGCAACGTCGACCGCTCCGCGATCGATGCCGTACTCCGCGACGACCCCGTCCAGCACCTCCTCCCCCCGGTCGGCCGCCGCTGCGATGTCGGGCGCCGAGGCGATGGCACGGGCGGCCTGCCGCGCCGCGGCCTCCACGCCCAGCGACTGCTCCTGCACCGAGCCCACGGCGATCACGAGGTACAGCAGCGGCACGAGCATGATCACGCCGACGGCGATGAACTCCAGCGAGCTCGACCCCGTGTCATCGCGCATCGAACGACTCCCCCGGTGCGTGGGCCTCCACCTGCAAGGCCGCAGGGACACCGACGAGCCCGAACACCGGGAGCATCGTCCGGATGCGGACCTCGACGGTCTCCTGTCCGCCCCGCCGTGCCGAGGCCACCGTGATGTCGTCTGCATAGGAGGGGCCGACCGCACGACGGATGACCTCGCGCGCCCGCTCTTCCCCCTCCGCGGCCGTCGTGTCGGCGAGAGCCGCGTAGTACGCCCCCTCCACGGCGGCGTCATGGACGACGTTGCGCACGTAGATCGCGAACGCCAGTTGCAGCACCGCGAGGGTGAGCGCGGTGAGCAGGGTGCCGACGAGGAGGAACTCCACCGGGTTCGACCCGCGGTCGTCGGTCACCCCCGCAGGCGCACGCATGTCAGAGCCCCGACACCCGCTGGATGGCCTGCTCGAAGAGGGAGGTGAGCGCGGGTCCGGCGACCGCCCAGATGAGCACGACAAGGCCCGCGGTCATCAGGGTCACGAGCACCCAGCCGGGCACGTCTCCCCGTTCGTCGTCGTGGAGGGCACGGAGCATCGAGCGCGCACGAGAGATCATGCCGCCAGTGTGCATCGGAGACCCGTCGCGGCGCGGACGTTATCCACAGGGGCGGCCTTCATGGTCGTCTACCGGTGCTGATCGCGATCGTCGTCGGCGTGGTGATCCTCGTCGCCGTCATCATCGTCGTCGGTGCGCGAAGGGCGAAGCGGCGCGGTTCTGTACTCCCGTCGCGTGAATCGCACAACCCCGGGTCCGGACACCACGACGAGGGATAGCCTGTCACGCATGCGCCCCGGACCTGACGATGAGATGCGGGCGCGGGTCGAGATCGACGGGCTCACCTATCTCCTGCCTCGCGGCACGGATGTCGTCGCCCTCCGCGAGCGGATCGAAGCCGCCGCGCGCGTCGAACCCACTTTCGTCTCGTTCGCCACGTCGGACGGCCTCGCCAGCGTCCTCGTCCACCCGACTTCGCGGGTGTTCCTCTTCCAGGTCAGGGCGTCCGACGACGGAACCCTCGCCTCAGACCTCGGCGGATTGCCGGACTGGGACGTCTGAGCACCTCGGAGAGCCGCCGCAGCGTCAGGAGGTGAACTCGTCGATGAGGAGTTCGCCGCGCGCGTTCAAGCGCTCCATCATGTGGCTGACCCGGGCCGGGTCTATCGCCGGGACCGGGTCGGCGTCGAACTCGAGCACCAGCGGGATGGCCGGGTGCATCCACGCGGAGAGCCGGCCGGGGCTCTTCCTTCCCGAGGGCCACGTCATCATGAAGCTCTCCTGGCGACGGAGCTTGGTGGAGATCACGATCTTCAGATGCGCCAGCAGGGTGTCCTCGACGTCGATCGGCGGACGAGAGCTGTTGTACTCGAGGCTTCCCATAGAGCAAACGTAAGCCCTCGCGCCCTTTCCCGCCGACCACTCACCCGATGCCGAGGCGCAAGATGAACAGGCCCGGGTAGATCGCGAACACGACGGACAGCGGCAGGATCAGGAAGACCAGCGGCAGCAGCATGAAGATCTCCTTCCGTCCGGCCTGCTCGATGAGCGTGCGCTTGGCCTCCTCCCGCGTGTCGTCAGCCTGAGCGCGCAGGACGGCGGCGAGCGGCGCGCCATGTTCGAGCGCCGCGACGATCTGGTCCACCGCCCGCGTCAACCCGGGAAGCTCCAGGCGAGCCGCCATCGCCGTCAGCGCATCCGCCAGCGGCGACCCCGTCCCGACTTCCACTACCACGTGACGCAGCTCGACCGTGAGCTCGCCCGACCCCACACCGGCCACGCGCTTCACGGCATCGAGGAACCCCTCGCCCGCCGAGAGACAGAGGGCCAGGAACTCCAGCGTCGTCGGCAGCTCCTCGGTCAGACGCACCTTCCGCCCACGCACCCGCGCCGACAGTCGCAGGTCGTACCCGACACCGGCCGCCGCTCCCGCGAGGAGCGGGATCGACCCGACCGGAAGCGACCACCGACCGATCACGACGAGAACGATGACGGCGAGCGCTCCGGCAGCGATTCCGCCCACGATCACCGCGAGCTGACGACCGCGGAAGGCGACGGGATCGAGTGTCGACCCCGCTTGCGCGAGCCGCCGTCGGAGAGCTTCCGTCCCGCCGAGCAGACGGTCGAGCGCCCGCGCCCCGCGCGCACCGAGGCGGAACCCTCCTGCGGGCAGGGTGCCTGGTCTGGGGAAGGCGTCCCGCGGCAACACCTCGTCATCGACGGCGTCCCGCACGTACGGCGCGATCCGCGACGCGAGCGACGCCGCCCGCCACCGCGGGAGGCCCGCCAGAAGCGAGAGGACACCCGCGGCGAATCCCCCGCCGAGCAGCACGGCCACGGCGAGCGCGGAGAGCCCGCTCACCCGAACCACCGACGGGGCTCGGGCAGCCGACCGATCCGGATCATGAGGCGGAATGCGACGACCGACACGACCGCGCCGACGACGATCACGGCGATCCCTTCCGGCGTGCCATAGGCCTTGGCCCCCTCCGGGCGCAGGATCAGGAGGGTGAGGATGACCCACGGCGCCACGGCTCCGAGGACGGCCGCCCCGCGGATCCACGACTGCCGCGCCTCGACCTCGCCGCGGAGCGCCGCGTCGGCACGCACGGACGACGAGAGCGCCCGCAGCACGCCGATGAGCTCGGTGCCACCGACCTGCCGCGCCATTCGCAGGGTCTCGATGATCCGGTCGCCGAGAGGATCGGCGAGGACGGCTTTCAGCCGGTCGAGACTGGCGTCGAACCGTCCGCTGCTCCGCAGGTCTCGGGCGAACACGCCGAACGCGGGGCGGAGCGGCGGTGGAGCCGACTCCGCGAGGGTGGCCACCGCATCGGGGAGCGACAGACCGACGCGGATCGCGGCGATCAGCAGGTCGCAGACGTCGGGCCAGAGCTGGCGTCGCAGACGCCGCAGCCGCAGGCGGCGGCCACGCAGGTAGGCGATCGGCGCCGTGCCTCCGGCCAGCCCGGCGAGGATCGCGAGCGCGGCGCTTCCCGTGACGAGCCAGGCGAGGGAGGCGGCGCCGAGCGCGGCACCGGCGATGCCGATCACGAGGGAGCGGGTCTGCACCGCCGGGAATCCCGCCTCGCCCGCGAGACGAGCCAGACGACCGCGATGCGGGGAGGACGCGGAGCGTTCCCCTGCCGGCCACAGCCACGGTGACAGGATCAGGAGCACGCCGGCCGCGAGCGTCGCACCGAGCAGGAAGGTCATGCGAGAACCTCCGAGCCGGCCGGGGCCGACCGGCCGCGGGGGCGCCCGGCTCCGAAGACCGGCCTGCTGAGCACCCGCCCCTCGATCACCTCACCCGTCGGGGCGATGATCTCCTCGACGTATCGGCGCCCCGCCGCATCGCGCGTGCAGTGGACGACGAGGTCGACGGACGACGCGATCGCCGGGGCGACGAAGCCGCGGTCGATGTTCCGGCCGGCGAGCAGGGGCAGCAGGCACAGCTTGTCGAGTGCCTCCGCGGCGGAGTTGGCGTGGACCGTGCAGGCCCCGGGCACTCCGGTGTTGAGCGCGAGCACGATGTCGAGCGCTTCCGCATCGCGCACCTCCCCCACCACGAGCCGGTCCGGTCGCATCCGCAGGGCCTCCTTCACCAACCGCCGCAGCGTGATCTCGCCGGTCCCCTCGAGGCTCGGCTGACGCCCCTGCAGCGCGACCACATCGGGGCCCTCCACCGCGAGCTCGAACGTCTCCTCCACCGTGATGATGCGCTGGTCCGCCGCGCAGGCGGCGAGCAGCGCCCCGAGCATCGTCGTCTTGCCCGCGTGAGTCGCCCCCGACACGATCACGGATGCGCCCGTCCGCATCGCCTTCCCGAGGGCCCGCGCGGCCTCGGGGGTGAGCGCCCCCTGCATCACGAGCGCATCGAGCGAGCGGTGCCCGGGAAGGAACTTGCGGATGTTCACCGCCCACGACCCACGCACGACAAACCCTCGCATGTTGCAGTGAATGCAACTGTCCGTGCTTGCAATCGATACCTATTCGGCTCCTTCGGTGTCGAAGTGTTCCGACCATAACAGCGTGATCTCGCGGATGCGGAGATCTGGGTTGACACAGTGATGCACTGTCCCATACTTTGTTGCATCTAATGCAAGATTTTGAGGCTTCTCCAGCGGCGCTTCGGCTGATCACGTCAGCATCGAACGTCGCACTGGCGAACCCGGAAGCGCAGGTTTTCAGTGCGATGATCGATGGTTGGCGGAACCAGCAGCTGTCGCGCGGGCTCCGTGAGCAGACGATCCGGAACCGGACGGCGACGGTGACACGGTTCCGTGATTTCGTGGACAAACCGCCTTGGAGGTGGACTGTCGCGGATGTGGATGAGTTCACTGCTCAGTCTGGCGGTCGCACTCGGACGTTGTCGACGATGCGCGCCAACCATGGGTCTATCCGTGGGTTCTGTGACTACCTCACGAACCCGTTGTACGACTGGATGGAGATCTGCGATCGCGAGTTTGGGGAGGTCCCTTCGCAGGTGTGCCTGCCGTGGAACACGGTGGCGCACCGGTTCGAGTTCGAAGGCGATGGGAAGCGTCGCCCGTTCACGTACGACGAGATCGAGCGCCTGTTCGATACGGCCGACGCCCGCGTCGAGCTGCTCGTGAGTTCCGGGCGAAAGGGTGCGCTCGGCGCGTTGCGGGATGCCCAGTTGCTGAAGACGGTCTACGCGTTCGGTCTGCGCCGCACTGAGGCGGTGATGCTCGATACCGTCGATTTGCACCACAACGCGAAGATGCGCCAGTGGGGCCGCTACGGCGCGGTCCACGTGCGATGGGCGAAGGCGGCGGGCGGTGGCGCGCCACGACGTCGCACGGTGCTGCTGGTGCCGGAATTCGACTGGTGGGTCCCCGGCATGCAGCAATGGCTCGAGCAGGCCCGGGCCCGTTTCGCGCCCGGAGACGACCTCGACGCGCTCTGGGTGACCGAGCGCCGCACGCGTCTGTCTGCTGGGTATCTCGATCGGAGGTTCGCAGAGTTGCGTGATGAAGCCGGCCTGTCGAAGGACCTGACGTTGCACAGCCTCCGGCACTCCTATGTCACGCACCTTCTGGAGTTCGGGTACGCCGATCGATTCGTCCAAGAGCAGGTCGGGCATATGCATGCCTCGACGACCTCGATCTACGCCTCCGTCAGCTCGGACTACAAGAACCGTGTGCTCGCCGAAGCGCTGAAGGCCCTCATCCAAGGAGAAGCTGATGACCGTTGAGCTCGACACCGGCTGGAATCTGCGCAGCGTGATGGCGTCGCGCGGGATCTTCCAGACCTCCAAACTGAAACCCCTACTCGAAGAGCGCGGCATCGACCTGTCCCGGGAGCAGGTGTATCGGCTGGTGACTCAGCCGCCCCAGCGGGTGCGTCTCGACGTGTTGGCGGCGTTGTGCGATGCGCTGGAGTGCTCGCTCGACGATCTCGTGACGATCACTCGCCGGGAGGCCTCGACCCCGGTGGCGGTGGGTGAGGAGGCGACACGGGGGGCGATCGGTGATCTCCGTCCTGTTCGCGCGGCGATCCGTCGGCCGCGTACGAAGTAGCCGCGGTGGCCAAGCCTCCGCAGCTGCCGCGAGTCGCTGAAGTCGTCGCTCTCGTCCGCCCTCTCGTTCCCGAGATCTCTCCCGAGCGACTCACTGAGATCGTGCATACGGTCGCGCCAGTACCCCTCACGCAGCGGCTTCTTGAGCTCGCGCTGATCAAGCAGCCCGGAGTCCTGGAGGGGCAGCATGCGAACGTGCCAGCGACCGTTCAGAATCTGGCCCATGCGCTGGTCAAAGAAGGGGCGAGCCGGGTGGTGTTGCCGACGTGTGAGTCCTGCGGACGCGCGGTGAGAATGCCCCACAAGACGCCGGGCGGTGGTCGGCACTGCTCCCGATGCGAGCGGAAGGCCCGGTCCGTCTCCTGCGCGTCCTGTGGCCGGGTCCGGCCCGTGCAGCGCACCATCGACGGACAGCGTTTCTGCCGTGACTGTTGGCGAGCCGACCCTCGATCGTTCGGCGACTGCTCGCGGTGCGGTCAGCACGCGACCATCATCGTCCGTCGCCCGGAACTCGTCTGCCTGGCCTGCTACACCGCACCGATCAAGACCTGTGGTCTTTGCGGAGAACCTGGCCGCGTCGCCTCGCACCTCGACGGACGACGAGTATGCGCGCGCTGCTACTACGCGATGCGCAGACCCCAACCTTGTCCCGAGTGCGCGCGCAGAGTGTTCCTCACCGGGTTCATGAATGGCCAGAAGGTCTGCGCCGACTGCGCGGGCACTCCGATCACGATGGCCTGCCCTGGATGCGGCTCGATCGAGGAAATCCGCAAACATCACCTCTGCGTCGAGTGCCGCCGGCCCGTCGCGATCCAACAGCTGCTCGCCGACGATGCGGGAGAGATCCGTGAGGATCTCCACCCGCTTGCTGACTATCTGCTCACGCACCATGGCAAAGCGGCGTCGCTCGAACGCTGGCTGCACAAGAGCAAGTGCGCGATGGTGCTCCGCGAGCTCGCGGACGGGACCCTGCCGCTCACCGCCGAGGCGATCATCACCCGAGCCCGGTCGGGACAGTCGGTCGCGTTCCTCCTCTCACTGCTGGTCCGTTCCGGCGTGCTGCCGGAGCTCGACGTCGAGGGCACGCGCTTCGACCACTGGCTCAACGACTGGCTCGGTGGCATCGACCATCCCGAGGACCGGCTGATCCTGCGCCGCTACTGCACCTGGGAGCTCCTCCGATCCACTCGGACACTGCGCAGCGCGTCCAGCCCTGCTTCCGGCTTCCAGAGGCAGAGGGCTGCACTGAAGTACTGCGCCGCGTTCCTCGGGGAGATCCGGGCGCAGCAGGAGACACTGGCGACGTTCCCGCAGCGCCTACTCGACGCGTATCTGACCGATTCGCCTAGCCAACGCGACGCGCTGGCACCGTTCACTCGCTGGCTGCGAAAACACCGGCTGAGCACCCTTCGGGTCGAGTTTCGAGCCCATCGCCTCGAGGGGCGAGACTACGCCTCTGATCACCGATGGCAGATGGCCCGCAGGTTCCTGTCCGATGCCGACATGGACCCGAAGACCCGGGCCGCGGGTCTCCTCGTGCTGCTCTACGGGATCCAGCTGACCCGCATCGTCACGATCACCCGGGCACAGGTCGACACGAGCTCGCGGCCCGTGACGCTCACCGTCGGGGCCGAGCCGATCGAGGTCCCCGCGATCCTCGGCGACGCCATCGTCGAGCTCGTCGATGCCACAAAGGGCCATCCTGAAGGGTGGTTGTTCCCCGGCCGGAACCCGGGCCGTCACCTCACCCCGGGGCCGCTCAGCCGTCGCCTTCGCGCCGAAGGCCTGCTTGCCGGGAGCGCCCGCACGACAGCGCTCATCGAGCTCACCCGGCAACTGCATCCCCGGATCGTCTCGGATCTCCTCGGCATCACGACGGCATCCGCTGCCTCATGGTCGCGTCTCGCCGGTGGCGAGTGGTCCGATTACCCGGCTCTCCGCTCCACCCACCCCTGATCAAGCATCACCCGTCAGAGCCGGGCCGGAAATCGCTTCGCGCAGTTGCTCGACGGTCGGAGAGCCTCCCAGCCCGGCAGGGGTACGGAACACCCGGCAGGCGAGCCCGACCGGCGTGTGCTCGTCGGCGAAGGGATCGACGCCGTCGACGAGGACGGTCGGTGACCCGTGGAATCCGAGGCGCTCGGCGTCCTCGGCGGTCTCGACCAACTGTCGTGTGACGCGGATATCTGATCGACCGTCGAGCAGCTCAGCAAGCCGGCGGTCGAGTACTTCCCAGTTCGGGCAGCCGTCGAAGTACTGCAGGGTGATCTCCATGGTTGGCCCTCTCAGTTCTCGGTGCCGCGGAGCATCAGGAGCGCTCCGGCAATCGTAGCGGTGACGATCACGATGTCGGCGAGGTTCCCGATGAACCAGTTGCCGTAGGCGAGGAAGTCGACGACGTGCCCCCGGGCGAATCCTGGTTGGCGGAAAAGCCGGTCGCCGGCGTGCGAAGCAGCGGCCCCGCCGAGCGCACCGATCACGATCGCCCACCCGGGGCGTCGGACCCGGAACGCGAACACGATCGCGGTGGCCGTGGCCGCGACGGCGATGAGAGCGAACACCCAGGTGAAGCTCTCCCCGAAGGAGAACGCCGCGCCGGGGTTGTACGCGAGCTGCAGGCCCAACAGGTCGCCGATCAGCGGGATGCGCTCGTGCTCCGACAGGGTGGCCTCGGCCCACACTTTCGTTCCCTGATCGATCACGACGACGACCACGGCGATCAGAAGCGCCCAGGCAGTGAGCCGCCAGCGTCCTCTCTGCGGACGCTCTCCCGACGCCGATGCCGACTCAACGTCGGTATTCGTGTCCGGGGTCATGCGAGGGCCTCGAAGAGACGGACGATAACGCCGGATTCAATGAGGATGAACAGGCCCAGGCCGATGAACACGACGGGGACGAGCCAGTGCTCGACACGTTCGAGCGTTTCGGTGACGGCCTTGTGGGTGCCGATCAGTCGCCCGGCAGCGCACCAGACGGCGACGAGGATCAGGAACACGACGATCATGACCGCGACGTCGCCGGACGAGCTGGTGCGGAAGATCGGCGTGTAGAGGGAGATGTTGTCGGCCCCGTTGGCGATCGTGATCCCGGCGACCCCCCATAGTCCGACCGCGGTGATCTTGGAGTCGTCATCATCGTCGTCGCCGTTACGGCGCAGGCCGCGAATGAGCGTCCAGATGCCGATGCCGAGCGGGATCAGACCCAGGAAGCCGACCCATTCGTCCGGGACGATCGTGAGACCGAGCGCGGCGATCACGCTGATCACGACGAGTGTGATGAACCCGAGGTACTGGCCTGCGACGATCTGCCACGGTCGCGGCTTTCCCCGGCTGGAGGCGAGGAACAGCACGGTGAGCACGACGATGTCGTCGATGTTGGTCGCCGCGAACAGGCCGATCGCCGACCCGATGGTTGCGAGCATCAGCTTTCCATTCGTGGTGTGCGGGTGCGTGCGGCGCGCAGGCCGTTGAGGATCACGATGACCTCCGCGACCTCGTGGACCAGGACGACAGCCGCGAGCCCCAGGACCCCGAAGAGCGCGAGCGGGAGCAGTGCGGTGATGATCAGCAGGGACAGGATGATGTTCTGGTTGATGATCCGCCGGCCCCGCCGCGCGTGATCGAACGCCCGCGGGATGAGCCGCAGATCATGACCCGTGAAGGCCACGTCCGCAGACTCGATCGCCGCATCGGAGCCGGTCGCTCCCATCGCGATGCCGATGTCCGCGGACGCCAGGGCCGGGGCGTCGTTGATGCCGTCACCGATCATCGCGACCGATCCCGCCTTCGACAACTCGCCGATCGCGGTCGCCTTGTCCTCAGGGCGCAGCTCCGCGCGCACATCAGCGATCCCGGCCTGCGCAGCCAGCGCACGAGCGGTGCGGGCGTTGTCCCCGGTGAGCATCGTCATGCCGACGCCCTGATCCGCAAGCGTGCGGACCACCTCGGGGACTTCCGGACGCAGCTCGTCGCGGACGCCGATCGCCGCGACCGGTGCCTCGTCGCGGTGCACGATCACGACAGTCATGCCCTGCTCCTCAAGCCCTGCAACCCGGTCGCCGAGCTCGCCGGCGTCGAGCCAGCGGGGGCTGCCGACCGTGATACGAGCGCCATCGACGGTGCCGTCGATGCCGTGCCCGGCCTGCTCGGTCACATCCGCGGCCACGGGAACACCCGGGGCTGCAGCGGTGATCGCCGCCGCAAGGGGATGCGTGCTGTGCTGCTCCAGAGCCGCCGCCCAAGCCAGCGCCTGCTCCTCGGCAATGCCGTTCGCAGTGAGGACCGCGGTGACCGCGGGCTCGTTACGGGTCAGGGTGCCGGTCTTGTCGACCGCGACGTGCCGGACCGTGCCGAAGCGCTCGAAGACCGCGCCGGACTTGATGATCACGCCGAACTTGCTCGCCGCGCCGATCGCGGCAACGACCGTCAACGGCACCGAGATCGCCAGCGCGCACGGAGAGGCCGCTACCAGCACGACGAGCGCACGAGTGATCCATACCTCCGGGTCGCCCAGCAGTGACCCAATGATCGCGACGAGCGCTGCGAGAATCAGCACACCGGGTACGAGCGGGCGGGCGATCCGGTCCGCGAGACGCGCACGCTCGCCCTTCTCCGTCTGCGCTTTCTCGACCAACTCCACGATCGTCGTAAGCGAGTTATCGGTACCGGCCGCGGTCGCCTCGACCTCCAGCACGCCGGAGCTGTTAATCGCGCCGGCCGACACCGCGTCCCCGGGCTCGACCTCGACGGGGATCGACTCCCCGGTGATCGCCGAGGTGTCCAGGCTTGAGCGGCCAGAGCGGACGATCCCGTCGGTTGCGATCCGTTCGCCCGGGCGGACCACCATGACCTGGCCGACCGTCAACTCCCTCGCCGGCACCTGCGCAGAGACGCCGCTCTGCAGCACGGTCGCCGTCTCCGGCACGAGCTTCAGCAGCGCCCGCAGGCCGCCACGGGCACGGTCCATCGCCTTGTCCTCAAGCGCCTCAGCAATCGAGTACAAGAACGCCAGAGCAGCGGCCTCCTCCACATAGCCGAGGATGACCGCGCCGATCGCGCTGATCGTCATCAGCAGCCCGATCCCGAGCTTGCCCTTGAACAGCTTCCGAATCGCGCCAGGAGTGAACGTCGACGCGCCCAGCAGCAGGCCGATCCAGAACAGTACGAGCGCCGGGATCTCGAGCCCGGACCATTCAAGGATCAGACCAGCCAGGAACGCGACACCGGAGAAGACCGGCACCATGATCCCACGGTCCCTCCACCAGGGCCGCTCCACCTCTTCGGTCTCATCCTCCGCCGCAGTGGCAGGCTCGTGCTCGCAGCTACACGCCGCGCTCACGCGTCCGCCCCTGTACCGCAGCAGCCCGGCACCGTGCACGACGAGTCCACACACGGCGCGTGCTCATCGACCGCCAGCGTCACATCCACGAGCGCGACGAGCGCAGCCGCAAGATGCGGGTCAGCGATCTCGTAGCGCGTCTGGCGACCCTCAGGCTCGGCGACCACGATCCCGCAGTCACGCAGGCACGTCAGGTGGTTCGAGACGTTCGAGCGGGTCAGCTCCAGCTCGCGCGAGAGCACGGCCGGATAGCTCGGGGCGTTCAGCAGAGTCATCAAGATCCGGGAGCGCGTCGGGTCCGCCATGGCCCGGCCGAGCCGGTTCATGACGTCGAGGCGCGAAGCAATAGTCAGCATGTACTGAACTATACAGCAAGCGCTGATCAATCATTGGTGATCAGTGCCCCACCATTCATTGGGAGAAGAGTCGGAAGCCGCTGAATACGCAACTCAGCAACAATCGGCGCTACCAGTATCGGCGATCGCCACATGCAGCCGCGATCCGTCCGGCAGCGACGCGTCGACGAACGGCTGCCCGATGTCCACCCGCCGCCCCGTCGCCTGCAGCATCCTCTCCACCAGATCCCGAACCGTCGCCTCGTCCCACCGCAGCGCCGTCCGCTCCGCCACCCCACCCCGCGCCGTATGCACGACCCCGTCGCCGTTGACCCACACCTCCTCGATGCCCGGGTCGTCGAGCAGCGGCTGCAGAGCACCGAAGCCGCTCACCGCCGCCAGCACGTCCCGCACGCACGCCGCCTCGTCCTCAACCAGCACGCCGCCCCGCGCGAGCGCCCGATCATCGTGACGCCGCACCTCCGCCCGGGTGACCTCCCGGGCCCGTTCCGGGTCGGTCGCCGGATCCACCCCCTCGGTCCGCAGCCGACGCCGAACGAGGTCGGCGATGATCGACGCGGGCTGCTCCATCCCTGCATCCTCGCAACGATCCGCTCCCGGCCCGCGGAGTTATCCACACCCCGTGCGCGGCCTCCAAGGCGGAGACCGTCCGGTACCAGGTACCGTGCAGGCATGAAGCGGTTCACTGTCTCGTGCGGGCTCCTCGGCGTTCTCGTCCTGTCCGGCTGCACCGGGGGTGCCGATCTCCTGCAGTGCCAGAGCGTGGCCGCCGTCGACACGGAGCTCGAGGCCTTCTTCGCCCAGGACACGGTCGGCGGCACGCCGAGCCCGGAGCAGACCGAGCGCCTGAAGGAGCTCGCGGACGAGTACGCCGATCTCGACGTCGACGGCGAGGTGCAGAAGGCTGCGACCGCAGTGAGCGACGATCTGCGCGCGCTCCACGACTACCGCGTCGGCGTCCAGAACGGCGACGACGCGGACCCCGACCACGAACAGGAACTCCGCCGGACCGCGATCGATACGTTCGTCGAGGGGCAGGCCGTCTGCATCCAAGGCTCCTCCTGACGCCTCCGTATCGACCCGCCCGCCCCAGTGTCAACCGGTACGTCCCCCGTCGTCGCGCTCCCTAGGCTGAGGAGCAGACCTGCGAGGAGACGACGTGCACCGCGCCACACCAGCCGCCCCCGAACCGACCCTGAGCGTGGTCATTCCGGTCAAGGACGACGCGACGGAGCTGCGGCGGTGTCTCCGCGCCCTCGCCCGGCAGACGCTCCCGCCCGGGGAGATCATCGTCGTGGACAACGCCTCGACCGATGATTCGGCCGCCGTGGCTGCCCAGCACGGTGCACGGGTCGTGCGGTGCGACACCCCGGGCATCCCCGCGGCGAGCGCGACCGGGTACGACGCGGCGACGGGCGACGTGATCCTGCGACTCGACGCGGACGGCGTCCCGGGGCCCCGATGGATCGAGACGATGGCGACTGCGTGCACACGCGATCCGCGGGTCGGCGCCTGGACAGGCGGCGCGCATTTCGTCGACGGCCCCCGGTTCCTGCGCCGGCCCCTCGCGGCGGCATACCTGCTGTCCTACGTCGTCGTGTGCGGCTCGGCCCTCGGCCACGCACCGCTGTTCGGGTCGAACCTCGCGCTCCGCCGCTCGGCCTGGCTCGCCGTCCGCGACCGCGTGCACGGCGACGCCGCGCTCCACGACGACCTCGATCTCGCCTTCCACGTCGGCGAGCGCCATCGCATCCGCTGGCTCCTGCACACCGACATGGGCATCTCCATGCGCCCGTTCGGCAGCGGCCGCTCTTTCGCCCGCCGGGCCTGGGTCGGTGCCAGAACCGTCCTCGTGCACTGGCCGGAGGACTTCCCTCCCGTGCGCTGGGTGCGGCTCGTGCTGCGCCGGGTACTGCACCGCCTCGGCGTCCCCGCGCCCGGAGCCCGCCGATGACCGCCCCGCTCCTCGGAACACCATCCGCCACCGAGCTGCACGTCATGACCCTCAACATCCGCCGCGATCTCGGTGCCCTCGCCTGGCCGCGCGCCGACCGCTGGGAGATCCGACGCCCCCGGCTCACCGCGCTCCTGCGCACCGAGCGGCCGGACGTCTTCGGTGTGCAGGAGGCCCTCCCCGCGCAGGCTGCCGCCGTCTCCGCCGCGCTCGGCCCGTCGTTCCGCCGCGTCGGCCACGGCCGCCTCCCCGGACCCCGCGGCGAGGGCTGTCCGCTCTTCTACAACGCCGACCGGCTGGAGCTGCGCACCTGGCGACAGATCGCGCTCTCCCGCACCCCCGATCGCCCCGGTTCCCGCTCCTGGCTGAGCGTCGCGCCGCGGGTGGCGGTGGAGGCATCCTTCCGCGACCGCCGCACGGACGCCCCCGTCACCGTGCTCAACACCCACCTCGACGCCTTCTCGCCGTGGGCGCGGGTCCGTCAGGCCCAGGCGGTGCACGACCTCGCCGCCGCCTCTGCGACACCCGTCATCCTCCTCGGGGATTTCAACGCCCCCGCAGGCACCGCACCGTGGCGCGCCCTCGAAGCCGACGACCTCCTTCGCGATTCGTGGACGGCCGCGCTCTCCCGGCGCACACCCGCCTGGAGCACGTTCGCCGGCTACCGGGCGCCCCGCCGAGGGCGCCGCATCGACGGCATCCTCGTCTCCCCCGCGCTTTCCGTGCGCCGGGTGGGCATCGACGCCCGCCAGTATGGAGGGGGCTGGCCGTCCGATCACCTCCCCGTGCACGCCCTGATCGATCTCGCCCCGCCCGCCGCTGCCGCACCCGAGGAGCCCGCATGAAGGAGGACTTCCTCCGCCCGCCGCAGTCCGTGGCGGAGTACGGCGCCGACGCCGTCCGGGTGATCGGCATCCTCAGCGTCCTCGTCGCGGCGATCTGGTCCACCCCGACCGACGCCGGCATCCTCGCGCTCGCCCTTCCCGCCCTCATGCTCCCCCGCGTCCTCGGGATGCGTGGCGGCATCGACCTCGCGATCGGCCTGATCGTGCTCATCGCGGCGGCGAGCAACGTGTTCGACCTGTACCGCACGCTCACCGGGTGGGACCTCGTCGTGCACTTCGTCTGCACCGGCGCCCTCGCCGCCACCGGTTACCTCGTGCTCTCGCGCCTCGGCATCGTCACCGCGCAGGAGTCACCCGCGTTCCGCCCCCGCATCCCGATCGTCCTCTGCACCGTGATCGGGCTCGCGGCCAGCGCCGTGTGGGAGATGATCGAGTGGGCCGGGCGCACCTTCGTCACTGACGAGATCTTCGTCACCTACGAGGACACGATCGGCGACATGGCGATGGGCGGCCTCGGTGCGCTCGCGGCGGGAGTCCTCGTCGCCGTCGTCCGACTGGAGCGTCATCGCCCTGCGTGACGGCGCGGAACTGCGGGACGATCCCCAGGGTCGAACAGCGCGCGGGTCAGTAGACTGAAGCCACCGCGCGGGAGTGGTGGAATTGGCAGACACGCAGGATTTAGGTTCCTGTGCCCCAGGGCGTGTGGGTTCAAGTCCCACCTTCCGCACGACGGGTGCTTCGGCGCCCGCATCGCTCCACCGCCGACACCTCACGACCGACGGGAATCCCGCCAGTGCTCGAAAGCATGCTGCACGCCCCCACCGCGCTCATCCCGTGGCTCGATCCGCAGACGATCATCGGGGCGGCGGGTCCGTGGGCGCTCCTCGTGGTCTGCTTCATCATCTTCGCCGAGACCGGTCTGCTGGTCGGCTTCCTCCTGCCCGGTGACACGCTGCTCATCATCGCGGGCCTGCTGACCCACACGAGCAACGTCTTCGGCGTGAACATCTGGGTCGTCTCCCTGCTCATCGCCCTCTCGGCGTTCATCGGGGGCGAGGTCGGCTACGTCATCGGGCACAAGGGCGGCCCCGCGGTGTTCGAACGCAAGGAATCGGGCCTGTTCAGCAAGAAGAACGTCGAGCGCACCAACGCGTTCTTCGAGCGCTTCGGCGGCCTCACCGTGATCCTCGCGCGCTTCGTGCCGATCGTGCGCACGTTCGCTCCGGTCGCGGCCGGCGTGGGCCACATGCCGTGGCGGCGCTACTCGCTCTACAACTTCATCGGAGCGATGATCTGGGGCTTCGGGCTCACGATGGTCGGCTACCTCATCGCCTACATCCCGTGGATCCGGCACCTCGTCGTCGAGTACATCGACATCATCCTGCTCATCGCGGTCGGCGGTACGGCGATCGTCACCTTGTGGCACTACCTCACCGAGCGCCACAAGGCGAAGAAAGCCGCCGCCGCGGGCGAAGACGTCGTGACCGACCACGAGGAGGCGGAGGAGCTCGTCCTCGACGCCGACGTGTTCGACCGGGCCCCCGACCTCGACGGCGACGGAAAGCACTGACCCCGTCGCGGGTCAGCCCGCGTTCTTCGAGCGCTTCTCCTTGGAGCGGGCCACGCTCGCGCGCAGCGCCTCCATCAGGTCGATGACCTCGCCGCCGTCGGCCGCCTTCTCGGCGTCGCCACCGAACGTCTCAGCCACATCGAACGTCTCCCCGGCCTCGATCTTCGCGTCGATGAGGGTGCGCAGCTCCTTCTGGTACTCGTCGATGAATTCCTCGGGGTCGAAGTCGGCCGAGTAGCTGTCCACGAGCGAAGACGACAGCTCCAGCTCCTTCTTCGAGATCCGCACGTCCTCGTCGAGGGACGGGAACTCCGCCTCCCGGACCTCGTCCGACCACAGGAGCGTCTGGAGCACGAGCACCTTGCCCCGCACGCGCAGGGCGGCGAGGCGCGTCTTCTGGCGCAGCGTGAACCGCACGATCGCGGTGCGGTCGGTCTGCTCCAGAGTCTTGCGCAGCAGCACGTACGCCTTGGGCGACTTCGAGTCGGGCTCCAGGTAGTACGGCTTGTCGAGGGTGAGCGGATCGACCTGTTCCGAGGGCACGAACTCCACCACGTCGATCTCGCGGGTCTTCTCCGCCGGCAGCGCGGCGAGGTCGTCCTTGGTGAGCACGACCGTCTGCCCGTCGTCGACGTACGCGCGGTCGATGTCGGAGTAGGCGACCGTCTCGCCGCACACCTCGCACGTCCGCTGGTAGCGGATGCGGCCACCGTCCTTGTCGTGCACCTGATGCAGCGGCACGTCGTGGTCCTCGGTCGCGGAGTACACCTTGACCGGCACGTTCACCAGCCCGAACGTCAGGGCGCCCTTCCAGATCGTCCTCATCACACCAGTAGACACCAGCCCCACCCGTCACGACCACCCCTTGACTACGCTGGCTCCATGGTGGGAGAGGCACAGGTCGTACAGGTCGACGGCCGACGACTGCGCGTGACCAACCTCGACAAGGTCGTCTATCCGGAGACGGGCACGACCAAGGGCGAGGTCATCGCCTACTACACCGCCATCGCGCCCCTGCTCCTGCCGCTCCTCGACGGCCGCCCGGTCACCCGCAAGCGCTGGGTCGAGGGCGTCGGCACCGCCGCGGCTCCCGAAGACTCCTTCTTCACGAAGCAGCTCGAGCCCGGGGCTCCGGACTGGATCCCGCGGCAGGACATCCAGCACTCCGACGGCCCCAAGGCGTATCCGCTGGTGGAGGACGTGCCCACATTGGTCTGGCTCGCACAGGTCGCGGCGATCGAGCTGCACGTGCCGCAATGGCGGTTCACCCCGGAGGGCCTACCCGGTCGCCCGGACCGTCTCGTGCTCGACCTGGACCCCGGACCCGGCGCCGACCTCGCGCAGTGCGCCGAGGTCGCCCGGATCGCCAGGACCCTCCTCACCGGCATGGGCCTCGACCCCCTGCCCGTGACGAGCGGCAGCAAGGGCATCCATCTCTACGCGTCCCTGCCCGGCGAGCAGACCAGCGCCGAGGTCTCCGCCGTGGTCAAAGAACTGGCCCGCATCATCGAGAACGACCACCCGGACCTCGCGACGAGCGTCATGTCCAAGGCCGTGCGCGGGGGCAAGGTGTTCCTCGACTGGAGCCAGAACAACGGCAAGAAGACGACGATCTCCCCGTACTCTCTGCGCGGGCGCGCGCGCCCCGGCGTCGCGGCGCCGCGCACGTGGGAGGAGCTCGACGACCCTGGACTCGCCCACCTCGAACTGGACGACGTGCTCGCACGCGCGGCTGCGGGATTCGACCCCCTCTCGTCGCTCCGCCCCGACGCTCCGGCACTGCCCTCGAACGCGCCCGCCTCGACCCCGGCTCCCGCGATCCGGGCGGCGGCCCCCGCCCCCACCCGCCGCGGACGGCCCCTCGCCGCGCCCGCGCCGTCACCCGCCGGGGCCACCCTCCCCTCCCTGGCCCCGATGCTCGCCGAGAACGGCACCCCCGCGATCGCTCGAAACCTCAGCACCCCGTCCTGGGTGGAGGTGAAGTGGGACGGCATCCGTGCGATCGGCACCTGGCGCGACGGGCACATGTCGCTGCACGCCCGTCGCGGCACCGACATCACCGCCCGCTACCCCGAGCTGACGGCCGACGGCGCCCCGTTCCTCCCGGTCGACGAGGCGATCGTCGACGGGGAGATCGTCGCCTTCGACAGCGCCGCCCGGCCGAGCTTCTCCCTGCTGCAGAACCGCATGCACCTCACCCGGCCCCGGGAGATCGAGCGCGAGGTGGTGCGCACACCCGTCGTGTACATGCTGTTCGACCTGCTCCGTCTCGACGGGCACGACCTCACCGGGATGCCGCTCCGCGAGCGCCGCACGCTCCTGGGCGACATCGTGGCGGGGATCGACGCGCCCATCCAGGTCCCACCCGTCTTCGACGACGTGGACGCGGCGCTGGCCGCGAGCGAGGAGTTCGGTCTGGAGGGCGTCGTCGTGAAGGATCCGGCGTCGCGGTACCGCGCCGGCCAGCGCTCGCCCTCCTGGCTCAAGCTCAAGAACACCCGCATGCAGGAGGCGGTGATCGTCGGCATCCGCCCGGGGAAGGGCGAGCGGGAGGGCACTCTCGGCTCTCTCCTCCTCGCGGTCCCGGAGGGCGGCGACCTCCGCTACATCGGCCGCGTCGGCACCGGATTCACCGACCGGATCCTCCGCGACCTCCTCGCCCGCCTGGAACCGCTGCGCGTGCCGCGCGCACCGCTCGACGGCGTCCCCCGACCCGATGCCTCCGACGCCCTGTGGGTGCGACCCGAGCTCGTGGGCGAGGTGGAGTTCGCGAACTGGACGCCGGACGGCATCCTCCGGCACGCGCGTTGGCGGGGCCTGCGTCCCGACAAGACCGTCGACGAGATCACCGTCGAGGCGTGAGGGGCACGCCGCTCAGGCGTGGTGCGGTTCGCAGTCGCTCTGCTCGGCCGGCTCGATCTGGAACGTGGAGTGCGCGACGTCGAAGTGATCCGCGAGGCACGCCTGCATCTCCGACAACAGGGCCGCCGAGCGGCCGTCCGCCAGCAGGTCCGGTCGCACGCTGACGTGCGCGGTGAAGACGGGCGCACCGCGGGTGAGCTGCCACACGTGCACGTCGTGGACCCCGACGACGCCGTCGTAGCCGAGCAGGTGGGTGCGGATCTCGCCGACGGCCATGCCCTTCGGCGCCGACTCGGCGAGCACGGAGAACACCTCCTTGAGCAGCACGAACGCCCGCGGGATGATCATCGCCGCGATGAACAGCGAGGCGAGCGCGTCGGCCGGCATCCAGCCCGTCACGAGGATCACGCCCGCCGCGATGATGACCATGAGCGAGCCGAGCAGGTCGCCCATCACCTCGAGGTAGGCGCCCCGCACGTTCAGATTCGTGCGCTGGGCCCGGCTGAGCAGCCACATCGACACCGCGTTCGCGACGAGGCCGACGACCGCGACGACGAGCATGAGCCCGCCGGCGACCTCGACCTCGGCCGGGTTCAGCAGCCGCTGCACCCCCTGCACGGCGACGACGGTGGCGAGGGCGATGAGGATGACCGCGTTGATGAGCGCGCCGAACACCTCGGCCCGCTGGTAGCCGAACGTCCGGCGGTCGTCCGCAGGACGCGCCGCCACGGTCGCGGCGATGAGGGCGATCACGAGCGCCGAGGCGTCCGTGAACATGTGCGCGGCGTCCGCGAGCAGCGCGAGCGAGCCCGTGAGGAGGGCTCCGACGACCTGCACGATCATCACGGTCGCCGTGAGGGTCAGCGAGATCGCGAGCAGGCGACGGCTGCTCGCCGAACGGAGACCGCCGGGCGCGGGCGCGTGATCGTGCATGCCCCCAGGCTAGCCCGGCATCGGGTGCGGAGAGGCCGTTTCCGCCTAGTCGGGAACAGTAACGATTCTCACCGTCAGCAGGGGTTCTTCTGCGGGATTCTCAGAGCGCGGCGAGCAGCGGCACGAGCGCCGTGAAGGCGCGGGCGCGATGCGACTGCGACTGCTTCTCCTCCGCCGTGAACTCTCCCACGGTGCGCTCCGCGCCGTCGGGCTGGCCGTCCGGGATGAAGATCGGGTCGTAGCCGAAACCGCCGCCCCCGGAGGCGTCGTGGGCGAGGCGTCCGGGCCAGATCCCTTCGACGACGTGCTCGCGACCGTCCGGGAGGACGAGGGCGATGGTCGAGGTGAAGTGCGCCGAGCGATGCGGGTCGGCGACGTCGCGCAGCTGGTCGAGCAGCAGCTCCAGGTTCGCCGTGGCGTCCTTCTTCTGTCCTGCCCAGTACGCCGAGAACACCCCCGGCGACCCGCCGAGCACGTCCACGCAGATGCCGGAGTCGTCGGCGAGCGCCGCGAGGCCGGTGTGCGCGGCGGCCGCTCGCGCCTTGAGGAGGGCGTTCTCCGCGAACGTCACCCCGTCCTCGACCGGCTCGGGACCGTCGTAGCCGACGACCTCCAGGTCGGGCCGCGTCTGCTGCACGATCTGCTGGAACTCCGCCACCTTGTGCGGGTTGTGGGTCGCGAGGACGACGCGCATGCTCAGGCTCCCGCCAGAGCGGCGAGCTGCCGGTCCTTCAGCTCCGCGCAGCCGGCGACCCCGAGGTCGAGGAGCGCGTCGAGCTCGCGCTTGTCGAACGGCGCCCCCTCGGCGGTTCCCTGCACCTCGACGAACAGGCCGCGGCCGGTCACGACGACGTTCATGTCGGTCTCGGCACGCACGTCCTCGACGTAGGCGAGGTCGAGCATCGGCTCCCCGTCGACGATGCCGACCGACACCGCGGAGACCGAGTCGAGCAGCGGCGTCGAGTTCTTGCCGATGAACTTCTTGTCCCGGCCCCATTCGATCGCGTCCGCCAGGGCGACGTAGGCGCCGGTGATCGCCGCCGTGCGAGTGCCGCCGTCGGCCTGGAGCACGTCGCAGTCGATGACGATGGTGTTCTCGCCCAGCGCCTTGGTGTCGACGACGGCGCGGAGAGCGCGACCGATGAGGCGGGAGATCTCGTGCGTGCGGCCGCCGATGCGCCCCTTCACGCTCTCCCGGTCGTTGCGGCTGTTCGTCGCGCGCGGGAGCATCGCGTACTCGGCCGTGACCCAGCCCTTGCCCTTGCCGGTGAGCCACCGAGGCACACCGTTCGTGAACGAGGCGGTGCACAGCACCTTCGTCCCGCCGAAGCTGATGAGAGCCGAGCCCTCGGCCTGCGCGCTCCAGCCGCGCTCGATGGTGATCTCGCGGAGCTGCGAGGTGGAACGGCCGTCGGCGCGGACGATGTCGGTCATGTGCTTCTCTCGGTCGGGGATGGAGGGACGGGCTCAGCGCGCGTCGAGGGCGGAATCGGGAAGCGTGATGACGCCGGTCTGGACGAGCTGCACGTCGCGCACCTCACGGCCCATGAGCCGGTTCGCGAGCGCCGTGAAGTCGTCGGCGGAGTCGCCCGTGGCCTCGTAGACGTACGTCGCGGCGGCGTCGGGCGGTGCCAGCAGATCGCCGCGCACGAGCTGGCGGTACACGTCACCCGCGGTCTCGTCGTCGCTGGAGACCAGGGTCACGCCCTCCCCCATGACGTAGCTGATGGCGCCACGGAGGAACGGGTAGTGCGTGCAGCCGAGGACGAGCGTGTCCACGTCGGCCTCCCGCAGCGGCGCGAGGTACTCCTCGGCCACGGCGAGCACCTCGGGGGTCCCGGTCACCCCGGCCTCGACGAACTCGACGAAACGGGGGCAGGCCGCCGTGAACACCTGCAGGCGCTCGTTCACCTCGAGCATGTCCTGGTAGGCCCGCGAGCCGATGGTGCCGACGGTGCCGATCACGCCGACACGACCGTTCCGCGTCGTCGAGACCGCACGCCGGACGGCCGGACCGATCACCTCGACCACCGGGACGTCGTAGCGCTCGCGCGCATCGCGCAGCATGGCCGCGGAGGCGGTGTTGCAGGCGATCACGAGCATCTTCACGCCCTGGTCGACCAGCGTGTCCAGCACCTCGAGCGCGTAGCGGCGCACGTCGGCGATGGGCTTGGGGCCATACGGCGAGTGGGCGGTGTCGCCGATGTAGACGAACGATTCGCGGGGCAGCTGGGCCCGGATGGCCCTGGCCACCGTGAGCCCGCCGACACCGGAGTCGAAGATCCCGATGGGCGCGTCGTTCATGACTCCCCAGCCTACCCGCGTGCGCGGCGCCGCGTGCATCCTGGCCTCACTAAGCTGAGCGCATGACCACGTCGACGGCGCTGCTCACCGACCGTTACGAGCTCACGATGCTCGCCGCCTCGCTCCGGGACGGCACCGCGTCCCGACCGAGCGTCTTCGAGCTCTTCTCCCGGCGTCTCTCCGGCGGACGCCGTTTCGGCGTCGTGGCCGGCACCGGGCGGCTGCTCGGGTTGCTCCGCAACTTCCGCTTCGGGGACGACGAGCTGCGCTTCCTCCGCGACGAGCACGTCGTCGACGCCGAGACCCTCGCCTCCCTGGAGCGCTACCGCTTCACCGGCACGGTCCGCGGCTACCGCGAGGGTGAGCTCTACTTCCCCGGATCCCCCATCCTCACGGTCGAGGGCTCCTTCGCGGACGCCGTCGTCCTGGAGACCCTGGCGCTGAGCGTGCTCAACCACGACTCTGCCGTCGCCACGGCCGCCGCGCGCATGAGCATCGCCGCCGGGGAGCGACCGCTCGCCGAGATGGGCTCGCGCCGCGCGGCGGAGCGCTCCGCCGTGGCCGCGGCGCGGGCGGCCTACATCGCCGGCTTCGGCGCCACGAGCAACCTCGAGGCCGGTCGCTCCTGGGGCATCCCGACCATGGGCACCGCCGCCCACTCGTGGACCCTGCTGCACGACAGCGAGGAGGACGCCTTCCGCGCGCAGGTCGAGAGCATGGGCGTGGACACCACCCTCCTCGTGGACACCTATGACATCCGCACCGGCGTCGAGACCGCGATCCGGGTGGCCGGGACCGGGCTGGGGGGCGTCCGTATCGACTCCGGCGACCTCCCGATCGTCGCCGCGGAGGTGCGCGCACAGCTCGACGAGCTCGGCGCCACCGAGACCCGCATCACGGTCACGAGCGATCTCGACGAGTACGCGATCGCCGCTCTCGCCGCGTCGCCCGTGGACGCGTACGGCGTGGGCACGTCCGTCGTGACGGGTTCCGGCTATCCCACCGCGAGCATGGTCTACAAGCTCGTGGCCCGGCAGGATGCCGACGGCTCGTGGATCGGGGTCGCCAAGGCGTCCGCCGACAAGGCCTCGTTCGGCGGCCGCAAGGCGGCGTTCCGCACGCTCAGCGACGGAGTCGCCGCGGCGGAGACGGTCGTCGTCTCCGACGGGTTCGAAGCGCTGGACACTCCTGCCGAGCACCCGGACGGGCGCCCGCTCCAGGTGACCCTCGTCGACGGCGGGGAGATCGACAGCGCCTTCGAGGGTGCTGCGGGGACCGCCGCCGCCCGCGCGCACCACCTGCGCGTCCGCGAAGAGCTGCCGGTGCGCGCGCTCGCGCTCAGCAAGTCCGACCCCGCGATCCCGACGGTCTACGTCGAGGCCGACTGACCGGGGTCAGCGGACCATCGACTCGTAGATCTCCTTGCACGTCGGGCAGATCGGGAACTTCTCGGGGTCGCGGCCCGGCGTCCACTTCTTGCCGCAGAGGGCGCGGACGGGCTTGCCCGTGATCGCCGACTCGAGGATCTTGTCCTTCTTCACGTAGTGCGAAAAGCGCTCGTGGTCGCCCGGTTCGATGTTCTCCTCGCGGAGGAGTTCTTCCAGTTCGCGATCAAGCGTTGCCACGCCGCCCTGATCGGGGCTGTCCAGCGGAGTACTCATCCCGCGATTCTAGCCGCGTCTCCCCCTCGGCGGGGCGGTCTCACGCGGTCTCGACGAACTCCATCAGACGTTCGCCACTGCGCTCGAAGATGCGACCACCGAGCACGGCTCCCCCGAGGAACACCGCGATGCCGGTGAGGATGCCGACCCAGAAGGCGGCGGGCGCGTAGCCGGAATCGGCGACGATGCTCGCCGCGAACAGCCACATCGTCGGCACACTCAGCACGATCGCGCCGAGGAACGCCGCCGCGGGGCCGTACACGCCGCGGGACGTCGGCCGCTGCGGCTGCTGGAACGGGCTGTCCCCCGGGCGGGAGACCGCATAGGGCGCGACCACGGACACCACGCTGGAGATCCCGAGGGCGCTGAACAGCAGGCTCGCTCCGAGACCGACGAGCGGTAGGAGCAGGCTCCACCGACCGGCGAGGAGCAGCGAGAGCGGCACCGCGATCGCCAGCACGGGGACGGCGACGAGCAGCACCGGCACGAGGCGCCCGAGACGGTCGGGAAGACCGCGGACGCCGCTCGCGACGTGGGTCCACAGGGCCGTGGAATCGTAGGCGACGTCGTTGTGGGGCAGCCAGCCGAAGAACAGGGCCATGACGGGCACGGGCACGAGGGCGGCGATCTCGACCGGCACACCCGCGACGATGAGGGGGAACACGGTGAGCACGCCCGCCACCGGCACCACGATGATGTTCATGATGTACCGGCGGTCGCGCAGCCAGTACACGAGGCTCCGCGCCGCGATGGCGCCGAAGGCGTTCGAGGGCAGGAGACCGAACCAGCCGAGTCCGCTCCGTTCCCGTGCCGCCACCGGACGCTCGGTCGTGGTGAGCAGTCGACGCACGAACCAGGTCCAGGCGAGCCACAGCAGCGCCAGGGTGACGACGGCCACCAGGCCGCTGACCCAGGCCGCGGCCGTCTCCCCTTCTGCCGCCGCGAACATCGCCGCCGGCGAGGCGGCGAGCGGGGTGAAGCCGATCACGGAGGTCAGGGTCGCCAGCGATGCCGGCACCTCGCCGTCCCAGCGGAGGGAGCCGAGGAACACGGCGACGGGGAACGCGATGACGATCAGGGCGAGGGCGAACAACGCGGTCAGCTCCCGGGAGCGGCGCTCCGGAAGCAGGAGCGCGTTGAGCGCCATCCCGACCCGCGAGAGGAGGATGGTCGACAGCAGCCCCATCAGCGCCAGGAGGATGGCCGGGAACCACGGCGCACCGGCCCCGATCGCGACGACGGTCACGCTGATGTAGACCGCGAGGAGCGCGAGGCTCGGGACGCTGACGAGCGACGCGACCGCGAGCACCCAGGGCATCTTCCGCTCGTCGACGCCGAACACCGCGAAGCGCCGCGGATCGAGCTGGTCGACGGCCCCCACGAGCAGCGGCCCCACGAGGAAGCCGAGAAGGACGGCCGCCCCGCCGAGCACGGTCACCGCCTTGGATACCGGGACCGGGGCGCCGCCGAGGCTGAACACCGCCACGCACACCACCACGGTGACCGCGATCACCGCGCCGAAGGAGAGCAGGGTGCGCACCCGGTGTTCCCCGCGCAGGGCGCCCAGGAGGAGCGCGAACCTCAGTCGGAGAACGTGTGCAGCCACTCGAGCCCCTCCACCTCGCCGCTGGAGCCCGCGAGCTCCACGAATCGGGACTCGAGCGTCTGGCCTGCGCGCACCTCGTCGATCGTGCCCTCGGCGAGCACCTCGCCGTTCACGATGATCGCCACCCGGGAGCACACGCGCTCCACGAGGTCCATGCCGTGGCTCGACAGGATCACCGTGCCACCGTGCGACACGTACGCCCGCAGGATGTCGAGGATCACGGCGGACGACACGGGGTCGACGGACTCGAACGGCTCGTCGAGGACGAGCACGCCGGGCGAGTGGATCATCGCGCCCGCGAGCATGATCTTCTTCGTCATGCCGGCCGAGTAGTCGGACACCACCCGGTTCAGGGCGTCGCCGAGGTCGAAGGCCCTGGCGAGGTCGCCGGTGCGCTTCTCGATGACGTCGGCGGCGAGCCCACGGAGCAGTCCGTAGTAGTAGAGCAGTTGACGCCCGGTGAGGCGGTCGAACGTGCGCAGCCGGTCGGGCAGCACGCCCATCACGCGCTTCGCGGCGAGCGGGTCGGTCGCCTGGTCGATGCCGCAGATGAGGACGCTGCCCTCGTCGGCGCGCAGGAGGCCGGCGACGATCGACAGGGTCGTCGTCTTGCCGGCGCCGTTCGGCCCCACGATGCCGTAGAAGGAGGCCGCGGGCACGGTGAGGTCGATGCCGTCGACCGCGCGGTTCTCGCCGAACTGCTTCACGAGGCCGCGGATGCGGATGGCCTCGGTGCCGGGCTCCGCCGCCGCGTCGTCAGCGGTCTCTGCCGGTGGCTCCTCGGCGATCACCGGGTCGACCACCTCGACGATCTCGACCTCCGCGACGCGGCCGTCTTCCGGTGCAGGCTCCGTCGTCACCGGCAGAGCGGTGTCGGACACCTCGACGGCGGGCTCCGTGGCACGGTCCTCGATGACCGCGGGGTCCTCGACGAGCGTCGCAGGTTCGGCGGTTCCGTCGTCCGACGCCGCCGCCTCGGTGGAGGCGGTTTCGGTGTCGATGGCCTCTGCGGACGCGGTCGGCGACGACACGGCGCTGGAGTCCTCCGGCTGCGTCTCCGCAGCGGCCTCGGCTTCCGCGACCTGTGCTTCCGCGGCCTGTGCTTCCGCCGCCTGTGCTTCCGCGGCCTGTGCTTCCGCCGCCTCTGCTTCCGCGGCTTTCGCGGCAGCCGCCTTGGCCGCGGCCGCCTTCGCCGCAGCGGTCTTGGCGGCGGTGGTCTTGGCCGTCGTCTTGGCCGCCGATGCCTTCGCGGCGGCCGTCTTCGCCGCCGCGGCCTTGGCCGCAGCCGTCTTGGCGGCCGTCGTCCTGGCGGTAGCCGTACTCGGCTTCGTGGTCCTCGCGGACGGACGCTTCGAGCCGGTGGTGCGCGCCGCGGTGTTCTTCATCGCGGCCGTTCGGGCTGCGGAGGCCGTGCGCGCAGCGGCGGGATCCACGCTCGCTGCGGGCGTGGGCTCCACCACGACCTCGGACGAGGGGGCCGCCTTCTCGGCCGCAGCCTTGGTCGGCGCGGGCCGCGTGGCGGCCGTCTTCTTCGCCGCGGAAGCCTTCGCCGCGGGTGCCTTCGACGCCGCGGAGGACTTCGCCGCGGACGACTTCGTCGTGGAGGACTTCGTCGTGGTGGTCTTCGCCGAAGCGGGCTTCGCACCCGCGGTCTTGCCCGCGGTCGACGTCGCACCGGTGGTCTTCGTCGCAGGCGACTTCGCGCTCGTGGTCTTCGCCGCCGGGGACTTCGCAGCCGGGGACTTCGCCGCCGCGGCCTTCGCAGCGGTGGACGTCGAGGCCGCGGTCTTCGAGGTCGTCGTCTTCGCGCTCGTGGTCTTCGCCGCCGTGGACTTCGCCGTGGAGGTCTTCGCTGCGGTCTTCTTCTTCGTCGGCGACGCGTCCGCGGCGGACGTGCCCGCGGTCGAGGTCGCGGCCGCCTTCTTCGCGGCGGCAGAGGACGAGGCAGGCCTCTTGGCGGCCGGCTTCCGAACGGGCGCGGAGGCCTCGGCCGGAGTCTCGGCTCCCTCTGCCTGGGGGGTGGGGTCATCAGGGGAGGAAGTCACCGTCCTACGGTATCAACGGGCGGCTGAGAGCCAAGGCCCCACGCCCGATTCGGCCGCCCGAACCCCTTCTCCGCGGGTTTCGCAAGGGGGTTGTCGTCCCTGTGCGTTGCGTGTGTACTCGGTCACGAAATGGCAACGGGACCCCCCTGGCCCCGGGCTTTCCAGGGGGAATCGCTACCATGATTCCCGGCACGACGAAGTGTCTGGTCGGTGAACCGGCCGTGAACACAACTTCCTTTAGGAGTATTCGTGACTCTTCAGACCGTCATCCTCGCCGCGGGCATGGGCTCCCGCCTCGGCCGCGCGCTGCCCAAGCCGCTCACCGAGCTCAGCGACGGCCGCACGATCATGCGCCAGCAGCACGACAACATCCGCGCCGCCTTCGGCTCCGACGCCCGCATCACCACGGTGGTGGGCTACCGCGCGGAGACGATCATCGAGGCCTTCCCCTCCGTGAACTACGTCCACAACGACCGCTACGACGAGACGAACACCTCGAAGAGCCTCCTGCGCGCCCTGGGCGCCACCGGCAGGAGCGGTGTGCTGTGGATGAACGGCGATGTCGTCTTCGACCCGATGATCCTCGGCCGCGCGGCCGCGTACATCGAGCGCGACCAGTCGTTCGTCACCGTCAACACCGCCAAGGTCAGTGACGAAGAGGTGAAGTACACCGTCACGGCGGAGGGCTTCATCAAGGAGCTGTCGAAGTCCGTCAAGGGCGGCCTCGGCGAGGCGGTCGGCATCAACTACATCTCCTCCGGCTTCAAGAAGGCGTTCATGCGCCAGCTGCAGCGGGTCGAGGACCAGGACTACTTCGAGCGGGGTCTCGAACTGGCGATCGCCGAGGACGGCCTGCTGCTCGAGCCGATGGACGTCTCCGACCTGTACGCGGTCGAGGTCGACTTCGCGGAAGACCTGGAGCGCGCGAACCTCTTCGTGTGACGCTCCCGTCCGAGAGCCCCGGCCCGCCACGGACCGGGGCTCTCGGTGTTTTCGCGGTCGCGCTTCATAGGATCGGCACATGGCCCCCAAGGTGCACAAGATCCACTCCCTGCCGGACGACGCCCCGTGGGACAAGGGCGTGCCCCCGGTCGGCTCCCCCGAGCACCCGATGATGGTCCGCGGGCTCGATCGGGTGCTCTCGATCCAGCGCCCGCTGGTCCTCGCCCACATCCGCAGCATCCGCCTGCGCAACCCGCACGCGACCCCCGACGAGATCATCCGGATCCTGGAGCGCCGCTATCTCGCAGCCGTCACGACGGGCGGGGCCGCGGTGGGGGCGACCGCCGTGGTCCCCGGTATCGGCACGGGCATCACGCTCGCCCTCTCCGGCGTCGAAACGGTGGGATTCGTGGAATCCACCGCCCTCTTCGCGCAGTCGGTCGCCGAGGTGCACGGCATCGCCGTCGGCAACCCCGACCGCGCACGCGCTCTCGTCATGACCCTCATGCTCGGCAAGGAGGGCGTCGATCTCGTCGGACAGCTCGCGCGCCAGGTCACCGGTCGCGGCAGCAGCCGATCGGCGTACTGGGGCGAGCTGGTGACGAAGTCGCTCCCCCGCGCCGCCGTGGGGCCGCTCGTGGACCAGCTCAAAGGGATGTTCGTGAAGCAGTTCGCGACCAGGGGCGGGGCGTCGTTCCTCGGCAAGGCGATGCCGTTCGGGATCGGTGCGGCGATCGGCGGCGCGGGCAACCACATCCTCGGACGCCGGGTCCTCACCACCTCGCACCGGGCATTCGGGGCCGCGCCCCTCACCCTCCCCGCGGAGCTGGAGCCCGTGCCCGGTGCCGAGAAGGTGGAGCTGCGGATGCTGCGCGGAGCGCGCTATGCCGGCAACGCGGTTGCGGGAGCCGCGGGCACCGTGGCACGCGGCGCGGGATGGGTCGGACACCGGGTCGGCGAGATCGCCGGTCGCCGACGCGAGCACCCCACGGAGGAACTCGACGCCGGTCCCGCCGATGGCGATCACGGGTTGCCGCCACGACCGGGTTCCGACACGACCGCGGGGTGAGCGGGCGCGCACCTCGCCAAAGGATCCGCCGCCCCGTTGTGCCGATCATCCAACGGACGGCGCGGAGCCGACGCTAGGGTGGAATCCGTGACGGACAAGCCCGACCCCTTTACCACCGCCGGAAAGATCGCGGACCTGCGCGCTCGCTACACCGAGGCCGTCGTCGACGCCGAGGCCAAGGCGAAGGAGAAGCAGCACGCCAAGGGCAAGATGACCGCCCGCGAGCGCATCGAACTCCTCGTCGATCCCGGCAGCTTCGTCGAGTTCGACGAGTACGTGCGGCACCGCACCACCGCGTTCGGCATGGATCGCTCGCGTCCGTACGGCGACTCCGTGGTGACCGGCGTCGGCACCATCCACGGCCGCACGGTCGCCGTGTACTCGCAGGACTTCTCGACTTTCGGCGGCTCGCTGGGCGAGGTCGCCGGGGAGAAGATCGTCAAGATCATGGAGTTCGCGCTGGCGGGGGGCATGCCCTGCATCGGCATCCTCGACTCCGGCGGCGCCCGCATCCAGGAGGGCGTCGTCGCCCTCGGCAAGTACGGCGAGATCTTCCGCCTCAACACCCGCGCCTCGGGCGTGATCCCGCAGATCTCGATCATCATGGGCCCGGCGGCCGGCGGCGCGGTCTACTCCCCCGCCCTCACCGACTTCGTCATCATGGTCGACAAGACCAGCCAGATGTTCGTCACCGGACCCGACGTGATCAAGACCGTCACGGGCGAGGACGTCGGCATGGAGGAGCTCGGCGGCGCCTACACGCACAACACGCGCTCCGGCGTCGCGCACTACCTCGCCGAGGACGAGGACGACGCGATCGACTACGCGCGCACGCTCCTCGGCTTCCTGCCGGACAACAACATGGCGGAGCTGCCCTCGTACGAGAGCGCGTTCGAGTTCGAGACCACCGACGCCGACCGGACCCTCAACGCCCTCATCCCGGACTCCCCGAACCAGCCGTACGACATCCACACCGTGATCGAGCACGTCGTCGACGACGGTGACTTCCTCGAGGTGCAGCCGCTGTTCGCCCCGAACATCGTCATCGGCTTCGGACGCATCGAGGGCCGCTCGGTCGGCATCATCGCCAACCAGCCGTCCCAGATGGCCGGAACGCTCAACATCGAGGCCGGCGAGAAGGCGAGCCGGTTCGTGCGCTTCTGCGACGCGTTCTCGGTCCCCATCGTGACCCTCGTCGACGTTCCCGGCTACCTCCCGGGCACCGACCAGGAGTGGACCGGCGTCATCCGCCGCGGCGCCAAGCTCCTCTACGCGTACGCGGAGGCCACCGTGCCGCTCGTGACCGTCATCCTCCGCAAGGCCTACGGCGGCGCGTACATCGTCATGGGATCGAAGCAGCTCGGCGCCGACGTGAACCTCGCCTGGCCGACCGCCGAGATCGCCGTGATGGGCGGACAGGGTGCCGTCAACATCCTCTACCGCGGGGAGATCCGCAAGGCGGAGGAAGCGGGCGAAGACGTGGCGGCGGTTCGCACGCGCCTCGCGAACGAGTACACGTACAACGTGGCCTCGCCCTTCCTCGCGGCCGAGCGCGGCGAGCTCGACGGGATCATCGAGCCGGCGAACACGCGGGTGGCCATCGCGAAGGCTCTCCGGGCGTTGCGGGGCAAGCGTGCCGAGCTGCCCCCGAAGAAGCACGGGAACATCCCGCTGTGAGCGGCCAGGAACCCGCCATCGACGGGGCGGCGCCTGCGCCCGTGATGCTGGAGGTCACCCGCGGCACCGCGACCGAGGAGGAGCTCGCTGCCCTCATCGCGGTGCTGGGGGACGCCTATGCGAACGAGCAGGCGGAGGCGACGGTGGAGGAGCCGCGGGTCTCCGCGTGGACCCGCACGCAGCGTCCGCTGCGCCGGCCACTGCGCCGGGACATCCCCTGGGGACGTTTCGCCGGCTGAGTTCCGCCCCGGATCTTGTCCCCCAAAATACCTACAGACAACCGTTGCTCGGGACCGCAGACTAGAGGAGACGCTTCGCGTTCGGCTGGTCTCTCTGTCCCAGGGTAGACAGACGCTGATCGGCCACCAGCGGACGGTTTTCGGGTAACTGTCCGCACGGCGAGGGGCAGGCGGATTCGCCGCCCCTCGCCCACTCTCATCTCCGCGCGTCGGACGTCGTCCCGCGCCGCTCCCTCGTGATCTCGTGCCACAGGTCCACGGAATCGTCGTCCGATGCCCGCAGACCCGCGCGACCGACGACGGTGACGGCGACGAGCGGGTCTCGAGCGGAGCGGATGATGATGCGCCCCGTCCCGGCGCTGCGGAGCACCGACGCGAGCTCGTCGCGGATCTCCATGCGGCGGCCCTCGTCGACGCCGTCGAGTCCGCCCTCGTCGAACACGGTCACCGAGGCGCCGCGACGGCGGGCGGCATCGATCGCGTTGCGGACGTCGTCGTTCAGCAGGTCCGCCCCGCGCAGCTCGTCGCGGAGGCGCCCCTCGGCGAGCCGCGCCTCCAGCCGCTCGTCCTCGTCGAGCTGGCCGCGTGACGCCACCACCCGGCTGAGGACGGGGCCGGCGACCGCGAGGGCGAACTGGGTGCGGAGGCGGCGCTCGCGCTGGCGCACCCGTTGCGTCGCGTGCCAGGCCGACACCGCCTGCTGGATCTCCGACAGGCGCTCCGTGTCGCTCACGGCGCGGTCCCAGAACATCACCAGGAGCTGGGCGACCGCGACCCACATGATCGACCCCACGACGCCGAGGTTCAACGCCACTCCGAACCCGAGGGCGGCGGAGGCGGCGACGACGAGCACGACCAGCGTCGCCCAGCCCGCCCACGCGCGGCGACGGACCACGCAGACGATGCCGAGCAGCCCCAGGGCTCCGATGTACCAGGTGGCGAAGGGCGCCGTCCGATCGTCGGGATCCAGCGAGAGGGTGACCAGCACCGGGATGACCGCGCTCGCTCCGAGGGCGAGGAGCGCCGACCACAACGGCATGCGCACCGTGACCGGACTCCCGAGGATCGCGATGTTCACCACCACGAGGTACACGGCGATGGCGAGGACCATGAGCAGCGGAGCCGTCGGCTGCTCGATCCACCAGATCCCCCGGGCGACGAAGTACAGCGCGAAGCCGACGGCGAGCGAGGTGGCGACGCTGCGGACGGTCCGGTTCATGAGCGCTCCCACCCCAGGGTCACGACGGTGCCTTCCGCATCCGAGGAGATGTGCGCGGTCCCGGCCACACCGGCCATGCGGGCGAGGATCGAGGCGCGGATGCCGAGCCGGTCGGGACCGATGGCGTCGACATCGAAGCCGCCGCCGGTGTCCGAGATCGTCACGGCGATGCCCTCGTCACCGTGACCGACGACGAGGATGTGCAGACCACGACCGTGGGCGTGCGCGACGGCGTTCCCGATCGCCTGGCGGGCGGCGAGCACGAGGGCCCGCGCGGCCCGCCCCGGGATGAGGCCGCTGCCGCCACGCTCCTCCACGATCGCGTCCGCGCCCAGCTCGGAGAGTGCTCGTCGCAGTTCCACGACGATCTGCGCGGCCCCCACCGGCTCGTCGCTGCCCTCCTCCGCGACCGCGGCCTCGGTGTTCGCGAGCCGCGTGAGGGCCTCTCTGGCCATCGCCACGGCGAGCTCCCGCGCCCGCTCGCCCTCCGCGCGCTCGGCGGCGATGAGCGCGGCGAGGACGCTGTCGTGCATGAGGGCCGACATCGCGACCCTCTCCTCCTCCGCAGCCGCGGCCGCGGCCGCCGTCGCATACGAGGCCACGGCCGTGCCCCGCGCTTCGTCCACGCCCGCGGCGACCGAACGGAACATCCAGCCGAGCGACACGATCACGACCCCGAGGATCAGCGTGAAGGAGACGTCGAACGCCGTCGTCACCCAGAACTCCCGGGAGAACTCCCCCTGCACCAGACGCACGTACCCGTAGACGAAGGGCACGCCGACGGCCCACGCGAACTGCAACCGCACGGGGAAGGCCAGCATCGCCGCCACCACGCCCACGTTCACGAGGAAGAAGATCCACGGCTGGTCGCCCGCCACCTTGTCCGTGGGGTCGACGACGATGGGCCACGCCGCGAGCGCGAGCACGTACACGACGGCGAACACCCCCGCGGCCAGGCGCACGCCGCGTCCGACCAGACAGGCGACGAGCATCGCGGTCAGCGGTACGAAGACGGCGACGAGCATCGAGATGTGGGGCGCGTCCGCGCGGGACATCGTCTGCACGGCCGCGATCAGCGCCTGCGCTCCGAGCACGGCCGACCCCAGGGCGACGACGATCGCGAGGATGCGCTCCATCCGCTTGCCGGTGAACCGCTCGAAGCCGTTCTCCGCGCTGCCGGGAGAAGGGATCTTGCTCCAGGCGTCGCGGACGCTCAGCGGCTCAGCGGGCACTCGGCGCCCCGTCGGCCGTCACGATGCCGTCCTCCATCGCGCGCCGCAGCAGATCGACCTTGGTGGGCGCCGGCCGACCGACCTCGACGTACTTCACCCGGATCCGGGTGATGTTCTCCTTCGCCGTGGAGTACGCGACGCCGAGACGCTCGGCCACGGCCTTCAGCGGCAGGCCCGTCGCGTACAGACGGAGCACCTCCCGCTCGCGGCTGGACAGCTGGGCATCGGCGAACGCGCGGTCGCCGTCGACCGCACTCGCCCATTCGACGTTGTTCAGCGCCTCGCCCTGCGCCACGGTGCGGATCGCGTCCAGCACGTCGTCGAGGGCCGACGACTTGCTGACGACACCGGCCGCCCCCGCCGCCAGGGCCTCCCGCACCGCTGCGGGCCGGTCGGCGACGCTGTGGATCACGACACTGGCGCCGTCGGCGACGAGGGACACGACGTTCTCCGTCACCGTCGTCCCATCCCCCAGCGTCAGGTCGAGCACGACGACGTCGGCGGGCGGGGCGCCCGTGGAGGACCGCCACACGAGGTAGGAGCCGACCGTGCTCCCGGTGAACACGACGGTCTGCCCGTCCCTGGCGCACGCGGCCTCGAGGCCGAGGCGGACGGACTCGTGGTCGTCGATGAGGGCGACGGTGCTCATGCCCACAGCCTAGTGAGTCGCGGACCGGGGGCCGGGAATGCGCTCACCGGGTGAGCAGGGCGACGACCTCGAAGTGATGCGAATGCGGGAAGAGGTCGAACCCGCGGAGCGCGTCGATCTGCCACCCCAGGCCCCGGAACGTACCGAGGTCGCGCGCGAGGGCGACGGGGTCGCAGGCGACGTAGGCGATCGCGGACGGAGCCAGCGCATGCACGCCCTCCACGACCGCGCGTCCGGCGCCGGACCGGGGCGGGTCGAGCACCACCGCCCCCGTCGCGCCCCCGCGCCGCGGCTGCTGCAGGAAGCGGTCGACCCGGGCCGTGACGGCGGTCACGTCGAGCGGGGCGAGGTTCGCGGCGGCGTGCTGCGTCGCGCGGCGGCTGGATTCGACGGTCACGACGTCGGTGCCGCCGAGATCCGCGAGAGTCCGCGCGAACAGGCCCACTCCGCCGTACAGGTCGTAGTGCGTCGCGTCCGGCTCCACGTGTCCGTCGAGCAGCCCGTAAACGGCGCCGTCGAGGACGGAGGCGGCGCGGGGGTGCACCTGCCAGAACCCGCCGGCGTCGACGTCGAACGTGCGGTCGCCGACGCGCTCCTGCACCACCTCGGGCTTGGGCCGGGGGCGGCGGTCCCTGGGCGCCCGGCGCTCGGCCTCAGGGTGCCGGAGGATGCGCACGCGGCCGTCCGCGGGCTCCACGAGCTCGATGCGCCCGGGCTTCTCGCCCTGCAGGGCCAGGGCGGCCTCGGCGATCGCGGGGCGGGCGAGCGCGTAGGTCGACACCGGCACGACGCGGTGGCTGCGGGCGGCGAAGGGACCGATCCGCCCTGCATCGTCGACGTGCAGGGTCACCCGCGTGCGCCACCCCCTCCCGTCGCCGGACTCCACGGCCTCGATCTCCGGGGCCTCGAGTCCGGGACCGGCGAAGCGGTCGAACGCCTCCGCCAGCACCTGTCGCTTGAGTGCGCGCTGGTGGTCGAGCTCGATGTGCCCGAGGTCGGCGCCGCCGGGTCGCTGGGCGGGGTCGTGCGCGATGTCCGCCTCCGGCCAGATGTGCGGCCGGCGATGCGGGGAGGCGTCGAGGACCTCGAGCGTCTCGGCGCGCCAGAAGCTCCGGGTGTCCGGCTCCCCGGCGGCGGGGGACGGATCCAGCAGGCGGGCACGGACGCGCTCGCCCGGGATCGCGTCCGAGACGAAGATCACACGGCCCTCGTGACGGGCGATGAAGGTGCCTCCGTGGGCGATGCCGGTGATGTCGAGATCGAGCACGTCGGCTGCGGAGGAAGTCATCCTTCGAGGATACGGTGGTCTCCATGCGCGTCTGCCTCGCCTCCACCTCCCCCGCCCGGCTCATGCTGCTGCGTCAGGCCGGCATCGAACCCCTCACGCTGTCGCCAGAGGTGGACGAGGACGCCCTCGCCGCCGCGGCGGAGGAGCGCATGGGTCCCGTCGCACCCGCCGACCTGGTGCTGCTGCTCGCCCGCGCCAAGGCCGCGGCCGTCGCCGAGCGGCTGGCCGCCGAGGGCACGTTCGACGGCATCGTCATCGGCGGGGACTCGATGTTCGCGCTCGGAGAGCGGGTGTACGGCAAGCCCTACACGCCGGAGGAGGCCACGCGCCGGTGGCAGGAGATGCGCGGCGCCACGGGCGTGCTGCACTCCGGGCACTCCGTGTTCCGCGTCTCCCCCGGCGCGGCTCTCGTCGAGGCAACCGCGGTCGCGGAGGCCGCCGTGACGTTCGCCGAGGACATCAGCGACGAGGAGATCGCCGCGTATGTGGCGTCGGGGGAGCCGCTGCACGTCGCCGGAGCCTTCACCGTGGACAGCCTCGGCGGCGCCTTCATCACCCGGGTCGAGGGCGATCCCTCCACCGTGGTGGGCATGTCGCTGTCCACCGTGCGCCGCCTCACCGCCGACCTCGGGGTCCGGTGGACGGATCTGTGGTCGTAGACTCCCCTCCACGTTTTTCCCTCTTTCTTGTCGAGAGTCGTCAAAAGTATCGGGATGCTACTCGCTAGGCTGGCAACCATGCCTGAAATCGCGAAGGTGCTCGTCGCCAACCGCGGCGAGATCGCCGTCCGCATCGTCCGTGCCGCTCGTGACTCCGGGATCGCCTCGGTCGCCGTCTACGCCGACCAGGACAGGGACGCGCTGAATGTGCGCCTGGCCGACGAAGCGTATGCCCTCGGTGGCGCGACCAGCGCCGAGACGTACCTCCAGATCGAGAAGATCCTCTCCGTCGCCCGCCGTGCCGGTGCCGACGCCGTGCACCCCGGCTACGGCTTCCTCGCGGAGAACGCCGAATTCGCGCGCGCGGTCATCGACGCCGGGATGATCTGGATCGGCCCCTCCCCGGAGGCGATCGAGGCGCTCGGCGACAAGGTCACCGCCCGCCACGTGGCCGAGAAGGTCGGCGCGCCCCTCGCACCCGGCACCCCCGGCCCGGTCTCCGGTGCCGACGAGGTCGTCGCCTTCGCGCAGGAGTACGGTCTGCCGATCGCGATCAAGGCGGCCTACGGCGGCGGCGGACGCGGCCTCAAGGTCGCCCGCGAGCTCGACGAGGTCGAGGAGCTGTTCGAATCCGCCACCCGCGAGGCCGTCGCCGCCTTCGGCCGCGGCGAGTGCTTCGTGGAGAAGTACCTCGACAAGCCCCGCCACGTCGAGACCCAGTGCCTCGCCGACGCCGAGGGCAACGTCGTCATCATCTCGACCCGCGACTGCTCGCTGCAGCGCCGGCACCAGAAGCTCGTGGAGGAGGCACCGGCCCCGTTCCTCACGCCCGAGCAGAACGAGAAGCTCTACTCGGCGTCCAAGGCCATCCTCAAGGAGGTCGGCTACGTCGGCGCGGGCACGTGCGAGTTCCTCATCGGCGCCGACGGCACGGTCTCCTTCCTCGAGGTGAACACCCGGCTCCAGGTCGAGCACCCGGTGTCCGAGGAGGTCACCGGCATCGATCTCGTCCGCGAGCAGTTCCGCATCGCCGCCGGCGGCACGATCGACTACGACGACCCCCAGCCGCAGGGCCACTCCATCGAGT
The DNA here is from genome assembly GCF_001595495.1 of Microbacterium sp. CH1. Lineage (NCBI taxonomy): Bacteria > Bacillati > Actinomycetota > Actinomycetes > Micrococcales > Microbacteriaceae > Microbacterium > Microbacterium sp. CH1. The sequence goes on along the minus strand of NZ_LOSO01000018.1, from coordinate 297,736 downwards.
TCCGCATCAACGGCGAGGACCCGGGTCGCGGGTTCCTCCCGCAGCCGGGCCCCATCCACGTCTTCAAGACCTTCGGCGGCCCCGGCATCCGCCTCGACTCCGGCGTCACCGCCGGGGACGCGGTGTCCGGCGCGTTCGACTCGCTGCTCGCGAAGATCATCGTCACCGGCAAGGACCGCGCCGAGGCCCTGCAGCGCGCGCGTCGGGCCCTCGACGAGTTCGAGGTCGCCGGTCTGCCCACCGTCATCCCCTTCCACCGCAAGGTCGTCCGCGACCCCGCCTTCACGGCCGAGGACGGGACGTTCGGGGTGTACACGCGCTGGATCGAGACCGAGTTCGACAACGACATCCCCGCGTGGGACGGCGAGCTCGAGGCTCCGGCTCCGGCGAATGCGCGGCACACCGTGGTCGTCGAGGTCGGCGGCAAGCGCCTGGAGGTCAGCCTGCCCGATCGCGTCGCGGTCGCCCCCGGCACCACCGGCCGCCCGGCGGCCGTCCCGCCGTCGCGGCGCAACCACGCCACGGTCGCCAACGCCGGGGCGTCCGGCGACGCGGTGAAGTCGCCGATGCAGGCCACGGTCGTCAAGGTTGCGGTCGAGGAGGGGCAGCAGGTCGTCAAGGGCGACCTCGTCGTCGTCCTCGAGGCGATGAAGATGGAGCAGCCGCTGCAGGCGCACAAGGACGGCGTGGTGGGCAACATCGACGCCGCCGCGGGCACCACGGTCTCCGCCGGCCACCAGCTCCTCACGATCTCCTGACCCGCGAGACCCCGCTTTCACGCCGAGACCCCGGGCTGCAGATGTCTGCAGCCCGGGGTCTCGGCGATTGCGCGGGGTCTCGGGGTCAGGAGATGTTCACGAGGTGCATCGCGCGGCTCGCGTCGGTGATGCTGCTCGACAGCGAGGGGTACGCGGCGAAGACCCGCGAGACCTGGTCCACGGTGAGGCGACGCTCGACCGCGATCGCGATGGGGTAGATCAGCTCCGAGGCCTTCGGGGCCACGATCACGCCGCCGATCACCGTGCCGGAGCCCTTGCGGGCGATGAGCTTGACGAAGCCGTCCTTGATGCCCATCATCTTCGCGCGCGGGTTGGCGGCCAGCGGGAGCTTGTAGACCATGCCGTCGGCGAGGCCGTCCTCCACGTCCTTGACGCCGTAGCCGACGGTCGCGATCTCCGGCGCCGTGAAGATGTTGGAGGTGATCTTGATGAGCTCGAGCGGGATGACGATGTCCCCCAGCGCGTGGAACACCGCCGTCCGCCCCTGCATCGAGGCCACCGAGGCCAGCGGGAAGAAGTTCGTGCAGTCCCCGACCGCGTACACGTTCGGCACCGAGGTGCGCGCGACGCGGTTCACCCGGACGTGACCGGAGTCGTCGAGCTCGACGCCGGCCTCCTCCAGGCCGATGCCCGCGGTGTTCGGGATGGAGCCGACAGCCATGAGGCAGTGGCTGCCCTCGACCGTGCGACCGTCCGACAGGGTCACGGTGACGCCGTCGCCTGTGACCTCGACCTTCTCGGCCCGCGACTTGGACAGCACCTGCATACCGCCGCGCTTGAACACCTTCTCCAGCACCCGCGCCGCATCCTGGTCCTCGCCGGGGAGGACCTGCTCGCGGCTGGAGACGAGCGTGACCTTCGCCCCGAGGTTCATGTAGGCGGAGGCGAACTCCGCGCCGGTCACGCCGGAGCCGACGACGATGAGGTGCTCGGGCAGCGCCTTCATGTCGTAGAGCTGGGTCCACGTGAGGATGCGCTTGCCGTCGGGCTTGGCGGAGTCGAGTTCGCGCGGCGAGGCGCCGACTGCGACGACGATGGTGTCGGCCTCGACGCGGTCGAAGTCCGTGCCCCGCTCACCCGTGGAGACGACGATCGCGTTCGGACCCTCCAGCCGGCCGTGACCGGAGAGGATCCGCACGCCCGCGTCGAGGAGGGTGGTGCGCATGTCCTCGGACTGCTGACCGGCCAGCGCCACGAGACGCTTGTTCACGGCGGCGAGGTTGATGGCGATCTCCGGCTTGAGCGGCTTGCCGTTCTCGCCCTTGGCGTAGAAGTTCACGCCCAGGTCGCTGGCCTCGGAGATGGCGACCGCGGCGTCCGCCGTCGCGATGAGGCTCTTCGACGGCACGACGTCGGTGAGCACGGCCGAACCGCCGACACCGACGCGCTCGACGAGGGTGACCTCCGCTCCGAGCTGGGCGGCCGCCAGGGCCGCCTCGTAACCGCCGGGTCCGCCGCCGAGGACGGCGACGCGCTGAGTGCGCTCGAAAGTGGTGGAAGACATGCTCTCCATTCTTCCGCAATCCTGGCACCGGAGCCTGCCACTTCCTAGAGTGGATCCATGCCTGAAACCCACAGCAACCCCCTCGACGACCCCGCTGCGAACCCGTTCGAGGTCGCAGCCGAAGCCGCCGCCGACATCGCGCGGCTGACCGGCGTCGAGAAGCACGACATCGCCCTCACGCTCGGCAGCGGCTGGGGCAAGGCGGCCGACCTCATCGGCGAGACCGTCGCGACCATCCCCGCGACCGAGGTCACCGGATTCTCGAAGCCCGCCCTGGAGGGCCACGTCGGCACCCTGCGCAGCATCCGGACCCCGGGCGGGAAGAACGTCCTCGTCATCGGCGCCCGCACGCACTACTACGAGAACCACGGCGTGCGCCGGGTCGTGCACAGCGTCCGCACCGCCGCAGCCACCGGCGCGAAGATCATGGTCCTCACCAACGGCGCCGGCGGCATCCGCGAGACGTGGAAACCCGGTCAGCCCGTGCTCATCAGCGACCACATCAACCTCACCGCCGACTCCCCGCTCGAGGGCGCGACGTTCATCGACCTCACCGACCTGTACGCGAAGCGCCTGCGCGACATCGCCCGCACGGTCGACCCGACGCTCGACGAGGGCGTCTACACGCAGTTCCGCGGCCCGCACTACGAGACCCCGGCCGAGGTGCAGATGGCGAAGCACATCGGCGGGCACATCGTCGGCATGTCCACCGCGCTCGAGGCGATCGCCGCGCGCGAGGCCGGCATGGAGATCCTCGGGTTCTCGCTCATCACGAACCTCGCCGCCGGCATCCAGCAGACGCCGCTCAGCCACGCCGAGGTCATCGAGGCCGGCCGCGAGGCGGAGCCGGTGATCTCCGCCCTGCTGGCCCGGGTGGTCGAGGCCCTGTGAGCGAGGAGCGGCTCGCCCAGGCCCGCGCCTGGCTGCGCCAGGACCCCGACCCGCAGACCCGCGACGAGCTCGCCGGCATCGTCACCCGGGCCGCCTCCGGGGACGAGGCCGCCGTGGCGGAGCTCGACGACCGCTTCGGCAGCCGTCTCGCGTTCGGGACGGCGGGACTGCGCGGCGCCCTCGGGGCCGGAAGCAACCGGATGAACCGGGTGCTCGTCTCCCAGGCCGCGGCGGGCTTCGCGGCGTACCTGCGCGAGCGGGCCGCCGGGGCGACGCCGACGGTCGTGATCGGCTACGACGGACGCCGGAACTCCCGGGTGTTCGCCCAAGACTCCGCGGAGCTGTTCGCCGGGGCCGGCCTGCGCGCGATCCTGCTCCCCCGCCTGCTGCCGACGCCCGTGCTGGCCTTCGCCGTGCGTCACCTCGGGGCCGATGCGGGCGTGATGGTGACCGCGAGCCACAACCCGCCGGACGACAACGGCTACAAGGTGTACCTCGGCGGCGCGGATGCCGGCTCGCAGATCGTCGCTCCCGCCGACGCCGAGATCGCCGCCCACATCCAGCGGGTCGCGGACAGCGGCGATGTGCGGGCTCTGCCGCGGTCCACCGCCTACGAGACCGCGGGCGAGGATCTCGTCCAGGCCTACGTCGCCGCCACCGCCGCCGTCGCCCCGGCGCCCGCGGGGGCCCGCCGCCTGCGCTGGGTCTACACCGCGATGCACGGCGTCGGCTGGGAGACGGTCGCCCGCATCCTCGATGCCGCCGGCTACCCGCGACCGATCGTGGTCGACGAGCAGCTGCATCCGGACGCGACGTTCCGCACGGTCTCCTTCCCGAACCCGGAGGAGCCGGGGGCCATGGATCTCGCGTTCGCCACGGCCCGGAGGGCGAAGGCGGACTTCATCCTCGCCAACGACCCGGACGCCGACCGCCTCGCCGTGGCCATCCCGGACAAGACCGCCGCGGACGGCTGGCGCCGCCTCACGGGCAACGAGGTCGGCCTGCTGCTCGGCGCCCGCGCCGCGCGCGCCGCGGCCGGCACTCCCGGGGCCTCGCTCGCGTGCTCGCTCGTCTCCTCCCCCGGGCTCGGCGCCATCGCCGCGCAGCACGGGCTGGAGTTCCACGAGACGCTCACCGGCTTCAAGTGGATCTCCCGGGCGCCGGGCATCGTCTTCGGCTTCGAGGAGGCCCTGGGCTACCTCGTCAACCCCGAGACCGTGCGCGACAAGGACGGCATCTCCGCCGCGGTCGCCGTGCTCGGCCTGGCCGCCGAAGCCCAGGAGCGCGGGCTCACCCTCGCCGATCTCGTCCGCGAGGTCGGCGACACGTACGGGCACTTCGCGAGCGCGCAGGTGTCGGTGCGGGTGGCGGATCTGTCGCTCATCGGCACGGTGATGCTGTCGCTGCGCTCGCTTCCGCCCACGCAGATCGCGGGGCGTTCGATCGCGTCGGCCGAGGACCTGCTGCAGAGCGCCCCGGGGCAGCCCTCCGGAGACGTGCTGCGGTACCGGCTCTCGGACGGCTCACGGGTGATCGTCCGGCCGAGCGGCACGGAGCCGAAGCTCAAGGTGTACATCGACGCCACGGGTGATTCCGCCGAGGCGGCCGCAACGGCCGTCGCCGAGCTGGAGGCGGGCGTCCGGGTCCTCCTGGACGAGCGCTCCTGACCATGCCCGTCCGCCACGTCGTCGTCAGCGCCCACAACGGCGTGCACGCACGACCGGTCGCGGAGCTCGTGCGCCTCGCGCAGGCGCACGAGCTCCCGGTCACGCTGCGCACCGCGGACGGCGCTGCGGTGGATCTGCGCAGCGTCCTTGCGGTGATGGACCTCGCCCTCGCCCCCGGAGACGCCGTGACGCTGGAGACGCCGGCCGGCCCGGCATCGGAGAGCGTCCTCGACCAGCTCGCCCTGGTGCTGGCCCCCGACGCCTGAGCCTCAGCCGTCGATCACGGCGACGAGCTCGTCGAGGAAGCCCTCGAAGGTCGCGCTGCGCCGGACGATCCGCTGCACGCTCTCGCGCTCGCTGAACACCTCCACGAGCTGCTCGAACACGGTCTGGAAGGCGGCGCGGTCGCTCTCGCTGAAAGCGGCCAGCGCGACGACCTGTACGCGTCCCTCGCCCCAGGCCGCCGACCCCTCCGCCACGCCGAGCGCGATCGCCGTGCGGGCCGCGGTCATCTGCAGCGCATGCGGCACGGCCAGCGCGTCGGTGAACGCCGTGGAGGACATGCGCTCCCGGACGATCGTGTTCTCCACGTAGTCGTCGCCGATCAGGCCGGCTCGCACGAGCGGCGCGCCGAGCCGCCGGATGATGGCCTCCTCCCCGTCGTCCGGAAGAGGATGCACGAAGGCGTCGGGGTGGAAGTAGCGCGCGAGCTCCTCTCGGAGCCGTGCCAGCCGCCGCCCTCGGCGCAGGCGCCCGGCGGCCTGCTGGATGCGGTCGACGTCCGCGTCCGTGAGGAACGGCTGGATGCGCACGAACCGGTCACCCGAGGCCTCGGGCTCGATCGTGCTCAGCACGAGGTCGGTGTCGAACGACGCCCAGTCCGGGTCGACGTTCGTGACGACGCTGGTGACCTCGATCGCGGAGCCCAGCGAACGGTCCACGCTCGAGCGCAGGAGTTCGTGGAGCTCGTAGTAGCCGGGGCAGACGATGGTCGCGGTGAGGATGGACTCCGCTTTGCGGCTCCGTTCCAGCCGTCCCCCGACGTGCATGGCGATGTAGGCGATCTCGTCGTCGTGGATGGGCGTGCCGAGGCGGTCGTGCAGGCCGCTCGCGATCGACACCGCGACCTCGAAGATCATCGGGTAGGTCGTCTTCAGCGAGCGGGTCAGCGGGTTGCGGGTGAGGGCGCTCTCCTCGGCGCGGCGCAGGAGGTTCTGCACGTGCAGCGCGAGACGGAGCACGAAGGTCTCGTCGACGAGGTCGACACGGTAGTCCTCCGCGGCCCGCGCGATCTCCGCCCGGACCGCCGTCTCCACGTCCGGGGCGACGCCGCTGCGGGCGAGCTCCTGCGCCGCCTCGCCGCCGGGGGCGACGATCCGGGTGAGGACCAGGGAGGCGAGGTGACCGCTGTCGCCCTCGCCCAGGACCACGGTGAAGTGCTCGGCCGCGAGGCGGGCGATCACCGCGCCCACCCGCGGGATCTCCGGTCGGGCTCCCACCGGCGGCGCGTCGAGGGCGCGCCCGGCGGCCACCCGCTCGGCGGCGATCGCGATGTGCAGCAGGACGTCGGCGATCGCGAGCTCGTTGACGTAGTAGCCCAGCTCGCCGAGCTCTCCCACCAGGGCGGACTTGAAGGGTCCCACCGCCCGCGCGTCCACTGCCGTGCCGGAGAGGGCCCGCCGGAAGATCTCGGGGTGGAACGAGGCGTCGTCCATCTCGTCGTGCGCGAGGCGGCTGAGCAGCCGGCGCTGGGCGGCCTCGTCTCCGCGGAGCCGCACCCGCTCGCGGGCCCGTTCGAGCGTGAGGTCGGTGCCGTCGAGGAGCCCGCGGACGCGCACGAGATCCGCCTCCAGCGTCGCCTCGCTCACATGCAGGGCGTCCGCGGTGTCGAAGACGTCGATCCCCTCCTCCGCGTCCAGCAGCAGCCGGACCAGGGCGTGCAGCCGTTCGCGGGGCGCGGAGTCGCCGCCCTGCCGCACCCGGAGCGCACCGCGGGCGCCGGGGCCCGCCCGATAGCCCGCCGGGCCGGACTCGACGACCGCGGCGCCGGGCGTGCGGGCGTTCAGGGCCGCGACGTAGGAACGGATGCTGCGGGGCGTCACGCCGAGGAGGTCGGCCAGCGTGCCCGCGGTCGCCCAGCCCTCCTCGCGCAGCAGGGCGGCGAGGAGCTGGTCCTGGCGCTGGCGCGACATGATCCCTCCGAGTTCCCGTGCTGACGGCACTGTCCGACTGCTCTCCATGATGACAGCCTCCGGCGACAGGGGCGCGGCGAGCAGGGTTCCGCAGGGGCGGAAGAGAACGTGTTGGTGCCACCCCGGACCGGTTTCCCAGACTGTTCTCAGGAAGGTGACATCGATGAGGATTCTCGTGGTCTGCGGCGCCGGCGCGTCGAGCACGTTCGTCGCCCAGCGCCTGCGCACCGCCGCCGCCGCGGCGGGACTGGACTGGGACGCGGACGCCGGCGTCGAGAGCACCGTCTCCCTCGGAGGGCACGACCTCGTCCTCGTGGGTCCGCACCTCCGCGAGCGCCTCGGCGCCATCCGCGACCTGACCCGCGCGCCCGTCGCGGTCCTGCCGGATGACGTGTTCGCCGATCGCGACGGCGGCCGCACGCTTCTCCTCGCCCAGTCGACCCTCGCCGCTGCCGGCGGGGCCCCGAAAGGAACACCATGACCGCCACCCGCACCGTCCGCATCGGCTCCTCGCATGGACTGCACGCCCGGCCCGCCAAGATCTTCGCGCAGGCCGCGAAGGACTCCGGCCTCGCGGTCACGATCGCCAAGGACTCCGGCAAGCCCGTCAACGCCGCGAGCATCCTCGGGGTGATCGCCCTGGCCATCGAGCACGGCGACTACGTGACGCTCACGGCCGACGGCGACGGCGCAGAGGGGGTCCTGGACACGCTCACCGAGCTGCTGACCACCGACCACGACCAGGACGCCGCCGGATGAGCGCGCTGCGAGGGGTGGGCATCGGTCTCGGCGTCGCGCAGGGACCGGTCGTCCGCATGACCGAGGCGCTGCCCGCGCCCGAGAACACGCCGAGCACCGCGGGGGCGGATGCCGAGCGTGCGCGGGTCCGCGAGGCCGTCGCCGTCGTTGCGCAGGAGCTGACCCAGCGCGGCGAGGCCGCCGGTGGCGCGGCGCAGGAGGTGCTCGAGGCGCAGGCGATGATCGCCGAGGACCCCACCCTGCAGGACGAGGTCGACAGCAGGATCGATGCCGGCGCCACCGCGGAGTGGGCCGTGCACGACGCGTTCGCGGGCTTCCGGGCCACGCTCGAAGCCGTCGGCGGGTACCTCGGCGAGCGCGCCGCGGATCTCGACGACATCGCGCAGCGGGTGCTCGCCCGGCTGCGCGGCGTGGAGGCCCCCGGCGTGCCCGACCCTGGGCACCCGTTCGTCCTCGTGGCGCGTGACCTCGCGCCCGCCGACACCGCGCTGCTGAACCTCGACCAGGTGCTCGCCCTCGTCACCACCGACGGCGGCCCGACCTCCCACACGGCGATCCTCGCCAGGGAGAAGGGCATCGTGGCCGTGGTCGGCGTCGGCGACGGGCACGCACTGACGACCGGGGAGACCGTGATCGTCGACGCGGCCGCGGGTGTCATCACCCGCGAGCCGACCGATGACGAGCGCGCCCGCGCCGCCGAGCGCGCCGCCGCCCGCCGTGCCGCCGACGACGCCCCGCTCACCCCCGGCGCGCTCGCCGACGGCACGCCGGTCGCGCTGCTCGCGAACCTGGGGAAGCCTGCCGACGCCGCAGACGCGGTCGCGCGGGGGGCCGAGGGCGTCGGCCTGTTCCGGACGGAGTTCCTATTCCTCTCCGCGTCGCAGGCGCCGACGGTCGCCCAGCAGCGGGACGCCTACCGCGAGCTCCTGGAGGCCTTCCCCGGCAAGAAGGTCGTCGTGCGGATGCTCGACGCGGGGGCCGACAAGCCGCTGGCCTTCCTCAACGACGCACACGAGGAGAATCCGGCCCTGGGATTGCGCGGCCTGCGCGCACTCCGCGCGAGCGAGGACATCCTCCGCGAGCAGCTGACCGCGCTGGCCGAGGCCGACGCCGCGACCGACGCCGACCTGTGGGTCATGGCACCCATGGTGGCCACCGTCGAGGAGACCGTGTACTTCACCGGCCTCGCCCGCGAGTACGGGCTGAAGACGGCCGGCGTCATGGTCGAGGTGCCCTCCAGCGCCCTGCTCGCCGACCGGGTGCTCGCGCACGCCGACTTCGCGTCGATCGGCACCAACGACCTCACCCAGTACACGATGGCCGCGGACCGGCTGCTCGGTTCCGTCGCGTCGTTCCAGGACCCCTGGCACCCCGCGGTGCTGCGCCTGGTGCGCGAGGTCGGCGCGGCCGGCGCCCGTCTCGGCAAGCCGGTCGGCATCTGCGGCGAGGCCGCGGCCGACCCGCTGCTCGCCGTCGTCCTCGTGGGGCTCGGTGCGACGAGCCTCTCCATGGCGCCGTCGGCCCTCGCGGACGTCCGCCAGGCGCTCGCCGCCCGGACTCGCGACGATGCCCTCCGCCTCGCAGAAGCCGCGCTCGGCGCGGACGACGCCCCCTCCGCCCGCACCGCTGCGGCGGCCCTCGCCGCGGCACTCCCCCCTCATCAGAAAGAGACCACATCATGACGACGACGTCACCCGCCGCCACCGCCCCCGGTGGCCTCCGCGTGGGCGTGCAGCGTTTCGGCACGTTCCTCTCCGGCATGATCATGCCGAACATCGCGGCCTTCATCGCCTGGGGCTTCATCACGATGCTCTTCATCCCGAAGGGCTTCTTCGGGGCCGAGAGCCCGTTCGGCTGGCACTGGGCCGGCGTCGCCGAGATCATCGGCGGCGGCGGCGACTCCGCCGTCCTCGGCTGGCAGGGCGCGATGACCGCGGTCGCCGAAGGCGCGGACGGCAACATCCTGGCCTACGTGGGCCTGGTCGGCCCGATGGTCACCTACCTGCTGCCCCTCCTGATCGCGAACACGGCCGGACGCATGGTCTACGGCGAGCGCGGCGGCGTGGTCGCCACGATCGCGACCGTCGGCGTGATCGTCGGGACGAACATCCCGATGTTCCTCGGCGCCATGATCATGGGCCCGATCGCCGCGTGGATCATGAAGCAGGTCGACAAGCTGTGGGACGGCAAGATCCGCCCCGGCTTCGAGATGCTCGTCAACAACTTCTCCGCCGGCATCCTCGGCATGATCCTCGCCATCGTCGGGTTCTTCGCCTTCGGCCCGGTCATGCTCGGCATCAGCGCCGCGCTGGGCGCCGCCGTCGACTGGCTCGTCTCGCTCAACCTGCTGCCGCTCGTGTCGATCATCGTCGAGCCGGCCAAGGTGCTGTTCCTCAACAACGCCATCAACCACGGCGTGTTCACCCCGCTGGGGATCGAGCAGGCCGCGGAGACGGGCAAGTCGATCCTCTTCCTCATCGAGGCGAACCCCGGCCCCGGCCTCGGTCTGCTGCTCGCCTTCACCTTCTTCGGGGTCGGCGCGGCGAAGGCCTCCGCTCCCGGTGCCGCCATCATCCAGTTCTTCGGCGGCATCCACGAGATCTACTTCCCGTACGCGCTCAGCAAGCCGACCACGATCCTCGCGCTCATCGCGGGTGGAGCGGCCGGTGTGACGACCAACATGGTCCTCGGCGGCGGGCTCGCCTTCCCGGCGGCCCCGGGCAGCATCATCGCCGTGACCGCCGCGGCCATCGGGCCCGGCGTCGCCAACCTCCTCGTCGTCTACCTGTCGGTCATCATCGCGGCGACCGTGACGTTCCTCATCACCGGCGTCATCCTGCGGGCCTCGCGGAAGCGCGATATCGCCGCCGAGGGCGACGCGTTCGGCGCGGCCATCGCGCAGACCGAGGCGAACAAGGGCAAGTCGTCCGCGGCGATGGACGCCCTGCGCACCTCGACCGCGACGACGGCGCCGGAGGCCACGCCGGCTCCCGCGACCACCGCGGTCGCGGCGGCCCCGATCGAGACCATCGTGTTCGCGTGCGACGCCGGCATGGGCTCCTCTGCCATGGGTGCCAGCGTGCTCCGCAACAAGCTGAAGAAGGCCGGTATCGAGGGCGTCACCGTCACCAACGCCGCCATCGCCAACCTCGACGGCGCCGCCGACGTGGTCATCACGCAGCAGCAGCTCACCGACCGGGCCACGGCGAAGTCGCCGGACTCCCTGCACGTGTCGGTGGACAACTTCATGAACTCGCCGAAGTACGACGAGGTCGTCGAGATGGTCAAGGAACAGCGAAAGGACGAAGAATGAGCGTTCTCACTGCCGAGCAGGTCCGCATCCACCCGGGAGGCGCGTCGCGCGACGACGCCCTCCAGGAGGCGACGGACATCCTCGTCGCCGCCGGTGCGGTGACCCCGGCGTACGTCGACGCGATGCGCCAGCGCGAGGAGACGGTGTCGACGTACATGGGAAACGGCCTGGCCATCCCGCACGGCACGAATGAGGCGAAGGACGCCATCCTCGCCTCGGCCCTCTCCGTCGTCCGCTACGACGGCGGCGTCGACTGGGACGGCGAGCAGGCGCGATTCGTGATCGGCATCGCCGGTGTCGGCGACGAGCACCTCGACATCCTGTCGCGCATCGCGATCCTCTTCTCCGAGGAGGACGACGTCGCCCGGCTGGAAGCGGCGGCGACGCCGGACGAGCTGTTCGCTCTCCTCTCGGAGGTGAACGAGGGATGAAGGCGGTCCACTTCGGGGCGGGCAACATCGGGCGTGGTTTCGTCGGCCTGCTCCTGCACGAGGGCGGTTACGAGGTCGTGTTCAGCGACGTCGCGGACGCGCTCGTGGAGGCGATCGACCGGGCGGACTCGTACACCGTGCACGAAGCCGGCCCCGGAGGGACCGACCACGTCGTCTCCGGGTTCCGTGCGGTGAACAGCCGCACGGACCCGGCCGTGGTGGCGGAGGAGGTGGCGACGGCCGACGTCGTCACGACCGCCGTGGGCCCCACCGTGCTGCGGTTCGTCGCCCCGTCGATCGTCGCCGGACTCGCGCTGCGCTCCCCGGAGGCCGCGCCGCTGCAGGTGATGGCCTGCGAGAACGCCATCGGCGCCACCGATCAGCTGCGGCAGGAGATCGTCGCCGCGGCGGGGCCGGACGCCGATACGCTGCTCGGCCGCGCCGTGTTCGCGAACACCGCCGTCGACCGGATCGTGCCCGCCCAGCCGGAGGGCGGCGGCATCGACGTCACGGTGGAGCCGTACTTCGAGTGGGCGATCGAGGCCCTGCCGTTCGGCGACACCCCGCCGCGCATCCCCGGCGCCCACTTCGTCGACGACCTCGCTCCGTACATCGAGCGCAAGCTCTTCACGGTGAACACCGGTCATGCCGCCACCGCGTACTTCGGTGCACGGGCGGGCATCGAGCGGATCTCAGACGCCCTCGCGGACGAGGCGATCGCCGCGCAGGTCTCCGCCGCCCTGGAGGAGACCTCGGCGGTGCTGGTCGTCGAACACGGTCTCGATCCTGCGGAGCTTGCGCAGTACCGCGCGACCATCCTCGAGCGGTTCCGCAATCCCGCGCTGGTGGACACGGTGCAGCGCGTCGGCCGGCAGCCGCTGCGGAAGATCTCCCGGCACGAGCGCTTCATCGGTCCCGCGGCGATGGCCGCCGAGCACGGGCTGTCGACGGACGCGCTCGTGGCTGCCGTCGCCGCCGCGCTGGAGTTCGACGACCCTGCCGACGAGCAGGCGGTCGAGCTGCAGACGCTCCTCCGCTCCGAAGACCCGGCAGGCTTCACCGTCCGCACCACGGGCCTCGATGCGGAGCACCCGCTCTTCCCCGACGTCCGCGACGCCGTGGCACTCCGCCAGGCGGCACTCGCCGGCTGAGAGGACGCGGCGTCCGGGCGGGAGTAGCGTTGCTGCTGTGCAGCAGAAGCCCCGACGCCGCGTCCTGAGACGAGTCCTGTGGAGTGTGGTGATCGTCCTCCTCCTCGCCGTCGGCGGGATCCTCGTGTGGAGCCAGGTCGGCGTCATGCCCGCGGAGCCCGAACCGCTCGCCGCCGTCCGGGAGAATCCGGCGATCACGGTGACCGATGCCGAGGAAGGCATCGTCCTGGAGCCGGCGGACGGCGCCTCGGACCGCGGACTCGTCTTCATCCCGGGGGCGAAGGTCGACCCGTGGGCCTACGCCTCGATCCTCCAGGGGATCGCGGAGGAGGGCACCACGGTCGTGATCACGCGGCCCTGGCTCCACCTCGCCTTCTTCGATCCCCGCGGCCTCGGCTCGTTCACGAGCGCCGCGCCCGACGTGGACACCTGGGCCGTGGGTGGCCACTCCCTCGGCGGGGTGCGCGCCTGTCAGCTCGCGACGGACGCCGATGCCCTCGTCCTCTTCGCCTCCTACTGCGCGACCGACCTCGCCGGAACCGACCTCCCGGTGCTCAGCGTCTCCGGCACCGAGGACGGCCTCTCCACGCCCGAGAAGATCGCGGACGCCCGCTCCGAGCTCCCCGCGGACGCCGAGTTCGTCGAGATCGACGGCGCCTCCCACGCCTCCTTCGGCGACTACGGGCCCCAGTCCGGTGACGGCACCCCGACCATCGACGACGACGAGATGCACGCCGAGATCACCGAGGTCGTCGGCGGCTTCCTGGAGCAGGTCGCTCCCTAGGCCGCCCGCGGATCCCCGAGGATGGGGTCGAGCAGCGGATGCAGGTGCCGGGTGGTCAGCACTCCGGCCGCCGAGCGCGCACCCGCCGAGAGCGCCGATGCCAGGTCCGCCCCCGCCAGCCGCGCGTCGAGGACTCCGGCCAGGAACGCGTCGCCCGCGCCATTGGTGTCGATGACGGTGGTCGGCAGCGCGGGCACCCGCAGCTCGGCGCCGTCCGCTCCGACCGCGACCGCTCCCTCCGCGCCGAGCGTGCACACGGCGAACGCCGCTCCCTCCGCGACGACGGCGCGGAGGAACTCCACCGGCGCGGTCAGCCGATCCGCGTTGCAGAAGACCGCCGCGGCCGCCTCCAGGAACGGCCGGTGGTACCCGTCGACGCCGTCATAGTCGTGCACATCGACCCAGAGGGGCGTGCCACTGGCCACCGCGAGCGGGAGCAGCCGCCGCGGCTCGGCGGCCAGATCGAGCACGATGGCGTCGGCCGCGGCCATCCCGGCGGCGTGCGCGGCGTCGTCCGTGCCTGTCGTCTCCGTCGGAGTGGAGAGGTACAGCGACACCCGGTCGCCCTGCGCCGTCATGAGGTTGAGGTGTCGCTCCGTGGTTCCGTCCGTCCACTGCGCGACCACCCCGGCCGCCTCCAGTGCCGCACGCACCCGGAGCCCCTCCTCGTCCTCCCCGGCGACGGCATGCAGCACGACGGATCGGCCGAGCGCCGTCAGGCTCAGCGCCTTGCCCGCACTCGTGCCGCCGACCGTCTCCCAGCTCGCCTGCGCGAACTGCATGTGCGGCACGGGCTCGGGGAGCCGGTCGAGGAGGACCATGCGGTTCCAGGAGGCGGGACCGGCGAGGAAGACGGAAGCGGGCATGCCCTCATCCTCGCGCCTCGTGCGGGGTCACCCGATGCGCGACACCAGGGCATCCAGGCCCATTCCGTAGTCGATGCGCACGACGGGGAGGGCCAGCTTGTCCGTCCCGATCACCACGTACCCGGGATCGATGGTCCGCGCCAGCTCGTAGCCGGCCTGGCGGACGCCCTCCTTCGCCGTGTCGTCATAGTGGCCGAACGGGTAGGCCACCACCTCGCGGACGCCGAGTACGTCCCCCGACGTGATGAGATCGGCGGCGATCTCATCGGGGGTCCAGTTGACCATGCGTCCCTTGCCGTCGTCTCCGGCCTGATGCATGTCGTGGGTGTGCGAGCGCCGCTGGACCCACGGCGAGGGCGCGGGGTCCTGACGGTAGGCCGTGACCATGAACGAGGTGCTGAGGAGCCGATGCGCGTCCACCACCGGCACCGCGAGATCGAACCACGTCTGATCGGCATCGTCGTCGGTGATGATCACGCTCCGCGCCGGGAGGGAGAGCCGCCCGTCGATGAACGCGCTGAGCTCGTCCCAGGTCGGCAGATAGAAGCCGGTGCTCGCGATGTGCGCCATGTGCGCCTCGAAGTCTCCGATGTACGCGTAGTTGCCGCGCAGCCACCCCTTCTCGCCCTCGGGCTTCGCCGTGAATTGGTGATACATCAGGATCGGGACGCGCACGCCCTCGGCGGCGTTCTCCTCCGGCGTCTTCCAGGCCGCGAAGAGTTCCATCTGCTGATCGACGCATACGACGGGGTCTGCGCCGTTCACCCTGTCGTCAACGGTGAGGGCAGCGGCAGCCTCCGCACTGGTGTACCAGCCCGCGAACACCCGCCCGTCGAGCTGCGGGATCGGCAGCCCCTGGTACAGCCCCTCCTGGAGCTGGAGGGCCGGCTCGGTCGGAGCGCCTTCCCCGTGGAAGATCACGGCACACGCACGAGGATCATCCGCGTCGGCCACGAGCTGTTGCGCCGGCGTCAGCGGATGCGCGATCGGCGCGGACTGTGCCTTCCCGGCCGGGTTCTCCGGCGCCCGATCCATCCCGGCGAAGGCGGCGACGCCTCCCGCGATGAGCAGGACGCCGACGGCGGAGCCGATGACGGCTGCCGTGCGTGATCGTCGGTTCTTCCCCCCGGAAGCCACGATCAGGCGTCGAATCCCTCGGCGATCATCTCCACCAGTTCCTCCCGTTCCTCGACGGGGAGGAAGGCCGCGGCGGCGGCGTTGAACTGGAAGGCCTCGAGGTCGTCGAGGTCGTACTCGAAGGTCTGCACGAGCAGCGCCAGTTCCCTGGTGAGCGAGGTGGCGCTCATGGTGCGGTTGTCCACGTTCACGGTCACCGCGAAGCCGAGCTGGTAGAGCAGGTCGAAGGGGTGATCGGCGAGCGTCGTGCCCCACGCGGCGACCGCACCCGTCTGCAGGTTCGACGACGGGGAGAGCTCCAGCGGGATCTCCCGGTCGCGCACCCAGCGCGCGAGGTCGCCGAAGCGCACCTGCACCTCGTCGCCCTCCTGCGTGACGACCTCGAGGTCCTCCGCGATGCGGACGCCGTGTCCGAGGCGGAGCGCACGACCGTCCAGCAGGGCCGAGCGGATCGAGGCGAGACCCGCCGCCTCCCCCGCGTGCACGGTCACTGGGAAGAAGTTCTCGGCGAGGTAGTCCAATGCCGCGCGGTGGTCCGACGGCGGGAAGCCGTCCTCGGGTCCGGCGATGTCGAAGCCGACGGCACCCCGTCCGCGGAAGTCCACAGCGAGCTCGGCGATCTCCCTGGCGCGGTCGGTGTGCCGCATGGCGGTCAGGAGCTGTCCGACGCGGATGCTGCGACCGTCCCGGTCCGCCGCATCCTCGCCCTCCTCGATCCCCTGCTGCACGGCCTCGACGGCGTCCTCCAGCGAGAGCCCGCCGGCCTGGTGCTGTTCCGGCGCCCAGCGCACCTCGCCGTAGATGACGCCGTCGGCCGCGAGGTCCTGCACGAACTCGCGCGCCACGCGGGTCAGTCCCTCCCGGGTCTGCATGACCGCGGTGGTGAGCTCGAAGGTCTTCAGGTACTCCCCCAGCGACCCTGCGTCGCTCTTCTTCGCAAACCAGGAGCCGAGCGCCGCCGGGTCGGAGGCCGGGAGGTCGAGACCGATCGCGTCGGCGAGCTCGATGATCGTGGCCGGACGCACGGCGCCGTCCAGGTGGTCGTGCAGCGACACCTTCGGCAGACTCCGCAGGGAGACGCCCTGGATGGCGACGTCGCCGTTCGCATCGATCGACATGGGGATCCTCTCGGTCGCGGGGTGTCCGTCCAGGCTAGCGCCCGGGCCTCACGCCGTGATGCGCTCGCGGACGATCGGCCCCACGGTCGGCGCGTCGTCGCCGAGCTCCCAGGCCCCTTCGAGAGCCTCGATGGCCCGTGGGAAGCGCGCCTCGTCCGCCGCCGACAGGGTGAACAGCGGCTGCCCGGCGGCGACCCGGTCGCCCGGCTTCGCGTGCAGGTCGATGCCCGCCTCGAAGATCACCGGGTCCTCGGCCCGCGCGCGGCCGGCGCCGAGACGCCACGCGGCGATGCCGAAGGGGAGCGCGTCCATCCGGGTCACGACGCCGTCCGCGGGCGCCGTGACGACGTGCGTCTCCCGCGCGACCGGGAGGGCCGCTTCGGGGTCGCCGTCCTGCGCGCGGATCATCGCCTTCCAGGTGTCCATGGCGCGGCCGTCGTCCAGTGCCGCCTCCACGTCCGCATCGGGCCGGCCGGCCAGGGCGAGCATCTCCCTGGCGAGAGCGATGGTCAGCTCCCGTACGTCGGCGGGTCCCCCGCCGGCGAGGATCTCGACCGACTCGCGGACCTCGTTGGCGTTGCCGATCGCGCGGCCCAGCGGGACGTTCATGTCGGTCAGCAGCGCCGTGGTGGCGACGCCGGAGTCGGTGCCGAGCGCGACCATCGTGCGGGCGAGCTCGCGGGCGCGGTCGATGTCCTGCATGAAGGCGCCGGAGCCGAACTTCACGTCCAGGACGAGAGCGTCGGTCCCCTCGGCGATCTTCTTCGACATGATGCTGGAGGCGATCAGCGGGATGGCCTCCACCGTGCCCGTCACGTCGCGGAGCGCGTAGAGCTTCTTGTCGGCGGGAGCGAGACCAGAGCCCGCGGCGCAGATCACGGCCCCGACGTCACCCTGCATCTGCGCGAACATCTCCTCGTTGCTGAGCGCCGCGCGCCAGCCGGGGATGGACTCCAGCTTGTCGAGCGTTCCGCCGGTGTGGCCGAGGCCGCGGCCGCTGAGCTGCGGGACCGCCACGCCGAACGAGGCGACGAGCGGGGCCAGCGGCAGGGTGATCTTGTCGCCGACGCCGCCCGTGGAGTGCTTGTCCACGGTCTTCTTGCCGAGGGTCGCGAAGCTCATCCGCTCCCCCGACGCGATCATCGCATCGGTGAGGACGCGGATCTCGTCGCGCTCCATGCCGCGCTGGAAGATCGCCATCGCGAAGGAGGCCATCTGCGCGTCGGACACATAGCCGCGCGTGTACGCATCCACCATCCAGCGCAGGGCCGGCTCGGGCACGACGCCCCCGTCGCGCTTGGCTCGGATCACATCGACCGCGTCGAACGGCTCCACACTCATCGTCCTTCTCCCTCGGGTCCCTGAGCCTGTCGAAGGGCGCGCGGCCCGAACGCATCGGGCAGCACCTCGTCGATCGTGCGGATGCCGGAGACCGTCTCCAGCAGCATTCCGGGTACGGCGTGCTCGAACAGCAGCTGCCGGCACCGGCCGCACGGCATGATCGTCTCGCCGTCGTTGTTCACGCACACGAAGGCGACGAGCTGGCCGCCGCCGGACATGAACAGGTCGCCCACGAGCGCGCACTCCGCGCACAGCGTGACGCCGTACGAGGCGTTCTCGACGTTGCAGCCGGCGACGATCCGCCCGTCGCTGACGAGAGCCGCCGCACCCACGCGGTAGCGGGAGTACGGCGCGTACGCCTTGGTCATGGCCTCCGCGGCGACCTGGCGCAGCTCGTCCCAGTCGATGTCCGTCATGGTGATGGTTCCTTCTTCCCTGCGGGTTCTACGACTTGATGTACGGCTTGCCGCTGGCGGCAGGACCCCGGATCTGTCCGGCGAACCCGGCGACCGCGAGCAGCGTGACCACGTACGGCAGCATGAGCATGAACTCGCCGGGGATCGGCGTCTTCAGGATCGAGAGCAGGTTCTGCAGGTTCGTCGCGAAGCCGAAGAGCAGGGCGGCGAGCGTCGCGCGGATCGGGTCCCAGCGTCCGAAGATCACCGCGGCGAGGGCGATGAAGCCGAGCCCGGCCGTCATCTCCTTGCCGAACTGCGGGACCGAGACGAGGGTGAAGTACGCGCCGCCGATGCCGGCGATCGCGCCCGCAAGCAGCACGTTCCAGAACCGCGTCGGGTTGACCCGGATGCCGACCGTGTCGGCCGCCTGCGGGTGCTCGCCCACGGCGCGGAGGCGCAGGCCCCACTTGGTGCGGTACAGGCCCCACGCGACGACGGCCACGGTGATGAACATGAGGTACACGATGAAGGTCTGGTTGAACAGCACCGGACCGATGATCGGGATGTCGCTCAGCACCGGGATCTCGATGCGGGAGAAGCGCACCGGGGTGTTCAGCTCGGCCTCGTTCGGGGCGAGGAGCGCGCCGTAGAGGAAGCCGGTGAGGCCGGTGACGAGGACGTTGAGGACGACACCGACGATGACCTGCTCGACGAGGTACTTGATCGCGAACGCCGCCAGCACGCTCGCGACGAGAACGCCGCCGATCATGGCGCCGATGAGGCCCACGAAGGCGTTGCCGGTGATGCTGGACAGCAGCGCCGCCGAGAACGCGCCGAGGAGCAGCTGCCCCTCGATGGCCACGTTGACGACACCGGCCCGCTCGCCGATGACACCGCCGAGCGCGCCGAACACGAGCGGCACCGACAGCGACACGGCACCGAAGAGGAGGCTCGTGATGGGGACGAGGCCCCCGGCCGCGGCCCAGACGAGGAACGCGAACACCGCGAGCACGCCGTACGCCACGATGAGCCAGATCGACGGGGCGCGGTACGTCCATGCCCGGAGGAAGGCCCCGACCGTGAGGACGACGAGCACGGCGAAGACCACCCAGAAGGTCGGCGCGGTGGGCAGCCCCACGTCGGGAAGCTCGAAGGCCGACGTGCGGTCGCCGAGCCGGAAGGTGCTGATACCGCTCCGCGGCACGGCGAGGAAGAGCACCGCGAGCAGCGCGGTGACCACCGCGAGGCTGATCGGCGCCTTGAGGTGGCGCTCCCGGACGGTGGCGAGCTGCACCGTGCCGTCGGCGGCTTCGGTCTGCACGAGCGACATCATGCCGTCACCGCCTTCTTCGCAGCCTTGGCTCTCGCCTTGGCCGCCTTCTCTGCGTCGGACTTGGGGAGGAAGAACACCGTGCGCAGCAGCGGCGGCGCGGCGATGAACAGCACGACGAGCGACTGCACGACGAGCACGATGTCGACGGGGATGTCCTGCGCTTGCATCGAGAACGAGCCCGCCTTGAGGGCGCCGAACAGGATTCCGGCCGCGAAGGTCCCCCACGCGCGGCTGCGCCCGAGGAGGGCGACCGTGATGGCGTCGAAGCCGATGCCGGCGTCGATGGTCTCGGTGACGCCCGTGGTGACGGCACCCTGGAGCTGGTTCATCCCGGCGAGGCCGGCGAGGGCGCCCGCGAAGAGCATCGCGTAGACGTAGACGCGCTTGACGCTGATGCCCGCGGCACGAGCGGCGTGCGGGTTCTCCCCCACCGCGCGCATGCGCATGCCCAGCGAGGAGCGCTCGATGAGCCACCACACGAACACCGTCGCGATGACCACGATGACGAAGCCGAGGTCGAGCAGCGGGAACTGCGGGCCGAGCAGGGTCGGGAACTGCGCGCTCTCCGGCGTGGCCGAGCCGAGCGCCTGGTTGGTGCCCGGCTTCTGCAGGAGCCCGGGCGTGCGGATCATCCACAGCAGCAGGTAGTACGCGATGTAGTTGAGCATGATCGTGAGGATCACCTCGTGCGCGCCCGTGCGTGCCTTGATGAGACCGGCGATGCCGCCCCAGAGCGCACCGCCGGCGATACCGGCCAGCAGCGTGGCGGGGAGGTGGAACCAGATCGGCAGGTCGAGGTTGAAGGTCAGCAGGGCCGCGACCGCGACGCCGACGAGCATCTGACCGCGGGCGCCGATGTTGAACAGACCGACGCGGAAGGCGAGCGCGACGCCGAGCCCTGCGGCGATCAGCGGGGCCGCGAAGCCCAGCGTGTTCGTGAGCGGACGGATCTGCGCGGCGAAGTCGGCGCCGCGGGCGTTGAAGATCGCTCCGCGGAACAGCGCCTCATAACCGTTGTAGACCGCGTTCCAGGCCGCGACGAACGTGTCGCTCGGCTTGTTGAAGAAGTACCCGGAGGCTTCCTGCACGTCTTCGTTGGTGAACGCGATGAGGATGCCGCCGACGATGAGCGCGAGGACGATCGCCAGGACCGTCGTGACCGCGCTGCCGCGGAGGATCTCCTTGAGGACGACGTTGCCGCGCGGGGGCGGGGGCACCTCGTCCGCGAGGCCCGTGCTGGGCGGGAGCTGCTCGGGAGGCAGCCCCTTCGTGACGTCTCCTGCACCGGGTGTCGCGCCGCTCACGCGGTCACCTCCGCATCGGCCGCTCCGGCCATCATGAGTCCGAGTGTCTCCCGGGGCGTGTCACCGGGGACGATGCCGACGATGGTGCCGCGGTACATGACCGCGATCCGGTCGGCGAGGGCGGCGACCTCGTCGAGCTCGGTCGAGACGACGATCACGGGGATGCCCGCGTCCCGCGTCTCGATGATGCGCTTGTGGATGAACTCGATCGAGCCCACGTCCACCCCGCGGGTCGGCTGCGCGGCCACGAAGAGCCGCAGTTCCCGGCTCATCTCGCGGGCGATCACGACCTTCTGCTGGTTGCCTCCGGAGAGGGTGCCCGCGGGAGTGTCCGGGCCCTGCGTGCGGATGTCGTACTCCGCGATGCGCTCCTTGGCGAAGTCCTCCAGGGCGCCGCGGCGCAGCGTCCCGGCCCGGCTGAACGCGGGATCGTCTGAGCGGTCGAGGATGAGGTTCTCGGCGACCGAGAATCCGGCGACGAGGCCGTCCTCGGTGCGGTCCTCCGGGACGAACCCGACGCCGGCGTCGAGGATGCCGCGGACGCTCTTGCCCACGAGCTCGGTGCCGTCGAGGATGATGTTCCCCTCGAC
This sequence comes from Microbacterium sp. CH1, assembly GCF_001595495.1. NCBI lineage: Bacteria > Bacillati > Actinomycetota > Actinomycetes > Micrococcales > Microbacteriaceae > Microbacterium > Microbacterium sp. CH1. The sequence goes on along the minus strand of NZ_LOSO01000018.1, from coordinate 276,178 downwards.
GCGTGCGGCGAGGCCGACGATGGCCTCGACGAGCTCAGTCTGGCCGTTGCCCTGCACACCGGCGACGGCGAGGACCTCCCCGGGTCGCACGGTGAAGTCGACGTCGTCGACGACGATGGCTCCGGTGGCGGTGAGCACGCGGAGGTTGCGGACCTCCAGGCCGCCCTCGCCCAGCCGCGGAGCCTCCTTGTGCACGGTCAGCTCGACTGCGCGGCCGACCATCAGCGAGGCCAGTTCGGCGTTGGTGGCGGTCGGCGAGGCCTCCCCCACCACCCGACCGAGCCGGACGATCGTGATGCGGTCGGCGACCTCGCGCACCTCGCGCAGCTTGTGCGTGATGAAGACGATCGCGGTGCCCTCGTCTCGGAGCTGGCGCATGATGGCCATGAGCTCGTCGGTCTCCTGCGGCGTCAGCACCGCGGTCGGCTCGTCGAAGACGAGGACCTTGGCGTCGCGGGACAGCGCCTTGATGATCTCGACGCGCTGCTGCACACCGACCGGCAGGTCGCCGACGACCGCGTCCGGATCGATGTCGAACCCGAATCGGGCCGCGACCGCGCGCACGTGCTCGCGCGCCTTCGCGATGTCCAGCGTGCCGAGGCCCTTGGTCTGCTCGTGACCGAGCATGACGTTCTCGGCCACCGTGAACACCGGCACGAGCATGAAGTGCTGATGCACCATGCCGATGCCGGCGGCCATCGCGTCGCCGGGGCCGCGGAAATGCTGCACGACGTCGTCGAGGAGGATCTCGCCCTCGTCGGCCTGATACAGGCCGTAGAGCACGTTCATCAGCGTCGACTTACCTGCGCCGTTCTCGCCGAGGAGAGCGTGGATCTGACCGGGTTCGACCACGAGATCGATGTGGTCGTTCGCCACGAGGCTGCCGAATCGCTTGGTGATGCCGCGAAGTTCGAGCTTCATATCTGCACCTTATCCAGAAGAGTCACCGAGGAGAATCGTCGCCGCCCACAGTGCGGGGCGAGTGGCAGCCTGCGCCACTCGCCCCGTGCTGGGTACGGCTCCGACTCAGCGGGTGGGAGAGTTCTCGGACTCCACCGTGATGTCGCCGGAGATGATCTGCTCCTGCAGAGCGGACAGCTCGTCCATGAGGCCCTCGGGCAGGTCCGCCTCGAAGTCGCCGAAGCCGGAGAGCTTGACGCCCTCGTTCTCGAGCGTGCCGATGTAGGGCTCCGGGTCGAACTCGCCGGCGGCGGCCGCGAGCGTCGCGTCGCGGACGGCCACGTCGATGGCCTTCATGATCGAGACGAGCGTGATGTCGGCGACGCTGGGGTCGGCGACGGCGAGGTCGCTGTCGACACCGAGCATCAGCGTGTCCTTGCCGCTGTCGTTGATCGCCGCTGCGGCGCTCTGGTAAACCGGGCCGCCGACGGGGAGGATGACGTCGACACCCTGGTCGAGCACGCCCTGGGCGGTCTGCTTGGCGGTGTCGTTGGCATCGAAGCCGCCCGTGAAGGAGCCCTTCTGGGTCGCAGCGTCCCAACCGAAGACCTGGACGTCAGCCGACTTGTCCTCGTTGTACTTCTCGACGCCGAGCTGGTAGCCGTCCATGAAGACCGCGACCGACGGGATCTGCATCCCGCCGAAGGTGCCGACCTTGTTCACGCCGGCCTCCGCGGACCAGGCGGCCGCCGCGTAGCCACCGAGGTAGGCGGCCTGGGCGGTGTCGAAGACGAGGGGCTTGATGTTCGGCGCGTCGGTGGTGCCGTCGAAGTCGTTGTCGGCCCAGTCGTCGATGATCGCGTAGTCGATGTCGGGGTTCGCGAGCGCGGACTCGACCGTGGCGGCGGACAGCTTGAAGCCGACCGAGACGATGAGCGAGCAGCCCTCGGAGACGGCGGTCTCCAGGTTCGGCGCGTAGTCGTTGTCGTTCGCGGACTCGAACTCCAGCGGCTTGATGCCGAGCTCGTCGGCGGCGCTGTCCATGCCCTCCTTGGCCGACTGGTTGAACGACTTGTCGTTCCAGCCGCCGGCGTCGGAGATGAGGCAGGGCTTGAAGTCGGAGTCGACGGGGGCGGATCCGCCCTCGGACTCGTCGGTCGGCGCCTGACCGCAGCCGGCAAGAGCGAAGACGACACCGGCGGCGACCGTCGCGCCGAGCAGCTTCTTGGTGGTGGAGATGGTCACGGATGCCTCCCTCAACGAACCCGCGGCCATCGCGGATCGATCAAAGTTACCTAGTGTTTCGACGTTCGTGCACGTCGGCCCCGGGCGGCCGGGCCAATGGTTACAAAGCTGAAATCAACCCTGCCGATGAGCACGGACCGATGCTCATCAGAGCACGTCGCCCTGTCCGTTGAGTTTCAACGACTCCACCACGCCCTTCACCCGCTGCGCGTTCTCGACCGTCGTGACCAGGAGCGCGTCGGGGGTGTCGACCACGACGATGTCCTGCACGCCGACGAGGCTGATCACCCGGGTGGTCTGGCTGACGAGGATGCCGCTGGCCGCGTCGGTGAGCACCCTGGCGCGGGGTCCGAGGACGGCGAGGTCGTTCTTGCGGCCGTTCGTGATGAGCTTCGTCAGCGACGCGAAGTCCCCCACGTCGTCCCAGTCGAAGTGCCCGGGGACCACGGCGAGGCGCCCGCGCCGCGCCGCCGGCTCGGCGACGGCGTAGTCGATCGCGATCTTCTTCAGCCGCGGCCAGATGCGGTCGACGGCCGGCCCGCGGAGCTCCCGGTCGTCCCAGGCCTCGGCGAGCTCGAGCAGGCCGGCGTGCAGCGCGGGCTCGTTCGCCGCGAGCTCGTCCAGCAGGACGCTCGCCTTCGCGATGAACATGCCCGCGTTCCACAGGTAGGTGCGCTCGGCGAGGTAGGCCTTGGCCGTCTCCAGGTCCGGCTTCTCGACGAAGCTCTCGACGAGGGCCGCCTCCCTGGCGCGCTCGACGACCAGCTCCGGCCCCTTCTTGATGTAGCCGAAGCCGACCGCCGGCTCGGTCGGCGCGATGCCGATCGTGCAGATGTAGCCCTCCCTCGCGACCTCGACGGCATCGCGGACGGCGAACTCGAAGACCCGCGTGCCCCGGATGACGTGGTCGGCGCTGAACGAGCCGATGATGACGTCCGGGTTGCGCCGGTGCAGCACGGCCGCCGCCAGCCCGATCGCCGCCGCGGACTCGCGGGGCTCGGATTCCAGGAAGACGTTGAGGTCGGCGATACCCGGCAGCTCCGCCTCCACCGCCGCCCGGTGCGCGCGCCCGGTGACCACCGCGATCCGGTCCGGACCGGCGAGCGGCTCCAGACGGTCCCACGTGTCGCGCAGCAGCGAATGCCCGGACCCGGTGAGATCGTGCAGGAACTTCGGGGCGTCCGCCCGGGACAGCGGCCACAGCCGACTGCCGATGCCGCCGGCAGGGATGACCGCGTAGAAGTCTTCGATCGGCTCGCTCATGCAGGCCAGCGTAGCGGCGGGCCCGACTTAGGCTCCCCTTCGTCGCCCGGGGCGTCCGCGCGGGAATAGGATGGACACCGATCGGGCGTGCCTGACCCTCCTCCAGGCCAGATGTGGACGAAGCAGCGCACGCGACCGAAACACATCGATCCAGGGAGGACGACCGTGTCCACAAGCGCTCGCTTGACACCGTCGATTTCGGAAACCACGTCCAAGACCCCCCGCGGCACCCTCTACCGGGGTCGCGAAGGCATGTGGTCGTGGGTGCTTCACCGCATCACCGGAGTCGCCATCTTCTTCTTCCTGTTGGTGCACGTGCTCGACACGGCGCTGATCAGGGTGTCGCCGGAGGCGTACGACGCGGTCATCGGCACATACAAGAACCCGGTCATGGCGATCGGCGAGGTCGTCCTCGTGGCGGGCATCGTCTTCCACGCCATGAACGGCCTGCGCATCATCGCCGTCGACTTCTGGTCGAAGGGCGCCAAGTACCAGCGCCAGCTCTTCTGGGGCGTGCTGCTCGTGTGGGGCATCATCATGGCCGGCTTCGTCCCGCGCCACCTGATGCTCGCGTTCGCCGGCTTCGGAGGAGGACACTGATGACCGCCCAGACCGTCGCCGCCCCCGCCCGTCGCCAGCGCGGCGTCAACCTCGAGAAGTGGGGCTGGGTCTTCATGCGCGTCTCGGGCGTCGTGCTCGTCGTGCTGATCTTCGGCCACCTCTTCGTCAACCTCATGGTCGGCGAGGGCATCCACGCCCTCGACTTCGCCTTCATCGCCGGCAAGTTCGCCACCCCGTTCTGGCAGTGGTGGGACGTGCTGATGCTCTGGCTCGCACTCATCCACGGTGCCAACGGCATGCGGACGATCGTGAACGACTACGTGACCAACCCGACCGCGCGCAAGGCGCTCGTCTGGGCCCTCGGCCTGGCCGCGGGCCTGCTCATCCTCCTCGGCACCCTGGTCGTCTTCACGTTCGACCCGTGCCTGGGTGTGACCGAGTCGAGCACGCTGTGGGAGACCTGCCAGGCGCAGGGCTAGAAGAAGAGGCAAACGAGAAGTGACTACCCAGACGCAGGATTCCGTCGTCCGTGACGGCGTGCACTACCACCAGTTCGACATCGTCATCGTGGGCGCCGGCGGCGCCGGCATGCGGGCGGCCATCGAGGCCGGCCCCGGCGCGAAGACGGCCGTGATCTCCAAGCTGTACCCGACGCGCTCGCACACCGGTGCCGCGCAGGGCGGTATGGCGGCGGCCCTCGCGAACGTCGAGGAGGACTCCTGGGAGTGGCACACCTTCGACACCGTGAAGGGCGGCGACTACCTCGTCGACCAGGACGCGGCGGAGATCCTCGCGAAGGAGGCCATCGACGCGGTCATCGACCTCGAGAACATGGGCCTCCCCTTCAACCGCACCCCCGAGGGCAAGATCGACCAGCGCCGCTTCGGCGGCCACACGGCCGAGCACGGCAAGACCCCGGTCCGCCGCGCCTGCTACGCCGCCGACCGCACCGGTCACATGATCCTGCAGACGCTGTTCCAGAACTGCGTCAAGCTCGGCATCAACTTCTTCAACGAGTTCTACGTGCTCGACCTCATCACCGTGAAGGACGCGGCGGGCGCGACCCAGATCGCCGGCGTGGTGGCCTACGACCTCGCGACGGGCGAGCTGCACGTCTTCCAGTCCAAGGCCGTGATCTTCGCCACCGGCGGCTTCGGCAAGATCTTCAAGACGACCTCCAACGCGCACACGCTCACGGGCGACGGCGTCGGCATCGTCTGGCGCAAGGGCCTCCCCCTCGAGGACCTCGAGTTCTTCCAGTTCCACCCGACCGGCCTCGCCGGCCTCGGCATCCTCCTCACCGAGGGCGCCCGCGGCGAGGGCGCGATCCTGCGCAACGCCTCCGGTGAGCGCTTCATGGAGCGGTACGCCCCCACCATCAAGGACCTGGCGCCTCGTGACATCGTCGCGCGCTGCATGGTCCAGGAGGTCGCGGAGGGCCGCGGCGCCGGTCCTCACAAGGACTACGTGCTGCTGGACTGCACGCACCTGGGCGCCGAGGTGCTGGAGACCAAGCTCCCCGACATCACCGAGTTCGCCCGCACCTACCTGGGCGTCGACCCGGTCGTCGAGCCGGTCCCCGTCATGCCGACCGCGCACTACGCCATGGGCGGCATCCCCACGAACAACAACGGCGAGGTGCTCGCGGACAACGACACCGTCGTGCCCGGCCTGTACGCCGCCGGCGAGTGCGCCTGTGTCTCGGTGCACGGCGCCAACCGCCTCGGCACGAACTCGCTGCTCGACATCAACGTGTTCGGCAAGCGGTCCGGCCGCAACGCCGTCGAGTACGTCAAGACGGCCGAGTTCGTCCCGCTGCCGGAGAACCCCGCCGGGTTCGTCTCCGACATGCTCGAGGGCCTGCGCAACAACCAGGGCACCGAGCGGATCGCGGTCCTCCGCAAGACGCTGCAGGACGAGATGGACAAGGGCGCGCAGGTCTTCCGCACGCACGAGTCGCTGCAGCACGTCCTCGGCGTGATCGCGGAGCTCCGTGAGCGCTACAAGAACGTGCACGTCGACGACAAGGGCCACCGGTTCAACACCGACCTGCTCGAGGCCGTCGAACTGGGCTTCCTGCTCGACATCGCCGAGGTCGTCGTCTACGCCGCGCAGAACCGCGAGGAGAGCCGCGGCGGACACATGCGCGACGACTTCCCGAAGCGCGACGACGAGAACTACATGAAGCACACCATGGCGTACCTCACGGGCGACCCGCACTCCTCCGACCCGAGCGACCACATCAAGCTCGACTGGAAGCCGGTCGTCTTCACCAAGAACGACAAGGGCGAGTTGAACTACCCGCCGATGGAGAGGAAGTACTGAGCATGTCGAACGCCATCGCCGAAGCGCCGGCCGAGACGACCGAAGACACCGGGATCCAGTCCTTCATCGTCACCTTCAACATCCGCCGGTTCGACCCCGAGGTCGACGCCGAGCCGCACTGGGTCGACTACGACGTGGAGCTCTACTCCACCGACCGCGTGCTCGACGCCCTGCACAAGATCAAGTGGGAGGTCGACGGCTCGCTGACCTTCCGCCGCTCCTGCGCCCACGGCATCTGCGGCTCCGACGCCATGCGCATCAACGGCCGCAACCGCCTGGCCTGCAAGACGCTGATCAAGGACCTCGACATCTCGAAGCCGATCTACGTCGAGGCCATCAAGGGCCTGCCGCTGGAGAAGGACCTCGTCGTCGACATGGAGCCGTTCTTCGCGTCGTACCGCGAGGTGCAGCCGTTCCTCGTCGCGAACTCGGTGCCGGAGAAGGGCAAGGAGCGCACGCAGTCCATCGCCGACCGCGAGATCTTCGACGACACCACCAAGTGCATCCTGTGCGCCGCGTGCACCTCGTCGTGCCCCGTGTTCTGGACCGACGGCCAGTACTTCGGTCCGGCCGCGATCGTCAACGCGCACCGCTTCATCTTCGACTCGCGCGACGACAACGCCGCGGTGCGTCTCGACATCCTCAACGACAAGGAGGGCGTCTGGCGCTGCCGCACGACCTTCAACTGCTCCGAGGCGTGCCCCCGCGGCATCGAGGTCACCAAGGCCATCGCCGAGGTCAAGCAGGCGGTCCTCCGCGGTCGTCCCTGACACGCCGACGCAGGCAACCACGCGAGAACAGGCGGTCCCGGACGGGGCCGCCTGTTCTCGCGTCTGCGCCTGTTCTCGCGGAGGCAGGCCGGGGGCGCGAAGGCGGGGCCCGCGCTTGGGTAGGGTGGGGGCGTGTCCGAGCCCGGTTCCGCGACCGACGGTCGCCTCGATGCCGCGGTCGAGCGCGCGACCGCGCTGACCCGGCGTACCCTCGGCCTCTTCCCGGTGCGGGTGTGGCGGCACTTCCTGCAGCACAACGGCTTCCTGCTCGCCGCCGGGGTGAGCTACCAGGCGCTGTTCGCCATCTTCGCCGCGATCTACCTCGCGTTCGCCATCACGGGCCTCTGGCTCGGCGGCAGTGAGGAGGCCGTGAACGGCCTCATCGACATCATCAACAACTACATCCCGAACTTCATCCTCGACGAGGGCGGCGTCTTCACTCCCGCGCAGGTGCAGGAGATCGCGTCGAACACCAGCGGGTTCCTCGGCATCACCGGTCTCATCGCCCTCGGCACGGTGATCTGGACCGCGATCGGGTGGGTGACCTTCTCGCGGCGGGCCGTACGCGACATCTTCGGCCTCGAGCCCGACCGGCGCAGCTACCTCGTCCTCAAGGCGCGCGACCTGCTCGCCGCCCTGATCTTCGGCGTCGCACTCATCGTCGGCTCTGCGCTCAGCTCCGCCAGCGCCGCGGTCCTCAGCTGGGTGCTGTCGCTGCTGGGCTGGGATGCCGGCTCGGACGGCCTCAACATCAGCATCCGGATCGGCACCGTCCTGGTGTCATTCGTCCTGCTGACGGGAGCGCTGGCGGCGATGGTGCGCTTCCTCACCGGCACCTCGCTGCACTGGGGCACGATCTGGCCCGGAGCCCTCCTCGGCGGCGCGGCCATGACGGTGCTGCAGTTCGGGGTCGGGTTCCTGCTGAGCTACACGCCGTCGAACCCGCTGTTGGCGACCTTCGCGATCTTCGTCGGACTGCTGCTGTGGTTCCGGGTGAACGGGGTGGTGATGCTCGTCGCCGCCTCGTGGATCGCCGTCGCCGCCCAGGACCGCGACCTCCCGCTCCTGCTGCCGACGGAGGCCGAGCGGCGGGTGGCTGAACACGCCACGCTGCTCTCCGCCGCACGCATCCGGTTGCGCGACGCCCGGGCCGCGCGCGACGAGGCCCCGTGGTACCGGACCTGGGCGGCCGGGCACGCCGTCCGCGAGGCGGAGGACGAGGTCGCACGGCTGGAGGCCTCCGCTCCCCCGCCCGCGCCCCCGACCTCCCCTCTCGCGCAGCGCCTGCTCTCCGAGCTCGATCACCGTCAGAACCGCGATGTCGGCGGTGCTCGTTAGGCTGGAGGAATGCCTCACCTGCGTATCGCCTCGGTCAATGTCAACGGGATCCGGGCGGCCGCCCGCAACGGGATGAGCACGTGGCTGGACGCCGCCGACATCGACATCCTCACCCTTCAGGAGGTGCGCGGGCAGGACGAGCACATCGAGGCCGCCCTCCCCGGCTGGACCTTCGTGCACGACGAGGCCACGGCCAAGGGGCGAGCGGGCGTCGCGATCGCCAGCCGCCTCCCCGCGCTCGCCTCCCGGGCGGACTTCGGCCCGGAGGACTTCGACTCCAAGGGGCGCTGGATCGAGGCCGACTTCCTGATCGGCGATCGTCCGCTCACCGTCGTCAGCGCCTACGTGCACTCCGGCGAGGCCGACACCCCGAAGCAGGACGAGAAGTGGAAGTTCCTGAACGCGTTCGAGGCTCGACTGGCGAGCCTGAACACCGACGGCGCTCTCGCCCTCGTCACCGGCGACCTCAACGTGGGGCACCGCGAACTCGACATCAAGAACTGGCGCGGCAACCGCACCAAGGCCGGCTTCCTGCCGCGCGAGCGCGCCTACTTCGATCGCTTCCTCGGTGAGGCGGGGACATCGGTCACTGGCGTCGACGGCTCGGTCGGCACGGGCCTGGGCTGGGTCGACGTCGGACGTCGCTTCCACGGCGAGGTGGACGGGCCGTACACCTGGTGGTCCATGCGCGGGAAGGCCTTCGACAACGACTCGGGATGGCGCATCGACTACCACCTGGCCACGCCCGCTCTCGCCGAGCGCGCGCAGGCGTACCACGTGGCCCGTGCGGCCGCGTACGACCAGCGCTGGAGCGACCACGCGCCGGTCGTCGTCGACTACACCTACTGACCAGGTTCCGGCCGCTCGGAGGGCGACGGCTCCGACTCCCGGTACCATCCTCGGTACTCCAGCACGGTGCCGAGCACGGGGTTCAGGGCGCGCATGTCGATCGTGCGCCGGCGGTGCTCGGCGTCCCAGCCGTCGACGAGGTCCACGCGCACGCCGAGCGGTCCGGGCAGAGCGAACCGCCGCCCGAACAGCCGCAGGGCGACCCGGACGGTGCGCATCCGCAGGAAGCCCTCGGCCGTCACGCTGCACTCCTCGATGAGCTCCACGCGGCCACGGGCGCCGAGGAGATTCCGCACCAGCCCCGGCTGCACGCTCACCGTCAGCCGGTCCACGATCCGTGCCGTCCGACCGGGGAAGAGGAACTCGCGGGTGGAGTCGAGCGTTGCGCGGCCCGACGCCGCGCGCCCGGTCGTCGTGCGCAGCACGAACGACACGTCCCGCCCCGACGTCGGCACCAGCAGACCCGGTCCCACGATCGGACGCGCGAGGGCCGCCCAGCGGCCGAACCGGCTCCCCGCGACCGCGAACACGCCCTCCGCGTGCCCCGCTGAGACGGGCGCACGGTACTGCGCGAGGATCTCCGGGTGGAGGCGCTCCGCCTCCGTGCCCAGGGCGTCGAGGAACACCTGTCCGCGTCTCAGGGGCATGCCGTCCGTCATGACGTCAGCGTAGGGGATGCGACGGCGCCGGGCACCGCGGCGCGGGCGCATAGGATTGACGGGTGAACAAGCCTCGCCTCTACTCCGGAATGCAGCCCTCCGCCGACTCCCTCCAGATCGGCAACTACATCGGCGCGCTCCTGCAGTGGCGGGAGCTCCAGACCTCGTATGACGCGTTCTTCTCCGTCGTGGACCTGCACGCCCTCACGGTCGCCCAGAACCCGGCCGAGCTGCGCGAGAAGACCCGCCGTACCGCCGCGCAGTACATCGCCGCGGGCATCGAGCCGTCGCAGTCGACGTTGTACGTGCAGTCGCACGTCCGTGCGCACGCCGAGCTCGCCTGGATCCTCAGCACGATCACCGGCTTCGGCGAGGCCGGACGGATGACCCAGTTCAAGGACAAGTCGGCCCGCTACGGCGCCGACGCGACCAGCGTCGGCCTCTTCACCTACCCGGTGCTCATGGCCGCCGACATCCTGCTGTACCAGACCGACGTCGTGCCGGTCGGCGACGACCAGAAGCAGCACGTCGAGCTCACCCGCGACCTCGCGGAGCGCTTCAACTCGCGGTTCGGCGAGACCTTCACGGTGCCGGTCCCGGTCATCCAGAAGGAGACCGCGCGCATCTACGACCTGCAGAACCCGACGGCCAAGATGTCGAAGTCGGCCGAGAGCGACGCCGGTGTGCTGTGGATGCTCGACGACCCGGCGAAGTCGGCGAAGAAGATCATGCGCGCGGTGACCGACAACGAGGGCACCGTGCGGTTCGATCGCGAGGCCAAGCCCGGCGTCTCGAACCTGCTCACCATCTACGCCGCGCTGACCGGACGCCAGATCCCCGCGATCGAGGACGAGTACGCGGGCCGCGGATACGGCGACTTCAAGAAAGGCCTCGCCGAGGTCGTCGTGGAGGAGTTCGCTCCGGTGCGCAGCCGTGCCCTCGAGCTCCTCGACGACCCGGCGGAGCTGGACCGGATCCTCGCCGAGAACGCCGCCCGTGCCGACGCCGTGGCCGATCGCACGCTGTCGGACGTGTACGACCGCGTCGGACTGCTGCGCCGGGTGTGAGCCGCGGCCGACCCTAGGATGACATCGTGACCGATCCGCAGCTGCCTCCTCCGCCCGGCGCCGTGCCGCCCCTGCCTCCGACGACCTCGGTCGCGCAGGAGCCGGCCTCCGGTGCCGTCCCGCCGCCCGCATATCCGTCGGCACCGCCGGCCGCTCCGGCACCGTACCCGCCCGCGTATCCGCCGGCACCCCCTGCCGCGCCTCCCGGGGCGTATCAGGTGCCTGTGGGCGGCTACGCGACACCGTCCGGCTCGTACGCCGCACCGGATGCCGCGCCGAAGCCCTCGGGGTTCCTCGGCCTGCTCGCTCTCGGCCTCTCGATCCTCGCGGCCGTCGTCATGCCGATCATCGGCGGTGTCAGCGCGTTCGAGGTCGGCCGCCGCATCCCGCAGGGCGTTAGCGGTTCCACGGGCGATCTCGGGTTCCTGTCCCCCGCGCGGGACCAGGTGCTGTGGACGGAGCTGTCCTTCTGGGCCGGCACGGTGTTCGGCATCGCCGCCATCGTGCTCGGCATCATCGCGATTCGCCGGAAGCAGGGGCGCGGAGCGGGCATCGCCGCGCTCATCGTCGCCGTGATCGGCGCGATCATCTTCTTCGTCGCCGTCTTCACCGCTTTCGCCGTCGGCGGGGCGGCGGGGTACGCCACCTTCACGACCTGACCCGCGACGCGCCGCGTCCTCAGCGAGGGGCGTGGTGCTTCTGCTGCGCGGCGAGCAGCCCCTCGTCGACGAGGAGCTCGACGGCGTCGGCCGCGTCGCCCACGAGGAGGGGCAGGTTCGCGCGCTCGTCCTTACCGAACGGGGAGAGCACCCAGTCGGCCGGGTCCTGACGCCCCACCGGGCGGCCGATGCCCACGCGCACCCGGGGGAAGTCCGGGCTCGTGAGCGCCCGCGCGATGTCGCGGACGCCGTTGTGCCCGCCGTGGCCTCCCCCGGTCTTGAGCTTGACCGTGTCGAACGGGATGTCCAGCTCGTCGTGCACGACGACCAGGTGGTCGAGGGGGGCGGAGTAGAACCGGGCGAGCGCCGCGACGGGCGTGCCCGAGACGTTCATGAACGTGTTCGGCTTCGCGAGCACGAGCTTGTCGGCGCCGGGGCGGAGCCAGGTCTCCACGACCCGGGCGCCGCCCTTGTGCTCCCGGAAGCTCTCGCCGCGGCGGGCTGCGAGCTCGTCGACGACCATCTGGCCGATGTTGTGACGGGTCGCCTCATAGCGGGGTCCGGGGTTGCCGAGACCGACCACGAGCCAGGTCGCTGCCATTCCTCGTCCTCTCTCGCCGGAGCCGTCGCCCCGGTCAGGATACGACGGAGGGGACGCGATCCGATCGCGTCCCCTCCGTGATGAAGCAGGCGGAGATCACTCCGCGGCGGCCTCCTCGGACGCCTCGGCGGCACCCTCGGCGGACTCGCCCTCGGTCTCCTCGTCCTCGACCGGAGCGGCCGGGACGGAGATGGCGACCACGAGGACCTCGGCGTCGGTGAGGAGCGTCGAACCCTTCGGGAGGGTGACGTCGGCGGCGGTGATGTGCGCGCCCTCCTCGAGCCCCTCGACCGAGACCTCGATGTTCTCGGGGATGTGCGTGGCCTCGGCCTCGACCTGGATGGTCGCGGCGTCGAGGTTGACGATGGTGCCGGGAGCCGGCTCGCCGGTCACGACGACGGGGACGTCGATGGCGACCTTCTCGCCCTTCTTCACGACCAGGAGGTCGATGTGCTCGATGATCTGGTGCACCGGGTCCTTCTGCACGTCCTTGACGAGCGCGAGCTGCGAGGTGCCCTCGATGTCGAGGTCGAGCAGCGCGTTGGCGCGGCGGATGATCAGGGAGACCTGGTGACCCGGCAGCGCGACGTGCACGGGCTCGGTGCCGTGGCCGTAGATGACCGCGGGGATCTTGCCGGCGGCGCGCAGACGACGGGCGAAGCCCTTGCCGAAGCTGCTGCGCAGCTCGGCGTGGACCGTGGTGTCTTCAGACATGAGGTTCTCCTTCGGGCACGCAGCGAAGGCGCCGCGCGGTGGTCTTGGAATTGTGGACTCGAACGCGGACGCGTGAGGAAAGCCACCGGGCTTGCTTCGCCGCGTCGATCACGGACGTCCGCGCACGCGCAGAAGCGTCCCTCGCCGAGGTACGACTCCATGGTACCGGATGACCCGATAGGCTGAGGACACCGGTCCCCTCTGCAGAAATTCGGAGTACCTCCATGCTCGACGCCGCGTTCCTCTCTCACGTCCTCCTCTGGGTGATCGGCGCCATGTCGCTGTGCGCCGCCGTCGCGACCGGCGCCGCCCTGTTCTCCCTCGGCCGCTCGGGCTACCGCAAGGACTGAGCGTCCCCCGGTGCTCTCGTGATCGCGACGAGCGCCTCCCGGATCGCCGCCACCTCGCGCCTCAGCGGAAGCGCGGCATCGACGCGGAGCCCGACCTCGTCGTCCCGCAGCGGTTCCCACGCGTCGAGCTGGGAATCGAGCAGCGAGGCCGGCATGAAGTGCTCGGGCCGATCGCCCAGCCGTCGTGCGAGCGTCTCCCGTGCCACGCCGAGCTCGACGAAGACGGCGTCCGGTGCCTCCGCCCTGATGGCATCCCGGTAGCGCCGGCGCAGCGCCGAACAGGCGACGACGATGCGCGTCTCGGCGGCGAGCGTCCGTCCGACCACGCGGAGCCACGGCATCCGGTCGTCGTCGTCGAGAGGGGTGCCCGCCGCCATTTTCTCGACGTTGGTGAGCGGATGCAGGTCGTCCCCGTCCACGAAGCGCGCCCCGAGGTCATCGGCCAGCGCCGCGCCCACCGTCGACTTCCCGGAGCCGCTGGGCCCCATCACGACGATGCGCACGCTCATGCCCGTCGCCTCCCGGCTCAGTAGAACTCGACCGTGTCGACCACTGCACGCAGCTCCCGGCCGTCGAGCAGCCGGGTGGCGTTCTCGGCGAACCTCCGTGCGATGCGCTCCTCCTCCTTCGAGCTCAGAGCCGCCGTGTGCGGGCTGACGAGGACGCGGGGGTGCGTCCAGAGCGGCGAGTCGGCGGGCAGCGGCTCCTGCTCGAAGACGTCCAGCCCGGCGAAGCCGACGCGGCCGTCATCGAGCGCGGCGAGAAGCGCCGTCTCGTCGACGACGCTGCCGCGTCCGACGTTGGTGAGGATGACCCCGGGCTTCACGGCCCGAAGGACCTCCTCCCCGATGAGGTGCCTGGTCTGCTCCGTGCCCGGCAGCGTGACGACGATCGCGTCGACCTCGCCCACCGCGTCCACCAGCTCGTCGGGCGCGATGAGACGGTCGACACCCTCGACCGCGCGGCCGGAGCGGCTGGTTCCCCACACCCGGGCGCCGAGCGCGTGGAAACGGCGGGCGCACTCCGCGCCGATCCCGCCGACTCCGACGACGAGCACGGTCATCTCGTCGACCTGACGCATCTCCCAGCGGTCGGGCCAGGTGCGCTTCCGCTGGTCGTCGAGCAGCCGCGGGAGGCCCTTCGCCCCGGCGAGCACCGCGAAGAGCGCGAACTCGGCCAGCGTTCCGCCGTGGACGCCCGCGCTGGTGGTGAAGACGATGCGGTCGAGGTCGGCGCGGTCGAGTCCCGCCGCCTTGACGGTGCTGCCGCCCCCGGCCGCCGTGGTCATGACCCAGCGCAGTCCCGGATTGGCGGATACCGTCCGCGCCAGTGCCTGCGGGTCGACATCGGGGATGCCGAAGAGCACGTCCGCGGAGTCGACGAGATCGTCGAACGCGCGCTGCTGCTCCGGGGTCCGACTGAATTCCGGGTCCCCCGACCAGTCGGCAGGGCCGCGCATAGGAGGCACGAGCGCCGCATCGTGGACGACCTCGAGCCGCGGCTCGAGCTCTTCGATGAGCCCGCACAGCTCCTCCGCCAACGGCACCGCGACGACGGCGCGGACCTTCTTCTCGGACTCCGTCACGACCGACTCCCTCCAGCTCCTGTGCTCTCCTCAGCGTAGAGGTCCCGAGCGTCCCGGCCGCCCGGCACCGCGGACGATGACAGGGTCGCGTCACGGGTGCGCCTCGATCCGCCCTACAGCGATACGCTGAACTCAACCCTTCTTCACGATCGAGGAGCCTTCCGTGCCCGAAGCATCAGCGAACATCGGAGTCGTCGGACTCGCCGTCATGGGGTCGAACCTCGCCCGCAACCTCGCGAGCCGCGAGGGCAACACCGTGGCGATCTTCAACCGCAGCTACGAGAAGACGCAGACCCTCCTCGACGAGCATCCCGAGGCGGGCTTCATCCCGGCGAAGACCTACCAGGAGTTCGCCGATTCGCTGCAGAAGCCGCGTACCGCCATCATCATGGTCAAGGCCGGAGCTCCGACCGACGCCGTGATCGACTCCCTCGTCGAGGTCTTCGAGCCGGGCGACATCATCGTCGACGGCGGCAACGCCTACTTCCCGGACACCATCCGCCGCGAGAAGGCCGTCCGCGAGACCGGCATCAACTTCGTCGGCGCCGGCATCTCCGGCGGCGAGGAGGGGGCCCTCACCGGTCCCTCGATCATGCCGGGCGGCTCCGACGAGTCCTGGGTCACGCTCGGGCCCATCCTGAAGTCCATCGCCGCGGTCGCCGAGGGCGAGCCCTGCGTGACGCACGTCGGCCATGACGGCGCCGGCCACTTCGTCAAGATGGTGCACAACGGCATCGAGTACGCCGACATGCAGCTCATCGCCGAGGCGTACGACCTCATCCGGCGCGGCACCGGCAAGACGCCCGCGGAGATCGCCGAGATCTTCGCCGAGTGGAACCGCGGCGAGCTGGAGTCGTACCTCATCGAGATCACCGCCGAGGTGCTGCGGCAGGTCGACGCGTCCACCGGCAAGCCGCTGGTCGACGTGATCCTGGACCAGGCCGGCGCGAAGGGCACCGGCGCCTGGACCGTGCAGACCGCGCTCTCCCTGGGCGTGCCGGTCTCGGGTATCGCCGAGGCGACCTTCGCCCGCTCCCTCTCCTCCCACCCCGAGCAGCGCGCGGTCGCCGCGGCGCTTCCTGGCCCGGACAAGGAGTTCACGGTCCCGGCCGACGAAGTCGACGCCTTCGTCGAGGACGTCCGCCTGGCGCTCTACGCCTCCAAGATCGTCGCCTACTCGCAGGGCTTCGACGAGATCCGCGCCGGCGCCGCCGAGTACGGCTGGAACATCGATCTCGGTGCGATCTCCAAGATCTGGCGCGGCGGCTGCATCATCCGTGCACAGTTCCTGAACCGGATCGCGGACGCCTACGCCGAGACCCCCGACCTGCCGGTGCTGATGACGGCTCCGTACTTCGCCGAGGCGCTCACCCGCGGCCAGGCGGCATGGCGCCGCGTGGTGGTCACAGCGGCGCAGTCCGGCATCCCGGCTCCGGCGTTCTCGTCGTCGCTGTCGTACTACGACGGCATCCGCGCCGACCGCCTTCCGGCCGCTCTCGTGCAGGGTCAGCGCGACTTCTTCGGTGCGCACACCTACAAGCGCATCGACAAGGAGGGCACCTTCCACACGCTGTGGTCGGGCGACCGCTCCGAGATCGAAGCCGAAGACACGCACTGACCTCGGGTCTTCGAAGGGCCGGGCACCGCAGGGTGCCCGGCCCTTCGTGCGTCAGACGAGGATGTTGTGATTGCGGTGGAACACGTTCTGCGGGTCCCACCGCGCCTTCACCGCCCGCAGACGCTCGTAGGCGTCGCCGTCGTACATCCCGGACACCGCGTCCGGGCGCTCGCGGTCGACGAAGTTGCTGTACTCGGCGAGGCGGCCCCCGACGATCCGCTGCGCGTCGGCCGCGGCCTTCTCGCGCCCCTGCTCGTCGAGCAGCCCGGGGACGTCGAAGGCACCGGCCATGACGAACCAGGTCGCGGTGCGCGCCGGGAACGCCGTCTCCTCCTGCGGCACGTCGCTGAACGCCCCACCGAGGGATCGGAGGAACACGACCGAGGCCGGGTACTCCCGCCGATAGGCCACCAGCCGATCGATCGTCTCGTCGTCGAGGTCGGCGACGAGACCGTTCCCGCCGAGGAACCCGGGAGGGGCGGGGGCCTCGCCGCCCTCGGGCTGCGGCATCTCCATCAGGATGTCCCGGTAGGCAGGCTCGGTGATCTCCGTCGCGACACCGTCGAGCGCGGTGATCGGCGCGAGCTCCACGCGCAGCGCTTCCGGGTCGGGCCCCGCCCATACGGCGGTCAGCCGGGCACCGGCCGGAGCACTCGGGTCCATGGGCGGCACGTCCATGTACGTGACGGTGAGCTCGCGCGGGGCGTCGCGAAGGAGTTCGCGCGCGGCCCGGAGCACGGCGGTCGCGTCGCCGTCGACGACGGACTCGGCCAGCGCGATCCCCGGCAGGCGATGCGCTTCGAAGTCGAAACGGGTGACGATGCCGAAGTTACCGCCACCGCCACGCAGCGCCCAGAACAGGTCGGGATGCTGCGTGGCCGACACCTCCACCACGTCTCCGCTCGCGGTGACGACCTGGGCGCCGACGAGCTGATCGACGGCGAGGCCCCACGCGCGCACCATCCAGCCGATGCCGCCGCCGAGCGTGAGGCCGCCGACACCGACGCTGGCCGTGTCGCCGGAGCTCAGGGCGAGGCCGTGGCCGGCGAGGGCTGTCGCGACATCGCCCCAGACCGCACCGCCACCGATGCGCACGGCGGTGCCGTCGACCTCGATCGAGGAGAGCTCCCCGAGTTCGAGCCGCAGACCGGGAGCGGAGGCGTGGGACCAGGGCCCGTGTCCGCCGGAGACGACGGTCAGGGGGACCGCCTCCTGCGCGGCGGCGCGGACGAGCGCGGCGACCTCGGAGACGGTGGAGGGACGGTGGACGGTGGGCTGTGCGGATTCGACGTGGTCGACCATGAGCACACGGTAGACCCGGGGTCGGACATCGCGGAAGAGGGGCGGCCCACCGTCCGCCCCTCCCCGCGCCGCCCGCTATCGGGTGATGTCCCTCACCATCCCCTGCGTCAGACGCAGCCGTTTCGTCGCCCGCCGCGCCACCGCGGAGTCGTGCGTGACGACGACCATCGTGATGCCCTCCGCGCAGAGGCGTTCCAGCAGGTCGAGGATCTCGTCACGCATCCTCTCGTCGAGGTTGCCCGTCGGCTCGTCCGCGAGCAGCACCCGGGGGCGTTTGACGATCGCCCGCGCGATCGCGACACGCTGCTGCTGCCCGCCGGACAGCTCCGCCGGACGATGGTCTCCGCGGTCCGCCAGGCCGACGTGCGCGAGAGCGGCGGCGACCCGGGTGCGTCGTTCCGCCGGGTCGATGCCGAGCGGCTCCAGGGCCATGTCGACGTTCTCCGCCGCCGTCAGCGTGGGGATCAGGTTGAACCCCTGGAAGACGAATCCGATCTCCTGCGCGCGGATCCGTCCCAGCTGCGACGGCGAGGCCGACGACAGTTCACGGCCGTCCAGCTGCAGCGTCCCGGAGGTCGGTGTGTCGAGCGCCCCCAGCAGTTGCAGCAGCGTCGACTTGCCCCCTCCGGTCGGCCCCTGGATCGTGACGAAGGCGCCGGGCATGATCTCCAGGTCGACGCCGGTGAGTGCCGTCACCGTCCGTCCCCTCCGCGTATAGGTGCGGGTGACGCCCGTCGCCCGGTACAGCGGGGTCGCCGCCGACGGGGCCGGAACGCGGGCCTCGGAATCCGTCATCGTGGTCATCTCGGTCTCCTTCTCTCCTGTGTGGTTCGCGACGCCGCTCATGCGACGGACCGCAGGGCCTCGGCGGGGCTCAGTCGCGCCGCCCGCCAGCCTCCGAAGGCGCCGGCGACGAGCCCGCCCAGCACCGCGAGGCCCACGGCGGCGACGAGCACCCAGGGGGTCAGCGGTGCCTGCAGCACGATGTCGGTGGCGGTCTCCGCGCCCGGGGCCATGCCGCCGGGGCCACCGAAGCCGCCTCCTCCCTCCGGGCCTCCGCCGACGGCCGCGGAGCCGGCGGCCACGGTCGGCTGCGCGACGGTGATGATCAGGATCCCGGCGAGGCCGAGCACGAGACCTGCCGCTCCTCCGAGGAGTCCCTGCACCATCGACTCCCCGGCGACCTGACGCACGACGCGGCCGTTCGACCACCCCATCGCCTTCAGGGTGCCGAACTCGCGGGTGCGGCGTCCGACGCCGGAGAGCGTGAGGAGCACCGAGAGCAGCACGGCGACGGCGAGGACGATGATCGACAGCCAGGTGCCGAGGTTCGTGACGAGCGCCGTCGCGTTCGAGAGCGAGCCGGACACGGTCGCGGCGAGCTCGGACTGCGAGGAGACGGTGGCGTCGGGAAGCTCCTCCGCCAGGGCCGTCTGCACCTCGTCGATGGACGCCGCCGAATCCGCCTGCACGTACACCGTGGAGATCACGTCCCCCACCCCGGCCAGCTCCTGCGCGGTGTCGAGCGGGAGGTAGACGTCCGCCGCGGTGTCTGCGGCATCCGACGCCGAGGTGAGGAGGCCGACGACCTCGACGTCGGAGCCCGCGACGTCCAGGGTGTCGCCGACGGCGATGTCCTCGCTCGCGGCGTAGGTGCTGTCCACCAGCGCGACGAGCGCTCCGCTGTCATCGGCGTCCAGCCCACGCCCCTCGCCGATCTCGGCGGAGGCCAGCGGCCCGACCTCCGACGCGGACGGGTCGATGCCCAGGACGGTGAACGACTCGATGCCGAACGCACCGCCCCCGCCCCCGCCGCCGCCACCCTGCGGAGGAGCCTGGCCCTCCGCGGGCGCCTCGCCGCCCTCCGCACCGTCCTGCCCGCCGAAGCCGCCGCTCGGCAGCTCACCGGAGAAGGTCGAGTTCGTCAGGCTCAGCGCACCGGTCGCGGCGGCGACGCCGTCGGTACCGGCCACCGTGTCCAGCACCGCGGCATCGAGCGTCGTCCGGCCGAAGTCCGTGCGCAGGGTCGACTGCTCCAGGGTCGTGGTCTCGCCGTCGCTCTCCCCCGCGTCCTCGTCGAACTCGAACCGCGGCCCCGTCCCGTCGCCCGGTTCCGCGGCCGCACCCGTGACGGTGAGATCCGTCCCGACCCCGTAAACCGCCGCGAGCGACTGCGCCTGGGCGTCGCGCACACCGGTCGTCAGGGCGTTCACCACGATCACGAGCCCGATCGCGATCGCGAGACCGATGGCCACGATCGCCGTCTGCTTTTTGCGGCCCGCGAGTTCGCGCCGCAGATATCGTCCGTACATGTCTCTCCCCCCGCCGCGACGATCGCGGCGCGGAACCGACGCTAGGGACGACCGTTATGCGGATTCGAGGGACGGATGATGAGGGTTCTATGAGGCGGACATCTCCCAGAGAACCCATAGCCCGCTCCATAGAAATCACATAGGAACTTCCGCAGAATAGAGGCATGACCAGCGACCTGCCCGAACTGCGCCGCCCCGACGGCTCCCCTCTGCGCATCCTCGCCGTGGACGACGAGCAGATGCTCACCGATCTGCTCGCCATGGCCTTGCGCATGGAGGGCTGGGAGGTGCGCACCGCCTCCTCCGGTCTCGAGGCGATCCAGGTCGCGAAGGAGTTCGAGCCGGACGCCCTCGTGCTCGACATCATGATGCCCGACCTCGACGGGATGGCCGTGCTCAAGCGTCTCCGCGAAGCCGGCAACCTCGTCCCCGTCCTCTTCCTCACGGCGAAGGATGCCGTGGGCGATCGCGTCGCCGGGCTCACCGCCGGGGGCGACGACTACGTGACCAAGCCGTTCAGCCTCGAGGAAGTGATCGCCCGCCTCCGCGCGATCATCCGGCGCACCGGACACGCCAGCGCCGACGACGGGCAGTCCATCCTCCGGGTCGCCGATCTCACGCTCAACGAGGACAGCCACGAGGTCGTCCGGGACGGCGTGGAGATCGAGCTGACCGCGACCGAGTTCGAGCTGCTGCGCTACCTCATGCGCAACGAGCGCCGGGTGCTGTCCAAGGCGCAGATCCTGGACCGCGTCTGGAGCTACGACTTCGGTGGCAAGTCGTCGGTCGTGGAGCTCTACATCTCCTACCTCCGGAAGAAGATCGACGCCGGGCGCACGCCCCTCCTGCACACCGTGCGCGGCGTCGGCTACATGATCAAGGCCCCGCAGTGAGCGGAGCGACGGTGACGCGACGGCCCATGAGCCTGCAGACGCGGCTGATGACCGCGGTGATCGGGTTCGTGTCGCTGATCCTCGTCATCGTCGCCGTCATCACCAGCGCCACGCTCGGCAGCACGCTGGAGGACCAGCTCGACAACAAGGTGAAGAGCTACGCCGCGACGATCCGGGACGGGATCGTGGAGCGGGTCGCGCCCTCCGAGGCGACCGTCGACAACATCCTCCCCCTCCTCAACTCCCGCGTCCCCGGACTGCTGCTCTCGCTCGGGAGTCCCGTGGCCGGACCGAGCGGTGTCACGTTCCAGGAGAGCCGTGGGGCGTTGAACAGCACGCCGCAGCCGCTCACGCCCGAGCAGTTGCAGAGGTTGTACGGCACGGTCGCACTCGGGACCCCTGCGACGGTCTCCTTCGACGGTCTCGGCTCGTATCGGGTCGTCGCGACCACCGCGAGCAACGGCGTCGTCGTCGTCACGGGACTCCCCCGCGACGACATCCAGAATCAGCTCACGCAGCTCCTCACCGTGATCCTGCTCGCGACGGCGGGCGGCCTGATCCTCCTCGCCCTGACGACGGCGGTCACGATCCGCGTCGGGCTGCGGCCGCTGCGGGCGGTCGCGGCGACCGCGACGAGAGTCGCCAATCAGCAGCTCGACCGCGGCGAGGTCAGCATCACCGAGCGTGTACCGGCGAGCGAGGCCGATCCGCGGACGGAGACCGGGCTCGTCGGCGCCGCGCTCAACAAGCTCCTCGACCACGTGGACACGTCCCTCTCGGCGCGGCAGAAGAACGAGGAGCAGATGCGCCGGTTCGTCGCCGACGCGAGCCATGAGCTGCGTACGCCCCTGGCTTCCATCCGCGGCTACTCGGAGCTCTCGTTGCGGGCGCTGCGTCAGGCACCGGAGGCGACGAAGGAAGACGCGGTCATCGAAGGCACGACCTCTTCGCTGGAGCGTATCCAGGCGCAGTCGCTGCGCATGACGCGGCTCGTGGAGGACCTCCTGCTCCTCGCCCGTCTCGACGAGGGACGCGAACTCGTGTACGGCACGGTCGACCTCGCCCAGCTCGCCCTCGAGGGCCTCTCGGATGCGCGGCCGACGGCGGTCGATCATCACTGGAACATCGAGGTGCCGGATGAGCCGGTCACCGTCGTCGGTGATGCGGGGCGGCTGCATCAGGTCGTCGCGAACCTGCTGGCCAATGCCAGGACCCACACCCCCGCGGGGACCACGGTGACGTTGAGCGTGGCCCGGGAGGGCGACGAGGCCGTGCTCCGCGTGCACGACGACGGCCCCGGGATCGATCCTGCCCTCCGCGACGAGCTCTTCGCCCGATTCGCCCGCGGGGACAGCTCCCGCGCCCGGCAGACCGGAGGCACCGGACTCGGTCTCGCGATCGTCAAGGCCATCGTGGAGGGCCACCACGGCCGCATCTCGGTCGACAGCGAGCCCGGCGACACGACCTTCACGGTCCGGATCCCGATGACTCCTCCCGGCGAGACCCCCGACGTCTGACCCGTCCCCCTGTCCTGCACCCGTGCCGAATGCACGATCCGGGGGCGGATGCACGACCGGAACCCGCCCGCACGACTGATCCATTCACACCGTCGTGCACCGGTCCCCCGGTCGTGCAGGTGTCCCCGGCCGGTCTCCGAGGTCGACACGAGCCCGTGCTCACCCGCACGACCCGAACCCGCCCACACGACCCATCCGTTCATCCCCTCGTGCACCCGTCCCCCCGTCGTGCAGGTGCCCCCCAGTCGTGCAGGTATCCCCCGGTCGTGCACCCGTCCCCCAGTCGTGCAGGTGTCCCCGGTCGTGCACCCGTCCCCCGGTCGTGCACCCGTCCCCCGGTCGTGCAGGTATCCCCCGGTCGTACACCCCGTCCCCCTGTCATGCACCCGCGCCATCTGCACGATCCGGGGGCGGATGCACGATGTGACCGGGGAATCCGTCGTGCGGGTGTCGCGGGGTCGTGCAGGTGTCGCAACCTCCCCGGGCCGAGCGAACGGAGGACGATCCGGGTCAGTAGCCGGCGAAGGCGTCGGTGGTGAGGGAACGGGCCTTCTGCAGCGCGGGCGCGAGGTCGGCGATGAGCCGCGGCGGCCCGGAGATGAAGGCGTGCCGCGCCGAGAGGTCCCCCACCGCGTGCTCCAGGGTATCCGCGTCCAGGCGGGCCCCCTGCGCCCAGGTCCAGTGCGCGGGGAGGTCGTCCGGCTCGTCGCGGGTGAACACGACCGCGCGCACACCCGTCGCGGCGAGCTCGTCACGGAAGGCGAGCTCTTCCGCCGAGGACGCCACGTAGACGAGGACGATGTCGCGCCGCTCCCCCGTCGCCTGGAGCTGCCGGAGCTGCGACACGAACGGGGTCACGCCGATGCCGGCCGCGACCATGAGCACCGGCTGCTCGCCGCGCGGGAGGATGAAGTCGCCCCAGGTTCCGGTCACGGCGAACGTCGCACCGGGCTCGGCCGCCGCGAGAGCCCGCTTATAGCTCGACGGGTGCTGCTGGTCGCCGTTCTTGTACGCGATGCGAAGGGTCGGCAGGTCGGCCGGAGCGGACACGATGCTGAACTCGCGGCGCGTCCCGCGCGCGTCCGGCCGTCGGTGCGGCACGTCGAGCTCGAGATACTGCCCGGGGAGGAACCGCACGCGGCCCTTCGCCCGGAAGGTGAGCTCCTGGGCGGTCGGCGTCACGGAAGTGCGGCTCTCGAGGACGAGACGCACGGACCCGCGGAGCGCGAACGCGAAGGCCACGAGGTTCCCGATGAGCAGAGCGCGCTCCTGTCCGAGCGTGAACAGACCGGCCACCGAGATCGGCCACCCCGCGAGCACGCCCACCACGACGGCGACGACGAGCTGCTGGCGACGACGCGGCGGGAGCGTCAAGGGCTCCGACAGCATGAACGCGCCGAGGAAGAGGAACGGCGACTGGAGCACCGCGAACGACAGCGCCGTCACGAGGTCGAAGGAGACGTCGAACTGCACGGCCTGCACCGCCTGCCGCACGATCGAGGTGGCGACGGCGACGACGAGGAAGAGCAGGACGACCCCGACCTTCTCCGTACGCCAGAGCACGGTGAGCCCGAGGAGGACGACGGGGATTACGAGCACCGGCGTGCCGACCCACCAGGAGGACGAGGTACCGAGCCAGCTGAACGCCCCGAACGCCCCCAGGATCGACACGACCGCGGCACCGAACGCCGCCGGGTTGAAGATGTGCCGTCCTCGCCAGGCGATGAGGTACTTGGACACGCTGGCCACCGCGCCCGCGATGGCGAGGCCGAGCAGCGCCGACGGCTCGATGCCGGGACGCAGCACGAACAGCAGGATGAGGGCCGTGACGAGTGAGGACTCCACGCGCCAGGGCAGGCGGAGCAGGCGCTGCGCGACCGCGTCCACGGCCGAGATCACGACCGCGAGCACGAGGAAGGACGCCACCAGCTCCATCGGCGTCGGAGAGACGATCACCCCGAGCAGGGACAGCACGAGGGCGATGAGCGCGAGGGCCGTCAGCGCGAACAGCACGAGACGGTACATCGACAGTGAGCCGAGCACGGCGAGGACGCGCTGGCGGGCGGCGGCGAAGGCGGTGGTCATGGTGTCCTGTCTCCCACGGTTCCGGCGGCTCGCGCAGGAGCTGCGGTGAAGAGCTCGGCGTGGCAGCCGGGCGAGCGCTGCACACGGCCGTCGGTGGTCATGCGCACCCACTCGACGCCCCAGCGGGCGGCCAGCTCCGGGCCGCCGTCGAAGAACAGCGCGGTGGCCACGGCATCGGCCGTCATCGCCTCCGGGGCGAGTGCCCACGTTGCGGCCCAGGTACGGACGGGCTGTCCTGTCCGCGCATCGAGCACGTGGTGGAGGCCCTCGCCCCAGGCCCGTCGATTGACGGCCGAGGCGCACAGCGCGCCATCGGTGATCTCGACGACGCCGATCGCCTTCCGCGCATCGAACGGATGCTCGAGAGCGACGCGCACGCCGGCGCCGCGCACCCGGATGTCTCCGCCGGCATCCACGACCACGTCCCCGGGGACGTCGGTCAGCACTGCCATCACCCGGTCGACGAGACGCCCCTTGCCGAGGGCGCCCACGTCGAGGAGGGCGGGCTCCTGCGCCTCGACCGTGTCGGCGGACCAGGTCAGCCGGGACGTCCAGGATGCGGGAGCGGGGCGGGGCTCCCCGGCCCGCAGCGAGTACGCGGCGTCATAGCCCAGGGCCTCCAGGCTGTCGGCGACCAGGGGGTTCACCGCACCGGCCGTCGCGGCATCGAGCTCGCGATAGGCATCGAGCATCGGCCCCGCGTCCGGAGCGGACAGCGAGCCGCCCGACCGGCCGAGACGCACCACGTCGGAGTCGTCTCGGAAGCGGGACCAGAGGCGATCGAAGCGCTCGATCTCGGCGGTCACGGCCGCGCGGACGTCATCCGTGAGCGCGGCACCGGTCTCGATCTCCCACCCGGTGCCGATCGCCTCGAATCGCCACTCCCCCATGAGGACGCCTCGCGCCTAGGCGGCGGCCTGCTCCTTGATGGAGGCCACGGCGTCGTTGAAGCCGCCGCTCGTGAGCGACGACCCGGCGACCCGGCTGACGTTCAGCTCGTCGATCGGCTTCCCCACGACCTCGTCCGCGATCCCGTCGATGAACTCGCCCTGGTACCGCTCGGTCTCCGGAGCCTTCGGGTCGCCGGTCACCTCGACCTCCGTCACGACGCCGTCGGCGAGGGTGAGCGTGACGGTGATCTCCTCCACCGTCTCCGGGGTCTGGTACGAGCCGTCGGCGGTGTACGTGCCGTCGGTGTAGGTGCCGGAGGCGTCACCCCCGCTCGACGAGGACGAGGTGCTCGACCCCGCGGTCTCGTCGGTGCCGGTCGAGGTGTCTGCGGCGTCGCCGGTCGACGAGCATCCGGCGAGGACGAACAGCCCCGCGATCCCGAGAAGGGCGGAGCCCGTGCGGACAGAGGTCGGAACGGTCGTGCGGATCATGGGGTCCTCCGTGGTCGTCGTCGGTCGACTCTTCCGTCGATGACTCGACCGTAAGCACCGGGGCTATGCGCGGGCTGTGCCGTCCCGATGAATTACGCGTCCCCGCCGAACATGCTCGTGACGGAGCCGTCTTCGAAGACCTCGTGGATCGCCCGCGCGAGCAGCGGCGCGATCGGCAGCACCGTGAGGTTCTCCCAGCGACGCGACGCGGAGAGCGGGATGGTGTCCGTGACGACGACCTCGTCGATCGCCGCGTCCTGCAGCCGCTCGGAGGCCGGGTCGCTGAAGATCGCGTGGGTCGCCGCGACGATCACGCGGTGCGCGCCGTTCGCCTTCAGCGCCTGCGCGGCCTTGACGATCGTGCCGCCGGTGTCGATCATGTCGTCGACGAGGAGGCAGGTGCGCCCCTCGACGGTGCCGACGATCTCGTGCACGGAGACCTGGTTGGCGACCTTCGGGTCGCGGCGCTTGTGGATGATCGCGAGCGGCGCGCCGAGGCTGTCCGACCAGGTGTCGGCCACGCGGACGCGCCCCATGTCCGGGGAGACCACCGTGAGGATCTCGCGGTCCTCCGGCGTGAGCGTGCGCTCGAAGTGGTCGAGGAGCACCGGCTTGGCGAAGAGGTGGTCGACGGGGCCGTCGAAGAAGCCCTGGATCTGGGCGGCGTGCAGGTCGACGCTCATGACGCGGTCGGCGCCGGCCGTCTTCAGCAGATCGGCGACGAGGCGGGCGCTGATGGGCTCGCGGCCGCGGCCCTTCTTGTCCTGACGCGAGTACGGATAGTACGGGGCGACGACGGTGATGCGCTTCGCCGAGGCGCGCTTGGCGGCGTCGATCATGATGAGCGTCTCCATGAGCCACTCGTTGACCGGCTCGCCGAAGGTCTGCACGAGGAAGAGGTCGCAGCCGCGGATCGAGACCTCGAAGCGGGCGTAGATCTCGCCGGAGGCGAAGGTGCGGTGCTCGACCGGAGCGATCTCGGTGCCGAGCGACGCGGCGACGGCAGCCGTCAGCTCGGGATGCGATCGACCACCCGCGATGACCAGACGCTTCTTCGTCTTGGCGACGAGGCCGGGGGCCACGCCGTTGTCGCGATCCAGGTCGACCGTCTTCTTCTTCCGGGCCATGCTCCGCCTATTCCGCCGAATTCTCCCGGGCCGCGGCATCCGCCGCGCCCGTCCCTGCTCTGTTCTTCTCGACCCACCCCTCGATGTTGCGCTGGGGGGCCACGCTCATGGCCAGGGCACCGGCCGGGACGTCCTTGCGGACGACGGCGCCGGCGCCGGTCTTCGCACCAGGACCAAGCCTAACGGGCGCGACCAGCACCGTGTGCGAGCCGGTGTGCACCTCGTCGCCGATCTCCGTGCGGTGCTTGTTGACGTCGTCGTAGTTGGCGGTGATGGTGCTCGCCCCGAGGTTCACCCCGCGGCCGATGGTCGCATCGCCGACGTACGACAGGTGCGGGACCTTGCTGCCCTCGCCGATCTCCGCGTTCTTCGTCTCGACGTAAGCGCCGATCTTGCCCTTCGGCCCCAGCACGGTGCCGGCGCGGAGGTAGGAGAACGGGCCGACGGTCGCTTCGGCGCCGATCACGGCCAGAGTGGCGTCGGTGCGACGGACGACCGCATCCTCCCCCACCTCGCAGTCGACGAGCGTGGTGTCCGGACCGATCGTCGCCCCCGCGGCGATCGTCGTCGCGCGCAGGATCTGCGTGTTCGGCAGGATCGTGACGTCGGGGGCGAGCGTGGCGTCGTCGTCGATCCACGTCGTGGCCGGGTCGACGATGGTGACACCCTCGAGCTGCCAGCGGCGCACGATGCGGGCGTTCAGGCGACGGCCGACCTCGGCGAGCTGGGCGCGGTCGTTGACCCCGAACGTGACCTCGACGTCCGACACGATCGACGCCGCGACCCGGTCGCCGTCCCGGCGCACGAGGCCGGGCACGTCGGTCAGGTACATCTCCCCCTGGGCGTTGTCCACGCCGATCCGCGGCAGGTAGGTGCGCAGCGTGGCGGCGCGGAACACGTACATGCCGGCGTTGATCTCGCTGACCGCCGCCTCCTCCGCCGTGGCGTCCTTCTGCTCGACGATCCGGTCGACCGTGCCGTCGGCGTCGCGGATGACCCGCCCGTAGCCGGTGGGGTCGTCCACGAGGGCGGTCATGAGGGTCGCCGGGGCTCCGGAGGCGCGGTGCTCGTCGAGGAACGTGGAGAGCGTCTCGGCATCGGCCAGCGGGCAGTCGCCGGAGAGCACGAGCACGTCGCCGTCGAAGTCCGCGGGCAGCGCGTCGACCGCGACCTGGACGGCGCGGCCCGTGCCCGGCACGTCGTCCTGGTCGACGAAGACCGCGTCCGGATAGTCCTCGCGCAGCGCCGCCACGACCTGATCGCGCTCATGGCGCACGACCACCTCGATGTGCGCCGGCTGCAGACGGGTGGCCGTCGTCAGCACGTGTCCGACCAGAGGCCGTCCGCTGATCCGGTGCAGCACCTTCGGCAGGCGCGACTTCATGCGCGTGCCTTGGCCCGCGGCGAGGACGACGATGGCGAGGTTGTTCCCAGTCATGCTCCGCCGCCAGGACTCGAACCTAGACCTCACAGCTCCAAAGGCTGTCGTGCTGCCATTACACCACGGCGGACCGCGGCACCCCGGGGGCGCCGCCCGATAAGTCTGCCACGTCCCGGTGTCCGTTCCTGTGTGTGCGACCCGCGTCGCGTCGGCCCGTCATCCGCCCGAAACACCGCTCTGCGATGCTGGGACGATGACCCTCGTGATCGACCGTGTCACCGTCGCCGCCCCCGAGATCGCGGCCTTCGTCGCCGCCCACCACGCGGAGATGGACGGCACCGCTCCACCCGAGAGCCAGCATGCGCTCCCGCTCGACCGGCTGCTGACTCCGCGCGTCCGGTTTTTCACGGGACGGGTCGACGGACGGATCGCTGCGACGGGCGCCCTCGCGGTCGTGGAGGACGGACATGAGGAGCTGAAGTCGATGCGCACCGATCCCGCCTTCCGCGGGCGCGGGTTCGGGCGGGCGATGCTCGGTCATCTCCTCGACGACGCCGGCGCGCGGGGCGTCCGGCGGCTCTCACTCGAGACCGGCCGCGACCCCTTCTTCGCCCCCGCGCGGGCGATGTACGCCGCCGCCGGGTTCCGCGAGGGCGCCCCGTTCGGCTCCTACCTCCCCGACCCGCACAGCGCGTTCCTCACGATGCTCCTCCCCGCGTCCTCCGCGGCCACGACGCCGCCGCGCGCGATAATGAACGGATGAGCGAGGCGGATGAGGTCGATCGGATCGTCGGCGCGTGGAACACGCAGCGGCCCGACCTCGACTTCTCCCCGCTCGAGGTGCTGTCCCGCATGGACCGCCTCTCCCGGCACCTCGACCGCGCGCGCCGCGAGGTGTTCCGCCGGAGCGACCTCGAACCGTGGGAGTGGGACGTGCTGTCGGCGCTGCGCCGGGCCGGGTCGCCGTTCCAGCTCTCCCCCAAGCAGCTCCTGCAGCAGACCCTCGTGTCGAGCGGCACCATGACCAACCGCATCGACCGTCTCGTCGGCCGTCGCTTCGTGCGCCGTGAAGCCGACCCGGCCGACGGCCGCAGCGTGCTCGTGACCCTGACCGACGACGGCCGGGTCCGGGTGGACGCCGCGATCACCCGGCTCGTGGACGCCGAGGCCGACCTCCTGCGCGCCCTCTCCCGCGCCGACCGGGACCGACTGGCCGCCCTGCTGCGGAAGCTGAGTCTCAGCTTCGACGCCTGACCCGGACCCGGTGTGGTTCGGTCCGGCCCGTCCGGTCTGTTCCGTTTGCACGATCCGTGCACGGCTGCTGGGGAAAGTGGTCATATCGTCGTGCATCCGGACCCGGGTCGTGCAGGCGTCGCAGGACCGACCCGGCACGGATCGGGCGAACGGGCAGGTCAGGGTCCGAGGAGGAGTCGCCGGTTCTTGGCCGGGACGGTGTCGGGGAGCGTCCCGACGACCTCCGCGATGGACACCGCCTCCAGAGAAGTCCTCCAGGCCTCGTGGGCACGGCGCATGACGACGGCGAGTCCGCACGGCGCGGTGCAGTCCTCCGGACGGGCGGCGCCCCTCCCCTGCTGACGGAGTTCGCGGCAGATGTAGGGGTCGGCGGCGCCGTCCACCGCGGTGACGAGATCGAGGATGCTGATGCTCTCGGGCTCCCTGGCCAGGCGGAAGCCGCCGCGGGGCCCCGTGCTCCCGGTGAGGATGCCGGCGCGGACGAGCTTCGCGAGCTGCTTCGAGAGGTACGGCCCCGGCACGCCGAAGTGCTCGGCGAGCTGTGCTCCGGACACCGTCGACCCCGCGGGGAGCTGAGCGATCACCGCCACGGTGTGCAGCACCCATTCCGAGGTCTCCGGGAGTTTCACTTGCCCATCGTATCCGGGCGCCCTATTGTGGACACACAATATCCATGATTGAAGGAGTGGGCATGCGCATCGCGGTCGCGGGAGGAACGGGCCGGATCGGGCGACTGGTCGTCGAAGAGGCCCGGCGTCGGGGGCACGACCCGCTTTCGCTCAGCCGCAGCGAGGGTGTCGACCTGACCGCGGGCGAAGGTCTCGCGGCGCTGCTGCGCGGAGTGGATGCGGTCGTCGACGCGACGAATCCTCCGGTATCCGACGTCGCCGAGGCCGAGCGGGTTTTCACCACGCTCAGCCGCACCCTGCTGTCCGCCGGCGCCGAGGCCGGGGTCGGCCACCACGTGACCCTCTCGATCGCGGCGCTCGATCGCGTGCGCGGCAATCCGCACTACGCAGGCAAACGCGCCCAGGAGCGAGAGGTCACTCGTGGCCCCGTCCCGTTCACCATCGTGCGGGCGACGCAGTTCCACGACTTCCCCGCGATGATCGCCGAGTGGAGCATCGAGGACGGCGAGGGCGTCGTGCCCCCGCTGCTCCTGCAGCCCGTCGCGCCCGCGGACGTGGCCGTCACCCTCGTCGACGCGGCGGAGTCGTCCGCGCTCGGCGGCTCGTTCGACGTCGCCGGACCCCGCACGGAGGACGCCGTCGACATGGCGCGCCGCACTCTCGCCGCGTGGGGTCGCGACCTCCCGCTGCGCGCCGCGTGGAAGGGTGCCGCGCTCGGCGTCGAGTTCGCGGGTGAGGTGCTGCTCCCCGGCGACGACGCGCGCACGGCGGCGACGACCTTCGACGACTGGCTCGCCGCCGAAACCCGCTGACACCCCGACCGGTTCCGGGGCCTCCCGTCCGGCCCCCTCGCTCCGGATGCACGACCAGGGTCCGGACGTGGGACGAGAACCCCGGAACGGTCGTGCCGGCGCAACGGGATCGTGCAACCGAGGCAGACAGCGGCCCTGGCCCACGGACCTGCCCGAGCGGTCGCCTAGGCTGGGAGTACCCGGTCGCAGCCCCGCGACCCCCGCTCCGAAGGCCGAGACATGGGCATGCCCTCCCCGCTTCCCGTGCGCGACGGGGTCGGCGCGACCCGGCTGCACGTGCCGATGGCGGGTGCGTGGCCGACCGTCGCCGCCTACATGGTCGAGCGGTTCTTCCACCTCGATCCGGAGCGGCTGCTCGTGCGCTTCGACCGCGGGGAGATCGTCGCGCGCGACGGCCGGCCGCTCTCCCGGGACACGCCTCTCGGCGCCGAGGAGTTCGTCTGGTACTACCGGGAGCCTCCTGTCGAGAAGGAGATCCCGTTCACCGAGGAGATCCTGCACCAGGACGAGCATCTGGTGGTGGTGGACAAGCCGCACTTCCTCCCCACCACGCCGGGCGGCAAGTACCTGCAGAACTCCGCCCTCGTCCGGCTGCGCAATCGCCTCGGCAACCCGGATCTCACGCCCATCCACCGCCTCGACCGGGCCACGGCGGGGCTGCTGATGTTCTCCGCCCGCCCTGCCACCCGCGGCGCCTACCAGCTGCTGTTCGAAGACCGTCGTGTGGAGAAGGTGTACGAGGCGGTCTCCGCGCGCCCGGCGGACTGGGATCCGTCGCGGTTCCCCCTCGTCTACCGCAACCGGATCGAGAAGCTCCGCGGTCAGGTGTGCGTGCAGGTGGATGAGGACGGCGAGCCGAACTCCGAGACGCTCATCGAGGTCATCGCCGCCGACGATCGCGTCGTGCACACGCTTCTCCGTCCGCATAGCGGGAAGATGCACCAGCTCCGCGTGCACCTCGCCGCGCTCGGCCTCGGCATCCTCCACGACGGCTTCTACCCCGTGCTGCAGCCGGAGCGCCCGGACGACTTCACCCGCCCGCTCCAGCTCCTCGCACGCGAGCTCCGGTTCACCGATCCGCTGAGCGGGCAGGAGCGCACCTTCACCACGCGCCGGAGCCTGCAGGAGGCCCCGGCACGCTGATCGGCTCAGCGGCGCATGACCTTCCGCGCGAGCCGGGTCCCGAGAAGCTGCACGAGGTGCACGAACACCACGATGAGGATGATCGCCGCCCACATCACGAGCGGCTCGAACTGCCGGAAACCGTAGATCTGCGCGAAGGCCCCGAGCCCGCCGCCACCGATGAGTCCCGCCATCGCGGTCATGTCGATGAGCGCGACGACGATGAAGGTGTAACCGAGGATGAGGGGGCCGAGCGACTCGGGGATCGCGACGGTGAAGAGGATCCGCCACGGCCCGGCGCCCATCGCCCGCGCCGCCTCGATCACGCCCGGCGATACGGAGACGAGATGCTGCTCGACGATGCGGCCGATCGCGAAGGCCGCCGCGAGACCGATGATGAAGGCTCCGGCGGTGGTGCCGATGCCGCTGCCGACGACCAGGCGCGCGAACGGCTGCGCCACCGCCATGAAGATGACGAACGGGATCGGTCGGAAGAAGTTCACCACGAAGTTCATGAGCCCGGAGACGACGCGGTTCGGCATCAGTCCGCCCGGGCGCGTCACGTACAGCAGGACGCCCACCGCCAGCCCGAGGATCCCGCCGAGCACGAGCGCGAACGACGTCATGTACAGGGTCTCGAGCGCGGCCTGCCAGAACTCCGGCCACAGTTCGTTCAGACGATCCATCAGCGACCCTCCTCTCCGGCGATGACGGTGACTTCGACGCGCTCCGCGATACGCGCCAGGGCGTGATCGATCGCCGCGCGGTCACCCCGGATGGCGAGCGTGAGGTGGCCGAAGGCACGACCCCGGATGTCGTTGATCCCGCCGTAGACGAGCTCGAAGTCGAGACCCGCCGCGGCGAGGTCGAGGAACACCTGGGCCTGCGACGAGTCGCCGTCGCGGAACGACAGGGTCACCAGGCGTCCGGTATGCCGGTCCCGCAGCACCGCGAGTTCCGACGGAGAGGGCACCCCCTTCACCACCGTGCCGACGAACCGCTGAGACGCCGGATTCCGCGGGGCGGAGAAGACATCGAAGACGTCGCCCTGCTCGATGACCCGCCCGTTCTCCATGACGGCGACGCGGGTGGCGATGGTCTGGATCACATCCATCTCGTGGGTGATGACGACGATCGTGACGCCCTGCTCCTCGTTGACGCGCTTGAGCAGGTCGAGGACCTCGTGCGTGGTCTGCGGATCGAGCGCGCTCGTCGCTTCATCCGCGAGGAGGATGGCGGGCTTGGTCGCGAGCGCGCGGGCGATCCCCACGCGCTGCTTCTGTCCACCGGAGAGCTGCTCCGGGTACGCCTTCGCCTTGTCGGAGAGTCCCACGAACGACAGCAGCTCGGCGACGCGCGCCTCGATGTCCGGTTTCGACCAGCCGGCGAGCTTGAGCGGGTACGCGATGTTGGCCTTGACGCTGCGCGACGAGAACAGGTTGAACTGCTGGAAGATCATCCCGATGCCGCCGCGCACGGCGCGCAACTCGCTCTCCTTGAGCGCCGTGATGTCGACACCGTCCACCGTGATGGTGCCGTGGGTGGCCGGCTCGAGCGCGTTGATGAGACGCACGAGCGTCGACTTCCCCGCACCGGAGTATCCGATGATGCCGAAGACGTCGCCCTTGTCGATGGAGAGGGTGACGTCGTCGACGGCGACGATCTCGCGATCGCCCTGGCTGCGGGAGGGGTAGGTCTTGGAGACGTTCGTCAGGGTGACGATCGGCATGTGGTGCTCCGGTCTGGTTCTCGGGAAACGGAGAATCGGGCGGCGCACGAAGCGCCACCCGATTCTCCCTCATCGAACAGGGGGCGGATCACACCCCGGCGTCCGTTTACTTCTCTTCGGCGTCCTTCTGGACCTTCTCCAGCGAGGCCACGAGGTCCTCGACCGGGGTACGCAGCGCCACCGCGGTGTCGCCGGAGGACTCGAGCAGCCCCGCCTGCACATCCTCGTTCGTCTGGAAGATCTCGACGAGCTTCTGATACGTCTCGTTGTCCGCGTCCTCTGCCCGCGCGGCGAAGATGTTGACGTACGGGAGGGCGTTCGGGTCCTCCGGGTCGTCCTGCGCGATCGCGTCGTCGAACGTCAGTCCGGCGTCCTCGACGAAGTCGTTGTTGATGATCGCGGCCGCGACGTCCGGGAGCGAGGTCGGGATGAGCGCACCCTCGAGGGCCGTCACCTTCACCTTGGACTTGTCGGCATCGATGTCGGCGAGGTCGGAGTACGGCGTGCCGCCGCTCTTGAGCTCGAGCAGGCCCGCCTGCTGCAGCACGTTGAGCGCGCGTGCCTGGTTCGAGGCGTCGTCGGGAACCGCGACCGTGTCGCCCTTCTTGATGTCGTCGACGTCGTCGTACTTCGTCGAGTACAGGCCGAGCGGGTAGATGGCGGTCGAGCCGATGGGCGTGAGGTCGGAGCCCGAGGCGTTGTTGTACTCCGCGAGGTACACGATGTGCTGGAACTGGTTGAGGTCGATATCCCCCTCGGTCAGCGCCGGGTTCGGCTGCTCGTAGGAACCGAAGTCGACGAGCTCGACCGTGATGCCCTCGTCGGCGGCGGCCTCGACGAAGGGCGCCCACTGCGCGTCGCCCTTCCCGACGACACCGATCTTGACGGTCTCGTTCTCGGAGCCGCCGTCGCCGGAACCCGCGTCGGACGAGGTGGCGCACCCGGCGAGGGCGACGAACAGCGGGACCACGGCGAGCGCGGCGAGGGCGGAGGTGGTGCGGCGGGACATGATGAGGGTTCCTTCCTGGCGGGACTCGACAACGTTAGACAGGAGGGCGCGCTGTCGCGGAATCGGGATGTCACACGGCGTCACAGCCGCGCGGGATCGGTCAGTCGAACTCTTCGATGCCCTGCAGACGCACCTGCTCCAGGTCGAGACGGGCGGAGATCCGGCGGACCACCATGTCGTCCACGGTGCCGGCGCCGCGGAGCCCGAGCAGCACCTCGCGCTTGCGGTCGAGCAGCGCGAGCTTGAGCCGGGTGTGCTCCTCGTGCCGCACGAGCGGCGAGCGCTGGGCGAGGTCGACGTCGGCGGAGGCCGCGATCATCTGCAGCGTCGTGCCGTCCGTCGCCTCGGGCTCCGGGGCGGTCCCCGCGGACACGGCGACGTCCCTCGCGTCCTCGTCCTCGCGGCTGCGCGCCTCTCCCCCGGTGCCGTAGGGATCGGGCGCGCCGAGCATCTCGTCCAGCGCGTCGGCCTCGGCGTCGATGAGCGCCTGCTCCCGCGCGAGCGTCCTGGCGTTCGCGAACTCCAGCGCCTGGTACCCCTCGGCACGCACCCGGTCGCGCACCTCCTGTCCGATGCCGTGCTCCGCGGCGAGGTCGTCGAGCGCTGCCAGGGCCGCACCCGAGATCGCCCGCTCAGCGAGCTCGTACTCCTCGTCCTCGGCATGGTCGACCGGGAATCGCGCCCACCGCACGAGCGCGGGAAGCAGGGGCGCCTGAACGAGGAGGCTGAGCAGGATCACCCCGGCGGTCACGAAGACGATCTCGTCGCGACCGCCCACGACGCTCCCCTGGGAGACCTCGGCCGGCACCGACAGCGCGATCGCCAGCGACACCGCGCCGCGCATGCCGGCGACCGTCGACACGAGTCGGGCACGGGAGCGGGCGCCGCGCGGCGGGCGTTCGGCCGGGCGGCGCTGGAACAGCACGTTGAGGAGCTGGAACACGTACCGCACGGCGAAGAGCGTCGCCCATACGGCGAGCGTCACGAGCACCAGGCGGCCGATGGCGGCGGCGGAGATCTCGTGCGCGACGAACTGCACCTCGAGGCCGATGAGCACGAACAGCGCCCCGTTCAGCAGGAAGACGCCGAACGGCCAGGCCGCGTCGGCCTGCCGGCGCGAGGCTGCCGTCGTCACGCGCGGCGACACCCAGGCGACGATGAGTCCGGCCACGACCACGGCGAGCACGCCGGACGCGTGGACGAGCTCGGCGAGCAGGAACGCGGAGAACGGCACGAGCAGCAGCGTGACGTTGATGACGATGGTGGAGGAGATGCGGCGCAGCAGCAGCGTGGCCAGGGCCGCGACCGCGATCCCCGCGGCGATCCCGCCCACGTACGACACCAGCACGTCCCAGGTGACCGAGAGCGGCGTGACCTGGCCGCCCAGTGCGAGGGACACTGCGATGGCGTAGAGCACGAGCGCGGTGCCGTCGTTGGTCAGGCTCTCGGCCTTGAGCTTCATGAACATCCGACGAGGCAGCAGCCGGCCGAGGGCGGCGACGGCCGTGGCATCGGGCGGCGCGACCGCGGCCCCGAGGATGAGGGCGATCTCCCAGGGCATGCCGAACAGCACGCCGATGCCGGCCACCGCGAACGCGGAGGCGACGACGAGGAGCGTGCTCATCGGCACGATGTAGCGGAAGTCGCGGCGGATAGACCGCAGCGATGTCGTGAGGCTCTCCCAGAACAGCATCACCGGCAGGAACAGCAGCAGCACGGTCTCCGGCGGCAGCTGGACCTCGCGCAGCGGCGGGACGAATCCCAGCAGCAGTCCGAGGATGACGAGGACGAGGGGCAGCGCGAGACGCACGCGCGGGGCGATCAGGGTTCCGACGAGGATCGTGAGTCCGAGCAGGACGGTTACTTCGAGGCCTTCCATCGCTACTCCCAACAGTCGTGGGAGAAGGATATTCCTCCGTCAGCCGATCTGCTCCGTGAGTTCGAACCAGCGCAGCTCCAGCTCCTCGATCTCGGCCTCCTGCGCGGTGATCGCCTTCATCCGCTCGCCGAGGCCCGCGTAGTCGGACTGGTCGTGGTCGGCGAGGGCGTGCTTGGCCGCGTCGACCTGCTGCGTGAGCTTCTGGATGCGACGCTCGAGGGCGGCGGCTTCTTTCTGCGCCGCCCGGAGAGCCGCGCCGTCGAGACCGCTCGCTGCGGGGGCCGACGCCGCCGTCGAGGTCGCCGGGGCGCTCTCGACGCGCTGCCGCAGACGCAGGTACTCGTCGACGCCGCCCGGGAGATGCCGCAGGCGCCCCGCGCCGTCCGGACCGGGAAGGATCGCGTACTGCTGATCCGTCACCCGCTCCAGGAAGTACCGGTCGTGGCTCACGACGAGGAGCGTGCCCGACCAGGAGTCGAGGAGGTCCTCGATCGCGGCGAGCATGTCGGTGTCCATGTCGTTCGTGGGCTCGTCGAGGATGAGCACGTTCGGCTGGTCGAGCAGCACGAGCAGCAGCTGCAACCGGCGCTGCTGGCCGCCGGAGAGATCCTTCACCGGCGTCGATAGCTGAGCCGAGGAGAACCCGAGCCGCTCCAGGAGCTGTCCTGGTGTGAGCTCCTGCGCCTTCGACCCGGCGCCGAGCGTGTACGACGTGCGCAGGCCCGAGATGACCACGCGCACGGGGTCGTTCCAGTGCGGGAGGAGTTCATCGAGGCGCTGCGTGAGCGTGCGCACCTGCACGGTCTTCCCCCGCTTGATCCGCCCCTCTGTGGGCTCGACCGTGCCGGAGATGAGCCCCAGGAGTGTGGACTTCCCGGCGCCGTTTACCCCGAGGATGCCCGTGCGCTCGCCCGGGGCGATCCGCCACTCCACGTCCTTCAGCACGGTCTTCCCGCCCGCCCCTGAGCCCGCCTGGGTCCCTGAGCCTGTCGAAGTCTGGGTCCCTGAGCCTGTCGAAGTCTGGGTCCCTGAGCCCGTCGAAGGGTACGTCACCCCCACATCGAGCAGGTCGACGACGTCCTTACCCAGCCGTGAGACGGCGAGCGACTGCAGCGAGACCTTGTCGCGGATCTCGGGCACGTCGGCGATGAGCTCGTTGGCCGCGTCGATGCGGAACTTGGGCTTGCTGGTGCGGGCCGGGGCACCGCGGCGCAGCCAGGCGAGCTCCTTGCGGGCGAGGTTCTGCCGCTTCGCCTCGGTCGCCGCCGCCATGCGGTCACGCTCCACGCGCTGCAGGATGTAGGCCGCATAGCCGCCCTCAAAGGGCTCCACGATGCGGTCGTGCACCTCCCACGTCTCGGTGCAGATCTCGTCGAGGAACCACCGGTCGTGGGTCACGACGAGGAGGGCTCCGGCGTTCGCGGACCAGCGCTTCTTGAGATGCCCGGCGAGCCAGGTGATCGCCTCGACGTCGAGGTGGTTCGTCGGCTCGTCGAGAGCGATGACGTCCCAGTCTCCGGTGAGCAGCTTCGCGAGCGACACGCGGCGGCGCTGACCGCCGGAGAGGGAGCCGATCTGCGCGTCCCAGGGAAGATCGGTCAGCAGCCCCTCGATCACGTCGCGGACGCGGGCGTCACCGGCCCATTCGTGCTCGGCCATGTCGCCGACCACGGCGGCGCCGATCGTGATGTCGTCGGGGAGGGTGTCGGCCTGGTCCAGCACGCCGATGCGGGTGCCGCCGCGGACGGTCACCCGACCGGAGTCCGGCTCTTTCGTGCCGGCGAGCATGCCGAGGAGGCTCGACTTGCCGTCGCCGTTCCGGCCGACGATGCCGATGCGGTCGCCCTCCTCGATGCCGAGGGTCACGGCGTCGAAGACGACGCGGGTCGGGTATTCGAGGTGCAGGGCTTCGGCCCCGAGAAGATGTGCCATGTCCTCTCCAGGGTAGTCGCGCCGCGCTGGACGGTCTCCCGGTCAGACCAGCGACGGGGCGAAGAGCTCCGGCAGCGCGGCGGTGAAGACCTCGAAGTGGCTGTACCAGACGGTGTGGGCGGCCCCGGGGATGCTGCGCACCGTGACCCCGCCATGCTCGAACCGCCGCGCGTCCTCGTCGGTGACCCAGGCACTGGGTTCCGCGCGGACGACGATGGAGCCGGGGGCGGCGGTCCAATGACCGTCCTCCCCGCAGGAGACGGAGGCCGCGGTCGGCGGATCGAAGCGCTCGGCCGCCCGCGCCTCGACCGTGGCGTCGTCGACGGAGTAGAAGGGCCGGAGCTTGCGGAGTTCCGCGGG
This sequence comes from Microbacterium sp. CH1, assembly GCF_001595495.1. Lineage (NCBI taxonomy): Bacteria > Bacillati > Actinomycetota > Actinomycetes > Micrococcales > Microbacteriaceae > Microbacterium > Microbacterium sp. CH1. The sequence continues at coordinate 236,949 of NZ_LOSO01000018.1, read as the reverse complement.
CGACATGCGCGCGCGGCGGTCGTGCTCGTACTGCGAGATGAGAGAGGCGCGGTCCTGGCCGCCCTGGAGGGCGAGCGGCGCGTCGACGTAGACCGCGAGACTCGGGTCGAGGCGGGGCGCAGCGGCGGCGAGCACGGTGGCGCCGAAGGAGTGCCCGACGGCGACGGCGAGCGGGAAGGCAGCCTCGTCCCTCACTGAGGAACCTGTCCCCGAAGGAAGCGCCCTCTGCGCGAGCGTGGCGACGACGGCATCGGCCGCCGTCTCGATCGTGAGCTCCGGGTCACGCGGAGAGAGGCCGTGGCCGGGCAGATCGAGCGCGAGCACGCGGAAGCCGCGTTCCACGAGCAGCGGGACCACGCGGTGCCAGCTCTCGGCGGACCCCATCATGCCGTGCAGCAGCACGGCGACGCGGTCGCCCTCCCCGGCTTCGATGACGTTCAGGAGCACGGAGCCAGTCAATCACGGTCGTTATCCTTTCGTGATACGACTTTCGGCCAGATTCCTTCGAACCTTCGTTCGAATGTCGGTGGTCGGTGATGGACTGCCGTCATGCCCGCACTGCTCGACGCGACCGACTCCCAGATGGCGATGCTCGCCGATCTGGTGGAGGGGCTGGAAGCGGCGGAGAAGACGCTGAGCAGCATGCAGGCGGCCCGCGACGGACTGCTCGCGATGGCGGGGCGACTGGCGGTCGACATCGCCCGGCAGGCGCGGCATCCGGACGGCGCAGACATGGCGATCCGCACGGTCGCCGCGGAGATCGGGGCCGCGCAGCGCGTCAGCGACCGCACGATCGAGCGGCGGATGTCCGATGCGTCGTGGTTGGTCGAACGGTTCCCCGCCGTCTGGGAGGCTCAAGGCGCCGGGCGGATCAGCGCCGCGCATGCACGCGTGATCGTGGAGGCGGGGGCTCACCTCGACGACGCCGACGATCGTTCGCGTTTCGCGGCGGAGGCGATCGAGGTGGCCGCTGCGGAATCTCCGAACCGGATACGCCGACTCGTGCGCCGACTGGCCGACCGGTTCCAGGAGCGGACCCTCGTCGAGCGACATCGTGACGCCAGGGAGCTGCGCCGCGTCTGGGTGACCGATCTCGAGGACGGCATGGCCGAACTCGGCGCGCGCGGCCCTGCGGCGCTCGTGCACGGGATGTACGACCGGCTCTCCCAGATGGCGCATGCCGTGCGGGAGGAGAACGCGCGGGCGCGGCGTCCCGAGGCGGAGGAGAGCGTCCTCGACGACCGCACGGTCGATCAGCTGCGCGCGGACCTGCTCGCCGATCTCGTCCTGACCGGCGCTCCGGCGGGGCATGACTCGGAAGAAGGACTGCTCTCGGAGCTTCGAGCGCGCGTCGAGGTCACCGTGCCGGTGCTGACGCTGATGCACGGCGAGCTGATGCACGGGGAGCTGATGCACGGGGAGCTGATGCACGGGGAGCAGGAACGGACGACAGAGGGCACTCCGATCCTCGCCGCCGAGCTGGACGGGATGATCCCGATCGATCCGGCCACGGCCCGGAGACTGGCCGGCGCGGCGAGCGGCTGGGATCGGGTGCTCACCCACCCGATCAGCGGGGCATTGCTGGCCGTCGACCGGTATCGCCCGAGCGAAGACCTCCGCCGACACCTGCGGGCCCACGATCAACGCTGCCGCTTCCCGGGCTGCGGTCTCGCGCCGCGGAAGTGCGACCTCGATCACAATCACGATGCGGCGCTCGGCGGCGAGACCGTGCACGACAACCTGGCGACCTTCTGCCGACGACATCACATGCTCAAACACCACTCTCCGTGGCACGTCGAGCAGGGGCCGGGCGGCGTTCTGGAGTGGACGAGCCCCACCGGCCGGACCTACATCGACCGACCGCCGCCTCCGCACACCGTCACCTTCGCCGAGGAACCTCCGTGGGCTCCCGCCGACAGCCCTAGAGTGGAGGGCATGTCGAGCCCCGAATCAGACAGGTCGGGGGCTGCCGGTCACACGGTCAGCCCCGCGAACCACTGATCCCTTCGTCCGCCCTGCCAGCGGGCGCGCGCCGGTGACCCGGGCGCTGACCGTGGTGACGAGAAGCATTCCTCTTCCCTCTCACCTCGGAGCACTCGATGCCTTTCCCCCTCTATGCCCTTGCCCTGGCGGTCTTCGTCATGGGCACCTCCGAATTCATGCTCGCGGGACTCCTCCCCGCGATCGCGCACGAGCTCGACGTCCCGGTCGGCACGGCGGGCCTCCTCACCTCCGCCTTCGCGGTCGGCATGGTCATCGGCGCACCCGCCATGGCCGCGTTCGCGCGCAGCTGGCCCCCACGCCGCACACTCGTCGCCTGCCTCGCGCTCTTCGCCGCGTGCCATGCCGTCGGCGCGGTGACGTCCCTGTTCGAGCTTCTGCTCGTCACGCGCGTACTCAGCGCCCTCGCGAACGCCGGCTTCCTCGCCGTCGCCCTGCGCACGGCGACCCTCCTCGTCCCCCGCGAGCGCACCGGACGAGCGCTCGCGGTGCTGCTCTCCGGGACGACCGTCGCCACCATCGTCGGCGTCCCCGTGGGCGCCATCCTCGGCACCGCGCTGAGCTGGCGGGCGACCTTCGCCGCTGTCGCGCTCCTCTGCCTCCCTGCGCTGCTCGGAATCCTCCGCGGCGTGTCGACGACGATCCCGGGCACGGAGCGCGACCCCGCCCCGGCACCACTCCTCCGGAAGGAACCGGCCCTCCGCACGGAGCTCGCGCTCCTGGGGACACCGCGCCTGGCCCTCGCGATGACCCTGGCGGCCCTGGTGAACGCGGGGACCTTCGCGGTCTTCACGTTCCTCGCGCCGATCGTCACCGAGGTCGCGGGCCTGCCCGACGCTGCGGTCCCGCTCGCGCTGGTCCTGTTCGGTATCGGCTCGTTCCTCGGCGTGACCATCGCGGGTCGGTTCGCCGATCGACATGCCGCTGTGCTCCTCGCGGTCGGCGGCCCGCTGCTCCTCGGCGGCTGGATCGTCCTGGCGGCGGTCGCGACGCAGCCGACGCCCCTCCTGTTCCTCGTCTTCGTACAGGGCATGGCCTCGTTCGGCGTCGGAAGCACACTGATCACCCGGGTGCTGTACGCCGCCTCCGGCGCCCCGACCATGGGAGGGTCCTACGCGACCGCGGCCTTGAACATCGGCGCTGTGATCGGACCGGCGTCGGGAGCGTGGACCCTCGCGAGCGGGGCGGGTCCGCTCTCCCCCGTCGCTCTCGCGGCCACGCTGACGATGGCGGCGCTCCTCCTCGCCCTGGCGACGCGGCGATGGCGGCCCGTCGGCTGAGGGCAGACGGTGACGCGCCGCAACGGCGACGAGCCGCCCGGACCCGAGGGTCCGGACGGCTCGTCGTGTCCGATGTTCTCTGGGAACCCGGATGTTCGCGCTACGGCTTACTCGTACGACTTCACGATCTCGAGGAGGCTCGGGACGTTGGCGTAGGCCTCGGCCGCGTTCTCCTTGGTCACGATGACCGGCGGGAGCAGGTAGGCCGGGACGACCTTCTTGCCGTTGTCGTACTGGTCGGTGTCGTTGACGTCGACCTCGTCACCCTTCTGGAGCTGACCGACCATCTTGATGGCCTGCTCCACGAGCAGCGTGGTGTCCTTGTTGATCGTGGAGTACTGCACGCCCTCCATGATCGACTTCACCGACTCGACCTCGGAGTCCTGACCGGTGACCACCGGGACGGGCTTGCCGGCCTGCTGCGCCGAGGTGATGATGGCGCGGGCGAGGGTGTCGTTCGGGGACAGGACGCCGTCGAGCGTCTCCGAGCCGTAGCTCGACGTGAGGATCGAGTCCATGCGGCGCTGGGCGTTCTCCGGCTTCCAGCCCTCGGTCGCCGTCTGGGAGATCTCGGTCTGCCCGGAGACGACGTTCAGCGTGCCGTCGTCGATCTTCGGCTGCAGCACCTCCATCGCCCCGTTGAAGAACACCGCCGAGTTGGCGTCGTCCGGCGAGCCAGAGAACAGCTCGATGTTGTACGGCGCCTCGTGATCCGCGCGCTCGGCGAGCCCGTCGAGCAGCGCCTGGCCCTGGAGCTTGCCGACCTCGAAGTTGTCGAAGGCGACATAGTAGTCCACGGCGTCGGTGTTCTCGATGAGACGGTCGTAGGCGATGACCGCGACACCGGCGTCGCGCGCGGCCTCCACCTGCGTGGTGAGCTGCTTGCCGTCCTTGGCGCCGATGATGATGACCTTGGCGCCACCGGTGACCATCGCCTGGATCTGGTTCTGCTGCTCGGCGACCGTGTTGCTGGCGGGCGCGTACTGCACGTCCGCCTTGAAGCCGGCCTTCTCGAGGCCGTCGGTGAACAGCTGACCGGCCAGGACCCAGTTCTCCGAGGTCTTGTCGGGCAGAGCGACACCGATCGTGGAGCCGGCGTCGAAGCCCGAGGCGGCCTCCTCGCCCGACCCCGAACCCGAGCCACCGCCGCGCTCCGAAGAGCAGCCGGTGAGGGCGAATGCGCCCGCGACGACAAGCGCTGTCGCCGACAGAAGGATCTTCTTCATGTGATCTCTTTCTCTGGTGTGTGCAGGTCCCGTCGCGCCTGCGTTGCGCGACGCGGCCCTTACTTTCCGCGCGTCTCCTCGACGGCGGGGGCTTCGTACTTCTGACTGGTGGGGTAGTTCGTCTTCGTGGGATCGAACGTGTCGGTGGCCGGATCCTGCTTGCGGCCGAGACGGCGCGTGAGGAAGCCGATGATCGACGGACGGCCCTGCTGCTTGTTCCACACGTCGACGCCGACGGCGAAGAGGAGCACGAGGCCCTTGATCATCGAGACGACGTCGGCACCGGCGCCGAGCAGCGCGAGGCCGTTGTTCAGGAACGCCATCACCAGACCACCGATGATCGAGCCGATCACCGTGCCGATGCCACCGGAGACGGCCGCGCCGCCGATGAAGACCGAGGCGATCGCGTCGAGCTCCCAGCCGTTGCCGTCCTGCGGACCGGACGCGGTCGCCCTGGCGACGTAGATCATGCCGGCGAGCGAGGCCAGGACCGACATGTTCATCATCACGAAGAAGTCGACCCAGCGGTCCTTCACGCCCGAGAGGCGCGCCGCCTGGCGGTTGCCGCCGACCGCGTAGATGTGACGGCCGAAGACGGTGTTGTTCGTGATGAATGAGTAGAGGATGACGAGAGCGAGGAGGATGACGCCCGAGATCGGGAAGCTCGTGCCCTCACGCCCCGTGGCGAACAGCCAGCCGGCGACGAGGATGACGGCCGAGATGAGGACCACCTTCGTCACGCTCACCCACAGCGGCGCCATGTCGGAGCCCATCTTGCGCTGGATGCGCCGGGTGCGGATCTCCCAGAAGACGATCCATGCGACGCCGGCGAGCGCCAGCAGCATGGTCGGGATGTTGAACGGAAGCGGCAGGGCGATCTCCGGCAGGTAGCCGGCGCCGATGATCTTGAAGCCTTCCGGCACGGGCACCGACTGCGAGTCGCCCACCGCCTGGTTCGCACCGCGGAAGAACAGCATGCCGGCCAGCGTCACGATGAACGCCGGCACCCCGACGTAGGCGACCCAGAACCCCTGCCAGGCACCGACGAGCACGCCGACACCGAGACCGAGGAGGATTCCCAGCGGCCAGGGGAGGTTCCAGTCCTGCATGGCCTTCGCCACGACGATGCCCGTGAACGCGGCGACGGATCCGACCGAGAGGTCGATGTGCCCCATGATGATGACCATCACCATGCCGATCGCCAGGATCAGGATGTACGAGTACTGGTTGACGACGTTGATGAGGTTGCCGGAGGACAGCGTGAGGCCGGTGCCCTTGAAGATCCACGTCAGCACCTGGAAGACGACGAGGATGACGACGAGGCTGCCGAGGATGCCGAACTGACGGAGGGTCGACTGCCCTCCCCCGAACATCTTCGTGATGTCCTTGAAGTGGAAGCCGCGCTTCGCGGTGGTCGAGTCGGTGGTCATGCGGATGCTTTCTGGGTCGCGGAGGTCATGCTGCGCATGAGGTCTTCGGGGGTCGCCTGGTCGGCCGGGATGCAGTCGGTGACCCGGCCTTCGAACACGGTGTAGATGCGGTCGGAGATGCCGAGCAGCTCGGGCAGCTCGCTGGAGATCACGATCACGCCCTTGCCCTGGGCGGCGAGCTCGTTGATGATCGCGTAGATCTCGTACTTGGCGCCGACGTCGATGCCGCGGGTGGGCTCGTCGAGGATCAGCAGGTCGGGGTCGGTGAACATCCACTTCGCCAGGACGACCTTCTGCTGGTTGCCTCCGGAGAGCTTGCCGACGCCCTCCTCCACCGACGGGGTCTTGATGCGCAGGGTCTTCCGGTAGCGCTCCGCCACCGAGAACTCCTCGCGGGAGTCGACGACGCCGTTGTGCGCGATCTTGGAGAGCTTCGCCGCGACGATGGACCTCTTGATGGTGTCGAGCAGGTTGAGCCCGAGCACCTTGCGGTCCTCGCTCACGTACGCGAGGCCGTGCTTGATCGCGGCGGCGACGTCGGGGAGCTCGATCTCCTGGCCGTCCTTGACGAGCGTGCCGGAGAGGAACGTGCCGTAGGAACGGCCGAAGATGCTCATCGCCAGCTCGGTGCGGCCGGCCCCCATGAGGCCGGCGATACCCACCACCTCGCCGCGGCGGACGTTGATGCTCGACCCCTTCACGACCATGCGCTCCGGGACGGTCGGGTGCTGCACCCACCAGTCCTTGACCTCGAAGAACACCTCGCCGATCTCCGGCGTGCGGTCCGGGTAGCGGCTCTCCAGCGAGCGGCCGACCATGCCGCGGATGATGCGGTCCTCGTTGATCTCGCCGCGGGAGATGTCCAGCGTCTCCACCGTGCGGCCGTCGCGGATGATCGTGATCTCGTCGGCGATCTGCTCGATCTCGTTGAGCTTGTGGCTGATCATGATCGACGCGATGCCCTTGGCCTTGAGCCCGAGGATCAGGTCGAGGAGGTGCTGCGAGTCGTTCTCGTTGAGCGCGGCGGTGGGCTCGTCGAGGATGAGCAGCTTGACGTCCTTGTTCAGCGCCTTGGCGATCTCGATGAGCTGCTGCTTGCCGACGCCGAGGGTCTTGATCGGCACGTCCGGGTCCTCGTCCAGGCCGACGCGAGCGAGCAGCTCGATCGTGCGCTCCTTCTGCGCCTGCCAGTCGATGCGGCCGAAGCGACGGATCTCGTTGCCGAGGAAGATGTTCTCGGTGACCGAGAGCTCCGGGATGAGCGCGAGCTCCTGGTGGATGATGACGATGCCCGCCTGCTCGCTGGCCGCGATGTCCTTGAAGCGCTGCTCCTCGCCGTACAGGAGGATCTCGCCGTCGTAGCTGCCGTACGGGTACACCCCCGAGAGGACCTTCATCAGCGTCGACTTCCCGGCGCCGTTCTCGCCGCAGATCGCGTGGACCTCGCCGGCGCGGACGGTGATCGAGACGTCGGCGAGCGCCTTGACTCCCGGGAACTCCTTGGTGATGCGGCGCATCTCCAGGATCGGGCCTGACACGGTCGGCAACGTTGCTGTGGTGCTCACGGATCTTCCTCGCGACGTGCGGTCACCTTCGATGTGACCGTTCACATCGGTATATCGTCGTCTTCCGCGGGAGCGGTGTCAAGTCCGCGGCGTGTTTTCGTGTCGCTACCGTGATGCAGCGGATTCGCGCGCCCGCAGGAGGGTCTGCAGCGGCCCGAACGCGGGGGTCTTCTCGCCGCGGATCTCGGCGAGGAGGATCCGCACGGCGCGCCGCCCGAGCTCGGGGAAGTCCTGATGCACCGTGCTCAGCGTCGGCGCCACGTGCGCCGCGACCGGGATGTCGTCGAAACCGATCACGCTCACGTCGTGCGGCACGCGCACCCCGGCGTCGCGGAACCCGTGCAGCAGCCCGATGGCCATGAGGTCGTTGGCCGCGAACACTGCCGTGAAGTCGCGCCGCAGGGACAGCTCCTTGCCGGCGAAGTAGCCGAAGTCGGCCGTCCAGTCCCCGCGGATCGGCGGGAACGTGGGCAGGTCGGCGTCGCGGAGCGCATCCAGATACCCGCGCATCCGGGACTCCGCCTCGATCCAGTCCTGCGGCCCGGCGAGATGGAGGATGTCGCTGTGACCGAGCGCGATCAGGTGCTCGGTCGCCGCTTTCGCCCCCGCCACCTGGTCGGCGGAGAGGCTGACGCCGTCCGACCCCGAGGCGGTCTGCAGGGTCACGAAGGGCATGGTGACGTTCATGCCGCGCAGGACATGGAAGACGCGCACCTGCGGCGCGAGCACGACGATGCCGTCGACCTGCTCGCGTTCGAGCTGGCGGACCGCGTTTCCGATCGCCTCCGGCGTGGTCGCGGGGAGGTTGAGCGTCGAGACGGAGTACCCCTCCTCGCGCGCCGCGTCCTCGATCCCGGCGATGGACGACGTCGGCCCGAACTCCCCGATCGTCGCGGAGAGGATGCCGAGCATGTTCGACTTGCTCGTCACGAGCGCGCGCGCCGCGAGATTGGGACGGTAGTCGAGCACGGCGATCGCGTCGAGCACCTTCGCCTTGGTCTCGGGGCGGATGCTGGGATGATCGTTGAGCACCCGGGAGACGGTCTGATGCGAGACGCCGGCGAGACGGGCGACGTCGCGGATGCTCGGCATGCGGGCACGCTCGGAGGAGGTGGACATCCAGCCTCCTCGCGTGTGCACGGTCACATGACTACTTCATTATGTCTGCGATGACCCGTCGGGTGCACCTCGACCGCGCGCACGCTCCTCGCGGCTCGGACGCCAGGGAGCGGGGCAGGCTCAGCCGATGATGCGGGCCCCGGGGACGGCGCCGTGCACGTGCAGCGGATCGAGACCATCCTCGCGGAGGGCCGTCTGCACCGCCTGCGCGGACTCGGGATCCGCGCAGAGGAGGGCCACGGTCGGCCCCGAGCCGGACACCAGACCGTGCAGCGCACCGGCAGCGACCCCGCGTTCGATGGTCTGCGCCAGATCCGGTCGCAGGTCGAGCGCGGCCGCCTGGAGATCGTTGTGGAGTGCGTCGGCGAGCTGCCAGGCGTCTCCGGTCCGCAGCGCCTGCAGCACCGGGATCGGCACGTCGAGCGAGAGCGGCGGATCGTCGGCGAGAGCCCCCTCCTCCTCGCGCAGCTCGTCGAGCCGGGTGTACACGGCGGGCGTGGACAGCCCCTCGTCGCTGGTCACGAGCAGCCAGTCGAAGCGCCCGCGGGCGAGCGCCGGGTTGAGCTGATCGCCGCGGCCGGTGCCCACGGCGGTGCCGCCGTGCAACGCGAAGGGGACATCCGCACCGAGTCGCGCGGCGAGGTCGTGCAAGCGCGCCGCGGAGAGTCCCGTGCCCCACAGGGCGTCGCAGGCGACCAGGGCGGCCGCGGCGTCCGCGGAGCCCCCGCCCATGCCACCGGCGACCGGGACGCTCTTGCGGATCTGCAGCGCGACCCCGCCGGGGTGATCCGTCGCCGTCGCCAGCAGCTTGGCGGCCCGCATCGCGAGGTTCCGGTCGTCGAGCGGAACCGAGCCGTCGTCCTCCACCCCGGTCACCGTGATCGAGAAGTCGTCGGCCTCGCGGGCGATCACGTCCTCGTACAGCGACACCGCCTGGAAGACCGTCGCGAGGGCGTGATAGCCGTCGTCATGGCGCCCGCCGACACCGAGGTAGACGTTGATCTTCCCCGGCGCGCGCACGTGCACGGACCCGGAGGACGCGGCGAGGCTCATGAGCGGGTCACAGGTCCGAGGAGGTCGCCCACAGGTTCACGTCGATGGCGCCGGCGAGTTCGTCGATGCGGCGGAGCTCCTCGTCGGTGAAGGCGGGACCGTCGAGGGCGGCGAGGTTCTCGTCGAGCTGCTCCGTCCGGGAGGCGCCGATGAGCGCCGAGGCCACGACCGGGGTGCGCAGCGTCCACTGCAGCGCGAGCTGGGCGAGCGACTGCCCCCGGCCCTGCGCGACCTCGTTCAGCGCCCGGAGCGTCTGGACCGCGTCCTCGGACAGCTTGCCGTTCGGCAGCGAACCGCGCTGCTGTGCACGTTCGGCCGTGCCGTCGCCGAGGTACTTGTCGGTGAGCAGCCCCTGGGCGAGCGGGGTGAAGGCGATGGCGCCGAGGCCCGACTCCTCCAGGGTCTGCGTGAGGCCGTCCTCGATCCAGCGGTTGAGGATCGAGTACGCGGGCTGGTGGATGACCAGGGGCGTCCCCAGCTCCTTCGCCACGGCGACGGCCTCGGCCGTGCGCTCCGCGCTGTACGAGGAGATGCCGACGTACAGCGCCTTGCCCTGGCGGACGAGGGTGTCGAGCGCGCCGACCGTCTCGGCGATCGGGGTGACCGGGTCGACGCGGTGCGAGTAGAAGATGTCGACGTAGTCCAGCCCCATGCGGGTGAGGGACTGCTCGGCGCTCGCGAGGATGTACTTCCGGCTCGCGTAGTCGCCGTACGGTCCGGGCCACATGTCCCAGCCGGCCTTGGACGAGATGATCAGCTCGTCGCGGTACGGACGCAGGTCCTCCGCGAAGATGCGGCCGAAGTTCTTCTCGGCCGAGCCGTACGGCGGGCCGTAGTTGTTCGCCAGGTCGAAGTGCGTGATCCCGTGGTCGAACGCGTGGCGAAGGAGCGCGCGCTGATTGTCGAGAGGGATGTTGTCGCCGAAGTTCCACCAGAGGCCCAGCGAGATCGGGGGCAGGTAGAGGCCGGAGGCGCCCACCTGACGGTAGGCGAACCGTCCGTAGCGGCCCTCGTCGGCGGCGTACGGACGGTGCAGTTCGGGGACGTCGGGGCGGAAGCGGGGGGAGTCGGTCACCGTGCCAGATTAGCCGCTGACGCCGGAACCCTCGATCGCCGTTGCGTGCTGGGCGATCCGCTGGTAGTCGTCGACCGTGAGGTCCTCCCCGCGGGCGGTCGGCGCGACGCCGGCGGCGGTGAGCGCCTCGGTTGCCGCGGCCGAGCTGCCGAAGAGGCCGGAGAGGGCCTGCCGGAGCATCTTGCGCCGCTGGTTGAAGGCCGCGTCCACGATGGCGAAGGTGCGCCGGCGCTCCTCCACCGGGCCGCGCTCGCCCTCGGAGCGGTCGAAGCCGACGAGGAGACTGTCCACGTTCGGCACCGGCCAGAACACCTGGCGGGAGACGTTCCCGGTGAGCTTCCACTCGCCGTACCAGGCGGCCTTGACGCTCGGCGAGCCGTAGATCTTCGACCCCGGCTTCGCGGCGAGCCGCTCGGCCACCTCCGCCTGCACCATCACGACGCCCCGCTGCAGGTACGGGAAGGTCTCCAGGAAGTGCAGCAGGACGGGCACCGACACGTTGTACGGCAGGTTCGCGACGAGGACGGTCGGCTCGCCGGGCAGCTCCATCACGCGGAGGGCGTCCGCGTCGACCACCTTCAGCATCCCCTCCGGCACGCCGTGCTCGGCCGCGGTCTGCGGCAGGCGGGCGGCCAGGCGGTGGTCGATCTCCACGGCGGTGACCGCGGCCCCCGCCTCGAGGATCGCGAGGGTCAGCGACCCGAGTCCCGGTCCGACCTCGACCACCCGCTCCCCCGGCTGCACGCGGGCGGCCTGGACGATCTTGCGGACGGTGTTCGCGTCGACGACGAAGTTCTGTCCGAGCTTCTTGGTGGGGGTGACATCGAGCTCGGCGGCCAGACGGCGGATCTCGGTGGCCCCGAGCAAGGTGACGGTCATGGTCCCATTCTCCCGGATGACGGGCCGTGCCCGGTTCCTGGGTGATGTCCGTGATCATCGCTATCCTTCGGAGGTGCCCTCCCTCGGTGAACTGATCGCTCCGCGGCGCCTGGGCAGGGATTTCCGCTGGCTGCTCGCGTCATCGTGGACGAGCAACATCGGAGACGGTGTGGCGTTGGCCGCCGCTCCCCTGCTCATCGCGTCGATGACGTCGTCGCCGATCCTCGTGGCCTCCGGCGCCATCCTGCAGTTCCTGCCGTGGCTGCTCTTCGGACTGCACGCGGGGGCCATCGCCGACCGCTTCGATCGGCGGCGCCTGGTGATGACCGCCAACGCCGTGCGCGCCGTCGTGCTCGCGGCGCTCTGCGTGTTCCTCGTGACGGGAACCGCGAACATCGGGATCGTCCTGGCCGTCGCGTTCCTCTACGGCACCGCCGAGGTCTTCGTCGACACCGCGGGGAGCACATTGCTGCCGATGCTCGTGAAGCCGGCAGACCTCGGCATCGGGAACGCGCGCCTGCAGGCCGGGTATCTCGTGGCCAACCAGTTCGCCGGGCCGCCGCTGGGCGCGTTCCTCTTCGCCGCCGGGAGCGCATGGCCGTTCCTCGTCGAGGTGCTGTGCGTGACGCTCGCGATCGTCCTCATCTCCCGCATGGCGCGCACGCCCGTCCCGCCGCGGGAGACCGAGACCCACCCGCCGGTGCACACCGACATCGCGGAGGGTCTGCGCTGGCTGTGGCGCAATCCGCCGGTGCGCATGCTCGTGCTCATCATCCTCGTCTTCAACGTGACCTGGGCCGCGCCGTGGGGCGTGCTCGTGCTCTACGCCACCGAGCACCTGCAGATGGGGCCCGTGGGCTACGGCGCGCTCACCACGGCGTCCGCGGCGGGCGGCATCCTCGCGACGCTGAGCTTCGGCTGGCTGGAACGGCACGTGTCGTTCGCGAGCCTGATGCGGATCGTCCTCTCCCTCGAGGTGCTCATGCATCTCGCGTTCGCGCTGACCACCACGGGCACGGTGGCCCTCATCATCATGTTCTTCTTCGGGGCGTACGCCTTCGTGTGGGGCACGATCTCCACGACCGTCCGGCAGCGCCTCGTCCCCGCCTCCCTCCAGGGGCGCGTGGCCTCGGTCAACATGGTCGGCGTGTTCGGCGGCATGATCGTCGGCCAGGCCCTCGGCGGCGTCATCGCGCAGACCTGGGGCCTGACGGCGCCGTGGTGGTTCGCGTTCGGCGGGGCGGCGATCACCCTGGTGCTGGTGTGGAAGCCCATCTCGCACATCGTCAGTGCCAAGCCCGTCGCCGAGACCGGGCCCGAGGACGTCGATCCGGAGGGTCAGTCGGCGAACGAGCCGTAGACCCGCAACGTGTTCTCGGCGAGCTGCGCGGACAGCTCGTCCACGTCCAGGTCGAGCTCCGCGGCCAGGAAGCGCACCGTGATCGGCACGAGGTACGGCGCGTTCGGGCGGCCCCGCAGCGGGACCGGCGTGAGGAACGGAGCGTCCGTCTCGACGAGGAGGCGGTCGAGCGGGGTGACCTTCAGCGCGTCGCGCAGGTTCTGCGCGTTCTTGAACGTCACGTTCCCGGCGAACGACAGGTAGTAGCCCGCGTCGGCGCACACCCGGGCCATCGCCTCGTCGCCGGAGAAGCAGTGGAACACGGTGCGCTCGGGGGCCCCGACCCGCGTCAGCGTCTCCAGCACGGCCTCGTGCGCATCCCGGTCGTGGATCTGCATCGCGATGCCGTGCTTCTTCGCGAGCGCGATATGCGCCTCGAACGAGGCGAACTGCGGCGCACGGCGCTCCGGTTCGGTGCGGAAGAAGTCGAGCCCGGTCTCGCCGATCGCGCGCGTGCGCGGATGCGCGGCGAGCTCGTCGATGACCGCGAGCGCCTCGTCGAGGCGCCCCTCCTCCGCGTACGTCGGGGCATCGTTCGGGTGGATGGCGACCGCGGCGAGGACCCGGGGGTCGGACGCGGCGGCCTCGACCGCCCATCGGGACGACTCGATGTCTCCGGACGCCTGCACGACGCCGATGACGCCGACGGCCTCCGCCCGGTCGAGCTGCTCGGTGAGCGAAAGCCCCTGGGTCCCTGAGCCCGTCGAAGCCTGGGTCCCTGAGCCTGTCGAAGCCTGGGTCCCTGAGCCTGTCGAAGGGCCATCGGCGATCTCGAGGTGCGCGTGGTTGTCGTACACGGGCACCGCGAGGGGCTCCGGGGCCGCCGGATAGGTCCGGTCCTTGCGCCCGTCGCCCGAGCGCTCGCGCACGTAGGTCTCCGCCATGGTGTCCTGCCCGGATGTCAGGCCGTGGACTCCACGCGCGGGAACAGCGGCGCGAGGCCGTTGACGCTCGTGCCCGGCTTCAGCACGCCCCAGGCGCCCGCCTCGCGGATCGGCTGGTCCTGCAGCCGCCCCAGGGACTCCGCGGCGCCGAGCGCGATCCACAGCTTCTCGGTCGACTGCGGCATCACCGGCGACAGCAGCACGGCGAGCGCCCGCAGCCCCTCGGCGCACGTGTAGAGCACAGTGCCCAGACGCTCGCGCTGGTCCTCGTCGCGGGCGAGCGCCCACGGCTCGTTCTCGGTGATGTACCCGTTGAGCGCGTCGACGATGGTCCAGATCGCGGAGATCGCCTCGTCGATGCGGAACTGGCCGATCGCCGCATCCGCCTTCGTCGCGGCGTCCGCGACGATCTGCTGGATCGCGAGGTCGGCCTCGGTGTACTCGGCCGCCGGCGGCACGACGCCCTCGAAGTACTTCTCGATCATCGCGGTCGTGCGCGAGGCGAGGTTGCCGAAGCCGTTCGCGAGCTCGGCCTGGTACCGCGCGGACAGGTCCTCCCAGGAGAACGAGCCGTCCTGACCGAACGCGATCGCCGACAGGAAGTAGAAGCGGTACGCGTCGGAGCCGAAGACGTCGGTGATCTCGGTCGGCGCGATGCCGGTGAGCTTCGACTTCGACATCTTCTCGCCACCCACGAGCAGCCAGCCGTGCGCGAAGACGCCCTTCGGCACATCGAGCCCCGCCGCCATCAGCAGCGCCGGCCAGATCACGGCGTGGAAGCGCAGGATGTCCTTGCCGACCACGTGGTACGCGGGCCAGCGGCGCGCGAAGGTCTCCTCGTCGGAGCCGTAGCCGACGGCCGTGGCGTAGTTGAGCAGCGCGTCGACCCACACGTAGATGACGTGCGACTCGTCCCACGGCAGCGGGATGCCCCAGTCAAAGGTCGAGCGGGAGATCGAGAGGTCCTTGAGGCCCTGGCTCACGAAGGAGACGACCTCGTTGCGCGCCGAGTCCGGCCGCACGAAATCGGGCTCGGTCTTGTAGAGCTCGAGCAGGCGGTCCTGGAACTCGCTGAGCTTGAAGAAGTAGTTCTTCTCCTGCAGCAGCTCGAGCGGCTTGGAGTGGATGGCGCAGACCTTCAGCCCCTCGAAGGGACCGGTGCCGTCGACGATCTCCGACTCCGGCTTGAACTCCTCGCAGCCCACACAGTAGAGCGCCTCGTACTCGCCCGCGTAGATGTACCCGCGGTCGTAGAGCCGCTGGAAGAACGTCTGCACGTTCGTCTCGTGCCGCTCCTGCGTAGTGCGGATGAAGTCGTCGTTCGCGACGTCGAGGGTCTTCAGCAGCGGGAACCAGCTCTCGCTGACGAGCTTGTCGACCCACTCCTGCGGGGTGACGCCGTTGGCGGCCGCGGCCCGCAGCATCTTCTGACCGTGCTCGTCGGTGCCCGTCAGCATCCAGGTGTCGTCGCCCGCCTGGCGGTGCCACCGTGCGAGGGTGTCGACGGCCACCGTCGTGTACCCGTGACCGATGTGCGGCACATCGGAGGGGTAGTAAATGGGCGTGGTGATGTAGAAGGAGTCGCCAGCGGGCATGGGGACAATTCTAGGTGCCCCCATGCCCGTGGTTACGCCGTGCGGCTCGTCAGAGCCCATTGCGGCGGGCGACCTCGCCGAGCCAGGCCAGCGAGGGCTTCGGGAACCGCTCGAAGGTCTCGTGGTCGAAGCCGATGAGACCGAACGTCGGCCGGAATCCACTCGCCCATTCGTAGTTGTCCAGCGCGCTCCAGTGCTGGTAGGCGCGGACCTCGATACCGTCGCTGATGGCGCGGTGGAGCCCCTCCAGCGCGCCCTGCGTGTAGGCGATGCGCCGGGTGTCGTCGGCCGTCGCGATGCCGTTCTCCGTGACGAGCACGGGGACGCCGCCGCTTCGCTCCCACGCGCTCCGGACTCCCAGCTCGAGGGCCTCGGGGAAGAACTCCCAGCCCGTGAGCGTCGTCTCCACGTCCGGCGACACCGGCAGCGGCCCCTCCGGACCGATGAACGTGCGGGTGTAGGCCTGCACGCCCACGAAGTCGTCGCCTGCGGACTGCTCCAGGTACCAGTGGTCGCGCGGGTCGCCGTACGTCGCGAGCATCTCGTCGGCGCCGGGCTCGCCCGTGGAGTGGAAGGCCTGGGTGGCGATCGTCCAGCCCGCCTGCACCCCTGGCACCGTGTGCAGGATCTCGGACGCGCGCCGGTGGGCCGTCAGCAGGGTGTCCGCGACGCCGAGGTCGGGGTTCGGCAGGCCGTAGGCGACGAGGTTCGCCGCGTCCTCGCCCCCGGCCAGCATCGCCGCGATGTTCGGCTCGTTGATCGTGCACACGTAGCGCACGCCGTCGAGGATCGGCAGCACGGTCTCCACATAGCGGGAGAACAGGTCCACCGCGTCGTCGGCACGCCAGAAGCCGTCCTTCTGGAACCACTGCGGCACCGTGAAGTGCATGAGGGTGACCGTCGGGTCCAGCCCGTTCTCCCTGGCGGTGTCGATCATGCGGCGGTAGTGGTCGAGCATCGCCCGCGAGACGAACCCGCGCTCCGGCTCGATCCGCGCCCACTCGACCGAGAAGCGGTAGGAGTTCAGCCCGGCCTCGGCGAGCAGCCGCATGTCCTCCGGGTAGCGGTGGAAATGGTCGGCGGCGTCACCGGAGGGCTCGACCATGGGCGATTCGGGGGCGTGTTCCATCGCCCACCAGTTGCTCGTGGTGTTGTTGCCCTCCACCTGATGGGCGGCGGTCGCGGCGCCCCAGAGGAAGCCGTCGGGGAATGCGAGCACGGATGCGCTCCTCTCTCTCTCTTGCAGTCGTTCGGTGCGCGTCAGCGGGCGCGGGCGGGGTTCGGCACGGCGTCGAGCAGTTCGACCGTGTACGGGTCCTCCGGATGCTGCAGCACCTGGGAGGTCTCGCCACGCTCGACGACGCGGCCGCTGTTGAGCACGAGGATGTTCTCGGTGACGAGCCGCGCGCTCAGCAGATCGTGGGTGATGTAGAGCATGCTGATGCCCCACCGTTCGCGGAGGTCCTCCAGCAGCGCGAGCACGCCGGCGCGGAGCGACACGTCGAGCATCGACACCGGCTCGTCCGCGATGAGCACCTGCGGATCGCTCGCGAGCGCTCTGGCGATCACCACGCGCTGCCGGTGCCCGCCGGAGAGCTGGTGCGGCAGCTTGGCGGCGAACTGCTCGACGGGCGTCAGGCCCACCGTCTCCAGCAGTTCGAGCACCCGGGCCCTGGCCTCCGCCCCGCGCAGCCTCGTGTAGTTCAGGACCGGGCGGGTGAGGGCGTACTCGACGGTGTGCAGCGGGTTCAGGGCCGCGTACGGATCCTGGAACACCATCTGCACGTCCTTGCGGAGGTCGCGGAGCCCGCGGCGCTTCAAGGACGCCACATCGGTGTCGCCGAAGCGGATGCGACCGGAGGTCGGCTTCTCGACGCCGGTGAGCATCTTCGCGATCGTCGACTTGCCCGAGCCGGAGGCACCGACCAGCGCCAGCGCCTCCCCCGGCTCCAGGCGGAAGGACACGTCGTCGACCGCGACGACCGGGTCCTGACCGCGGCGCGGTGCCGGATAGCGCTTGGTCACGCCCTCCACGACGATCGCGGCATCGGCCCGCCGGGCGTCCCGCGGCGATACGGTCGGCAGGGTCTCGGTGACGTCCGTACGGCTGCGTCCCTCCCGGCGACGGGTGCCGAGATCGACGAACCCGGGGATCTCGATCTTCTCGGCGCGCGGGTCGGCGTAGTGGCTCAGCAGCATCCGGGTGTACTCGTCCTGCGGGCGGTGCAGGATGTCCTGACTGCGGGCGTCCTCCACGATGCGGCCCTCGTGCATGACCATGACCCGGTCGGTCGCCTCGAGGACGATTCCGAGGTCGTGGCTGATGAGGATCGCCGTGAAGCGCTCGGACCGCTGCAGCTCCTGGATGGTGTCCATGACCGCGTGCTGGACGAGGACGTCGAGCGCCGTGGTGGGCTCGTCGAACACCATCAACTGGGGTTCGAGCGAGAGGGCGAGGGCGATCGAGGCGCGCTGTCGCATGCCGCCGGAGAGCTCACCGGGGTACCGGTCGAGCACCTCCGGCTTGAGCCCCACCTTGCCGACGAGCTCCCGCGCCCTGGCCTGGCGCTGCTCGGCGGGCACATGACCATGCGCGGCGAAGATGTCGCGGAAGTGGTTGCCCACGGTCCGCACGGGGTTCAGCGCGTTCATGCCGGACTGCAGCACCATCGCGAAGCCCCCCTGCCGCTGACGCCGCAGTGCTTCGGCGTCGAGCTCGCGGATGTCGCGGCCGTCGAACAGGATGCGTCCGCCGCTGATGCGCGCCGGCGGCTTCTGCAGCCGCGTGAGCGCGAAGCCGAGCGTGGACTTGCCCGACCCGGACTCGCCGACGAGCCCGACGAACTCGCCGCGCCGGAGCGCGAACGACACGTCGCGCACAGCTGGCACCGGCTCCTGGCCCGGGGAGGCGTACTCCACGGACAGCGACTGGACGTCGAGGAGGATGTCGTCGTGCTCCATGGCGCTCATCGGCCCTTCCCTTCGCGGAGGCGCGGATTGGAGATGCCGTCCACGCCGAAGTTGATGAGTGTGAGGCTGAGGGCGAGCAGCGCGGTGCACAGACCGGGCGCGAACAGCAGCAGCCACTGGCCGGTGAGCAGGGAGTTCGAGTTCTGGGCCCAGTAGAGCATCGTGCCCCAGCTGACGATGCTGGAGTCGCCGAGGCCGAGGAACTCCAGCCCCGCCTCGGCGAGGATCGCCGCCGTCGCCGCTCCGAAGAGGGTGCCGGCGATGATCGACGTCATGTTCGGCAGGATCTCGCGGAAGACGATCCGCGCCCTGCTGTCGCCGGAGAACTGCGCCGAGGTGACGAAGTCGTTGCCGCGGAGGGACTGGGTCTGGCTGCGCAGCACGCGGGCGCCCCAGGCCCAGCCGGTCACGACGATCACGGCGATGATCATGAGGATGCCGCCGTTCTGAAGGTAGGCCGCGATCACGATCATGAGCGGCAGGCCCGGGATCACGAGGAAGAGGTTCACGATGAACCCGACGACCTCACCCGCGAAGCCGCGCATGTAGCCCCAGCTCAGACCGATCAGCACGGCCACGATCGTGGAGAGGAGCCCGGCCGCGAATCCCACGAGGAGGCTGACCTGGGCGCCGTAGATGAGCTGGCTGAGCACGTCCTCCCCTGCCGCGGTCGTGCCGAGCCAGTGCTCCCACGAGGCGTCGGCGTTGCGCGGGAACCCATTCTCCTTCGGCCCGTAGGGCGCCAGGAGCGGGGCGAACACGGCGACGAGCACGAAGAACGCGAGGAGGCAGAGGCCGATGCGGGCCTTGCCGTTGGACCACAGGGTGCCGACCATACGGCCGAAGGCGCGCCAGGGGCTGGGCGCCGCGATGCGGGCGGTGGGGACCTTGACGGTCACGGTGCTGGGGGTGGGGTTCGGGGTCGTCATCGGCGAGTCCTCGGGTCGAGAACCCCGTAGAGGATGTCCACGAGGAAGTTGGCGATGAGCACGCTCACGGTGATCATCAGGAAGAGCGCCTGCATGAGCGGGTAGTCCTGCCCGATCACGGCGTTGAAGAGCAGGTAGCCGATGCCCGGATATCCGAACACCTGCTCGACGAGGATCGAGCCACCCACCACGCCGCCGAGCGTGAGCCCGAAGCCGGTGAGGTTCGGCAGGATCGCGTTGCGGGCCGCGTAGCGGAGGGCGATCGTGCGGCCGCGGAGGCCGTTCGCCTCGCCGAAAGTGATGTAGTCCTCGCCGAGCGTGTTGATCATCGCGTTGCGCATGCCGATGATCCAGCCGCCGAGGGAGGTGAGCAGGATCGTCAGCGCCGGCAGGAACGCGTGCCGGACGAGGTCGACGATGAAGTCCCAGGTGAAGCCCGGTGTGGTCGTCGCCGAGTAGGCGCCGGTGGTCGGGAACCAGTGCAGCACGTAGCCGAGGAAGAACAGCAGCAGCAGCGCCGTCCAGAAGTACGGGAACGTGCTGAGGAACGACCCGGTGAGCGTCGGCAGGGAGTCCAGCCAGGTGCCGCGCCGCCAGGCGGCCATCACGCCGATGAGGGTGCCGATCACGAAGGCGAGGATCGTGACGATGCCGACGAGGCCGAGCGTGTAGGGCAGCGCGGTGGAGACCATGCTCGACACGGTCTGCGGGTAGAACGTGTACGAGACGCCGAAGTCGAGCCGGACGACCTGGCCGAGGTAGGCCACGTACTGGTCCCACAGCGATCCGGTCGGCACCCCGAGCTGCGCCTCGATCGCGGCGCGCGTGGCGTCCGAGACCGGACCGTTCTGGGAGAGCTTCGCGATCGCGGCGTCGGCGGGAGAGCCGGGCATCAGTCGCGGGAGGAAGAAGTTCAGGGTGATCGCGGCCCACAGGGTGAGCAGGAACAGGCCGATCTTCTGGAGGACGTACTTCACTGGTCTCCCCCGTCCGTGCGCTTCAGGTGGGTGAAGATGCCCAGCGGCGCCGAGTCGTAGTTCTGCGGGATCATGTACGGATCGTCCGCGGAGGGCCAGCCGGTGAACTTCGCGTCGTTGAACAGACCCCAGATCCCGCCGTAGTACAGGCCGATCACGGGGATCTGCTCGTACACGATGCTCTGCAGCTCGTGCACGATCTCGGTCTGGCGGTCGGGGTCGATCGTGGCGCGGTACTCCTCCAGCAGGGCGTCGGCCTCCGGGGAGCGGTAGCGCTCGAAGTTGTTGGTCGTGACCTCGCCGGCCGGCACGTAGAAGTCGCTGGAGAGCAGGCTGTTGTAGGCCTGGTACACGTCGCCGTTGCCCATGCCGCCGATCGCCATCTCGAAGTCGCCGGTGCCGATCGCGCTCTGGTAGCCGGCGGGCTGCGGGAGCTTGAGCGACACCTTGACGCCGACGTCCGCGAGCTGGCGCTGCACGGTCTGGGCGGCGCGCGTCCAGTCGGAGTACCCGTTGGCCGTGGTCAGCGAGAACGCGAGCTGCTCGCCGTCCGGGCCGACGAGCTGGTCACCCTGCAGGGTGTACCCGGACTCGGCGAACGCCGCGAGCGCGGCGTCGCGGTCCTGCGCGAGCATGCCCTGGTCCGGGATCTCCGGGTCGAGGTACTTCTCCTGGTTGGGCAGGATGAGGCCGGTCTGCCCGGCGGGCTGCATGTACCCCTCGGAGGCGGTCTCGGCGATCTCCTCCCGGTCGAGCGCGAGCGCGATGCCGCGACGGACGTTCACGTCGTCGAACGGGGCGACCTCGAGGTTGGGCACGAGCGAGATGACGCCGCCCGGCGGGAACCACCAGGTGTTGTCGGGACTCGCCGCTCCCCAGGTGCCCTCGACGTCGGAGATGAAGGAGTAGGCCCAGTCGTAACCGCGGGTTACGGTGTCGAGCTGGGTGTTCGTGGCCGGCAGGATGATGTGCTCGATCTCGATCTTGTCCGCCTGCCAGTAGTCCGGGTTGCGGTCCATCGAGTACTGCTGGTCGTTGTAGTTGCCGAGTACGAACGGGCCGGTGCCGACCGGCTCCTCGTTGCGCCAGGTGGCCGGGTCCTCCACGTCGGCCCACAGGTGCTCGGGCACGATCATGGTCTGCCCGAGGATCGAGAGCGACGGCGCGTCCTCGCCCTGGAGGTGGAACACCACGTCGTCGCCGTCGACCTCGATGCGGTCGATGTGCTGCCACGCGCCCTTGATGTCGAGCGAAGGCTCGTCCTTGATGAGCTGGAACGTGAAGGCCACGTCCTCCGGGGTGAGGGGCTCGCCGTCGCTCCACTCCACGCCGTCGCGGACCGTCATCACGATCGTGCGTGCGTCCGGCTGGGTCCACTCGGACGCGAGCCACGGGGTGAGCTCACCGTCGAGTGGGTTCACCAGGATGAGCGGCTCGTAGATCCACCGCGAGGCGGTCCGGGTGTTCGTGAGGTAGGGGTTGAAGTTCTGCGTGAAGAACGGGTTGCCCTTGTCGGCGTTGATGAGCATCGTGTCGTCGCCGATCGAGGGGTCGGGCTGCGAGCTGATCTGGATGCTGCAGCCGCTGAGCGCGACCGCTGCGGCCGCGAGCCCCACGACGGCGGCGCGGCGCCAGCGTCGGAAGGTGTGCGTCTCTGCCACTGGATGACCTCATGTCGTCTCTGTCATGAAGGGCGCCCCGGGGGGTGGGGAGTCCTGCCGGCCGAAGCCGTACACCAGATTGTAAGCGCATACATTTTGAATCGGCAACCCCGTGGTGAGCCAGGAGACCCTTCGGGGCAGCGCGGTCGCGTCGGCTCAGGAGGGGCGCGTGGAGCTCTCGCGGAGGAGGATCTGGAGGGGCAGACGCGTCGTGAGCGGCGGGGCGTCCGGCTGGTCCAGCCGTCGCGCGAGCACCTGCACCGCCGCGCGCCCGAGCTCGATCATCGGCTGCCGGATCGTGGTCAGCGGGGGCGACACCAGGGTCGCCGCCTCGATGCCGTCGAACCCCGTGACGAGGACGTCGTCAGGCACCCGCACCCCCGCGGTTCGGAACACGTCCATGGCCCCGAGGGCCATCTGGTCGTTGGCGGCGATGAGCGCGGCGGGCACGCCCTCGTGCGCGAGTTCCTCCCCCGCCCGACGGCCGGAGTCGCGGGTGAAGTCGCCCCGGAGGATGCGTACCGCTGCCGCGTCGCGTCCCGCCGCGGCGAGCGCGGTCGACACGCCCTCCCACCGCTGCTCGGCGTCGGGTGAGTCGGCCGGGCCGGCGAGGAACGCGATCTCCCCCTCCCCGACCTGGGACAGCACGTGGCGGGTCAGCTCCCCCATCGCCTCGACGTTGCTCACCGTGACGTGGTCGTAGGCATCACCCCGCGGCGGTCCGGACAGCACGACCACCGGGATACGGCGCGCCAGCCGGGCGAGCACGGCGTCCGGCACGCTGCGGGCGAGCACCATGAGCCCGTCCACGCGGCCGGCCATGTCGCGGACGGTGGAGCGGTCGGGATCGTCGCGGCCGACGCCCACCATGAGCACGAACCCCTGCTTCCACGCCTCCAGCTCGGCGCCGCGGAGGACTTCGTCGAGGAACAGCATCGAGGAGTGCGGCGCGTCCTGTTCGTCCGACACGACCGTGAACGGCGGGCGGGCGGCGGCGGACAGCACGTCGAGGGGCGGAGCGTCCTCGGCGGCGTCGAATCCCGGGAAGTACAGCCCCAGCACCCCGGTCCGGCGTTCCGCGAGACCCCGCGCGCTCCCACTGGGGACGTACCCCAGCGCGGCGACCGCGTCGAGCACCCGCTCCCGGGTCACCGGACGGACGGCCTCCGGCGAGCGCAGCACGCGCGACACGGTCGCGATCGACACTCCGGCGCGGTCGGCGACGTCGTACACCGTCGCGGCCTTGCTCACGCGGACTCCTCTCGCTCGCGGGTTCTGGTTCTGGTCCTGGTCCTGGTCCTGGTCCTGTCAGCGTAGGACAGTCTCCCCCTCCCCTTGCCCCTTCCCCGCCCGCGCGCCGGCGCGGATTCGCGTCGGTGTCGCAGGGATGGAGTCAGTCTCTGCGACACGGTGCGGATCTGCGACGCGACGCGGATCTGTGACGGGGTAGCTGGACGGGCGGGTCAGGAACGGAGGGCGCGGAGGGCTCCGTGGGGGCGGGAGCTGATCTCGCCGGGTTCGCGCTCGCGGGTCTCGGACCATTGCAGCTCGAGGCCGGCCGCGGCGAGCAGCGGGGACAGGGCCTCCGCGGTCCAGAAGAACGCGGGGGCGACGGCATGAGGAAAGATCACCCGGGGTTCGCCGACGAAGTACCCGAGGAGCAGGCTCCCGCCAGGGGCGAGCACCCGGGCGAACTCCGCGAACACGTCCGGGAGCTCGGCCGGAGGCGTGTGGATCACGGAGTACCACGCGAAGACGCCGCCGACCGTGCCCGATGCCTGCGGCAGCGTCCGGAACGATCCGTGATGGAACGAGAGGTGCGGATACTGCGTCCGCGCCCCGTGGATGAACGACGCGGAGAGGTCGATCCCCTCGACGTCCCGCCCGGTTCCGGGCTCCGCGCCCTCACCACCATGCAGGAAGGCCGTCCAGTGCCCGGGGCCGCAGCCCGCGTCGAGCAGCCGCCCCGGGGTCTCATCGCGCCAGCGCCGGATGAGCTCCCGGTCACGAGGATCCATCAGCCCCAGGTCTCCCGCGACCTCCCGGTACTCCGCGGCCCTCGCGTCGTAGGCACACGCGACCGGGTCCTCTCCCCCGGGAGGTCGCAGACTCGGGCTCGTGTCGCACACGTCCCCCGCATCCCTGCGACCCCGGTGCGAATCTGCGGGGGAATCCTGTCCCGCGGGAGGTCGCAGATCCGCGCTCATGTCGCAGCCGTCCCGCGCATCCCTACGACCGGGGTGCGAATCTGCGACGAGGGTCACCGCGACCGCGCCGCGAGGGCCGCCTGATACAGATCCCGGGAGGACAAGCCGGTCAGAGCCGCGACCTCGGAGGCCGCATCCTTCAGGCGGGTGCCGTCCGCGACCAGGGCCTGCACCTGGGCGAGGGCGTCCTCCGGGGAGGCCTCCCGCCGCG
This sequence comes from Microbacterium sp. CH1, assembly GCF_001595495.1. Taxonomy (NCBI): domain Bacteria; kingdom Bacillati; phylum Actinomycetota; class Actinomycetes; order Micrococcales; family Microbacteriaceae; genus Microbacterium; species Microbacterium sp. CH1. Next base: position 212,488 of record NZ_LOSO01000018.1, on the reverse strand, counting down.
GCGCCCCCTCGACGACCACCACGATCTCGCCCTTCACCCCGTCGGCGGCCCAGGCAGCGAGCTCGGACGCGGTGCCACGACGGACCTCCTCGTACAGCTTGGTCAGCTCCCGGCACACGGCGATCCGGCGGTCCGCGCCGAAAGCGGCCCCCATGTCGGTGAGGGTCGTCGCCAGGCGCGAGGGCGACTCGAAGAACACCATCGTGCGCGGCTCGGCGGCGAGGGCGGAAAGGGTCGCCCGGCGCTCCCCCGGCTTCCGCGGCAGGAACCCCTCGAAGGTGAAGCGGTCCGTCGGCAGCCCCGAGATCGCCAGGGCCATGAGCACCGCGCTGGGCCCCGGGATGGCGGTCACCGTGACCCCCTGCGCCACCGCCTCGGCGACGAGGCCGTATCCCGGGTCGCTCACGGTCGGCATGCCCGCATCGCTCAGCACCACGAGGTCGGTCTCCCCGGCGAGCGCGGCCAACTCCGCGGCCTTCTGCTTCTCGTTGTGGTCGTGCAGCGCGATCAGCCGGGGCCGGTTGTCGATCGCGAGGGCCTGCAGGAGGCGCTGCGTCGTGCGGGTGTCCTCCGCCACGACGATCTCGGCGTTCTCCAGCACCTCCACGAGGCGCCGCGACGCATCGCCCAGGTTTCCGATCGGGGTCGCGGCGAGGATGATCACCCGCCCAGCTTAGGCGTGGACCTGAGACGGGACCGGAGCCGGCATACCGGGAGCACAGAGCGGAGTGTGTCTAGGCTGGACCGGTGACCGCGCCCGAGCCCCTCCTGCCCCTCCCCGAGGAACGGCTCACGCGCTACGAGCGGCTCCGCGACCGCGTGCTGAACGCGCCGGACTGGGGCCGGGCGATCGGCTGGCTTGCCCCGCTGCTGGTCACCGCTCTCGCGGCGGTGCTGCGCCTGGCGAACGTCGGCCACCCGCACCAGCTCGCCTTCGACGAGACCTACTACGTCAAGGACGCCTGGTCGCTGTGGAGCCTCGGCTACGAGGGGGTGTGGGGTGAGAACGCGAACGACGCCTTCGTCACCCTGCAGGAGCTCCCACTGACGAACAAGGGCGCGTTCATCGTGCACCCGCCCCTCGGGAAGTGGCTCATCGCGCTCGGCATGGCCATCGGAGGCCCGGACAACAGCGCCGGCTGGCGTCTGGCGACCGCCCTGCTCGGTGCGGGATCGGTGCTGCTGGTCTTCCTGATCGCGCGCCGGCTGACCGGCTCGGTCGTGGCGGCGACGGTGGCCGGCACGCTCCTCGCGATCGACGGCCTGAGCATCGTGATGAGCCGGATCGCCCTGCTCGACGGCATCCTCACCTTCTTCGTGCTCCTGGGGGTGCTGTTCGTTCTCATCGACCGCCAGCGCACGATCCCCCTGCTCGAACGCCGGGACCCCGACGACGACGAGCACCCGCTGTGGGGACCGATCCTCTGGCGCCGTCCCTGGCTCGTCGCCGCGGGGCTCGCACTCGGCGCCGCCTCGGCGGTGAAGTGGTCGGGGCTGTACGTGCTCGCGGGCTTCGGACTCTACGTCGTCATCACCGACGCCCTCGCCCGGCGCCGCGGCGGGGTCGTCGTGTGGCCGGCGTCCGCGGTCTTCCGCCAGGGGCCGGTGTCGTTCGTCCTCCTCGTCGTCCCCGCGTTCGCGGTCTACCTCGCGAGCTGGACCGGATGGCTGGTGACGGCGAACGGCTACGACCGCGGCAGCGATCCGAACCCTCTCATCGCCCTGTGGAACTACCACGAGGCCATGCTCGGCTTCCACGTGGGTCTCACCCGCGGGCACCCGTACGCGAGCCCGGCGTGGGAGTGGCCCTTCCTGCTCCGCCCGACCGCCGTGTGGGTCGACAGCGACCCCACCGGCTGCGGCGTCGACCACTGCATCGGCGTGATCTCGGCGATCCCCAACCCGCTCATCTGGTACGGCGGCGTCGCGGCCAGCGTGTACCTGCTCTACCGCCTCGTCCGCGGCTGGATCACGCGGCAGCCGGTCGGCCCGGCGCTCAGCCTCCCGCTCGTGGGCCTCGCGGTGACCTATCTGCCCTGGCTGATGTTCCCGGACCGGACGATCTTCCAGTTCTACACGGTCGTGATGATGCCGTTCCTCGTGCTCGCGCTCACCGTCACGCTGCGGATCATCGCCGGGCGCCGGGAGGATCCGCTCCCGCGCCGCCAGTCGGGACAGCGGACCGTCCTGATCTTCCTCGGCGTCGTCGTCCTCGTCTCGGCGTTCTTCCTGCCGCTGTGGACGGGGATGAGCGTCCCGTACGACTTCTGGCGCCTGCACAACTGGCTGCCGGGCTGGGTCTGACCGGCGGGCCGGCCGGCCACACCGCGACCCCGGGTCAGGAGACCTCGTCGGCCACGTGCTCCACGAGCGGGAGCACGCGACCCGAGAGATGCGTGCGCATCGCGATGGAGGACGCGGTCCGCGCGACCCCCGGCACGAGGGCGACCCGGTCCAGCACCTCCTGGAGCCGCGTCGCATCGCGGGCGACGAGTCGAAGCTGCATGTCGCTCGCGCCGGTCACCGTGTGCATGTCGACGATCTCCGGCACCGCGTCCGCGAGGGCGGTCGCGACGTCGTCATGCCCCACCTTCTGATCGATCTCGACGAGACAGAACGCCACGACGCCGTACCCGAAGCCGGCGGGGTCGATGCGCGGCACGATCGCCTCGATCACGCCACCCTCGTGCAGGCGCGCGAGACGGCTCGTGGCCGTCCCCCGCGCGATGCCCAGCCGGCGCGCGCACTCCAGGAGGGGCAGCTGCGGCGACTCCGTCAGCAGCCGGATCAGCGCCGCGTCGAGGCGATCGATCCGCACGTCACTCCTTGACGATGCCGGGGCGGGAGACACCCCGCGTCAGGCGGGCGACGACGAGCAGCAGCGCGGTGAGCCCGAGCGTGAGCAGCAGCTGGATGCGCGCAGCCGGGTCGATCATCGCGAGCGCGATCACGGCGGCGAGCAGCACGAGGCACAGCCACGACACCCAGGGGAAGCCCCAGAGCCGCATGGGCATCGCCTCGCCGGCACGGTCGGCCCGCCGGCGCAGCACGATCTGCGAGATCGCCGTCGCCGTCCAGATCACCAGCAGGGTCGACCCCACGACGTTCAGCAGCGCCGGGAGCACCACGTCCGGGAAGGCCCAGTTCAGCCCGACGGTGACGAAGCCGAAGGCCACCGAGGCGAGGACGGCGACGAACGGCACGCCCTTGAGGCTCGTCCGGGTGACGGACAGCGGCGCCAGCCCCCGCTCCCCCAGCGAGTACGCCATCCGGGACGCCCCGTAGATGTTGGCGTTCATGGCCGAGAGCAGCGCGATCACCACGATGAGGTCCATCACGAGGCCGACGCCCGGGACGTTCAGGGTGTCCAGGACCGCCGAGAACGGACCGGCCTGCACGGCGGGGTCGTCCCACGGGAGCACCGCGACGATGACGAAGATCGAGCCGACGTAGAAGACCAGGATGCGCACCAGCACCTCGCGCACGATCCGGCGGATGTTGCGGGAGGGGTCGTCCGACTCGGCGGCCGCGATCGCGACGACCTCGGTGCCGCCGAACGCGAAGACGACGATGAGGAGCGCCGCGGCGATGCCGGTGATGCCGTGCGGGGCGAAGCCGCCCTCATCCACCAGGTTCGAGATGCCGGTCGCCGGCACGCCGGGGATGAGTCCGACGATCGCGCACACGCCGACGACGAGGAAGGCGATGATCGCGGCGACCTTGATCGCCGCGAACCAGAACTCGAAACGGCCGTAGTTGCGCACGCCGAAGAGGTTCACCGCGGTGAGCGCCACGACGAACACGAGCACCCACACCCACGCGGGGATCCCGGGTACCCAGTTCGCCACGATCCCGGCCGCGCCGGTCGCCTCGGCGGCGATCACGACGACGAGCTGGATCCAGTACAGCCAGCCCACCGCGCTGCCGGCGCTGCGCCCCATGGCCTTCTGGGCGTAGGAGCTGAAGGCGCCGGAGCTGGGGCGGGCCGCCACCATCTCGGCGAGCATCGCCATCACGAGCACGACGATGCCGCCCGCGACGAGGTAGGAGATGAGCACGGCGGGTCCGGCGATGCTGATCGCCTGCCCGGAGCCGACGAACAGCCCCGCGCCGATCGCGCCGCCGAGCCCCATCATGGAGATCTGGCGGCGGGTGAGGCCCGGGTGCAGGCCCTTCGTGGTCGTCGTGGTGACGGGGACCTCGGTGGTCACGCGCCCACCTCCATCAGGTCGGAGTCGAGGTCGGACTCGTGCGCGGCGTCGCCGGAGACCGCGAGGGCGGCTTCCACCCTGTCGATGTCGGCGGCGGAGCCGGACGAGATGCGGATGCCCTCGCCGGGGAAGGCGCGGGCGACCACGCCGCCGGCATGCAGGAGGGCGTCGAGTTCGGCGGTGCGCTCCCCCGCGGGTACCCAGACGAAGTTGGCCTGCGAGCGGACGGCGGGCCAGCCGGCGGCGGTGAGCACGGTGTACAGCCGATCGCGCTGCGCGACGACCTCGTCGATGCGGACGGCGAGCTCGTCCTCCGCGGCGAGCGAGGCGAGGGCCGCGGCCTGGGCGAGGTCGGTGACCCCGAACGGCACGGCCACCTTGCGCTGCGCCTCGGCGATCGCGGTGGGGGCGATCGCGTAGCCGATGCGGAGCCCGGCCAGGCCGTACGCCTTGGAGAACGTGTGCAGCACCGCGACGTGCGGGTGGCGGCGGAACAGCTCGATCCCGGCGCCGCGGCTGTCCGTGCGGTCGAAGTGCACGTAGGCCTCGTCGATGACGACGAGGACGTCGTGCGGCACCGCGGCGACGAAGCGCTCCAGGGCCTCGGCGTCGACGACCGTGCCGGTCGGGTTGTTGGGGTTGCACACGAACACGAGACGTGTGCGCGGGGTGATCGCGGCGCGCATCGCGTCGAGGTCGTGGCCGTGATCGGCATCCAGCGGCACGGCGACGGGCGTCGCGCCCGCGATCCGGACGAGCGAGGGGTAGGCCTCGAAGGACCGCCATGCGAAGACGACCTCGTCCCCCTCGCCGGCGACCGCGTGGATGAGCTGGGCGGCGATCTCCACCGACCCCGCGCCGACGGTCACCTGCGCCGGGTCCACGGCGTACCGGGCGGCGAGCGCCTCCCGGACCGCGGAGGCGCTCATGTCCGGGTAGCGGTGGATGCCGGCCACCCGGTCCTGCACGGCGCGCACGACGGAGGGCAGCGGCGGATGCGGGGACTCGTTCGAGGAGAGCTTGGAGGCACCGGCCGGGGCGGAGCGCCCCTGTCGGTAGGCGGGCACGGCGTCGAGACCGGCGCGGGCGGAGAGAGTCATCGTCAGAGCATCCTTGCTGTGATCCGAGAGGGGTCGCGTCACCCTAGAACGGATGGCGGGCGCTGGGCAAACCGTGCACTCGAAGCTGCGCATCGCGCGCACTCGACGGGCAGACGAACGCCGCGCGGTAGGCAGAATGCACAGCGCTGCGCCGGGGAGGGGCGCTCACCGTGCGCGCGAGACCGCGGCCGGATCGCTCACCGGCAGGCGACAGACGAAGGCGCGGCAGTCGTAGGCGCGCTCGGCGGTCGCCTCCTTGCCCCCGAACAGCTCAAACCCCGCGGCGGCGAACGCCGCGGCCTGCGCCGGCGTGACGACGGTGACGACATCGGCATCGGCCCCGCGGGCCGCGGCGGCGAGCGCCCCACCCGGCTCCTCCGTCACCACGACGAGCTGCCGCGGCGCGGTGGCGAGTCCGGCGGCGACCCGGAGCAGACTGCCGTGGGCGAAGGGCTGGGCGAGCGCCCGGGAGGCGAGGGCCTCCACCCGCTCCGCCGCTGCCGCGCGATAGCGGTCCCCCGCTCCCAGCCGCCAGGCGGTGAGCGCGGCCTGCGCGACCGCCGCCGTGTCCGAGGGGAGGTCGCCGTCGGTGTGGTCGGGCGAGGCGGCGATGCCCTGCGCGCGGAGCATCGGGTCGTCCCCCGCGGCGCCGTCCAGCGCTCCGTCGAGGAGGCCCAGGGCCGCGGCCGCCGGAGCGACGTCGCCCGTGGCCGCCGCGAGGGCGAACATGCCCTCGGCGAGCAGCGCGAGGTCGGCGGCCGTGGCGACCGCGGCGGAGGCCCGGCCGTCCAGCGATGCCCGCACGAGCGCGCCGTCGGCCCCGCGATTGGTGCCGAGCACGGCAGCGGCGGCCTCCGCAGCGGCGACGATCCACGCGTCGTCGCCGAGCGCCGCCCCCGCCCGGGCGAGTGCCGCGATCGCGAGGCCGTTCCATCCCGTGATGACCTTGCCGTCCACGGCGGGCGGCTCCAGCGCCGCGCGCTCCGCGACGGGACGGCGGTAGTAGCCCCCCTCGCTGCGGGCCCCGTCGATCCACGATTCGGAATCCTGCGCAGCGCCGAAGCCGCCGCCCTCCTGCCGCAGCGTGCGGAGCAGGAAGCGGGCGATCCCGCGGGCGGCCTCCTCGTCGCCGGCGTCGAGCGCGACCTCGAGCAGCTGGGCGTTGTCGGTCAGCATGCGCTCGTAGTGCGGCACCGTCCAGTCACGCCGGGTCGCATAGCGGAAGAACCCGCCGTCGGCGTCACGCAGATCCGAGGCCGCCATCGCCGTGAGGGCGCGCTCGGCCGCAGCCGCCGCCTCCGGCGCAGCCTCGCGGATGAGGGGCTCCTGGAGGAACCGCAGGGTCGTGGCCACCGGGAACTTCGGAGCTCCGCCGAAGCCACCGAACTCCGCGTCCTCCCTGGCGGCGAGACCGCGGGCGGCCTCCGCGAGGGCCGAGGCGTCCGGGAGGCTCGACGCCGTGGTCTCCGCCGCCTCGGCGAGGGCCGCGGTCACCGCGTCCGCGGATTCCTCGGCCTGCGCCCGTCGCGTCGTCCACGCCTCGCGGACCGCGGCCAGCACATCGCGGAACGCGGGCATCGGCGGTCGCGCCTCGGGTGGCCAGTACGTCCCCGCGTAGAAGGCGCGTCCGGTAGGCGTGGTGAACACCGTGAGCGGCCAGCCGAGGTTCTGCGTGAACGCCGACGCGGCGGCCATGTACGCCCCGTCGACGTGCGGATGCTCCTCGCGGTCGACCTTCACCGCGACGAACCCCTCGTTGATGCGGGCGGCGGTCTCCGGGTCGGCGAAGGACTCGCGCGCCATCACATGGCACCAGTGGCAGGTGGAGTAGCCGATCGAGATCAGCATCGGCACGTCCCGGCGGCGCGCCTCGGCGAAGGCCTCCTCCCCCCAGGGGTACCAGTCGACGGGGTTGTCGGCGTGGGCCCGCAGATAGGGGCTGAGGGTGTCGGCGAGACGGTTCGTCATGCTCCCACGCTACGCCGGGCTCACCGGCTCCGGACCAGGATCAGCCGACGAGCAGCTCCGCGGGACGGGACAGGGTGTAGCCGACGAGCGGGAGGGCCCGCTCGGCCGCGAGCGCGATCCGCGCACGCAGCACGTCCGTCGCCACCTCGTAGCCGTCGAAGTCGGTCGTGCTCGCGTACACGCCGAGCGGCAGCGTCAAGGCCTGGAAGAACGCGAACAGGGGGCGCAGCTGGTGCTCGATCATGAGCGCGTGTCGCTCGCCGCCACCGGTCGCGGCGAGGAGCACCGGCGTGCCGACGAGGGCGTACTGGTCCACGAAGTCGAACAGGTGCTTGAACAGCCCCGTGAACGAGGCGCGGTACACCGGGCTGCCCACGATGAGCAGGTCGGCGGTCTCGATCGCCTGCAGCTGCGCCTCCACCTCCGGCGGGAGCTGGTCACGGGTGAGAGCACCCGCGAGCGAGGGCCCGACCTGCGTGAGCTCGATCAGCTGCGTCTCGACCGGGGCGCGCTCGGCGACCGCGGCGGTGATCGCACGGAGGAGGGCGGTGGTCTTGCTCGGCTCGTGGAGGGAGCCCGAGACGGCGACGACGCGGAGCGGAGCTGTCATGGGCTCGACGGTACCCACGCGGACGCCCCGTGTCGCGTGAAGCGACACGGGGCGTCATGTGGAACGGAGACGAGCCGCGGGGCGCGGGCTCGGGAGCACGGCTCCGGTCAGTTGACCTCGTCGGGGTGCGAGCCCACGCGGCCGGAGCCGTCGAGCGGGTCGAGCGCGTTGATCGCGGCGATCTCGGCGTCGGTCAGCTCGAAGCCGAACACGTCGAGGTTCTCGCGCAGGCGCTCCGGACGCACCGACTTCGGGAAGACGATGATGCCCTTCTGCAGGTGCCAGCGCAGGACGGCCTGTGCGGGGGTCACGCCGTGGGCGGCGGCCGCCTCCGCGATCGCCGGGGTGCCGAAGAGGTCGTACTTGCCCTGGCCGAGCGGACCCCAGGCCTCGATGCGGACGCCGTTGGCCTCGGCCCAGGCGACCTCCTCGCGGCGCTGGTACGCCGGGTGCAGCTCGATCTGGTTCACGGCCGGGACGACGCCGGTCTCCTTCACCGTGCGCTCCAGGTGCGGCACGAGGAAGTTCGAGACGCCGATGCTGCGGGTCAGGCCCGCGTCGCGCAGCTCGATGAGCTTCGCGAACGCGTGGACGTAGTCGTCCTTCGCCGGGGTGGGCCAGTGCACGAGGTAGAGGTCGACCTGCTCCAGGCCGAGCTTCTCGAGGCTCTCGCCGATGGCGGCGCGAGGCTCGTCGTCGTGGTGGCGGTCGTTCCACAGCTTCGTGGTGACGAAGAGCTCCTCACGGGGGATCCCGGAGGACGCGATGGCCGCGCCGACGCCCTCCTCGTTGCCGTAGATCGCGGCGGTGTCGATGTGGCGGTACCCGATCTCGAGGGCCTCGCTCACCGCCTTCTCGGTCTCTGCCGGCGGCACCTTGAAGACGCCGTAGCCCAGCTGGGGGATGGAGTTGCCGTCGTTCAGTTCGAGTGCAGGAATGGTCATCCCCCCAGCCTAAGACCTGTGATGACAGGTGCGCCCGTGCGGATGACGAAAAGCGTCAGCGGCGAGGGACGGCGGCCATCGCGGCGGCGCCCTTTCCGATGAGGCGTTCCAGGGGACCACGTCCGACGAACATCGCCCACAGCGTCGTGACCAGCAGGAGTCCTACGGCGGTGAGCGCCCAGAAGGCGTTGTCCGCGATGAAGCCGCCGGGGCCGGCGACGAGGACGACGGAGACGACGTGCACGCTGTATGCCGTGAGCGGCATGGACCCCAGCGCGCCGAGGGGCAGCAGCGGCCAGCGCAGCGGACGGCTCAGGAGCAGGCACAGGGCGATCACCGCGAGGGCAAACCCGCCGGAGCCCAGGATCTCGGCGGTGCCGCCGCTGTGCGGGTCGACGGCGAAGACCGCGCGGACCATGGAGCCGAGCGGATCCGTCGCGGCGAGCGCCTCGGGGTAGCTCTCCCAGCCGGACGGCGGCATCACATCGTCGGGGATGAACGACGACGACAGGCTCTCGCCGGGAAGGATCTCGATGCTCTCGCTCCCGGAGGACGCGCTCGTCGAGGAGACGATCGATTCCGTCCCGCCCAGCCCCGCGCCCGCTCCGAGGGCACCCAGACCGTACCCGATCGCGGCGAGGACCACGGCGACGACGAGGGCGACGACGGCCGTGCGCAGCTCCTGCACCCGGAGCCGGCCCAGGGCCATGCCGCCCAGCACGAGAGCCAGCCACACGGTGATCGGATAGGTGCCGTAGAGCACGAACCCGATGCCCGCACCGAACGGCTGCAGCGCCACCGCGCTGAGCAGAGCGAGCAGCGCCGGACCGGCGAGGGCGAGGACGGCGGCGCCGAGGAGCAGCTGCCGGGGCCGCCACCGCAGCACGGGGATGACCGCGACGTAGAGCAGGCCGTAGAGGGTGAGGATCACGGCGATCGGCGTGTTGAGGAGCTCCAGGGCGAGACCGATCACGAAGATCACCGCGCCGCGGCCGACGAGGTTGAGGCGGATACTCGGGAGGCGTTCCCGCTCCGGCAGTACGTCGCGCCCGGTCATGAGGGCTATGGAGACGCCGGCGAGCAGCGCGAAGAGGATCGACGAGCGGCCGTGCACGAGGTCGGTCCAGGTGGTCGGGTCGCCCCACTCGAACGCCTCCGTCACGCCGACGTGAGCACCGGCCATGCCGAGGATCGCCAGACCCCGCGCGACGTCGAGACCGAGGATGCGCGGCGGCCGCCCGAAATCACGGAACCAGCGCACGGGGCGGAGAGCAGTCATCACCCGATGATCGTATGCGGCGATCGCGGCGACCCCGGTGTGCATCCCGGCATACGATGGAGGGCTATGTTCTCCCCCGTGATCTCCTACCCTCCGGAGCTGCCGGTCAGCGCGGCCAGGGACGAGATCGCCGACGCCATCCGCGACCACCAGGTCGTCATCGTCGCCGGCGCGACCGGATCGGGGAAGACCACCCAGCTCCCCAAGATCGCGCTGGAGCTGGGCCGCGAGCGCATCGCCCACACCCAGCCCCGACGGCTGGCCGCCCGCACGATCGCGGAGCGCGTGGCCGAGGAGCTGCGGGTCGAGCTCGGCACGCTCGTCGGCTACAAGGTGCGCTTCACCGACAAGGTCTCCGACGAGACCCGGATCGCGCTGATGACCGACGGGATCCTCCTCAACGAGATCCACCGCGACCGGCTGCTGACGCGCTACGACACGATCATCATCGACGAGGCGCACGAGCGCTCCCTCAACGTCGACTTCCTGCTGGGCTACCTCGCCCGCATCCTCCCGGAGCGCCCGGACCTGAAGGTGATCATCACCTCCGCCACCATCGACCCGGAGAGCTTCGCGCGGCACTTCGCCGCCGCCGACGGCACCCCCGCGCCGGTCATCGAGGTGTCGGGGCGCACGTATCCCGTCGAGATCCGCTATCGCCCGCTCGTCGACGAGGACGCGGAGCAGGACGCCGCCGGCGAGCCGGAGGACGAGGTGAGCGCGATCGTCGCGGCGCTCCGAGAGCTGGACCGGGAGGCGCCCGGCGATGTGCTCGTGTTCCTGCCGGGCGAGGCGGAGATCCGGGATGCCGCCGACGCCGTGCGCGCCGCCTACGCCAAAGACCGTTCGCCCACCGAGGTCCTCCCCCTGTTCGGCCGGCTCTCCGCCGCGGAGCAGCACCGGGTGTTCGAGCGCAGCACCGTGGCCGGCGTCCGTCGCCGGGTCGTGCTCGCGACGAACGTGGCCGAGACGAGCCTCACGGTGCCCGGCATCAAGTACGTCATCGACACCGGCACCGCGCGTATCTCCCGGTACAGCAACCGCTCGAAGGTGCAGCGGCTGCCCATCGAGGCCATCTCCCAGGCCTCGGCGAACCAGCGCTCCGGTCGCGCCGGCCGCACGAGCGACGGCATCGCCATCCGCCTGTACTCCGAGGAGGACTACGCGCGGCGTCCCGAGTTCACCGAACCCGAGATCCTGCGCACCTCCCTCGCCTCCGTCATCCTGCAGATGCTCGCGCTGGGCTTCGGTGACATCACCGCGTTCCCGTTCCTCACCCCGCCCGACTCCCGGGGCGTGAAGGCGGCGTTCGACCTGCTCACCGAGCTCGGCGCCCTCCGCCCGGCGCAGGGGCCGGACGACGGCCCCCGGCTCACCCGCATCGGACGCGACATCGCCCGGATGCCGATGGACCCGCGGTTCGCGCGGATGCTCATCGAGGCGGGCCCTTCGACAAGCTCAGGGACCCAGCGGGCATCAGGCCCTTCGACAGGCTCAGGGACCCAGCGGGGCTCAGGCCCTTCGACAAGCTCAGGGACCCAGCGGGGGTCAGGCCCTTCGACAGGCTCAGGGACCCAGGGGTCGGTGCTGCGGGACGTGCTCGCGATCGTGGCGGGGCTGTCCATCCAGGACGTGCGGGAGCGACCGGAGGAGCGCCGCGAGGAGGCCGACCGGCTGCACGCGCGCTTCGTGGACCCGACGAGCGACTTCCTCACCCTCCTGAACCTCTGGAACCACCTGCGCGAACAGCAGCGCGAGCTCGGCTCCAGCGCGTTCCGCCGTCTGTGCCGCAGCGAGCACCTCAACTACGTGCGGGTCCGCGAGTGGTTCGACGTGCACCGCCAGCTCCGGACGCTCGTCAAGAGCCCCGACCGCGGGGCGGAGCCGAGCGGCGCGGCCGATCCGGATGCCATCCACCGCGCGCTGCTCTCCGGCTTGCTGTCGCAGATCGGCGTCCTCGACGAGCGCACGGCCCCCGCGGGGAAGGCCCACTCTCCCGCGAAGGACGCTCGCCGCCGGATCACGGAGTACCGGGGCGCGCGAGGCATCCGGTTCTCGATCTTCCCGGGGTCGGGGCTGCGCAAGAAGAGCCCCCGGGCGGTCATGGCCGCCGAGATCGTGGAGACCTCCCGCACCTTCGCCCGCACCGTCGCCGCGATCGACCCCGCCTGGGCCGAGCCCCTCGCCGGCGACCTCGCGAAGCGCCAGGTCACCGAGCCGCACTGGTCCAAAGACGCCGGAGCCGCCGTGGCGTTCGAGAAGGTCACGCTGTTCGGGGTTGAGATCATCCCGCGCCGGCGCGTGCAGTTCGCCCGCATCGACCGGGCCGCCTCGCGCGAGCTCTTCGTGCGTCATGCGCTCGTCGAGGGCGAATGGGACCCGTCCCGCATCGACAAGCGGGTCAGTGCGTTCTGGCGCAGCAACGCCGAGCTCCGTCGCCGCCTGGAGAAGCTCGAGGAGCGCGAGCGGCGCCGCGACATCCTGGCCGGCGACGAGGCCGTCTTCCGCTTCTACGACGAGCGCATCCCCGCCGACGTGTTCGACGTGCGGTCGTTCGAGAAGTGGTGGCGCGAGGCGCTGACGACGACGCCGAAGCTGCTCGTGATGCGGGAGAGCGACCTCATCGACGACGAGGACCGCGCCGACCAGCGCGAGTTCCCGACCCGGTGGACGCAGGGCGACCAGGTGCTCGGCCTCGCGTACCGGTTCGAGCCGGGCGCACCGGACGACGGCGTGAGCGTCGTGCTGCCTCTGCCGCTGCTCGCCCAGATCGAGGACCGCGGCTTCGACTGGCAGGTGCCGGGGCTCCGCGCGGAGCTCGTCACCGGACTGCTGCGTGCGCTGCCCAAGGCCATCCGGCGCCACGTCGTCCCCGCCGCCGACTGGGCGGAGAAGTTCGGGGCGGCGCTGGCCGACGAGGGACCGGAGGCGCACGGCGGTCTCCCCCCGCGCACCCTCAAGGAGGCGCTCGCGCGGCTCGTGCAGCCGCTCGCGAACCAGGTGGTCACGGCCGCCGACTTCGACGACGAACGGGTGCCGGCGCATCTGCGCATGAACTTCCGCGCCGTGGACGAGCGGGGACGCGTGGTCGGTTCGGGGCGCGATCTCCGGTCGCTGCAGGCTCAGCTCTCCGACCGCGCGCGCAGCAGCGTCGCCCGCTCCATCGCGCGCCCCGGGCGTGCGGAGACACCGGGACCGCGCGGGGCGGAGCGCGTGGCCGCCGCTCCGGTCGAGCAGACCGGGCTGACGGCGTGGACGTTCGGCGACCTCCCGGCGGTCATCGACACCAAGGTCGCGGGCGGCGTCGTCCGGGGGTATCCGGCGATCGTCGATGCCGGCACGAGCGTGTCGGTGCGGGTCGAGGCGACTCCCGACGCCGCGGCCGCCGCCACGCGCGACGGCGTGCTCCGTCTCGTCCTGCTCGCGGTGCCGTCGCCGTCGTCGTACGTGCAGCAGCACCTCACCAGCCAGGAGAAGCTCGCACTCGCCGCCTCGCCGTACCCGTCGGCGGCCGCGCTCATCGAGGACTGCCGGGCCGCCGTCGCCCGTCGCGTCATCGACGCCTCGACCGGCGGCGCCGACGGCCGGGACCGCGGCGTCGTGCGCACCGAGGCCGAGTTCGCGCGGGTGCGCGACGCCGTCTCGGCCGTACTCGTCGACGAGCTCTTCGCCTGCGTCTCCCTGGTCGCGCGCATCCTCACGAAGGCGCGGGAGGTGGAGCGCGGCATCAAGGCGCAGAACGCGCTGGCGCTGCTCGGCCCGCTGAACGACATCCGCACCCAGCTCTCCGGACTGCTCCACCCCGGCTTCGTCGCGGCGGCGGGGGTCGACCGGCTCGCCCACTTCCCCCGGTACCTCGACGGCATGACCGACCGGCTGAAGACCCTCGCGAACGAGCCGGGCAAGGACCGCGCGCGGATGACGGAGTTCGAGCGGATGGCCGTGCTGTTCGCGGACGCCGGCGGCACGATCCCCCTCGCGCCCGACGCTCCGCCCGCGATCGTCGAGGTGCGCTGGCTGCTGGAGGAGTACCGGGTCAGCGTCTTCGCCCAGCGTCTCGGCACCGCGCAGCCGGTGTCGCCGCAGCGGATCACCAAGGCGCTCGCGGGGAAGTGACCTCCGCCGGGTAGCCTGAGGGAATGGCCCGCGCGATCGTCTACACCGAGTTCGGATCCCCCGCCGTCCTGCACCTCATGGAGGTGCCGGACCCTGTGCCCGTCCGCGGCGAGGCGCTCGTGCGCATCGAGGCGGCCGGCGCCAACCCCATCGACGCGAAGCTCCGCAGCGGCAAGCGTCCCTCTGCGCCGATCACCGAGCCGCGTCCGGTCGGGTTCGACGGCGCCGGGGTGATCGAGGTGCTGGGCGAGGGCGTGGACGGGTTCGAGGTCGGCGACCGCGTCGCGATCCGTGACACGCTCGGCACGTACGCCTCCGCCCTCGCGGTCGAGGCCGACAAGCTCGTGAAGCTCCCGGACGCCGTCACCGCGGCCGAGGGGCAGCGATCGGCATCCCCGCCGGCACCGCCTATCAGTCCCTCCGCTCGCTCGGCGTGACGGCCGAGGACGTGCTTCTCGTCCACGCGGGTTCGGGTGCGGTCGGCCAGGCCGCCGTGCAGTTCGCGGTCGCCGGGGGCGCGACGGTGATCGCCACCGCGAGCCCCGCCCGGCACGACCAGCTCCGTGAGCTCGGCGCGATCCCCGTGGCCTACGGCGACGGCCTGCTCCACCGCGTCCGCGCGGCGGCCCCCTCCCCCGTGACCGTCGTCCTGGACTGCGCGGGCACTGACGAGGCGATCGAGACCTCCCTCGCCCTGGTTGCCGACCGCGACCGCATCGCGACCATCGTCCGCGGTCCCGACGCGGCCGACTTCGGCATCCGGGCGTTCTCCGGCGGCTCCCCCGAGCCGCTCACGCCGCAGGAGCTGGCGTGGCGCGCCGAAGCGCTGCAGAAGACGGTCGACCTGCTGGCGGCCGGCGACTTCACGATCGAGCTCGGCCCGGAGCTGCCTCTCGCCGAGGCGGCGCGCGCCCATGATCTCATGGAGACCGGCGCCGCCTCGGGGAAGATCATCCTCGTCCCCTGAGGGATCAGGGTGGCACCGGAGCGGAGGTGCTGCCGCGACAGGCTCCGATCCGATCGCCTATCCTCCGGGGCAGTCGCACTCACTGCCGCTGTAGCACTGGCACACCGAGTCAGGGTAGTCGGCCTTGGTGGCGGTGATTCTGACGTCGAGTTCTTCGAGCGGGACGACGTCCTCGATGCCGTCCAGCTCCGGGATACTCGGGCAGTCCGCGGGGCCGGTCTCCACGATCTCTTCGCCTCGCGGAAAGGTCAGGGTGAAGCACACCGCCCCTTGGCGCTGCTCGTACCACCAGCCACCGCCCGTCTGCGCGCCACCGAATGCGAGGAGTGTCAGGGTGGTGCTGTCGCCCCTCTTGTCGAGGGCGAGGAGCTTGAGGGGGTTGCCGTCGAGCTCGTCGGTTCCGTCCCGGAGGTCGGAGGCGAGGGAGAGTTCGGCGATCGTCACTTCCGGGTCCGTGACGATCGTGCCGCGGTGCTCCCACATGCTGTCCTGCGCCTCTTCGATGGAATCCGCGAGGCTCAGCCGCACGAGGTTCTCGATGCTCGGCGCGCACCCGACGAGCATGGCGGCCGCAGCGACGAAGCCAGCGACAGGGAGGCTTCGGCGCCGCAGACGGCTTGTCATGATGCGACGGTAGCGCATCCGGCGACGACCTCCGTGCAGGTGACCACGCCGCCGACGACGCACCCTCGGAGCGTTCACTGCGATATTGGTGTGAACCGAAACAGCGGAATCGAGCAATACGGACGTGAGCCCCGATAACGAGGTGATTGAACGCTCGATCCACGAGCCCGCTGTCTTTCAGGCGTTGTACGAGCGCCATTCGACGTCGGTGTATCGCTACGCCGCCCAGCGTTTGGGTGACCATGCGGCGGATGACGTGATGTCCGAGACGTTTCTTGTGGCCTTCGACCGACGTGCGGCGTACGACGTCACCGTGCAGAGCGCGAGACCGTGGCTGCTCGGGATCGCAACGCGGCTCATGCGCAAGCATGCCCGTGTGGAGGCGACCGCGTGGAAGGGGATGTCAGCGGACCTCGCCGCTCAGGTCGCCCCGGACTTCATCGAGCAAGCGGGAGCGCGCATCGACGCGGAGCGGCTCACCCACCGGTTGACGAAAGCTCTTCGACGTCTGCCGGCTGCGGACCGAGACACGCTGCTGCTCTATGCGTGGGCAGATCTCGACTATTCGGCGATCGCTCAGGCGATGCAGGTGCCGGTCGGCACCGTGCGCTCACGACTCAACCGGGCGCGACGGAAGCTTCGTCGCGCAGCCGCCCTCACCTCGATCGAACAGGAGACGGATCATGGACGAGCTGACGCTGCTCCGCAGCACGCGTGACGGTTCCCGCGCACCGAGCGCCGCGGCGCTGACGCGCGGACGGGCCGCTCTCGCCGAACGTATCGACGGGGAGACGCCTGTGGCGCTTTTCTCGCACCTGGGGGAGAACACGAGGTTTCGTCCTGCGCCGACACGTCGACGCACATTCGCGTGGGCTGGATTCTCCATGCTGGGTGCCGCAGGTCTCGTGGCCGCGCTGGTGGCCACAGACGTTCTGGGCGTCGCCGAGTGGAATGGCGGAGCCGATCCCGCCGCGGCGAGTGCGCTCCACTCTGCAGCGCTCGCGACCATGGAGGTCAGCGACCCGGTCGTCGGACCGGGGCAGTATCTGTTCGTTCGCACCGACGGCGCTTTCGGTGCCGTCGGAACTCTCGAAGCGGATGCCGAGAAGATCAGAGCGAACAACGGAAACACGGTGCCGGAAGGCGATGTCTCCATGATCGACGGCTATCACGACGAACTGTATGTGCCCGCTGATCG
Source organism: Microbacterium sp. CH1 (assembly GCF_001595495.1). Classification (NCBI taxonomy): domain Bacteria; kingdom Bacillati; phylum Actinomycetota; class Actinomycetes; order Micrococcales; family Microbacteriaceae; genus Microbacterium; species Microbacterium sp. CH1. The sequence continues at coordinate 195,471 of NZ_LOSO01000018.1, read as the reverse complement.
TGACGACGACTGGGTGTGGATCCAGTGCGGACGATGGCCACTGCAGACGTTCGGCCCCAGGTCGGAGGCTTTCGCCCGCGAACAGGCAGCGAACTTCTCCTCGGCCGATTCGAGCGTCATCCGGCGAATCCCCGGAGGGGTCGGCCCCGACGGGCACCGCGTAGGCAGCTCTCAGACCACCACGACCAGGAGCGTCGACGACGGCGCCCTCCCGCGTGACCCGGCCGAACTCCTCAACAAGATCTACGAGCTGAACGGGACCTCCGGGCAGTCTCGCGACGGGCAGGCGCTCGAGTGGATCGCGAGCGCTCTCGAGCGAGGGACCGCGCCCGCCGAGTTCAGGGCAGCGCTGTACAAAGCGGCCGCACTGATCCCGGGGGTGACGATCACGGATCAGCAAGCGACCTTGAACGGCACCACCGGGATCGCGATCGGCCGGTTCGAACCGGCGAACGACGTCCAGTACGACATCATCATCGACCCCGATACCGGGCGGTACATCGGCGAACGCGAGGTCACACTCACCGCGTTCGCCAGCTTCCCCGCGGGGACGACGACGAGCTGGACGACCGTGACAACCTCGGTCGTCGATGCCGCGCCCACCGATATCGCAACCTGCGACAGATAGGACACGACCGAGCGCGGCCCGGAGCTGCCCCCGCGAGGTCACGCGGGGGCGACGGGGCGGCCGAGCGAGAGCATCAGCCGGTTCGCCCAGTTGAAGAAGGCGGCGCCGTGCACGACGTCCGCGATCTCGAGGTCGTCCAGTCCGGCCGCGCGCAGGCGCGCGATGTGCGCGGGACCGAACGCGCGGGGCGTGTCGGTCAGCGCGACCGCGGCGGCGACGATCGCGTTCCAGCGCTCCCCGAGGTCCGCGTCCACGCCCTCGGCGAGGAGCGCGTCGATGTCGTCCGGCCGCTTGCCGTGGTGCGCCGCGAACCGGGAGTGCACCGACGCGCAGAAGACGCAGCCGTTGCGGCGGGAGGCGGCGGTGGCCGCGAGCTCCCGCTCCGCGCGCGGGAGCCCCTCCGCGGTGTTGTAGAAGATGTCCTTGTCGACGAGGGTGCGTGCGCGGAGCACCTCGGGGTCGCGCGCGAGCAGCCGGAAGTACTCGTTCTTCGCGCGGGCGGCGTCGACGAGGCCGTCGAGGTGTCGCGGGGTGAGATCCTCCTCCGTCAGCGGCGCGAGGTGCGGCGTCCAGCCGACCTCGGCGCGGGTGAAGGCGTCAGGATAGGGGGCGTCGTCGTGCCGGAGCACGGTGTCGGCGGCAGTCATGCGGCGTCCTCGTCGGTGTCGGTGTCGGTGTCGGTGTCGGTGAGTCCGGCGTCCTGGAGCACCCGCAGGCCGGTGACGACCCGCTGCTGGAAGGCGAGGAACGACACGAGCTGCGACAGCGTGACGATGCCGTCCGTCGACCAGCCGGCGTCGTGCAGGCGGCCGAGGTCGGCGCCTGATGCCTCGCGGGAGCGGAACACCAGCAGGTGCGTGTGCGCGAGAGCCGCCGCGAGGCGCTCCCCCAGGGCGGTCGACGCCGCCTCGTCCGGCACGTACCGCGCGCCGTCGGTGCTCTCGGCCTCCAGCCCCCGTTCGGTGTAGGCGCCGAACGGTCCGGTGGTCGCGGCTGCTTCGGCCTCTCGGGCGACGATCGCGGCGCGCTCCGGGTCGATCTCGCGGGCCTTCCCGGCGTAGAACTCGGCCGTGGGGTCGTCGGCACCGGCGAGCGCGGTCGCGAACGCCGCGATGAGCGCGCGCTCGGCGAGCGAGACGTGCTCCGCGGAGACCGGGTGGAACAGCGCGTCGAAGCTCGCCTGGAGCTGCTCCCTGGTCACGGGGCGGCGACGACGCAGCGCATCCAGCTCCGGCGTCACCCCCGTCAGCTGGTCGACGATGTCGGCGGTCATGCGTTCTCCTTCACGGTGGGGGTGTTCTCGGCAGTGCGGGTGCTCTCGGGATCCGGCGGGGTCAGCGCGTAGCCGAGGGCCGGTGCGACCTCGGTCGCGAACAGCTCGATCGAGCGCAGGACGTGGGCGTGCGGTGCGTCGACCGAGTGCACCTGGAACGCCACCTCGGTCGCGCGGTGCAGCGTGGTGTCGGCGGCGAGCGAGGCGGCGACCTCCTCGGGCGTGCCGAGATGCGTGTCGAGAGCGACGATGAGGTCGTCGAGGTCGTCTCCGGGGATGGTCTGGCCCTGCCGACGGAAGCCCTCGGCCGCGCGTCGCAACCCGACCTCGGCGAACCGGAGCGCCTCGGCGCGGTCGTCCGCCACGAACACGGTACGGGAGGCGGTGATGCGCGGGGTCGCCGCGGCGGGCAGCGCGTCGAGGTACGCGTCGATGATGGGGTCCTGCAGCGCGGACAGCGGCGCGTGCAGCCGGTCGTGGGGGCGGGGCTGCGTGCGAGACAGCAACAGTCCGTGACCGTGGACGCCCGCCCGATGACCGCCGGGGGCCGAGAACGTCGCCTGCCAGATGCGCGCGGCCAGCGACCCCGCGTCCGGATACAGCGTGTTCCCCGCGCCGATGTCCCGGCCGGCGAGAGCGTCGAGCAGGAGACTGAGCTTGCGGTCGTAGGTGGGCCCCTTGTCGCGCACGTCCTCCCCGAAGGGCGCGAAGGATGACGGGGTACCGCCGCTGCCGAGCCCGAGGTCGATCCGCCCGTCGGCGAGCAGGTCGGCCACCACGGCGTCCTCGGCCACGCGGACCGGGTCTTCGAGGGGAAGGGTGATGATCCCGGTGCCGAGGCGGATCCGCGAGGTGCGTGCCGCCGCGTGCGCGAGGAAGACGAGCGGGGAGGGCAGCCCGCCTTCCGCCGCCCGGAAGTGGTGCTGCGCCACCCACGCCCGCCCCACGCCGTGCTCCTCGGCGTGCTGGATCTGCGTCAGGGCGAGGCGGTAGCGGTCGGCCGGGGACGCGTCGTCGAGGAGCCGCGTGAAGAACGCGACGGTGGGACGAGGGGTGGTGCTCATGCGAGGATCTCCGTTCGTCCGGGGACCGCGGCCAGCAGCTCCCGGGTGTTCTCGTGCTGCGGGTCGTGGAACAGCTCTTCGGTCGGTCCGTCCTCCACCACGCGACCGCGGTGCATCACGGAGACGGTGTGGCTGATGCGGCGCACCACCGCGAGGTCGTGCGAGATGAAGAGGTAGGTGAGTCCGAGCTCGGCCTGGAGCGCGGAGAGCAGTTCGAGGACGCGCGCCTGCACCGTCACGTCGAGCGCCGACACCGCCTCGTCGAGCACGAGGATCTCCGGGTCGACGGCGAGCGCCCGCGCGATCGCGACCCGCTGGCGCTGCCCGCCGGACAGCTCGCTCGGGGTGCGGCGGGCCGCATCCGCCGGCAGCGCCACGCGTTCGAGCAGCGCGACCGCCCGATCCCGACGATCGGAGCGGGTCCCGATGCGGAAGTTGTGCAGCGGCTCGGCCACGATGTCGGCGATCTGCTGCCGTGGGTCGAGGGAGGCGAACGGGTTCTGGTACACCAGCTGGATCCGCCGACGCAGCGCACGCAGTCGCGCCCCCTCGACGGCCGTCGCGTCCTCCCCCACGAGCTCCACGGTCCCGGCGTCCGGACGGAGGAAGCGCGTGACCAGGCGCGCGGTCGTGGACTTGCCCGATCCGGACTCGCCGACCAGCGCATGGGTCGTCCCGCGCCGCACCCGGAAGGAGACGTCATCGACCGCCCGGAAGCGTTCGCGTCCCGAGACCCGGAACTCCTTCACGAGGCCCGCGGCCACGATCTCCCACGGCTTCTCGGCGGCCACCGCCGCGGCATCCCGGAGGAACGGCGGCGCGTCCGGACGTCGGAAGCCGGTCGTGAAGGCCGGCGCGTCGGCGAGCAGCTGCCGCGTGTACGGGTCTTCCGGCTCCGCGAGCACCTGCGCGCTCAATCCCTGCTCCACGATCCGGCCGTCCTTCAGCACCGCGATCCGCGCCGCCCGGTCCGCGGCGACGCCGAGGTCGTGCGTCACGAGCAGGATGCTCGTGCCGTCCTCGCGCTGCAGCTCGTCCAGCAGGTCCAGCACGCGGCGCTGCACCGTGGCGTCGAGGGCGCTGGTGGGCTCGTCCGCGATGAGCAGCCGAGGGCGGAGGGCGATCGCGGCCGCGATGAGGACCCGCTGCCGCATGCCGCCGGAGAGCTCGTGCGGATACTGTCGGGCGCGCAGATCGGGGTCGTCCAGCCCGACGCGGTCGAGCAGCTCGAGCACGCGGGCGTTCCGGGAACGCCGGTCGCGATGCCCGTGCAGGCGCAGCACCTCGGCGACCTGCACGCCGACGGGGCGCACCGGGTCGAGCGACGTCGTCGGATCCTGCGGCACCAGCCCGATCTCCGAACCGCGGATGCCGCGGAACGCCCGATCCGACCATCCGGAGATGTCGAGGTCGCCGAGCCGGACGCGGCCGCCCTCGACCCGTCCGCCCTCCGGCAGCAGGCCGAGGAGGGCGTGCGCCGTGGTGGACTTGCCGGAGCCCGACTCGCCGACTAGGGCGAGCGTCTCCCCCTCGGCGATGGCGAACGAGAGGCCGTGCACGACCTCGCGGCCGGCGTACGAGACCCGCAGGTCCGACGCCGTGAGGACGGGTGTGGCTCCTGACGGAGGGGTCGCCAGTGTCATCGGGTGCTCCTTCCGAGCCGGTGGCTGATGCGGTTGGCGCTGAGCACGACGGCGACCACCACGAGGCCGGGCAGCGCCGTGAGCCACCAGGCGGTCGCGATGTAGTTGCGTCCCTCGGCGATCAGCAGCCCCCACTCGGGGGTGGGCGGCGGAGCGCCGTAGCCGAGGAAGCCGAGGGTGGAGATGGCGAGGATGGCCGTGCCGAACTGCAAGGCGGCGAGCGCGACGATCGGGGTGAGGGCGTTCGGGAGCACATGCCGGCGCAGCACGGAGAAGAAAGTGCCGCCGCTGCCGAAGGCCGCCTCGACGTACTCGGTGCGCCGCACCCGCGCCACCTCGGCGCGCATGAGCCGGGCGAAGGCGGCGACGCTGCCGAGTCCCACGGCGATCGCCGCGTTGACGGTGCCGAAGCCGAGCAGGATGATGACGGAGAGCGACAGCAGCAGCCCCGGGATGGCCAGCAGCACGTCGACGATCCGCATCAGCACGTCGTCCACGACGCCGCCGGTCGCGCCGGCGACGGCTCCGAGAAGCGTGCCGAGCGCGAGGCCGACCGTCACCGCGATGAGCGCACCCGACAGCGAGTGCACCGCGCCGTGGACGACCCGGCCGAACAGGTCGCGGCCGAGCGCGTCGGTCCCGAACCAGTGCGCGGCGCTCGGCGGCAGGAGCTTGTCGGCGGGTACGCCGGTCAGCGGGTCGCCCGGCGCGAAGACACCGGGGATCACCGCCCACAGCACCGCCACGGCGACGACCGCGAACGCCAGATACAGCCCCCAGGCGCGCGACCGCCGTCGCGGACGGGAGGCCGAGACGGGAGCCGGGGCGAACGGCGCGGGCGGGGCACCGGGCTTCTCGACGGTGGTCTCCGCGATCACGGGAGCGGTCATGCGGGTACCTCCTGGGCGGCGGGACGGACGGGGCGGGACCGGGCGGCGCGCGCCGATCGCCGCTGCCGCGGATCGATCAGGGGCGTGACCAGGTCGACGGCGAAGCTGATCACCACGAACCCCAGGGCCGACAGCAGCACCACTCCCTGCAACACCGGGATGTCCTGATTCGCGACCGCCTGCTCCGTGAGGCGTCCGATGCCGGTGCGGCCGAAGACCGTCTCGGTGACCACCGCTCCTCCGACGAGCTCTCCGAACAGCACCCCCGCGATGGTGAGCGTCGGGACGGCGGCGTTGCGCGCGACCGAGCGCGCAAGCACCCACGCCGGCGGCGCGCCCTTCGCCCGCACCACCGTCACGAACGGCTGCGCCTGCACCCGGTCGATCGACCGGACCAGCACCTGCGCGAGGGGCGCCGAGATCGGCACGGCGAGCGTGAGGACGGGGAGGATCAGGCCGCTAACGGGGTCGGCGCCCACGATCGGCACCCAGCCGAGTCCGAACGAGAACACCTGGATGAGGAGGATGCCGAGCCAGAACACCGGCACCGCGACGAACAGTCCCGGCACCTGCCGCAGGCCGTCCCGCAGCCACGCGAAGGGGGCGAGCGCGGAGAGCGCCGCGATCAGCACCGCGAGCACGACAGCGACCAGGAGTCCGAGCGCCGCGAGCAGCAGCGTGGCGGGCAGCGCCTCGGCCAGCATCGTCCGCACCGGGGTGCCGTACTGGGTCGAGTAGCCGAAGTCACCCGCCAGGAAGCCGAGACCCGCGTGCAGGTACTGCTCCCCCCACGGCACGTCGGCGCCGTAGGTCGCGCGGATGTCGTCGAGCTGCTCCGGCGAGAGCCCCAGGCTCGGGTCGGAGAACTTGATGAGGATGGCGTCTCCCGGCAGCAGCTGCAGCAGGAAGAACGTGGCCGTGAAGGCCGCGATCAGCACGATCGCGGCCTGCCCGGCCCGTCGGAGGACGAAGGTCATGGGGTCACCGTGATCCTCAGTGCTCCGCGAGCCACACGCCGGAGAACGTGGGCCGGCCGACCGACTCGAACGCGACGCCGTGCACGTACGTGGCCGCACCGTAGACCTGCGGCTCCTCGAAGAGCGGGATCACGTACGCCTGCTCCGCGATGTAGTCCTGCACGGCCTGTGAGGCGGCCACCCGCTTCTCGGCGTCCGGCTCGGAGGCGACGGCGAGCAGCAGCTCGTCGAGCGTCGCGTCCTGAGAGATGAGCACGTCGCGGTTCTTCGTGAAGTACTGGCTCTTGATCACGTCGAGGTCCGCACGGCCGACCATCGAGTGGTAGAAGCCCGTCTTCAGCGGATCACGGGTGTCCTCCGCGTAGCTGCCCGCATCGCCGGGCTTGACGGTGAGCTCCACACCGACAGCCGCGAGCTGCTGCGCCACGAGCTCCAGGGTCTGCTTCGACAGGGGCTGCGGCTTGGCCTCGTAGACCGTGATGGACAGCCGCTCGCCGTCCTTCTCCCTGATGCCGTCGGCGCCGGGCTCCCAGCCCGCCTCGTCGAGCAGCGCCTCCGCCTTCTCCGGATCGTGGGCGTAGTGCGCGGACTCGTCCTTGTATCCCGCGGCCTGCGAGGACAGCACCGACGTGGCTACCGGGTAGTTCTCGGTGAACAGGGTGTCGACGACCTCCTGCGCGTCGACTGCGGCGATGATCGCTTGGCGCACGCGGATGTCGGACAGCAGCGGGTTCTCCGGGCGGAGGGCGATCGAGTTGTTCACGCCGCGGGTCTGCGGGGCGTACAGCGTGAATCCGGCGCCCTCGACGCGGTCCTCGTCGAACGCCTGGACGTAGCGGACGTAGTCGGCCTGGCCCGCGAGCAGCGACCCGATGCGGACGGAGTCCTCGGGGGTGACCAGCACGTGCACGGCGTCGAGGTACGGACGGCCGCCGTTCTCGGCGCTGTCCGGGCCCCAGGCGTAGTCGTCGCGGGCGGTGAGGGTGTACTCGGTACCGAGCTTCTCGTCCGTGACGATGAAGGGGCCGGAGCCGATGATGTTCTCCGCGTTGCCCGCGCCGAAGTCCTCGATCGTGCCGTCCAGGGTCTCCGGAGACAGCAGTCCCGAGTTGATGGTCGACGTCGCCTGCAGGAATCCGGGCGACGGCGCGCTGAAGCGGAACGTCACGGTGTCCTCGTCGACCACCTCGCTGCCGGCGTAGTTGTTGATGGCCTCGGAGACGGTGAGCCCGCGCTCGGCGTCGCCCAGACCGTAGGTGTCGAAGTTCTTCGCCACGGCGGCGGCGTCCACGGGCGTGCCGTCCGAGAACGTCACGTCCGGGTTGAGGTCGAAGGTGTACTCCGTGGCGTCGTCGTTCACGGTCCACTCCGCGGCGATCCAGGGCTCGATCTCGAGCGTCTCCGGGTTCTGCCAGGTGAGCCGGGCGGCGATGTTGTTGACGATGCCGCCGTTCGGGTAGAAGCCGGCCTGCGGCGGATACAGGTTCGTGTAGGCCTGGTGCTCGAGGTAGGTGAGCGTGCCGCCGGAGACGGGGTCCCCCGCCGTGGCCGGGGTGTTCCCCGGGGCGGGCGAGCTGGCGCAGGCGGCGAGGCTGCCGGCCAGGACGAGCGGGACCGCGACGGCGGCGGTGCGGATGAGGCGGCGGTTCATGCGGAGGACTCCTCGGGTTCGGAAGGCAGGGTCTCGGGTGCGGGTGCAGTGCGGGTGGTGTTCACGGTAGGAAGCGGCGGGGTGCAGCGGCGAGGCGGCGGACTCCGGGTGTCGCGAGACGACACGCGTGGTCACGCGCCGACACGCGACGTCACACGGAGGCGGTCGCGCAGCGTCTCCGCGCGGACCCCCTGGCCGGTCTCCTCCGGGGTCCGGAGAAGACCGCGACGACGGAGCTCGGGGGCTGCGAGGCGGGTGAAGGCCTCGAACTGCCCGGGCTGGAACGCCGAGAGGACGTTGAAGCCGTCGGCGGCGCCCTCGTCGCGCCAGTGCGCGAAGTGGTCGGCGATCGTGCCGGCGTCGCCGACGACGAAGGCCGCAGGGACGGCGTGCGCGGCGACGAGATGCCGCCAGGTCGGCGCGTCCGGCGTCCCGACCCGGAGTCCGGCGATCCCCGCGAGCCGTTCGACGAGCGCGGCGCCCCGCTCCCCCAGGCGTGCGGCCTCGGCGACCGTCACCGGAGTGTCGAAGGCTGCGGCCCGCAGCGGGTCGTCGGCGGCCACCTCCAGCGCGTCGGCCAGAGCCTCCACCGTGCGGTTCGCCGGGAACCCGACGCGTTCCCGCTGCCCGCCCTCCGCGAGCGGGACGAGCTCCAGCAGCCGCCGGACGATCCGGTGGGCGGCGGCGTCGGACTCCGCGACGACGGGGAGCACCGGGGCGATGACCTTCAGCTCCTTCGGGGGGCGGCCCGCCTCCGCCGCGATCTCCCGCAGCAGCCGCCGCGTGGCCACGGCGTCGGCGAGGGTGGGGGCGGGGATGAGGGCGAGGTCGGCGGCGGTCGCCGCGAGCGCCCGCGACCGCGGCGAGGTCCCCGCGTGCACGATCGGGATGCGCCCCTGCGGCGGGCGGGCCACGTTGAGCGGGCCGGCGACCCGCACGTGTGCACCCTGGACGTCCGCGGCGCGCAGCCCCCGGGGGTCGATGAGCACGCCGCGCTCGGCATCCGCGATCCAGGCGTCCTCGTCCCAGGAGTCCCAGAGCCGGCGCAGGGCGACGACGAACTCCTCCGCCCGGTCGTAGCGCGTCTCGGTGTCGGCGTGGGCCTCACGACCGTGGTTCCCTGCGGCGCGCGGCTCGGCGCCGGTGACGAGGTTGATCCCCGCCCGGCCGTCGGTGAGGACGTCGAGGGAGGCCAGGGCCCGCGCCGTGGCGTACGGGTCGGCATAGGTGGTGTTGACCGTCGCGATGAGTCCGATCCGGGAGGTCACCCCGGCGAGGAACAGCACCGCGCTCAGCGGGTCGATGCGGGCCAGCAGGTAGGGATCACGGAACTCCAGGTCGGGCCCGGTCGCCAGCCAGTCGCCGAAGAAGAGGTAGTCCAGGCCCGCGTCCTCCCCCTCCCGCGCGATGCGGCGGAGGATGTCGGCGTCTCCCGCGGGGTCGCGGTGGGCTCCGGGGTACCGCCACCCGGAGGGGTAGGCGCCGAGGGTGCGCACCATGGCGCCGATCACGAGGGGTTCCGTCATGCCGACACGGTAGGACCGCTGCCGCCACCCGGGCCACGGGGAGGAAGCCGGAGGTCACCGGATGTCACAGACGGTCACATGCACCACCCTCTACGCTGAGAGGATGACTGGACTTCGGTGGGGAATCCTCGCGACCGGCGGCATCGCCGGCGCCTTCGCATCCGATCTGCGCACGGCCGGACTCGACCTCGTCGCGGTCGGCTCTCGTTCGCAGGAGTCGGCCGACGCCTTCGCCGCACGCTTCGACATCGCGCACGCGCATCCGTCGTACGAGGCGCTGGTCTCCGATCCCGACGTCGACATCGTCTACGTCTCCACGCCGCACCCGATGCACCACGAGAACGCCCGGCTCGCCCTGGAGCACGGCAAGCATGTGCTCGTGGAGAAGGCGTTCACCCTCAACCATGCCCAGGCCGAAGACCTCCAGCGGCTCGCCGCCGAGCGCGGGCTGCTCGTGATGGAGGCGATGTGGACGCGCTACCTGCCGCACATGGTCCGCATCCGCGAGCTCCTCGCCGACGGCGCCCTGGGTGAGATCCGCGCCGTGAGCGCCGACCACACGCAGCAGCTGCCCACCGACCCCGCCCACCGTCTGAATGCGCTCGAGCTCGGCGGCGGCGCGCTGCTCGACCTCGGCATCTACCCGATCTCCTTCATCTGGGACATCCTCGGGGCACCGACCACCATCCGCGCCGTGGGGCGTCTGGTCGAGACCGGAGCCGATTCCGAGGTCGCCACCGTCATGATCCACGAGAGCGGGGCGGTCTCCACGAGCCTCTCCTCCTCGCGCGGTGCCGGCCCCAACGCCGCGAGCATCGTCGGCACCGAGGCCCGCATCGACATCGATCGGGTCTGGTACACCCCCACCTCCTTCCGTGTCGTGCGGCCGGACGGCACCGTGCAGGAGCAGTACGTCTCGGAGGTCGAGGGCCGCGGCATGCAGTACCAGGCGCTCGCGGCCGAGCGTCTGGTCCGCGACGGTCTCCTCGAGGGCGACATCCTCCCCATCGCGGAGAGCGTCGCCATCATGGGCGCCCTCGACGAGATCCGCGCGCAGATCGGCGTCCGGTACCCCGGTGAGGAGGACGACCGTGGCTGAGACGACCGACGCCCGCGTGGCGGTGTACCTGGACTTCGACAACATCGTCATCTCCTGGTACGACCGCGTCCACGGCCGCAACTCCTACGGCAAGGATCGCCAGCGCATCACGGAGCACCCGAACGACCCCGAGGTCGCCGAGCGGCTGAACCGGGCGATGATCGAGGTCGGCGCCATCATCGACTACGCGGCGTCCTTCGGCACGCTCGTGCTAACGAGGGCGTATGCGGACTGGTCGTCGCCGGTCAACGCCGAGTACCGCTCGCAGCTCGTGGCGCGCGCGGTGGATCTCGTGCAGCTCTTCCCGGCCGCGGCGTACGCGAAGAACGGCGCGGACATCCGGCTGGCGGTCGACGCGGTCGAGGACATGTTCCGCCTGCCGGACCTGACCCACGTCGTCATCGTGGCGGGCGACAGCGACTACGTGCCGCTCGCCCAGCGCTGCAAGCGCCTCGGCCGGTACGTGATCGGCGTGGGCGTCGCCGGGTCCACGGCGAAGTCCCTCGCTGCGGCCTGCGACGAGTTCGAGTCCTACGACTCGCTCCCCGGCGTGGCGCGTCCGACGAAGGCGGCACAGCCCGCCGTCGCCCCCGCGGTCGAGGTTCCGGCGGAGCCGTCCACCCCGGCCACCGCGGACACGGGTACCGCGAAGCCCAAGACGGCATCGAAGTCGCGCGCGAAGGCCAAGAGCAAGACCACCGCCGAGGAGCCCAAGGTCGAGGAGAAGATCGACGACCAGGGCGAGGCCACACGGCTCCTGGAGCGCGCGCTGCGTCTCGGCCACGACAAGGCGGACGCCGACGAATGGCTGCACAGCTCCGCGGTCAAGACGCACATGCGCCGCATGGACCCGTCCTTCAGCGAGAAGGCCCTCGGCTACCGGTCGTTCTCCGACTTCCTCAAGTCGCGCGACGACATCGCCGAGCTCGAGGAGACTGGGCACGAGCGCCTGGTCCGCCTGCGGGAGCCCTGAGCCGGACGAGCGTCGCGGGGCCGGGTGCGGCGATCATGGTCGCCCGCGAGGTGCTCTCCCCCGCGAACGTGGACCGCTACGTCGCCGCGAAGGGATCGAAGTCGGCGGGCAGCGCGCCCACCTGATCCAGCGTGCTCGCGACCTCCACGAACGTGCGCCGCGCTGCGGCCTCCTCGATCGAGAGAAGCGTGTCGAGCACGTGGTACCCGAAGTCGCCGGTGGCGACGTGCGGTCGGTCCTCCGCGATCGCGCGCACCATGTCGAGCAGCCCGAGCCCGCGCCCCGCGAGCACCCCCTCCGGCGCGACATCGACGACCTCCTGCACCACCGGCTCCGGTGGCACGAAGTGCCGGGACAGCGGCCGGGTGATCGTGATCGGCCCGCCGAACGTGTTCGGGTCGGGGATGACGAGGGTGCCCTCGGTTCCCGTGATCTCCACGATGCCCTGCCGCACCAGCGGCGAGTCCGTGCTGTAGAGGCTCTGCGCCTGACCTCCGCCTTCGAAGTCCATCAGGACGCTGAGCGTGGACGGGATCTCGACCGGGAACTCCTCCCCGGCGCGGTCGCCGACCTGCACGCGGCGGGTCGGCGACCCCTGCAGCCCGAGGGCGGCCACGGCGGCCACCGGCCCGAAGACGTGGACCAGGGTCGAGACGTAGTACGGCCCCATGTCGAGGAGCGGCCCCGCCCCCTTCGCGTAGAGGAACGCGGGGTTCGGGTGGAAGATCTCCGGTCCCTGCCACTGGAAGGTCGTCTGACCGAACAGCGGACGCCCGATGTCGCCGCGGGCGATCGCGCGCTTCGCGGTCTGCACGCCGGGGCCGAGGACGGTGTCGGGCGCGACGCCGACACGGAGTCCGGCCGCTGCGGCCGTCTCCAGCAGGCGTCGCGCCTCCTCGCGGTCCACGCCGAGCGGCTTCTCGGTCCACACGTGCTTCCCGGCGGCGACGATCGCCTCCGAGACGGCGACGTGCGCGGCCGGGATCGTGAGGTTCACGACGATGTCGATGTCGGGATCGTCGAGCACGACCTCCACACCCCCGGCCCGCGGCACCCCGTACGCTGCGGCCTGCGCGCGCGCCCGCTCCTCGACGAGGTCGCCGATCGCCCGCACCTCCACGTCCGGGAAGCGCGTGAGGTTCTGCAGGTATTGGTCGCTGATGTTTCCGGCGCCGATGAGGCCGACGCCGACGACGCCACCCCCGCGCACCATCAGCGCGCCGCCTCGGCGTCGAGGAAGACCCGGCTGCGCTCGATGGCGTCGAACAGGTCACCGTCGTAGTGGTCGAACTCCACGATGGCGAGTTCGAGCGCGGGCGCGGCGGCGATGGCCTCCCGGAGCGGCACGGCCCCGTCGCCCGCGGGCACCTGATCGGCCGGCGGGTACGCGTCCCGCAGCGCGGGGTCGAGGGTGCCGTCCTTCGCGTGCACCGCGATCACGCGCTCGCCGAGACGCTCCACGAGGGCCACCGGGTCGACGCCGCCCCGGGCGACCCAGTACAGGTCGACCTCAAGCACGACGCGCTCGTCGAGGTGCCCCGCGAGGATCTCCAGCCCGGTCACCCCGTCGAACACCGCCTCCAGCTCATGCGCGTGGTTGTGGTAGCCGACTCGGACACCGGCCTCCGCGCCGATCTCCGCCGCCTCGTTGAGCAGCCGGGCGGTCTCGACGATCTGGTCGACCGATTCCCAGCGCGCCGGCTCGGTGTAGGGATCGATCACCGTGTCCATGCCGAGCGTCTTCGCGGCCGCGAAGACCTCCGCGGGCGGAGGGACGGGAGCCGTGGTGCCGGAGCCGTCCGGGCGCACGAAGGTCGGGGTCGCGAGGAACGCATGCCCGGACGGGGCGGTCAGTCCCGCGGCCGACACGGCGGCGGCCATGTCGTCCGCCCGGCGCACGAAGTCGTAGGGCTCGACCGCGGTGAACCCGCGCGCCGCCACCGCGGCGAGCGTGCCCTCGAGGTCGGCCTCCAGCTGCTCGCGGATCGTGAACAGCTGCAGAGAGGTCTGGATCGTCATCGGTCGTGCTCCTCGGTCGTCGGTGACAGGCGGGCGTTGGGCGCCCTGCACGCACGCTAGCACCGAATACCTCCAGGTGGAAGTTTCTTGTCGATAGACTCGGGACATGCCCGCCGCCCCCTCCGACGACTCCGGACGCCCGCGTCCCCGTGGGACGTACGCCAAGGGCATCGCCCGCCGCCAGGAGATCCTGGACCGCGCGATCGAGGTGTTCGCGGCCCGCGGCGCCGACCGCACGAGTCTGCGGGCGATCGCGAAGGAGGTGGGGGTGACGCATGCCGCCCTCACCCACTACTTCGGGTCGCTGGAGGAACTGCTCGTCGCGGTCTACGTCGAGAGCAACGCCCCGGGACGCAAGACCGAGCCGGAACCCGCGAACCCCGTCGAGGGGATGATCCGGTCGGCCAGGGCCAACCGCGAGGTCCCCGGTCTGGTGCAGCTGTACTCCACGCTCGTCGCCAGCGCGCTGGAGGAGGGCCATCCCGCCGCCCGCGCCTTCGCGACCGAGCGCTTCGCCCGCCTGCGGGCCGACATCGCCGAGACGGTCCGCGAGCAGCAGACGGACGGGCGCATCCGGGCCGACGTCGATCCCCTCGCGGTCGCCGCACTCGTCGTCGCAGCCTCGGACGGCCTGCAGACGCAGTGGCTGCTGGACGACACGGCTCCGCAGCACGAGGCCCTCGCCCTCCTCGACCGTCTGCTCCGCCCGGCGGACGGCGCGGGCCGGGGCGGGGTCCCCGAGGGCTAGGCTCGAACCGTGACGCCCGTGCCGCAGTCCCCGTACGCGAGGGCCCTCGGCGAGCGCCTCGCCGAGCTTCACCCCCGACTCCGGACTTACTTCCAGGCGGTCCCGGACGGGATGGTCGGCGTCGGCGAAGGCACGTTCCAGCGCGTCGGCACGCCGCGCCGCGCGCTCTGGCCGCTCCTCCGCCGCCTCGAGCGGCGCGGGGTGATCGCCGCCCGCTGGGAGCGCGACGTGCCCTTCCGCATCGAAAACCGAACCATCGCCTCCCGCGCGATCGCCGAGCGCACCTTCCGGTTCACGAGCGGGCCGTGGGTCATGCGCGACGCCGTCGCCCCGACGCGGCACGGCCGCATCGTCGACGAGATCGGCGAGCCCGGCCTCATCATGGCCTGCTTCGATGCGGAACCCCGCGCGGGTGCCCTGCACCTGACCAGTCGCGCGGTGGGCATCCGCCTCGGGCGCTTCCGGCTCCGCATCCCGCGGATCGTGGCTCCCGTGGTCCGGCTCGTCGAGCGCTGGGACGACGAGACCGGTCGCCAGCGGGTGCGCCTGACGGTCGACGCCCCGCTCCTCGGCCGCCTCTACGAGTACCGGGGCGATTTCGACTACGCCCTCGAACCCGATCGGAAGGATGACAGCGCATGAGCACGGACCGGGCGGTCATCGGCGGGGCCACAGGGTTCATGGGGCGATTCCTCACGGCGCGGCTGCGGGATGCCGGGCGCGAGGTGGTCACGATCTCCCGCTCCGGGAGCGACCTGACCTGGAGGGATCAGGACGGCATCGACGCCGCTGTCAACGGGGCCTCGCTCGTGATCGGCCTCGCGGGCACGAGCGTGAACTGCCGCTACACGCCACGCAGCCGTGCCGAGATCTTCCGCTCCCGCCTGGACACGACCGCGGCCCTGAGCCGCGCCATCTCCCGCGCGGCCACCCCGCCGCCGCTGTGGATCAACTCCTCGACGGCCACGATCTATCGGCACGCCGAGGACCGGCCGATGACGGAGTCCTCCGGCGAGATCGGCACCGGCTTCTCGGTCGAGGTCGCCAAGGCGTGGGAGCGAGCCCTCTTCGCCGACGCGCTCCCCGGCACCCGCCGTGTGGCCCTCCGCACCGCCATCGTCCTCGGCGACGGCGGTGTGCTGGAACCGCTCCGCACCCTCGCACGGCTGGGTCTCGGCGGCCCCCAGTACGACGGGTTCTGGCCGGTCGGTCCCGCCCGCCGCGCCGCCGGCACCGCGCACCTTCCCGGCGCCCGTCGCGGTCGGCAGCGCTTCAGCTGGATCCACATCGAGGATGTGGCGCGCATCATCGAGTTCCTCGAAGAGACCCCCGCTCTGGACGGGCCGGTCAACGCCGCCTCGCCGCACCCCGTCGACAACGCCGCCTTCATGGCCACCGTGCGCCGCGTGCTGGGGGCGAAGGTCGGCCCGCCGATGCCGCGCTGGATGCTCGAGCTCGGAGCCATCGGCATCCGCACCGAGACCGAGCTCGTGCTCAAGAGCCGCTGGGTCCTCCCCGAGAAGCTCACCGCCGCCGGCTTCACCTTCCGCTACCCGGACCGTCCGTGCCTCGTTCGCCGTCACGGACGCGAATCCCCGGACGCACGCGGCCTGACCGGCCCTCACGCGACGTCAGGGTCAAGCCGATTCCCGGAGCGCTGGGAACGTCCAGCTGCCGTCGAGCACCTCGGGGCGGGGGCGGTAGAGGCGGACGAGGTAGTTCCAGCCCTCCGTGATCGGCAGCACGTTCGGCACGCCCTCCGGATGGTCGCCGAAGCGGACGGTGATCGTGCCGTCGTCGTTGCGGACGCCGGTGATGTCGTTGATCGTGTAGGCCTCGCGATCGTTCGGCTCGAAGAAGCCGTCGGCGTTGTACACCGAGATCGACCAGAAGCCGTCGACGGGGACCTCGTTGACCGTGAGCTCGTAGCGGCCCACCGGCAGACGCGGATCGACGCCGATGCAGCTCGCCTCGGATGAGGGAAGCCCTCCCCAGCCCGCCGCCGTGCCGATGAGGTGCCGCACCGGGTCGACCTCGTCCTCGCTGCCGAACATGCGGTCGAAACCCCGCAGGTTCCGAGCCAACGCGAGCAGCGCCTGGCGGGTCTCATCGAGGCTGACGGTGTCGTAGTCCGGCATCGCGAAGGGCGTGGCCGACCCGCTGTGCAGCGCGATGCGGTCCTGCAGCGCCCCCACCTCCGCCACATCCGCCGGGTCCACGGGGTCCACGAGGATGCGCACGGCCAGCACGACGTACGGCGTCCCGAACTGCGCCTCCGTCAGCGTGTGCTCGCCCGCCTCGTGGAAGATCGCATCCACATAGTGGTGCTCGTTGACGACCATCGCCGAGAGGTAGCGGTCGCCGTGCTCCGGGATGCTGAACGTCGCGCCCTCGCTGATGTCGAGGACCGCGAAGCTGTACAGCGTGTCCCGGTTCAGCCGGATCACGGTCTGCCGGTCGATCGCGGCCGGAGCCCGGTTGTGCAGGAACCGGTCCACACCCCCGGCCTCTCTCTGGAGGTCGCGCATCATGCGATGGGTCTCGGCGAGGGCGAAGTTGTCGACGTTCACGAGGATGCTCATGACGGCATCCTGGCAGGCCGCACTGCTCGGCGGCTAGGACGAGGGAAGAGCGTCGTCTCCCCGTTCCCGACGCCGCTTCTCGATCTCCTCGCGCAGCCGCCACTCCTCGATCTCCCGGTCGAGGTCCGCGATCTGCTGCTCGGTGGACCGGACGTCGACCGGCGGCGCGGGGCGTGCGACCGTCGTCGTCGGGGTCGCGGGGCGCTCGGCGCGCCGCATCCGCGGGAGCGGAACGCCACCCTCCCCGTACTCCCGCCCGAGCGCGAACCACAGCGCGCTGCCGATCAACGGCAGCAGGATCACGATGATGATCCAGACCATCTTCGGCAGGTGCTTCACCTGGGAGTCGTCGCGCGTGATGATGTCGATCAGCGCACCGATCATCAGCGCGATGACCAGGAGCGAGAACAGGAACGGCATGGGTTCAGGGTAGACGACGCACGGACCGGAGCCGAGGGTTCACGGCAGCAGGTGTCCGGCGGCACGGAAGAGCTCGTACCACTCCGGGCGGGTGAGCACGACGTCCACTCCGGCCGCCGCCTCCTGCACGCGGTGCGGCGTCGTAGTGCCGAGCACGACCTGCATCCCGGCCGGATGCCGGGTGATCCAGGCGGTGGCGATCGCGGTCGGTGTCACTCCATGGACTCCCGCCAGGCGGTCGATCACGGCGTTGAGTTCGGGGTAGTCCGGGTGCCCGAGGAAGACCCCGCCGCCGAAGCCGCTCTGGTACGGAGACCAGGCCTGCACGGTGATGCCGTGGATTCGGCAGTAGTCCACGATGCCGCCGCCGTCGCGCCCGATGCTCTGGTCATGGCCCGCCATGTTCGCCGCCATCGGCTGCGCGATGATCGGCGCGTGCGTGAGGGACAGCTGGAGCTGGTTCGCGACCAGGGGCTGCCGCACCGCGGTCTTCAGCAGCTCGATCTGCGACGGGGTGTGATTCGACACCCCGAACGCACGCACCTTGCCGGAGGACTCGAGGTGGTCGAAGGCGCGGGCCACCTCGTCCGGCTCGACGAGGGCGTCCGGCCGGTGCAGCAGGAGGACGTCGATGCGGTCGGTGCGGAGGGCCGCGAGCGAGCCCTCGACCTGCCCGACGATGTGGTCGTAGGAGAAGTCGAACATGCCCTGCGCCGGCACGATGCCGCACTTGGTCTGCAGCACGATCTCGTCCCGCTCCGTGGCGCTGAGCCGGACAGCATCCGCGAATCGCGCTTCGCAGTGGTGCATCTCCCCGCCGTAGATGTCCGCGTGGTCGAAGAAGTCGATCCCGGCATCGCGTGCGGTCGCATACAGGCCGCGGATCTGCTCGTCGTCGAGGCTGTCGATGCGCATCATCCCGGCGATCAGGGCCGGAGCGGTCGTCGATCCGAAGGGTACGGTCTTCATGCGCCCACGCTACTTCATCGCCTCGCCCCGTCCGAGGCGCGGGCGGGCATCGTCTCAGGGCGCGCAGGGCAGCAGCCGCGTGACGGGGACGTCGAGCGCCGCCGCGATCCCCGCCACATCCTCCATCGTGAAGTCCGCGCGCTCCTCGAGGAGGTCGGCCAGCGCGGCCGGCGTGATCCCGGCCTGCTCCGAGAGCTCGATGAACGACACTCCGGCGTGCACGCGGGCGGCCTCTACGGCCGATGCCATCAGATGACGCAATTCTGTCCCCATGCGCCTACGGTACCGCCACGCACGGACACCGACCCAGCCTCCATCTGCCAATATGACGGCATCCTGCTCTCGATGCGCTGCTAAGGTGAGCCGGATGAAGACACCAGCCGAGCAGTTCAACGAGGCGGTCGGCCGTCAGATGCGGGCGGAGATCGCGGCGGCACGCAGCAGTATCGCCGCCATGGCACGCGATGTGGGCATCGCCCGGAGCGCCCTCGACAACTACGTCACGGGCAAGCGCGCCATTCCCGTGCCGGTGGTCTACGCGGTGTGCGCCACACTCGGCGTCGAGCCGCACGTCCTCGTGGCCCGCGCCGAGGAGCGTCTGGCCGCCGACGGCATGTCGGCGATCGTCACTCCCCTCCGGCGCCGCACCGATGTCGCCACCCCACGAGACAATGCCCGCGAGGTCGCCTTCGAATCCGGATCCACCCGCGAGACGGACACCGACGACCTCTACGAGTAGACGACACCGACCGGACGGAGGCCCATGCAGCAGCTTCTCCGTCTGGCCGACGAGTTCGGTCTCCGCGTGATCGAACGCACCGGTCCCACCCCCGGGGGCTTCCAACCCGTCACGCGCACGATCCGGCTCGCCCCGGGGATGAGCAGGCGCACCGCCCGCAGCGTGCTCGCCCACGAACTCGGTCACGCTCACCTCGGTCATCAGCCCACGCGGCAGGCGGCCCTTCGGGCTCGACAGGAGCGGCAGGCCGATGAGTGGGCCGCGCGACGCCTGATCACGCCGGCGGCGTACGCAGCGGCGGAGCATCTCCGCGGCACACATCTGGCCAGCCTGGCCTTCGAGCTCGACGTCACGATCGAGATCGTCCTCGCGTTCCAGCGGGTGCTGCGCCGCGAGCACCTGGCCATCCCCGCCTGAGGGCCGGGCACAGCGGCCGACGCTGGTTGAATGACACCATGGCCTTCCACGTCGCCCCCGCCCCCGTCACTCTCACCGGCGAGCTCGTCGAGCTCCGCCCTCTCGACCGGTCGCACGTCGACGGCCTCGTCGAAGCGGTCTCCGAGGGCGACCTGTGGAAGACCGCCTGGTACACCTCGGTTCCGGCGCCCGACGGCGTCGCGGCCGAGGTCGACCGGCGCCTGAGCCTCGTCGCCACCGGCGAGATGGTGCCCTTCACAGCCTTCGACACCGCCGGACGCGTGCTGGGACTGACGTCGTACTACGACATCGTCGCCGACGTCCCCCGACTGCACATCGGATACACCTGGAATCGGCCGTCCGCTCATGGCACGGGCACCAATGCGGAGTCGAAGCTGCTCCTCCTCCGCCACGCCTTCGAGACGCTGGGGGTCTTCCGGGTCGGGCTGACGACCCAGTGGGTGAACTTCCAGTCTCGCGCCGCGATCGAACGACTGGGCGCTAAACAGGACGGTGTGATGCGGGCCATGAGCCGCTACCGCAACGGCGCACTCCGCGACAGCGTGGAGTACTCCATCATCGAGCCGGAGTGGCCGGCGGTGCGGGCGAACCTCGAAGCGAGGCTCGCCCGGCGACGGTGAGCGCGGGGCGTCGCCCCGGCGGTCACTCGGTCGGGCTGCCGGTCCAGTTCTTGGAACGACGCGTGGCCGAACCGCGCTGGCGCATCGCGAACCCGAGGGCCAGCGAGACGAGCAGGATGCCGCCGACGAAGGTGAGGGCGGCGAGCGTGTCCGGCATCTCGTGGGCGATCCCCAGCAGCCAGAAGCCTCCGAGGAACATGATCATGAAGAAGAGGAAGCTGAGGATCACGGGATCTCCTGTCGTCGGTGCTCTACCAGGATAGCCCGGACCCGGGAAGGCCCTGTGCCGCCGCCCTCATCTCTGGTGGAGTCGGAGCATGGACACCTCCCTCACCGCCCTCGCGATCTCCTGCACCCTCAAGCCCTCCCCCGCGTCGTCGAGCTCCGATCTGCTCGCGCGTCAGCTGCTCGATGCCCTCGCCGAGCACGGGGTGACGGGTGACCTCGTCCGAGCCGTCGACCTCGACATCCGTCCCGGCGTCGAGAAGGACATGGGCGACGGCGACCAGTGGCCGGCCCTGCGTCAGCGCGTCCTCGATGCCGACATCCTCGTGTTCGTCACGCCGACGTGGATGGGACAGCACTCGAGCGTCGCTCAGCGCGTGCTGGAGCGCCTCGACGCCGAGCTCAGCGAGACGGACGAGCAGGGCCGCCCGATCCTCTTCGACAAGGTCGCGATCGCCGGCGTCCTCGGGAACGAGGACGGCGCGCACCACATCTCCGCGATCCTCTTCCAGGCGCTGAACGACATCGGCTACACGATCCCCGCGCAGACCTCGGTGTACTGGAACGGCGAGGCCATGCAGACCGTGGACTACAAAGACCTCGATGAGACTCCGGAGGCCGTGGGCTCCGCGATCGCGACCGCGACCCGCAACGCCGCGCACCTCGCCCGGCAGCTCACCGCGCAGGCGTACCCCGCCGAGTAGCGGAAGGGCTCAGTCGGCGGGACCGTCGACGACCTCGTCCACGAGGCTGATGCCTCCCGACGAGCTCGCCTCGACCATGAGCGCCTGGATCCACTTGACGTTCAGCTCCGGCGTCTCCGGCTCCGCGAAGGTGAAGCGCAGCGGGATCGACGGATGCAGCCAGATCGTCGAACGTCCCGGCACGTCGCCGTCGGGGTGCTTCCAGGACAACGTGAAGCTCTCGTTCCGGCGGAGTTTGGTCGCGATCGCGACCTTCAGATGGGCCAGGGCGCGGTCCTCGATCTGGATCTCGCTGCCGGAGCCGTACTGCATGGTTCCCATCCCACGACTCTACGGCCCCGAGCGGGCGGGACGCGAGGAGCGACACCCTCGCGCGTCTGCGATGCCCTGGGTGTCAGGGGAGGAGACCCGCGCTCACCGCGACGGTCATCCGGCGGCCCGACGCTGAAGGAGTTGGCGCACGTGCGCCTCGATCTCCGCGTCGTCGACGAAGCCCATGCGGGCGTACGGGGATTCCGTCGCTGCCGCCGGCGCTGCCGGGAGGCTGACGGGCGCCGGCGGCGCCATCTCCTCGGCGCGGGCACGGAGCGCGGCCACCCGAGCGGCCTTGCGGCGCTCCTCCTGCGCATCGATCTCGGCGCGAGCCGCCTGGGCGCGCGATCCCGTGACCGACACCATCGGCTCCGGGAGCGGACGCGGGGTCCAGGTGGCGGGGCCCTGGTCGTGCAGGGTCGGAGCGACCCTCTCCGCGACGGTCTCGACCGCTGCGGGCTGCGGACGACGGGCAGCGCGCACCGCAACCGCGGCCATCCGCTGCAGGACGATGGTGGCGATGAGGGCTGCCACCCCGCCGCTCCAGAGGAGCACCGCTCCCCCGGTGGCCAGGAGCTGCCAGGTGCCGAGCCCGACGGCGACGAGTCCGAGCACGAGCGCGCCGGTCGCGGTCAGCCGCACGCGTCGACGGGCACGGGCGCGACGGATCACGGGATCGGCGCGCGTGGCGGCGAGTTCCTGGCGGAGGGCCTCGAGCTCCGCGGCTTCCCGCTCGGCCTGCAGCCGCTTCGCGAGCTTCTGCTGGGCGACGACGGTACGGGCGTTGAGCTCCATGTGCACCTCGCTGGGCGTCTCGCTCGTCTCGGCGAGGATCCGCAGCGCCTGGTTGAGCCGCACGGCGTTGCGCTCGGCCGCGTTGTACTGGAAGCGACCGCGCCAGGAGGGCAGCAGGTACAGCATCCACAGGAGCACGGCGACGAGCACGATCACTCCCCCGCTCAGCACCGGCCCGTCCATAGGACAACGGTAACGGCGACGGACCGGCCGCGCCGTGCAGTCGGGGCGCGTGTCGCGGCGAGTCCTTCCGCGACGGACGATATCAGAGGGTCAAGCGGTCCGCCGGGGGAATCGTCGCCGCGTGCGGCGGCACCTGTCCGTGGATCCACCGGGCGAGCACGCCCTGCGGAACCTCCTCCTGGGTGAGGGCGAAGGCGTAGTGGTCGCGCCAGTCCCCGTCGATGTGGATGTACCGGCGGCGCAGCCCCTCGTATCGGAAGCCGAGCTTCTGGACCACGCGGAGGCTTGCGGCGTTCTCGGGCCGGATGCAGATCTCCATCCGATGCAGCCCGTACTCGGTGAAGCAGGCGTCCGTGGCGAGCGCGACCGCGGTCGGGGTGATCCCCCGCCCCGCGAACCGCTCACTCACCCAGTACCCGATCGTCGCCGAGCACAGCGAGCCCCGAGCGACGCCCCAGACGTTCAGCTGGCCGGCGACCTCACCGTCGTACTCCATGACGAACGGGTAACCGCCGCCGTCCCGATACTGCTGGAGCAGCCGGCGGATGCTGACCCGCATGTCGAAGGAGACGGCTCCGTTCGGGATCGTCGCCTCCCACGGCTGCAGCCACGCACGGTTGGCGAGCAACTCCTGCTGCAGAGGGCGCGCGTCCTTCGTCCGGATGAGGCGCAGCTCGACCGGTCCGTGCCGCATCCCCGTCGACAGCTCCACGCCGCACCTCCGACGACCGCGAGGCGCCTAGAGGCGCTCCGCGAAGTCCTTGAGCCAGGGGCGCAGCTCCGAGCCCAGATCGTCGCGATCGGTCGCCAGCTGCACGATCGCCTTGATGTAGTCCACGCGGTCGCCGGTGTCGTATCGGCGACCCCCGAAGACGACGCCGACCACGCCCGGTCCGCCGTCGGCCGTCGCGAGCTCCTGCAGCGCGTCGGTGAGCTGGATCTCCCCGCCCTTGCCGGGTTCGGTGCGCTCGAGGATCTCGAAGACCGACGCGGGAAGCACGTAACGTCCGATGATCGCGAGGTTGGACGGGGCATCCTCCTTCGCGGGCTTCTCGACGAGCCCGGTGACGCGCACGGCGTCCGACCCCTCGATCGGCTCGATGGCGGCGGCGCCGTACAGGTGGATGCTGTCCGGGTCGACCTCCATGAGGGCGACGACGGCGGCGCCCGTGCGCTCGTGCTCGGCGATCATCTCCGTGAGCAGCGGGTCGCGCTCGTCGATGAGGTCGTCTCCGAGCAGCACCGCGAACGAGCTGTCGCCGACGTGTGTCCGAGCGCGGAGCACGGCATGACCGAGGCCCTTGGGCTCGCCCTGGCGGACGAAGTGGATGTCGGCGAGGTCGCTCGACTTCATCACGCGCTCCAGGCGACCGGTGTCACCCTTCTCCATGAGCTTCACCTCGAGCTCCGGGACGGAGTCGAAGTGGTTCGAGATGGCGTTCTTGTTGCGCCCGATGATCACGAGGATGTCCTCGATCCCGGCGTTCGCCGCCTCCTCGACGACGTACTGGATCGCCGGCTTGTCGACGACGGGGAGCATCTCCTTCGGCATCGCCTTCGTCGCGGGCAGGAATCGTGTCCCCAGCCCGGCAGCGGGAATGACAGCCTTGATCTTCTCGTGAGCCATTCCCCCAGCCTACCGGTGGGGGCCGCCCTAGACTCGAACCATGGCTAACGACGTCGAGCACGCCAAGCGAGCCCTCCGCGCAGAGTTGCGCGAGCGGCGACAGCTCCTGTCCGATCCCCAGCGGGAAGCCGCTGCGGCGGCGATCGGCGAACGGCTCGACGCCCTCATCGACGAGCTCGGCGCCCGCTCCGTCTCCTGCTTCCTCTCCACCACCACGGAGCCGGGCACCCGGGAGTTCGTGACGCGCGCGGTCCGCCGCGGGATCCGGGTCCTCCTCCCGGTCACCCGCTCCGACGGACTGCTGGACTGGGCTGTCGCCGACGACACCGACGAGATCACGGAGGGCCTGTACGGGCTGCCGGAGCCCACCGGCGAGGTGCTCGGGCCGATCGCGGTGAACGACGTCGATCTCATGATCGTCCCCGCCGCCGCCGTCGACCGCTCGGGGATGCGCATGGGCTGGGGCCGCGGCTACTTCGACAAGACCATCGGCTCCATGGAGAAATGCCCTCCGGTGTACGCGGTGATCTATGATTCCGAGGTACTCGACGAACTGCCGCGCGAGGTGCACGATCAGCCGGTCGACGGCATCGTGACCCCGTCGCAGACGCTGCATCTGTCGCCTCGGCGACGCTGACCCGCAAGGACCGCCATGCCCACCTACGCCTATGCCTGCACCGCGTGCGGGCACCAGTTCGACGCCGTCCAGAGCTTCTCCGACGACGCGCTCACGGTCTGCCCCGAGTGCGGCGGCGCGCTGCGCAAGCAGTACGGCTCGATCGGCGTGACCTTCAACGGCTCCGGCTTCTATCGCACGGACTCGCGCGCCAAATCCGGGGGTTCGAAGGATGCTTCGGCATCATCGAAGTCGGATTCGACGACGAGCGCCAAACCGGCTGCTGCGTCGACTCCCGCCTCGAACTGAGGCCCAGTCGACTTGGGGGTTTCCATGCTCAAAGGTTTCAAGGACTTCCTGCTCCGCGGAAACGTCATCGATCTGGCCGTCGCGGTCGTCATCGGCACGGCCTTCACGGCGGTCGTGACGGCCGTGGTGAACAGCGTCATCAACCCGCTCATCGCGCTCTTCCTCAAGGCCGATGCAGCCGGCAAGTTCGGCATCCAGATCACGAACATCTACGGCGAGAAGGTCACCTTCCCGATCGGCGACCTCATCTCGGCGATCATCAGCTTCCTCGCCGTCGCGGTCGTGGTCTACTTCGTCTTCGTGCTGCCGATGAACACGTTCAAGGCCCACGTCGAGGCGCGCAAGGGCACGCCGGCCGAGGAGCCGGAGGAGGAGCCGGCCGCCGCGACCGAGGCGGAGCTGCTCGTCGAGATCCGCGATCTGCTCAAGACCCAGCAGGGCCCGCGCGGCGTCTGACCGCACCGCCCTCACGACCCACGGCTCTCCTCGGAGGGCCGTGGGTCTTTCTCGTTCCGGGTGCGGCCGCCTCAGTAGTGCGGAGGCACGTCGCGGAGGAGCTGGTCGTCGTTGGGACCCTTGCGGTCGCCGGGGGCGGACCGGCGCGGCGCCTCACCCTCCGGCACCTCGGGCGCCGGATCGCTGCCCTCGACCGGCGTCAGGCGCGCCCGCCGGGAGCCCGGCACCCGGACGACCCGCTGACGCGGCTCGTCCCGGTGGTCAGTCATTCCGGTGGTCGCCGAGGTCGAGGGGCTGCGTGTCGTTCTCCGCGCGCGGGGCCGTCTCCGAGATGCCGAGCACCGTCGCGATCCGGGACGCCACGGTGCGCGGGTCGCTGTAGAGGTCGAACGCGTGCACGCGGACGTAGTGCCAACCGAGGCGGCGGAGCACCTGCGGGCGCAGTCGGAGCGTCTCGCGCAGAGACTCTCCGCGGGACTCCGGATCGGACTCGATCACGACGGCCTTGCCCTTGTGCTGCGCCACGAGCGGGAGGAGACCGCGGTAGTCGACGTCGACGGAAGCGCCGAGACGCCGCAGCTCCCTCGCCAGCGCGAGCGTCAGCGGGTCGGCCAGATCCTCCAGGCGTGCGTCGCGGGCGCGGGCGGCGAGACCGCCGAGGATCGACATGAGCGTGGCCGCGCCGTGCTCGAGACGCCCGTCGTCGAAAGCCGAGGGACGGATGGACGAGACGATCACCATGGAACGCCGGGCCCGGGTCATCCCGACGGTCAGCAGCCGCTCGCCGTCCGGCGTCGACAGGTCGCCGAAGTCGCTGAGGACGCGGCCGTGCTTGGTGAGTCCGAAGCCGAGCGAGAAGATGACGCGGTCGCGGCTCTCCGCGACGGACTCCTCGAGCGTGAGCACGGCGAACGGCTCCGCGGTGTCGCGGGCGACGAAGTCGGCGACGTCGGAGCGGCCGGCGAAGGCGGCCGTCACGGCGGCGCGCACGCGCTCCGCGTGACGGGTGCTGGCGGTGACCACCATGAGCGACTCTGTGGGGCGATGCACGGCGTGCTCGACGACGAGCGTGACGACGCGGGCGACCTCGGCGTCCGGGCTCTCGACGGCGCCCGAGACGGGATCGGGCGTCCCGGTGCCCCCTTCGACGTAATCGACGGTGAGACTGCCGCGACCCAGGTACGATCCCGCCCACGGAAGGGAGACGATCTCGCCACCGTAGAACGCGTCGTTGATGAGCTCCGCGAGATCCTCACCGCCGGCCCGGTAGCTCCGGGTCAGGGTCATCACGGGGAACAGCTCGGACAGCCGCTCGAAGACGGAGACCTCATCGAACGGGACCTCCTCCTCCCAGTCCTCCGCCGGGTCGACCGCGATGCGGAAGGGAGAGGGCCGCTGCGTGACCGGGTCTCCGAAGGCGACGACCTGCCGGGCACGGCGGATCGCCGGGGCCGCCTCAGCGAGGTTGATGGCCGCGGCGTCGACGAGGAGCACGGTGTCGAACTCCACCGCGTCCGGGATCTCCGGGACGAGGTAGGGCGACGAGATCCAGACCGGAGCCAGGACGTCGACGAGGGTCGGCGCGGCACTGACGACCTCGGCGGCCGTCGTCGCGGACTGCGTCAGAGCCCGGCGCAGGTTCTGCGACTGCTCGGGCTCGTCGACGATGGCGATGCGCCACTGGTTCGCGAGCTGCCAGGCGAGCAGCGGTCCGGCCATCGCCGCGTGGGCCTCGTCGACCAGCCGGAAGTCGCGCTCGAGGCGGTCGACCACGGCAGTGTTCGCTCCGAGCAGCGCCCGGTTGTCCTGCAAGGCGCGCTCGAGGAGGGACTGCCACCAGGCGAACTCGAGCTCGTCCGCGACCCGCGCTTCGGAGACGTGGCGCACCGAGAGCTCGGTCAGCAGCGGCTCCAGGCCGAGGAGAGCGAGCTTGTCGCGCAACTGCGCGCGCTCGACGAGGTTCTCGAAGACATCGGACTTCGCCGCGAGGCCCGCGAGCATGCGCACGAGTCGGGCGACCGGCAGCGACGACAGGGGCTCGCGGCGGCCGAGAGCGGCGTCCAGCTCGGCCAGTTCCGCTTCGACCCGCTGCCAGGAGGCGAACACGTCGGCGAGACCGAGCGGGATCTCCGGCGCGACGCCCGCGTCGACGTAGCGCTGCCACTGCGTGCGCTGGGTCTGGATGCGCAGCAGCGCCTCGTGCATCTCCGTCACGTGCACGCCGGGACGGACGTACTCCTTGGCGAGCCGGCGGAGACGGCGACGGTTGGCCCCGGACATGCCGGGCGCATCGCGGCGGGAGCCGTGCGCCTGGATGAGCTCCCCGAGCGGACGCTCGAACACCGTGGGGCTGAACCGGTCCAGGGTGTCGCGGATCCCCTGCAGCAGCTCGAGGTAGTCGCCGAGCTCGTCGATCGTCGAGAACGGCCGCATATGCGTCTGCGCGATGAGCTCATAGCCGCGCTCGAGCAGAGCGGGCACGCTGACGGCATGCAGGCGCCCGGCGAGTTCGTGGGCGGCGCGGGCGGCCTCGGTGCTGCCGAAGGTGACGCCGTACCAGGGCGAATCGTTCGGTCCGACGCGGAACTCGCCGAGCCGTGCGGCCTGCGCCAGTGCGGCGGCCGCCTCGCTGCGATCCTTCGCGAGCCTGCGCAGGGCGTCCACGCTCAGTCGGGCCGTGGTCGACGGCGGGACCGGCAGGGACGCGAGGCGCGTGAGGTGCCTCGTCGCGTCCAGGACGGAGGCGTCGAGGCCGGGGACCGGAACGGTCAGAGCGTCGCGATAGTCGCGGAGCACCGTGCGCAGCCGCACCAGCGCGTCGTCGACCTCGCTCACCTTGGGCGCGGTCGCCTTCTCGTTCCTGCCGATCGCACGGACGAGGTCGCGGCGCAGGCTCGCCGGGGACACTGCGAGGCTGTCGAGGCCGATGCCGGCGAGCCGGTGGCGTACGCCGTCGAGCGTCGACCGGCGGGCCGAGACGACGAGCACCTTCTTGCCGGCGCGGACGAGCTCGCCGAGCGCGTTGATGACGGTCTGCGTGCCTCCGGTGCCGGGCAGCGTCGCCACGGTGAGGGAGTGACCGGCGGTGATGCGGCCCAGCACCGCCTCCTGCTCGGCATCCGCGTCGAGGAGGAGCGTGTCCGAGGCGGGAGCGCGGTCGTCGGGGCCGACGTGGTGCGGAACGGCGCGCGGTGCCGTGACCTGCTCGCGATCGCCGACGTGGCCGCCGAGGGCGTTGAGGACCGGGTGGTCGAGGGTGCCGCCGTCCTGGGCCATGGCTCCCGCGACGTCGGCGAACGTGGAGACGACGAGTCGGGGCTCGACGGAGAACGTCTCGATCGATCGAGTCAGACCGCGCAGGCTGTCGATCACCGGCTGCGGCTTGAAGATGCCGCCGTCGTAGGCGAGCGCCGCGAGAGCCGTGGCATCGAGGGACAGTCCGAAGTGCTCGCGGGCGACCCGGACGAGCTCCGGATTCACCTCGAACGCCCCCTGCAGCTTGAGCTCGAAGTCGGTGTGATGGCGGCGGATCGCGAGGGGTCGCAGCAGGACAGGGGCGGCGAAGGTCGCCCCGCCGATGCGCCACCGCGCGACGCCGACGGCGAGGTGCACGGCTTCGATGCCGCGGACCGTGCGCAGCTCGGTGTTCTTGGCCGTGATGCGCTCGGCGGCCAGCCGCGCGGTACGCAGGCCCACCTCGTCGCGGAAGAGGTTGGAAAGGAGCGTCGACTTGCCGGTGATGAACTGCGGGAGACTGCCCGGGTGCGCCTTGGAGATGTCGATGCCGGATTCCGGCCCGTCGCGGAAGCTGCTCAGCGGCGAAGGACCGCCCAGATCGGCAGCCTCGGCCCGCAGGCGCGTGCGCTCGGCCTCGGCGGCATGGGCGATGCCGACTCCGGTGGATGAGTCGTGCAGGTCACCGAGGGACACAGCGTTGTCCACCGCTGTGTTGTTCGCAGACCTGCTTTCCCGTCGCCACACACTCACACCCTAGGCGCGACGCCGCCGGAGATCGGTATCCCCGGCGGGTTTCCGGTGAAAAACAGCCGGTACGACGCCCGCTCGGACAACTCCTCCCCCGCACGGTCGTGCGCTCACGTTGTCCACGGAACGCGTGACCGGGCCTGTGGCCGGTTCTCTCGTGTGGAACGGGCCGGTCAGGATAAGGGACATGACTTTCCGCTATGACTTCGCTCCGACGCCCTTCGGCGACGCCCTCGCGGTCTTCTCCGACGCGGGCATCGTGCGTTTCGACCTCCTCGAGTCCGCAGACCCGCAGGTGCCGTGGCTGCTCGAGAGCGTCTCGCGGCAGCTCGGTGCCGTCCCGGAGCCCGACCCGGGCGCGGCCGACGAGCTCGTGCCGCTCCTGGACGCGTACTTCGACGGCGAGCCCGTGCGCTTCGACGAGCACGTGAGACTCGACTGGCGTCTCGTGGAGGGTTTTCACCGGGCGGCGCTGCACACCGTGTGCGACATCCCCTGGGGCCAGACCCTGAGCTACGGGGAGGTCGCGGTGCTGGCCGGCCACCCGGGGGCGGCGCGCGCCGTCGGGACGGCATGCCGTCTCACGCCGTTCTCGATCATCGTGCCCGTGCACCGGGTCGTGCGATCCGACGGCTCCGCGGGGCACTACGGCGGCCATCCGGAGCGGAAGCGCTTCCTGCTGGACCTCGAGTCCCGCTGAAGCCCGGTCCTGGGGTGCGGGCCCGGCGAGTAGGCCGCCGGGCCCGCACCCGAGGAGGTCGCGTCAGTGGTCGACGGCCTTCTCCGCCCCGAAGCCGGTGAGTGAGCGCACCTCCATCTCGGCCGCCAGCTCGGGAGACTCGCGCCGCGTGCTGGTGACGGTCCCGAGCCAGCCGAGCGCGAACCCGAGCGGTATGGACACGATGCCCGGGTTGTTCAACGGCCAGACGGCGATGTCGATCCCGGGGATCATCGACGTCGGCGTGCCGGAGAACACGGGCGACAGGATGATGAGGATGATCGCCGAGCCGAGGCCGCCGTACATGCTCCACACCGCGCCCCGCGTCGTGAACCGGCGCCAGAACAGCGAGTAGAGGATCGTCGGCAGGTTGGCCGAGGCCGCCACCGCGAAGGCGAGCGCCACGAGGAAGGCGATGTTCTGCCCCTGTGCCCCGATGCCACCGACGATCGCGAGGATGCCGATGACGATGACCGTCCGGCGAGCGACCCGCACCTCGCCGTTGGGATCAGCTTCGACCGGCTTCCCCGAGGCGTCCTTGCGCCCCTTCTGGATGACGTTCGCGTAGATGTCGTGGGCGAACGACGCCGCCGCCGTGATGGTGAGTCCGGCGACGACCGCGAGGATCGTGGCGAACGCCACCGCGGAGATGAACCCCAGGAGCACCGGACCACCGAGCTTCAACGCCAGCAGCGGGGCGGCCGAGTTCACTCCCCCGGGTGCCGCGGCGATCACATCGGCGCCGACGAGCGCACCGGCTCCGTACCCGAGCACGAGGGTCAGCAGGTAGAACCCGCCGATCAGCCAGATCGCCCAGACCACCGAACGCCGTGCCTCCTTGGCCGTCGGCACGGTGTAGAAGCGCATGAGCACGTGCGGCAGACCCGCGGTGCCGAGCACGAGGGCCATGCCCAAGGACAGGAAGTCCCACGGGTTGGCGCCGTACTGCAGACCTGGTGCCAGCACCGCATCACCCTTGTCGGAGTTGGCCACCGCGGCCTCCAGGAGGGTGTTCAGGCTGAAGCCGTTGATCGCGAGGACCCAGATCGTCATCGCCAGGGCACCGCCGATGAGGAGCACCGCCTTGACGATCTGCACCCAGGTGGTGCCCTTCATGCCGCCGATGAGCACGTAGACGATCATGAGGATGCCGACGACGGCGATGACGACCGACTGCCCGACGCGCCCGTCGATCCCGAGCAGCAGGGACACGAGACCGCCCGCCCCCGCCATCTGCGCGAGGAGGTAGAAGAAGCAGACCGCGAGCGTGGTGATCGCCGCCGCCATCCGCACCGGACGCTGCTTCAAGCGGAACGAGAGCACGTCCGCCATCGTGAACTTGCCGGTGTTGCGCATGAGCTCGGCCACGAGCAGCAGCGCGACCAGCCAGGCGACGAGGAATCCGATGGAGTAGAGGAATCCGTCGTACCCGTTGATCGCGATGGCACCGCAGATGCCGAGGAACGACGCGGCGGAGAGGTAGTCGCCGGCGATCGCGAATCCGTTCTGGGGCCCGGTGAAAGAACGACCGGCCGCGTAGTAGTCGGCGGCCGTCTTGTTGTTCCGACTAGCGCGGATCACGATGAACAACGTCACCGCGACGAAGGCGAGGAAGATCGAGATGTTGAACACCGGGTTGATGTCGAGGGCGACATCCTCGGTGGCCGTGCGGATGATGGTCATGCGTCCGCCTGCGCCTTCTCGAGTTCTTCACGGATCTCGGACGCCAGGGGGTCGAGCTTCCTATTCGCGAATGCGACATACGCCATCGTGATGGCGAATGTCGTCACGAACTGACCGAGTCCGAACAGCAGCCCGACGGTGATATCCCCCCAGACGCGCTGCGCCATGAAATCGCGGGCGAATGCCGCCAGCAGCACGTAGACGAAATACCACACGAGGAAGAACGCGGCGAGGGGGAAGATGAAGGACCGCTGCGTCCGTTTCAACCGCAGGAATCGAGGGGATTGCTCGACGGCGACGTAATCGATCGCACCGTTCTGAGGGGTCGGAACCTGTTCGCTCATGGGGCCTCCTTGCCACATGTCCGCTGCACGCGCGGCTGTCGCCGCCCGAGTGGTAGGGTCGACGCTACGAAACGGGGAACGGTGCCGTCACCCCCGAAAGTAGGTATTCGTGAGCTCTCCGATCACCGTCGAATCCGAGGCGGAGCTCGTCGCCAACGCGGTGCGCGAGCTCGCGCGGCGCACGCGCTTCCCCGTCGCGTTCGGCGGGCTGATCGAAGAGGGCGTCGTGAGCGTCACGAGCATCGTCGGAGCCCGCACGCGTGCTCTCGACGGGCTCCGCGTGCGCCCCGAGCGCGGCCTCGGCGGCCGCGCCATGATGGAGCTGCGCCCGCGGATGACGAGCGACTACGGCTCCTCCCGCCAGATCACCCACGACTACGACGTCTTCGTGCTCGGCGAGGGCCTGCGAACGCTACTCGCCCTGCCGATCGTCGTCCAGGGCCGCCCCCGCGGCGTGCTCTATGCCGGCGCCTGGGCCGAGGAGAGGATCGGCGGCGTGACGACGGCACCGGCGATGCAGGTCGCCCAATCCGTCGCGGATGAGCTGCGCATTCGAGACGAGGTGCAGCGCCGTCTGCGGGCCGCGTCCCCGTCGCCCGCCGCCGTCGCGCCGGCCCAGCGCGAGGAGTTGCGGGAGAGCTTCGCGGAGCTGCGCAGCATCGCCGCCACCGTCGACGACGCCGGCATCCGCGCGCGGCTGGCGCAGGTCGAGCGGCGACTGCTGGCCCTCGCCGGCGACGACCTCCCGACGACGACCGGTCCCGTTCCCGTCATCCACCTCTCCCCGCGCGAGACCGACGTCCTCGCGTGCGCCGCCCTCGGGTCGACCAATGCGGAGATCGCCGCGCACCTCGGTCTGCGGGAAGGCACCGTCAAGGCTTATCTCGGCACCGCGATGTCGAAATTGGACGCGTCGACGCGGCATGCCGCCGTGACCAAAGCACGTCGCGCGGGTCTGCTTCCCTGAATCGGCATTCTTCCCAGCCCCGTCATACGGCGCCATGAAGGAGCGGCCTTTGTTGTGCGCATTCCCGCCGCCGCGATAAAGTCGCCGTCATGGCGAGACGAATTGTGCACCAGCTGGTCGACGATATCGACGGCACCGTCCTGGAGGTCGGAGAAGGCGAGACCGTGCATTTCTCGCTGAACGGCACCTCCTACGAGATCGATCTGAATTCCGCGCACGCCGAGGAATTGCGCCAGGCCCTCGAGCCGTACATCACGGCAGGGCGTCGGGCGGGATCCGGTGCGTCCACCGGAGGAGGGCGCTCCTCGTCCTCCTCATCGCGGAAGCGGCCCTCACGCAACCCCGAGGTCGCGGCGATCCGCGCCTGGGCGAAGGAGAACGGGTACACCCTCTCGGAGCGGGGACGAGTTCCGGCCCCCATCCTGGACGCGTACCGCGCCGCTCATTGATCCGGTCCCGCCCCACCTCACGGTCGGGCGGGATCTTCGTGTGCGCCCTGCGTGGCCCACGGCTCGTCACGCAGGGTTATCTCCTCCGTCATGTCCTGGAGGAACCGGATCACCACATCGCGCTCCGCCGCCGACAACCGCGCGGCCGCGTAGAAGCGCTTGGCCTGCTGCCGCCCGACCGTCTCCATCGCGGCGTGTCTGGTCTCCGGAGTGATGGTGATCGCGAGAGCTCGTCGGTCGGTGGGATGCGGCGACCGCCGGATGTGCCCGCCCTTCTCCAGCCGATCGAGCAGCTTCGTCGTCGCCGCGGTCGAGACCCCGAGGTGATGGGCGATCCCGCTGGGTGTCGCCACCAGCGACCGATTCGCGCACACGATCAGATAGTGCAGCGCCCGCATGTCGGTTTCGTTCAGCTGCATGTACCGGCGCGACGCCTGCGACAGCCGCTGCTCGGCGTCGCGCAATCCGCCGAGCGCCTCCATGACGCGAGCGATCTGCCGCAGATCCTCCGGCGCGACGCCGGAGCGGTCGATGAGCGTGCTGCGCGGATCGCTGGCCTCGACGTCGTAGATCGCGCCATGAGTCAGGTCGTCCGGCCCCGCGATCGCCGGCGCCTCGGCGATCGGGGTGGTGCGGGGCTCGGAGTGCATGCGATCATGTTACACACCAACAGCTTCATGCTAAGTTGATATTTCGCCAGGTTAGCTAAACGACGAGAGGACGCCATGGACAACGTCACACTCCTCGCCGAAGACGGGACTGCCGTCGGCATCCTGCCCAAGAGCGAAGTCCACACGACCGACACTCCCCTCCACCTCGCCTTCTCCTGCTACGTGCAGGATCGGGAGGGACGCCTGCTCGTCACCCGTCGCGCCCTCGGCAAGACCACCTGGCCCGGCGTCTGGACCAACAGCTTCTGCGGGCACCCGCAGCCCGGTGAGGAGATGACCGACGCGGTGCGCCGGCGCGGCTCCGACGAACTGGGCATCCAGGTGACCGAGATCCGCCTCGCCCTCCCCGACTACCGCTACCGCGCCGTGGACGCGAGCGGCATCGTGGAGAACGAGATCTGCCCGGTGCACGTCGCTGTGGTCGACGGGCAGCCCGCCGCGAATCCCGACGAGGTGGCGGAGTGGGAGTGGGTCGACGTGGACGACTTGCTCGCCGCGGTCACCCGCACCCCCTTCGCCTTCAGCCCCTGGCTCGCGGAGCAGCTCCCGCTCCTGCGACGACACGGAGAGGTCTGAGCCATGGCCGTCACCGCGACAGAGGAAGACCTCGGCACCCGCATCGAGGTGGTGCTGCGACGACGGTTCGCCGAGCGCACGGTCGCCGCCGAGCACTACGGGGCGGAGTTCGCCGCGCTGTGGCACACGGCGGCCGAGCACGCCCTCGGGGGGAAGCTCCTGCGTCCGCGCATGCTCATGGACCTGCTGTCCGCACTCACCACGGCCCCCCTCACGGCGGAGGACACCGCGCGGGCGATCGACGTGGCCGCTCATGTCGAGCTCCTGCACTTCGCGTTCCTCCTGCACGACGACGTGATCGACGGCGACCTCACGCGCCGCCGCCGCCCCAACCTCATCGGCTCCCTCGTCTCCCGTCGCCCCGATGCCGGTGGTGAGGCGGCCCTGCACTGGGGCCGGTCGAGCGCCATCCTCCTCGGAGACCTCCTCCTGTCCAGTGCCGTGCTCGGGTTCGCCCGCGCCGACATCCCCGCCGCGCGACGGGAGCGGCTCCTCGCCCTCCTCGAGACGACCGTGTTCGAGACCGTCGCCGGCGAGCACTCCGACGTGGCCCTCGGCGACGGCATCATCGCGGCTGACCTCCGCACCATCCTCGCCACGAGCGCCTCGAAGACGGCCGCCTACTCGTTCGTCCTCCCGCTCCGCGCGGCGGCCATCCTGTCGGGAGTGCCGACGGCAGCCGAGGAACAGCTGACCGAGATCGGCGGCCACCTCGGGCTCGCCTACCAGCTGCAGGACGACCTGCTGTCCGTGTTCGGGGATCCGGACACGCACGGCAAGGACCCCTATTCCGACCTCCGCGAGGGCAAGGAGACCGCGATCATCGCCTACGCGCGGATGACCAGCCACTGGCCCAGCATCGAGCTGCGGTTCGGGGCCACCGACCTGAGCGTCGAGGACGCGGCGGAGATGCGCGACCGCCTCCGCGAATGCGGTGCGGAGGACTTCGTCCGCGGACTCGTGGAGGAGCAGCTCGCCGCCGTCTCGACGGTGCTCGCGGAAGCGGAGGAGGCGGGCACGCTCTCCGCCGACGCGGGACGCGTCGTCCTCGCTCTCGCCGACCGGATCGAGGGCCGCAGCCGATGACCGCGACCCCCGCCGAGCATCGCGACGACGCGGCGCTGCGCCGCTTCAGCCGCACCGCCGAGATCGCGACCTCCGACGTGATCCGCACCTATTCGACATCGTTCGGCCTGGCCACCCGCCTCCTCGGTCGACGCCACCGTCAGTACGTCCGGAACATCTACGCCATGGTGCGCATCGCGGACGAGATCGTCGACGGCGTCGCCGCCGAGGCCGGGCTCGACGCGGGCGCCCAGGCGGCCGCCCTGGACTCGTACATCGCGGAGACCCATCGGTCGATGCGGACCGGCTACAGCAGCGACCTCATCCTGCACGCGTTCGCGCGGACGGCGCGCGAGTGCGGGATCGGCGAGGACCTCACCCGGCCGTTCTTCGACTCGATGCGCGCCGACATCGCGGGCGACTCCGGCTTCACGGCCTACGATGCCGACGCGCACGCCGCGTACGTCTACGGGTCGGCGGAGGTCGTGGGCCTCATGTGCCTGCGGGTCTTCCTCCGCGACGCCACGCGGACGCCGGCCGAGCTCGAGATCCTCGAGCGCGGGGCTCGGCGGCTGGGAGCCGCGTTCCAGAACGTGAACTTCCTCCGCGATCTGGCCGACGACACCGACCGCCTGCAGCGCGGCTACCTCGGCGGCTCAGCTCGTCTCACCGACGCCGACCGCGATGCCTGGGTCGACACCGTCCACCGTCAGCTCGCCGACGCCAGAGCTGCGATCCCGCTGCTTCCGAAGGACGCCCGTGCCGCGGTGCGCAGCGCCCTCGCCCTCTTCGCGGCCCTGACCCGGAAGGTCGCACGGACGCCGGCCGCGGAGCTGTACCGCCGGCGGGTCCGCGTGCCGGATCCGATCAAGGCGCTGCTCGCCGCGCGGGCCGTCGTCGTCACGAGCATGGAGCGGGACCGATGAGCCGCATCGTCATCATCGGCGCGGGCGTGGCCGGTCTGGCCACGGCCGGACTGCTCGCACGCGACGGCCACGACGTCGTGGTGCTGGAGAAGAACGACCGCGTCGGCGGACGGGCGGGCACCATCGAGCGCGACGGCTTCCGATTCGACTCCGGCCCCTCGTGGTACCTGATGCCCGAGGTGTTCGACCACTACTTCGCGATGATGGGCACGAGCACCGAGGAGCAGCTCGACCTGACCCTGCTCGACCCGGGGTACCGCGTCTTCCGCTCCCCCGAGTCCGGCGACGCCCCGGTGACGGTGCCCGCAGGCCGGGACGCCGTCTCGGCGCTGTTCGAGTCGATGGAACCCGGCTCCGCCGCCGCGCTCGACACCTACCTCGCCTCCGCCCACGACGCCGGGACGATGGCGAGGAGGTACTTCCTCTACAACCCGTTCACCCGGACCAGGACGCTGGCCGCGCCCGAGGTGGTGCGCGCGCTCCCTCGGCTCTTCTCGCTGCTCGGCACGCGCCTTCAGGCCTTCGCCGCCCGCCGCTTCCGGAACCCGGTGCTGCGCCAGATCCTGGGCTACCCCGCGGTCTTCCTCGGCACCGATCCCCGGACGGCCCCGGCGATGTACCACCTGATGAGCGCGCTCGACCTCGACCAGGGCGTGCTGTATCCGCAGGGCGGCTTCTGGCGCGTCGTCGAACGGTTGGCGGCGCTGGCCCAGGATGCCGGTGCCCGCATCGTCACCGGCGCGGAGGTCACCGGGATCCGCACCCAGGATGCCGACGGCGCGACCCATGCGACCGGGGTCGGCTGGACGGACCGCGACGGCCACCAGCACGTGGAGGACGCGGACATCGTGGTCTCCGGCGCCGACCTACACCACACGGAGACGGCGCTGCTGCCCCCGACGCTGCAGTCCTATCCGGAGTCCTGGTGGGCGCGGCGCACGAGCGGGCCCGGCGGCGTGCTCGTGATGCTCGGCATCCGCGGCGCCCTGCCCGAGCTCCCTCATCACTCGCTCTTCTTCACCGACGACTGGGACGCGAACTTCGACGCGATCTTCGGTCGCACCCCTGCCGTCCCCAGCCCGGCGTCCACCTACGTCTGCCGCCCGAGCGCCACCGACGCCGAGGTCGCGCCGGACGGGTACGAGAACCTCTTCGTGCTGGTGCCGGTGCCGGCCGACGTCGATCTCGGGCACGGGGGAAGCGACGGTGCCGGCTCCGCGGCTGTCGAGAAGGCTGCGGACGCCGCGATCGACATGATCGAGGCGTGGGCGGGGATCCCCGACCTGCGGGAGCGGATCGTCGTCCGGGAGACCGTGGGGCCGGCGGACTTCCGCGACGACTACCACTCCTGGCGGGGCGGGATGCTCGGGCCCGCGCACATCCTGTCGCAGAGCGCCATGTTCCGCGCGCAGAACGCCTCCCGTCGCGTGCAGGGGCTGTACTACGCCGGAGCGACCACCGCCCCCGGTGTGGGCGTGCCGATGTGCCTCATCAGCGCCGAGATCGTGCTCAAGCGCATCCGGGGCGACCACTCCCCCGGTCCGCTGCCGGAGCCTGCAGCACGCCCGACGAGCGCGGAGCGGGCATGATGGGCGCGATCTATCTGGCCGCCCTGCTCGTCTCCCTCGGCTGCATGCTGCTGCTGGACTGGCGGTTCCGCCTGTTCTTCTGGCGCGACGCCGTGGCGGCGGCTGTCGTCACCGCCGTCGGCCTCGCCTTCTTCCTCGTCTGGGATGTGGCCGGTATCGCGGCGGGGATCTTCTTCCGCGGCGAGGCGGCGATCGCCACGGGCATCGTCCTGGCTCCCGAACTCCCTCTCGAAGAGCCGATCTTCCTCGTCTTCCTCGTCGTGTGCACGATGGTGCTCTACGGCGGCGCCGTGCGCGTCCTGGAGCGCCGCCGCGGCACTTCCGAGGCGGAAGGAGCGGCGCGATGACCTACCTGCAGCTGTCCGCCGTGTTCCTCGCCGTCGCTGCCCTCGCCGCGGTCGCGCTCTGCGTCACCGCGCGGCGCACCCCGCGCCTCGGTGCCCTCGCGCTGACGGCCCTCGCCCTCCTCCTGCTGACCGCCGTGTTCGACACCGTGATGATCGCCACCGGACTCTTCCACTACGCGCCCGGCCCGCTCGCCGGCCTGCACATCGGGCTCGCCCCGATCGAGGACTTCGCCTACCCGCTGGCCGGGGTGCTGCTGCTCCCCGCGCTGTGGACCGCCCTCCGCGGGCGCCGCTCGCGAACGCGCGCGGAGGCCCGGACGGAGGAGCAGGCATGACCGATCAGACGTCCCGCACCGGGGGCCTCGGCCGCGACATCGCCCAGATCGTCCTCTCCTCCCGACCGATCAGCTGGATCAACACCGCCTTCCCCTTCGCCGCCGCCTATCTGTTGAGTACCAGGGAGATCGACGCGACGTTCGTGATCGGCACGCTGTACTTCCTCATCCCGTACAACCTCGCCATGTACGGCATCAACGACGTCTTCGACTACGCCTCCGATCTGGCCAACCCCCGCAAGGGCGGGATCGAGGGCGCGCTGCTGTCCCCGCGGATCCACCGCGCGACGCTGTGGGCGGCGGCGGTCACGAACGTGCCGTTCCTCGTCTATCTGTTCGCGGTCGGCACCCCGGCATCCTGGCTGTGGCTCGCCGTCAGCGTCTTTGCGGTCCTCGCCTACTCGGCACCGGTGCTGCGCTTCAAGGAGCGTCCCTTCCTGGACTCCGTGACCTCGAGCACCCACTTCGTCAGCCCCGCCCTCGTCGGCCTCTCCCTCGCCGGAGCCCCCGTCACGACGACCACGGTCCTCGTCCTCGTCGCCTTCTTCCTCTGGGGCATGGCGGCCCATGCCTTCGGCGCCGTGCAGGACATCGGGCCCGATCGCGAGGGCGGCATCTCGTCCATCGCGACCGTGATCGGCGCCAGGGCCACCGTCCGGCTCTCCCTCGTGCTCTGGACGATCGCCGGCACCGCGATGCTGCTGACCCCCTGGCCCGGACCTCTCGCCGCCGTGCTGGCGCTGCCCTACATCGTCAACGCCGCGCCGTGGTGGAACGTCACCGACGAGACCTCGGCCGGCACGAACCGCGCCTGGCGCCGGTTCATCGCGCTGAACTACATCGCCGGCTTCCTCGCCACGATGATCCTCATCCTCGCCTGGGTCTCCTGACTCGGCGCCTCCCCACCCGCCCGCCCGAAAGGACCCCCGATGTCCCGCCCCGCCCCCGCACCGACGCCGCCGACCCGCGCGCGCACCCGACGCCACTCCTGGCTGCGGGTGTTCCTGCCCGTCGCCCTCATCCTGGTGTGGCTGGCGGGCGCGTCCTTCGGCGGTCCGCTGTTCGGGAAGGTCGACGAGGTGTCGTCGAACGACCAGACCACCTACCTCCCGGAGTCCGCGGACGCCACGACCGTGCAGCAGCTCCTCGGCGAGTTCACCGACAGCGACGCCATCCCGGCCATCGCGATCTTCACCTCCGACGAGGAGCTGACGCCGTCAGAGCTCGAGGCGATCTCGGACGCGGTGGCCGACGCGCCCGACGTGGAGGGCGTCGCGGACGACGTCTCCCCGGCGCTTCCGTCCGAGGACGGCCGAGCCGTGCAGGCCTTCATCCCGATCGACGGCGACGCCGAGCTCAGCGATGCCACCACCGCTCTCGGCGACGAGCTGCGCGCCGCGGTGCCGGACGGCATCACGGTCTCCATCACCGGTCCTGCGGGCTTCACGGCCGACCTCGCCGCGGGCTTCGCCGGCA
Source organism: Microbacterium sp. CH1 (assembly GCF_001595495.1). Classification (NCBI taxonomy): domain Bacteria; kingdom Bacillati; phylum Actinomycetota; class Actinomycetes; order Micrococcales; family Microbacteriaceae; genus Microbacterium; species Microbacterium sp. CH1. Next base: position 154,855 of record NZ_LOSO01000018.1, on the reverse strand, counting down.
TCGACGGCCTCCTCCTCGGCGTCGCCCTGCTCGCCGTGCTCGTGATCCTCGTCCTCGTCTACCGCTCGTTCCTGCTGCCGCTCGTCGTGCTCTCCACGAGCCTGTTCGCCCTGTGCGTCGCGCTGCTCGTCGTGTGGTGGCTGGCGAAGTGGGAGATCCTGCTGCTCAGCGGGCAGACCCAGGGCATCCTCTTCATCCTCGTGATCGGCGCCGCCACCGACTACGCACTGCTGTTCGTCGCGCGGTTCCGGGAGGAACTGCGGGTCGCACAGGACAAGGGCGTCGCCCTCCTCGCCGCGTGGAAGGGGTCGGTCGAGCCGATCGTCGCCTCCGGGGGCACCGTGATCGCGGGACTCCTGTGCCTCCTGCTCAGCGACCTGAAGTCGAACAGCACCCTCGGCCCGGTCGCGGCGATCGGCATCGTGTTCGCGATGCTGTCCGCGCTCACGCTCCTGCCCTCGCTGCTGCTGCTGTTCGGGCGCGCGGTCTTCTGGCCGCGGCGTCCTCGCTTCGAGCCCGAGGTCGTGGCCGAGGAGCACGGCATGCGCACCACCGGGCTGTGGGCGCGACTGTCCGGCCTCATCAAGAAGCGTCCGCGTGTGATCTGGATCGCGACCACCCTCGTCCTCCTCGCGGGCGCGGCAGGGGTCACCCAGCTGGACGCGCAGGGTGTCCCGCAGTCCGATCTCGTCCTCGGGGCCTCGGAGGCGCGCGACGGCCAGGTCGCGCTCGGCGAGCACTTCCCCGGCGGCTCGGGGAGCCCGGTCTCCGTGATCGTGGACGAGGACCGCCTGCAGGACGCCGCCGACGTGCTCCTCGCGAACGACGGGATCGACGGGGTGACCGTCACCGCGTCCGATTCCCCGAGCGGGTCCGCCCCGGTGACGGCGGACGGGATCACGGCCGTCGGCCCTCCGGGGACCCCCGCTCCGGAGCCCACGACGGTCGACGGTCAGGTGCTCCTGCAGGGGACCCTGACGGACGCCGCCGACTCCGCTGCGGCCGCCTCCACCGTGCGCGAGCTGCGCGGAGAGCTCGACGACCTCGGAGCCGTGGTGGGCGGGGTGACGGCCACGTCGATCGACACGAACGACGCGTCCATCCACGACCGCAACCTCATCATCCCGGTGATCCTCGTCGTGATCATGATCATCCTCATGCTGCTGCTGCGCTCGATCCTCGCGCCGGTGCTCCTGATCCTCACGACGGTGCTGTCCTTCGGCACGGCCATGGGCGTCTCGGCGCTCGTGTTCAACGGCGTCTTCGACTTCCCCGGCGCCGACCCCGCCGTCCCGCTCTACGGCTTCGTCTTCCTCGTCGCCCTGGGCATCGACTACAACATCTTCCTCATGACGCGGGTGCGGGAGGAGTCGAAGCAGCACGGGACGAGGGAGGGCATCCTCCGCGGACTCTCCATCACCGGCGGCGTCATCACCTCCGCGGGCCTGGTCCTGGCGGCGACCTTCGCGGCGCTGTCGGTGATCCCGATCCTCTTCCTCGTGCAGCTCGCGTTCATCGTCGCGTTCGGAGTGCTGCTTGACACCTTCGTGGTGCGCTCGCTGCTCGTCCCCGCGCTGGCCTACGACATCGGCAAGGCCATCTGGTGGCCGTCGAAGCTGTGGCGGCGCGGCCGGCCCTGACGCGTGCGGAAGCGGGAGTGCCCTCGACAGGATTCGAACCTGCGACCTGCCCTTTAGGAGAGGGCTGCTCTATCCTGCTGAGCTACGAGGGCGCGCAGCCCAGTCTACGGGACCACGGCTGCGCGCCCTCGCGCCGTCCGTCAGGCGGCGAGGGCGAGGTAGGGCTCCCAGCGAGGATCGCTGCGCTCCACCCCTCGTACCGTCCACGCCGTGCCGTGCGGGGGGCGCGGCGTGAACCGCAGCTGCCACCGCATCTCCTGCGGGGTGCGGTTGCTCTTGAGGTTGTTGCAGCGCAGGCAGCACGCGACGAGGTTCTCCCAGGAGTCCGCGCCGCCGCGCGAGCGCGGCAGGACGTGGTCGATCGTCGCGGCCGCCTTGCCGCAGTACCCGCAGCGATGACCATCGCGTCGCAGCACGCCGCGGCGGGTCACCGGGACGCGCCGGCTCGTGGGGACGCGGACGTAGCGGGAGAGGATGATCACCGCCGGGCGGTCGTAGACGCCGTGGGTGCCCCAGACGGGGTCGTCCTCGACGCGCTCGATGACCGTCGCCTTGTCGTTCATGACCAGGACGAGGGCTCTCTTGAAGGACACGATCGCCAGCGGCTCGTATCCGGCATTCAGGACCAGTGTGCGCATTCGTCATCCTCTCGATCCGCCGGGACGGCTTCCCGGCACTCTCGACTCACACGACGTCGTGCAGGAGGAAGAGCGTTCGCAGGGACGAGAAAAGGCGCCGTCTAGAGACGGCGCCGTTCGCGCGCGGCAGCACCGCGGCATTCCTGCGGGCAATGCCGAAGGACGTGACGACCGAGAGCGTCCATGGTTCGGATGCTCGGTGTACGCTCCATCAGCCTCTCCCGCCTGTATGACGACGGGTTCAGGCTAACCCATCCCACGCAGCCTGCGGCGAAACGGGAGATGAATGGCTGAGAACGCGTCCGGCTCAGCCGGCGTTGACGGAGAGCCAGGACATCGGCTCGACGAGGCCGCCGTTGATCCAGACCTCGAAGTGGAGGTGGTTCGCGGTCGAGCGTCCGGTGCTGCCGACGTAGCCGATCAGCTGACCGGCCGCGACCGTCTGGCCGGCCTGCACCTGGCGCGAGCCGTAGAGCATGTGCCCGTATGTGGTCTGCACGCGCTGGCCGCCCACGACGCTGTCGAGCATGACCGCGACGCCGTAGCCGCCGATGCTCTCGGCGGAGGCGCGCACGACGCCCGAGGCGGCCGCGTAGATCGGCGTGCCGGCCGGAGCGAGCATGTCGGCGCCGTTGTGCCCGCCGCCCACGGTGCGACTGACATTCCAGGAGCCGAGGGGCAGCGGGTAGCGGACCTCGCCCGAACCGGGGGCCACGAGAGCGTAGCCGGCCGTGTTGAAGTTCCCGGAGGAGCGCGTGGAGGCGGCCGCGGTGGCGGCAGCGGCACGGGCGGCTGCGGCAGCGGCCTCTTCCGCCTTCTTCTTCTCGATCTCCTCGGGCGTGGTGGCGCTGAAGGCGCCGCGCACGAGCGGAGCGGCCGTGGCCTCCGAGGCGACGACCAGCGACTGCGCGTCGACGGCGGCGAGCTGCTGAACGGTCTGCGCGGTGGCATCCGTCGGCTTCGACGCCGCGTAAGCGGGGAGCGCGACGGCGGCGACGAGGGCGCCGACGGCACCGAAGATCGCCACCGACCGGAGAGGGGCTGCGATCTTCCGAACGCCGACCCGGGCGCCGGAGCGTCGGGCGGGTACTCGGTCTTCAGATGTCTTCGCGGTCGGTTCGATGTCTGCGGCCAAAACGTGGTCCTCCTGAGCCCTCGCACCTCGGGTGGCGCTGGCTCGTCGACACTCTCTGCCCCAGGGCAGGGATGCACTGCTCGGGTTCGAGCGCATCCCTCTCGGGAAGACGACGAGCCGGAAGGCGGATCTTCGCGGTTCGCCCCCAGCGGGCTTCTTCGCTGAGGACCTGACCGAGGTTACCGGAAGATAACGATCATGTCACCCTGGGAAACTGACAATCCTCGGTGAGCCGATCAGGCGGGCTCGCCGACGAGGAAGATGTGCGAGGCGAGCTCGACGGGGAGCTCCAGGCCCTCCTCCTTGCCGTCCATCTGGATGAGCACATAGCCCTCGTTGAAGCGGAAGTCTCCGCGCGCACCCGGGACGACGCCCGCGTCGCGCAGCTGCTCCAGGAGTTCGGGGTCGACCTGGGCCGGCTCGGCGAGACGGCGGACCGTCCCCTCGACCGGCTCTCCCGCGGCGTTCAGCCGCTGCACGAGGCCGATGACGCCCTCGTCGAAAGTGCGGGCGGGGAGGTCGCCGAGCTGGTCGAGGCCCGGGATCGGGTTGCCGTACGGCGACTCGGTCGGGTGACCGAGGAGCTCGACGAGACGGCGCTCGACCTGCTCGCTCATCACGTGCTCCCAGCGACAGGCCTCCTCGTGCACGAACGCCCAGTCCAGCCCGATCACGTCGGACAGCAGCCGCTCGGCGAGGCGGTGCTTGCGCATGACGTCGACGGCCTTGCGGCGGCCGGTGTCGGTGAGCTCGAGCGTGCGGTCTTCGGACACCACGACGAGGCCGTCGCGCTCCATGCGTCCGACGGTCTGCGAGACGGTGGGACCGGAGTGGCCGAGGCGCTCCGAGATGCGCGCCCGCAGCGGCACGATGTTCTCCTCCTCGAGCTCGAGGATGGTGCGGAGATACATCTCCGTGGTGTCGATCAGATCCGTCATGTGGCCCTCCGAAAGTTCTTAGGCAAGCCTACATTCCTCCGGCGACATCGGACGGGGCGCAGGCGGGAGGAACAGCGGCGCGATCCCCCTAGAATCTAGCCATGGCGATCGAGATTCCCCGTGACCTCCTGCCCACTGACGGCCGCTTCGGCTGCGGCCCCTCGAAGGTGCGCGGTGCGCAGCTCGAGTCGCTCGTCACGACGGGCGCCTCGATCCTGGGGACCTCGCATCGTCAGGCGCCCGTGAAGAACCTCGTCGGCAGCGTCCGCGAGCAGCTCGCCGCGCTCTTCCGTCTGCCCGAGGGCTACGAGATCATCCTGGGCAACGGCGGGTCGACCGCGTTCTGGGACGCCGCCGCCTTCGGCCTCATCGAGCGTCGCAGCCAGAACCTCGTGTTCGGCGAGTTCGGAGGCAAGTTCGCCAAGGCCGCCGCCGCTCCTTGGTTGGAGGCTCCCGACGTCCGCTCCGCCGAGCCCGGGTCGCGCAGCGCCGCCGAGCTCGTCGAGGGTGTGGACGTGTACGCCTGGCCGCACAACGAGACCTCCACCGGCGTGGCCGCGCCGATCGAGCGCGTCCACGCGGACGGGGCGCTCACGGTGATCGACGCGACGAGCGCCGCAGGCGGCATCGACCTCGACATGGCGCAGGCCGACGTCTACTACTTCGCCCCGCAGAAGAACCTCGGCTCCGACGGCGGGCTCTGGTTCGCCGCGGTCTCCCCCGCCGCGATCGACCGCATCGAGCGGATCGCCGCCTCGGGGCGGTACATCCCGGAGTTCCTGAGCCTGAAGCAGGCGGTGGACAACTCCCGGCTCAACCAGACCCTCAACACCCCCGCCCTCACGACGCTGCTGCTCCTGGACGACCAACTGCGGTGGATCCTCGACAACGGTGGACTCGGCTGGGCCGCGGCACGCACGGCCGAATCCTCCTCGGTGCTGTACGACTGGGCCGAGGCCTCCGCCGTGGCGACGCCCTTCGTCAGCGATCCGGCGCACCGCTCGCCCGTCGTCGCGACCATCGACTTCGACGACAGCGTCGACGCCGCGGCGATCGCGAAGGCGCTGCGCGCGAACGGCATCGTCGACACCGAGCCGTACCGCAAGCTCGGCCGCAACCAGCTGCGGGTGGCGACCTTCGTCTCGATCGAGCCGGACGACGTGCGTCAGCTCATCCGTGCCATCGACTTCGTGCAGGAGAACCTCGGCGGCTGACCGCCCGGCTCACTCCTCTTCGTCGCCGACGTCCGCATCGCGGGCGTCGGCGTCGTCGTCCTCGGAGCCGTCTGCCTCGTCGTCCTCGGCGTCGTCATCCTCGGCTTCGTCGTCCTCGTCGGACGCGTCGTCCTCGGAGTCGTCGAGCTCGTCGATGTCCACCCCGTCGAGGTCACCGGCATGGAGGATGTCGGAGCCGTCCTCATCGAGCTCGTCATCGTCGATGCCGTCGTCGTCGAGCTCGCCGTCGGCGTCCTCGTCGTCCGTGTCGGCCTCGTCGTCTCCGCCGGCTGCGGCCGCCTCGGCCAGCTCGGCCTGGTGCGCGCGGTACTCGGCGAGGCGCTCGGCCCACGGCACCCATTCCGGAGCGAGCAGCGCACCGTCGCCGGGGAGCAGCTCGACCTCGAGGACGGTGGGCTCCTCGTCCTCGACGCGGGCGACCGTCACGGTCCAATACCAGCCCGGGTAGCCGGGGAGCCGGTTCTCGAAGCGGAGGGAGACGGACCCGTCCTCCTCCGGGATGTAGCCGGCGGCCGGCCCGATCGTGGCGGCAGGAGTGATCTCGCGCAGGGCGGAGAGCGCGAGGTCGTGCGCCTCGACGAGACGCGCGTCGGCGTCAGGCTTCGAGGTCATCGGCGACCTTGCGCAGGACGGCCGCGATCTTGCGACCGTGGCTGGAGGAGGGATAGCGGCCGCGGCGCAGATCGCCGCCGATGCCGTCGAGGAGCTTCACGAGATCCTCGATGATGATGGCCATGTCGTCGGCGGGCTTGCGCTTCGCCTTCGCCAGGCTGGGCGGCGCCTCGAGCACGCGCACGGACAGCGCCTGGAGGCCGCGCTTGCCGTCGGCCACGCCGAACTCCACGCGCGCACCCGCCTTCACCGCGGTGCCGGCGGGCATCGCGGAGGCGTGCAGGAAGACGTCCTGGCCGTCATCGCTGGCGATGAAGCCGAAACCCTTGTCTTCGTCGTAGAACCTGACCTTGCCGGTGGGCATGGGAGAACCTCGCTGGGGTCGAAATGCAGAACGGGACGCGCTCGTGCGCGTGCCCCCAGCCTACCGGTCACGGACGGAACGGAGCCGCTTCCCGGCGTGCGAGTAGGCTGGGGCGGATGAGTACGCAGAGCCGGGGACCGGAGGTCCCCATCCGTCGGATCGACCGCATCCTGGCGTTCACCGCGCTCGGCATCGCCGCGGCGGCGGTGATCTGCTTCTTCGTCATCATCATCGGCACGGCACTGGGCATGGACCGGGCGGCCTTCGGCGAGGGACTGTGGCCCGTGATCGCCGCGATCCCCTACTGGGGTCTGCCGCTCGCGTTCGTCATGATCATCGTGCTGCTGGTGATGAGCTTCGTGCGGAAGGGCCGCGCAGAGTCGCGTCGGTGAGGCCGCCCCGATGAGCACGCACGCACGCCCGCTGGCCGATCACCTGGCTGCGGCGAGCGATGACGAGCTGACGGTGCTCCTGAGCGCACGGGGCGTCCGCCCGGATGCCGGATGGCAGGACTTCTTCGACGCCGCGGAGGCGCTGCTGGAGCCGTCCTCGATCGCGCGCGTGCTGCCCGCTCTGACCGCCGCCGAGGCCACGACGCTTCTCGATGCCGCCTCCGGGAGCGTCGTCGGCGCCGAGCGGGAGCGCCTGATCGCCCTCGCCCTCCTCCGCCCCGACGGCACCCCTCACCCGCCGGTGGCCGAGGCAGTCGCCGGGAAGACCCGCCCCGCCGTGCCGGACGACACGCCGGCGCCGGCGTCCACGGAGTCCGTGGCCGCACACGCCGCCGAACGCGCCTTCACCACCGTCGGCGCGGTGGCCGACATCCTCCTCCTCGCCAGGGATCAGCCCTTCGCGCTGCTCATGGGCGGCGCCGTGAGCGCGGGGCAGAAGCGCCAGCTCGCCGACGCCGGCCTCCCCGTCGAGAGCGTCGATCCCCTGGTGGCCCTCGCCGTCCGCGCCGGGCTCGCGACGCCGAGCGACCGACTGCTGCGCACGACGCCCGCCGCAGAGGAGTGGTTGCGCTCTCCTGCGATCGCACGCTGGAGCGTGCTGGCCACGGCCTTCCGCGACGCACTGCCCCGCGGTGTGCGCGCGGAGTCGGGAGGGTGGCTCCCGCTCACACAGTGGCACCGTGCCCACCCCTGGGACCCGGCCTGGCCGGAAGACGCGGCGCGGCAGCTCGAAGGCGCCCGGCTCCTCGGTCTCGTCGCGGAGGACGGCTCCGAGCCCGCCTGGTCCGAGGCCCTGCGACGCGGCGCGGCGGCCGACCCCTCCGCCCTCGCGGCGCTCCTGCCCGCGGAGGTGGACCGGATCTTCCTCCAGAACGACCTCACCGCGATCGCCCCCGGTCCTCTGCAGCCCGCGCTGGACGTGCGCCTGCGGACCATGGCCCGCCGCGAGTCGGCCTCCCAGGCCTCGTCGTACCGGTTCACCGCGGAGTCGGTGGCGCACGCCTTCGCCGCGGGAGAGGATGAGTCCTCGATCCTGGAGTTCCTCGGCGGCCTCTCGCTGACGGGCATCCCCCAGCCCCTCGGCTACCTCGTCGCGCAGACCGGCCAGCGCCACGGACTCGTGCGGGTCTCCGTGGACGACGAGACGGGGCGCACGCGGGTGGAGAGCACGGACGCGCACCTCCTCGAGGCCATGGCGGTCGACCAGTCGCTCCGGCCCCTCGGACTCACCGCGCACGTCGGCTCGCTGACCACCAAGGTCGGGCAGGACACGGTCTACTGGGCACTGACCGATGCCCGGTATCCGGCGACCCTCGTCGATCGTGACGGGACCGTCGCGGTGCGGACGCGCCATCCGGCCGCCGTGCCCGACCGCGCTCCCGCCGCCGACTACGGACCGCTGATCGCCCGCCTGCGCGAGCGCCAGGGTCCCGACGCCGACGCCGCGTGGCTGGACAGGGAGCTGGAGGCGGCGGTGCGCGCGAAGGCCGTGCTGCAGGTGACGGTCGGCATGCCGGACGGATCCACCAGGGACCTTCTCCTCGAAGCCACCGGGATCGGCGGCGGTCGACTGCGCGGCAGGGACAGGGCGGCCGATGTCGAGCGCACCCTGCCGGTGTCGAGCATCCGCGCCGCGACCGTCGTCCCGACCTAGGCCCCGTACGGCCAAGGGCCGGTAGACTGGTCAGCTATGTCTGATGGCCCCCTGATCGTCCAGAGCGACCGCACCGTGCTCCTCGAGGTCGCCCACGCCGACGCCGAGAGCGCCCGTCACGAGCTCGCGATCTTCGCCGAGCTGGAGCGCGCGCCCGAGCACATCCACACCTACCGCATCACGCGGCTCGGTCTGTGGAACGCCCGCGCGGCCGGGCACACCGCCGACGACATGCTGGAGACGCTCGACCGCTGGTCGCGCTTCCCGGTGCCGCCCTCCGTCGCGGTCGACCTGCGCGAGACGGTCAACCGGTACGGGCGCCTGGTCATCGAGCGCGACGACGAGGGCGTGCTCATCCTGCGTTCGACCGACCCCGCTGTGCTGGCCCAGGTCGCGAACAACAAGCGCATCCAGCCGCTGCTCATCGGGCACCCCACGCCGGAGACCTTCGTCGTCGACGCGTGGGCCCGCGGCCAGATCAAGCAGGAGCTGCTGAAGATCGGCTGGCCGGCCGAAGACCTGGCCGGCTACACCCCCGGCACGCCCCACGAGATCGAGCTGGCCGAGGACGGCTGGGCCATCCGCCCGTACCAGCAGGACGCGGTCGACGCCTTCTCCAAGGACGGCTCCGGCGTGGTGGTCCTCCCCTGCGGGGCGGGAAAGACCATCGTCGGCGCGGGGGCCATGGCCGCCACGAAGACCACGACGCTCATCCTCGTGACGAACACCGTGTCCGCACGGCAGTGGCGGGACGAGCTGCTCAAGCGCACCAGCCTCACGCCCGAGGAGATCGGCGAATACTCCGGGCAGGCCAAGGAGGTCAAGCCCGTCACGATCGCGACGTACCAGATCCTCACGGCGAAGCGGAAGGGCGAGTACGCGCACCTCGCGCTCCTCGACGCCCTGGACTGGGGCCTCATCGTGTACGACGAGGTGCACCTGCTGCCCGCCCCGGTGTTCAAGCTCACCGCCGACTTGCAGGCGCGGCGCCGGATCGGCCTCACCGCGACCCTCGTCCGCGAGGACGGCCGCGAAGGCGACGTGTTCAGCCTCATCGGCCCCAAGCGCTTCGACGCCCCCTGGAAGCAGATCGAGGCGCAGGGGTTCATCTCCCCCGCCGCCTGCTTCGAGGTGCGGGTCGACCTCCCCCCGGCGGACCGCCTGGAGTACGCGGCGGCGACCGACGACGAGCGCTACCGGCTCGCGGCCTCCGCACCGGCGAAGATCGATGCGGTGCGCGAGCTGATCGCGGCCCACCCGGGCGAGCAGATCCTCGTCATCGGCCAGTACCTCGACCAGCTCGACGCGCTCTCGCAGGCGCTCGACGCCCCGCAGATCACCGGGTCCACCCCGGTCGAGGAACGCGAGGAGCTGTACCGGGCGTTCCGCGAGGGCGACATCTCGCTGCTCGTGGTGTCGAAGGTCGCGAACTTCTCCATCGACCTCCCCGAGGCGTCGGTGGCCATCCAGGTGTCCGGCTCGTTCGGCTCCCGGCAGGAGGAGGCCCAGCGGCTCGGGCGGCTGCTCCGTCCCAAGCAGTCCGGCCACACCGCGAGCTTCTACACGCTCGTGGCCCGCGACACGATCGACCAGGACTACGCGCAGAACCGGCAGCGGTTCCTCGCGGAGCAGGGGTACAGCTACACGATCATGGACGCCGAGGCCATCGCCGCCTGAACAGGGGCGCGGCGCTCAGCCGTGCATTCTCGGCGGCAGGAGATGCGTCCCGCGGGCGACGGCGGCGGGCGACGCGGTCCGGGTGATCCCTCTCCGGCGCGCCCAGCGGTCTGCGACGACGGCGAAGACGAGCATCGCCGCGGCCGAGCCCAGGAGATCCACCGGCGACCCCGAGGTGGCGTTCGCGTCGACCACGGCGACGGAGCCGAGCAGGAAGATCATCAGGTTGTTCACGATGTGCAGCGCGATCGCCGCCTCCAGCCCGCCCGTCCGCCACGTGAGCCAGGCGGCGACGACGGCGAAGAGGCCGACGCTCGCCGCACCCCACACGTCGTAGCCGTGCCCCAGCACGAACAGCGGCACCGGCAGCAGGATCGCGAAGGCGGGGTGCCGGAGCCAGGTCCCGACGAGCTGCATGAGATAGCCGCGGAAGACGTACTCCTCCGCGGCGGCCTGGAACGGGATCAGCACGAGCAGGAGCACCACCATGAGCAGGAGCCCGGGGTGGGAGAAGTCCGGTGTCACCGCATCGCCGAGGGCCGCCGACCAGCCGAGTACCACGGCGAAATAGACGACGAACACCGCGAACGCCAGCCCGAGGGTCCGGCCGAGCCAGTCCATCCGCAGCCGCCCGGTGACCGACGACAGGAGCCCGACGCCTCGCCCTTGAACGACCCGCGAGGCCAGGAGCAGGGCGGGGATCATGAGGATGAGCGGGAGCACGAGCGCCACGAGGAGCCACGGACGGTCGAGCTGGAAGTACGCGGTGGTCCGGAACAGCATCTGCAGCTCGGCGCCCCACCCGGGCACCAGGGCCGACACGATCACGAGCGGCACGATGACGAGCACGAGGATCGCGAGGTAGAACGCGATGCCCAGGAGTCCGGTGAGCAGCGGCTTCCACCACCGGGGGCGCGGGCGGAGGAGCGCCAGACGGTGGTACTCGAGCCCGCGCTCAGCGACCTCGGGGGACGGCGCGGACGGGATGACGGGGGCGGCGGTGGCGTCCTCGATCGAGCTCATACCTCGATCCTCCCCCGGGCCGCCTGTGCGGCACATCCACCCGCCGACGGATCGACCGCATCCACGCCGTTCCGCAGGATAATCAGCCCGCGCATGGCCGAAGTCACCATAATGGGGTCATGACTGCTGCGCGCATCCTGGTCGTCGACGACGAGCCCAACATCCGCGACCTGCTCTCCACGGGTCTCAGCTTCGCCGGGTTCCAGGTGAAGACGGTGGCCAACGGCGCCGCCACGATCTCCGCCGTCCTCGAGGAGGAGCCGGACCTCATCATCCTCGACGTCATGCTCCCCGACATGAACGGGTTCAGCGTGACCAAGCGCCTCCGCGGCGCCGGATTCACCGCCCCCATCCTCTTCCTCACGGCCAAGGACGGCACGGAGGACAAGATCGAGGGCCTGAACGCCGGCGGCGACGACTACGTCACCAAGCCGTTCAGCCTGGACGAGATCGTCGCCAGGGCCCAGGCCATCCTCCGCCGCACGATGCAGGCCGACGAGGAGTCGATCATCCGCGCCGGCGAGCTCTCCATGGACCAGGACACGCACGACGTGCACGTCGGCAAGGAGCCAATCGACCTGAGCCCGACCGAGTTCAAGCTCCTCCGTTACCTCATGCTGAACCCGAACCGGGTGCTGTCGAAGGCGCAGATCCTCGACCACGTCTGGGAGTATGACTTCAACGGCGACGCCGGCATCGTCGAGAGCTACATCTCGTACCTGCGTCGCAAGATCGATCCGCACACGGAGGAGTCGCTGATCCAGACGAAGCGCGGCTTCGGGTACATGCTCAAGGTGGGCAAGACGGTCTGAGACCGTCGAGCCCGCACCCGCCGTCCCCGGACGGCATCGCCGCCGCACGAGGGAGGACCGCATGGCGCACAAGCCGGATGCGGTCACCGCCTGGTGGCGGCGCATCAGCCTCCGTGCCAAGGTCACCGGCGTCACGGTCGCCGTGCTCGCCCTTGGTCTCCTCGTCGCCGGGATCGGGACGGTGCCGCTGCTGCGGAACGCCCTGGTGGAGAACATCAACGCGCAGCTTCCGGCACTGGTGACCAGCGACCTCGTCGACCGGTACTTCGACACCACGACCATCGACGGCGTCACCACGTACACCCCGCGGGACGAGAAGCCCCGGGACTTCTCCTTCGCGATCTACGATGCGGAGGGCGCCCTGCGTGCGACGGCCCCCAGCGCCTCCGGTCGTGCCCCGGTCTTCCCCGCGGAGTACTCCCTGTCGGACGCCCAGGCGAACGAGGATCAGGTGCTCGCCCTCGAGGACACGGACGGCCGGGTCTACCACGCCGCCGCGGCCGTCGTGCAGCAGGAGGGCGACCCGCTGAGCATCCAGATGGTGGCGCTCCCCCTCGCCGAGGCCGACCGCATCATCAGCCAGTACTTCGGGATCTACATCACCATCGCCCTCATCACGATCCTCGTCGCGGCACTGCTCACCCGCGGCCTCGTGACGCTGACGTTCCGTCGGCTCGGGCAGGTCGAGCAGACCGCCATGTCGATCGCTGCCGGCGACTTCCGGCAGCGGCTCACCGACCTGGAGCCGACCACCGAGGTCGGGCGCCTGAACGCGGCCATCAACACGATGCTCGACCGGGTGGATCGCTCCCTGGCTCAGCGCGATCGCACCGTGCAGCACATGCGACGCTTCATCGGTGACGCCAGCCACGAGCTGCGCACTCCGCTCGTCAGCGTCCGTGGCTATGCCGAGCTGTATCGCATGGGCGCGATCAAGGGCGAGGAGGATACCGCCAGGGCGATGGAGCGCATCGAGAAGGAGGCGATCCGCATGGGCGTCCTCGTGGAGGACCTGCTCGCGCTCGCCCGACTCGACGAGGAGCGCGAGCCGCAGATCGTCCCGCTCGACCTCCGCCCCATCGCACGCGATGCCGCCCTCGACGTGCGGGCCGCAGCTCCGGGCCGCACGATCTCCGTGATCGACCGCACGCTCGAGAACGTCCCGACCACACCCATCCGCACCCCGGTGGTGCCGATCGCCCCGGAGCCCGCGCCGAAGCCGCGCCCCCGCGCCACCCTGTCGCGCCTTCGTCGCCGCGCGCGGCCGCAGGAGCAGCCGCCGGCCATCGACTTCACCGAGGTGGCCGACATCCCGGTGCGGACACCGCCGATCGTGCTCGGCGAGGAGAACAAGGTCCGTCAGGTCGTCACGAACCTCCTCGGCAACGCCCGCCGCTTCTCCCCCGAGGACAGCCCGATCGAGATCGTCGTGGACTCCGACCGCGCGGCGGGCACCGCGAGCATCTCGATCGTTGACCACGGCGAGGGGGTCCCGCCGCAGATCCGGGAGCAGATCTTCGAGCGGTTCTGGCGAGCCGACACCTCCCGCGCGCGGGAGACCGGCGGCTCCGGCCTGGGATTGGCGATCGTCGCCTCCATCCTCAAGGCGCTCAACGGCGACATCGCGGTGTCGGAGAGCCCGGGAGGCGGCGCCACCTTCACCGTCACGCTCCCGCTCGCGCCGGCGCGCTCGACCCCGGAGCATCTCCTCGAGGACACGCAGCCTCTGGACCGGCTCGACGACCTCCCGTAGGCATCCGCTCCTGCACAGACTTCTCGCGGAGCGGCCTTCTCCCGGCTTTCCGACCGGATGCGGGCTCGCCTCTTCGGGGGCGCTGCACCCCCCCGTACCGTCGGAGCTTCCTCGAAGGGAGATCCCATGACCGTCTTCACCGTCGACACCGACGCCGTCCACGCGGCGGAGGCCGCTACCCGCGCGACCATCGAGCGCCTGCGCGCCGAGTCCGCCACCCTCATGTCCCAGCTCCGACAGCTGCAGAGCGTGTGGGTCGGCACGGCCTCGGCCGCCTTCCAGAGCTGCGCCGAGGAGTGGCAGGGCGCCCAGCAGCACGTCGAGCTCGTCCTGGACGGGATCGGCACCTCGCTCGGCACCGTGGCCACCCAGTACGCCGAAGCGGATCAGTACTCGGCGAGCCTCTTCCGCTGAGGGACGCAGAAAGCCCCCGGCCGGAGCCGGGGGCTTTCCGTGTGAGACCTGGTTCCCTGAACCTCTCAGAGGATCAGAAGTCCATGCCGCCCGTGGGGTCACCCGCGGGAGCCGCAGCCTTCTCGGGCTTGTCGGCGACGACGGCCTCGGTCGTGAGGAACAGGCCGGCGATCGACGCGGCGTTCTGCAGCGCGGAACGCGTGACCTTCGCCGGGTCGATGATGCCCTGTGCGAACATGTCGCCGTACTCGCCGCTGGCGGCGTTCAGGCCCTGGCCCGCGGGGAGCTCGGAGACCTTGTTGGCGACGACACCCGGCTCGAGACCGGCGTTCAGCGCGATCTGCTTCAGCGGAGCCTCGATCGCGACGCGCACGATGTTCGCACCGGTCGCCTCGTCGCCCTCGAGCGAGAGAGCGTCGAGCGCCTTCGTGCCCGACTGGATGAGCGCGACGCCACCACCGGGGACGATGCCCTCCTCGACGGCTGCCTTCGCGTTGCGGACGGCGTCCTCGATGCGGTGCTTGCGCTCCTTGAGCTCGACCTCGGTCGCAGCGCCGGCCTTGATGACGGCCACGCCACCGGCGAGCTTCGCCAGGCGCTCCTGCAGCTTCTCGCGGTCGTAGTCGCTGTCGGTGTTCTCGATCTCGCGACGGATCTGCGTGACGCGACCCTCGATCTGGTCGGCCTCGCCGGCACCCTCGACGATCGTGGTCTCGTCCTTGGTGACGATGACCTTGCGCGCACGGCCGAGCAGGTCGAGCGTGGCGTTCTCGAGCTTCAGGCCCACCTCTTCGGTGATGACCTGGCCGCCCGTGAGGATCGCGATGTCCTGCAGCTGCGCCTTGCGACGGTCGCCGAAGCCGGGGGCCTTGACGGCGACCGACTTGAAGATGCCCTTGAGCTTGTTCAGCACCAGTGTCGCGAGAGCCTCGCCCTCGACGTCCTCGGCGATGATGACGAGCTCCTTGCCGTCCTGGATCACCTTGTCGACGATCGGCAGGAGGTCCTTGATGTTGGAGATCTTCTGGTTCGCGATGAGGATGTACGGGTCCTCGAAGACGGCTTCCTGGCGCTCCGGGTCCGTGACGAAGTACGGGTTCAGGTAGCCCTTGTCGAAGCGCATGCCCTCGGTGAGCTCGAGCTCGGTGCCGAAGGTCTGCGACTCCTCGACGGTGACGACACCCTCCTTGCCGACCTTGTCGATGGCCTCGGCGATGAGCTCGCCGATCGCGGGGTCGGCGGCGGAGATGGAGGCGGTCGCGGCGATCTGCTCCTTGGAGTCGATCTCCTTCGCGGTGCTCAGCAGCTCCTCGGTGATCGCGGCGACGGCCTTCTCGATGCCGCGCTTGAGGGAGATGGGGTCGGCTCCGGCCGCGACGTTGCGCAGGCCCTCGCGGACCAGGGCCTGAGCGAGGACCGTGGCGGTCGTCGTGCCGTCACCGGCGACGTCGTCGGTCTTCTTGGCGACCTCCTTGACGAGCTCCGCGCCGATCTTCTCGTACGGGTCGTCCAGCTCGATCTCCTTGGCGATGGAGACACCGTCGTTCGTGATCGTGGGGGCGCCCCACTTCTTCTCGAGCACGACGTTGCGACCACGCGGGCCGAGGGTCACCTTGACCGCGTCGGCGAGGATGTTGAGGCCACGCTCGAGGCCGCGGCGGGCCTCCTCATCGAAGGCGATGATCTTTGCCATGAGTTTTGTCGTCCCTCCTGGACGTAGACGGTGGGTTTAGCACTCAGAGTGAGAGAGTGCTAACGCCATTCTGGCACTCGACACCATCGAGTGCAAGCCGTGCGATCTGCGTGGGGAGACGGCCGTCAGGGGGCCGGAGTCTCGGGGACCGACGCGGAACGGTCGAGACCGATCACGACCGTGAGCTGCTTCTGGCCGTCCTCGGTCTGGCCGGCGTAGTAATCGCTCTGCTGCACCTCCGCACCGCCGATGACGCCGGCGAGGCCCTGCGCGGCCTCCTCATCCTCGGCGGTGACGTAGTACACGGTCGTCGTCTCGAAATCATCGCTCGCGCTGTCGCTCGCGAGCACGGTCTCCGCCGCCCACCCCGCGTTGATGAGGGTGTCGCGCATCTGGTCGTCGAGCCCGTTGTCCGGGGTCGCGTTGAGGATCAGCACCGAGTACGTCGGGTCGATCACCCCTGTCTGCTCCGGTGTGGGGGCCGCGGACGGGGCGGCCTCCGGGAAGAGGTCGATGCGTCCCATGACGGTCAGGGCGCCGAAGATGCCGGCGATGATGAGCACGAGGGCGGCGACGAACGACCACAGGAGCACGACCCAGCCGTTCATTCCCGGGGCTTCGGCGCGGTGCGCTCCTACGCGTCCGGTGGAACGGGGGACCTCGTCGAAACGGTCACGGGGGGGCTTGGACACCCCTCGATGCTAGCGGCACGTCCCTGGCAAACCGTTCCGCGACCGGCCCGATCCCCGCGGTCGCGTCCGCTCAGCCGGTGAAGCCGGGGATTCGCGCGGCCCGTCTGGCGCCGCGGGCGTCCCGAAGCCGGCGCAGCCTGCGCACGAGCATCGGGTCGAACTCGAGCGCGGCCTCGGAGTCGATCAGCCGCCCGAGCAGCTGGTAGTAGCGCGCCGCACTCATGCCGAGCCTGCTGCGGATGACCTCCTCCTTCATGCCGCCATGGCGGGGCCAAGCGGCCTCCAGGGCGAGGATCGCGCGATCGCGCTCCGTGAGGGGGTCTGCGGACATGCCCTCAGATTAGGTCGTCGGACGGCGATCCCTCGCGCGCCACTCCCACCACGCGCCGAGCGGATCCGCGGCGGCGCGCACTCGGCCATCGTGCGCGACGACGAAGCCCGGCCAGGTCTCCGCGTCGACCGGTGGTTCCCACACGTCGAGGAGGCCGGGTGGGTCGATCGTGACCCAGTGCGCCGGCAGTCCCGCGATCGTCGCGACGAGGTCCGTCCGCTCCGCCCGCGGGATGTGCACCAGCACCCCCGGGGTCGTGATGACCAGAGTGGCGTCCGCCGGAGCCGACGCCGCCAGATCGTCCAGGTGGGCGGCCGCGTCGCCGGCGACGAGGAGCGGAGGGTGGGCGGCGACGATGTCGAGCGCGGCGATGATGCGCTGCTCCCTCCCCTCCTCCCCCGGCCATACGAGCGCGCGGAGCCAGCGCCGGTCGTCGGCGGCCGCCGCGTCCAGCGGGGCGAGGTCGATGCCCGCGCGCCACACGACCTCGGGCAGGTGCAGCGGCGGAAGGTCTCCGGACACGGTGCTCTCCAGCAGCACCGTCGAGGGGCCGTCGAGCGGATCGAGGGCGCGGCGGACGCGTCCGTCTCCGTCGGTGAAGCGGAACGAGTAGCGATCCGGGTAGAGGCACAGGCCCGCCGCGGCGCCGATCTCCAGCAGTGCGATCGGCCCGTCGATCTCGGCGAGCACGGGCAGCAGGGCGGCGGTCCGCAGAGGTTCGTTGGTCTGCAGGGCGCGCCGGGTGCACTCGCCGACGAGCCGGTCGGCCTGCGCGAGGACGAACTCACGCCACTCCCGGTACGGTCCGTGACCGGCGCCGAGCAGGCGGGACACGGCGAAGACGAGGGGTGGCTGACGTCGCGTCGGCGGGATCCGTCGCAGAAGCTCCCTGATCTCCGGGTCGGCGGCGACCCCGGCCGCCCACTCCGCGTACAGCGCGCTGCGCCCAGGAGCTTCCGTCGCCGCGAATCGGGCATAGCGCTCCTGCACGGCGTCGGTCATGCGTCCATTCTGACGCGAAGCGCCACCGACGCCCTCGCCCGAGGGAGAATGGAGAGGACTCAGGAGGACACGATGCCCTACAGCGTGAACAAGACCGAAGACGAGTGGCGCGACGAGCTCGGCGAAGAGCAGTACGCCGTGCTGCGCCAGGCGGCGACCGAGCGCGCCTGGACGGGTGAGCTGCTCGACGAGGAGCGCGCCGGCCTCTACACCTGCGGCGCCTGCGGCGCCGAGCTGTTCAAGAGCGGCACCAAGTTCGACTCGGGCTGCGGCTGGCCGAGCTTCTACGAGTCGGTCCGGCCGGATGCGGTCGAGCTGCTCGAGGACGACAGCCTCGGCATGGTGCGCACGGAGGTCCGCTGCGCGACCTGCGGTTCGCACCTCGGCCACGTCTTCCCGGACGGCTTCGGCACCCCCACCGGTGACCGCTACTGCATGAACTCGATCGCGCTGAACTTCACGCCCGACGAGTCGTGAGCGCCCTCGACGCCGTCCGCGCACGGCAGTCCTGGTCGAAGGTCGGCGACACCGCCCCGGGGCGCGAGGAGCTGGTGACGCTCGTCGGTGCCGCCGGCCGCGTCGCCGACCATTCCTCGCTGCGCCCCTGGCGTCTGATCGAGCTGCGCGGCGCGGACCGCGAGGCCCTCGGTGCCGCGATCGCCGAGGCTCAGGGCGACGCGGAGCCGTCGACGAAGCCGCTGCGGGCCCCGCTTTTGATCGCGGTGGTCGCGAGCTACCGTCCGAGCGAGAAAGTGCCGCGCTGGGAGCAGGAGGCGGTGGCCTCCGGCGTCGCGCATGTGCTGAGCCTGCTGCTCGATGAGGCGGGGTGGGGCGTCATCTGGCGCACCGGACACTACACGCGCTCGGAGCCCGTGGCGCGCATGCACGGGCTGGGGCCCGACGAGGAGCTCCTCGGCTGGCTCTACGTCGGCGCGAAGCCCGAGGGCAAGAGCCCCGGCCGGCGTAAGACGGTCGACGCCCGCGCGCTTCTCACCCGGCCACCGAAGCTCTCTCCGGAGGAGCGGGCGGCAGCCGAGGCGGCGGCGCAGGAGGCCGAGAGGAAGAAGGCCGAGAAGGCCGAGAAGAAGGCCCGCAAGAAGGCGAAGAAGAAGGCGAAGAGGAAGGCGAAGAGGAAGGCCGCGAAGGCCGCGAAGAAGAGCCGCTCCTAGAGCCGGCGTCGACGCCAGGGCACCGCGACCAGCACCGAGCCCACCGCCACGATGACCATCGCAATCACCTGCCACAGCGCCGGTCCCGCCTGCGCCGGCCAGAGCAGGTCGATCACGACGGACGTCACGAGCTGCCCGAGCACCGATCCCAGCCCCATGAGCAGCACGCCCGTGTGCGCGACGATGAAGGCGCCGAGCAGGATGTAGCCCGCACCGAGGAAGCCGCCGAGGTAGAGCCAGGGCTCGGTCGGCAGCGCGGCCGGCCACCCCCGCACGGCGACGCTGGTGCCGGCGGCGACCGCCAGGACCAGGGTTCCCGCGATGAAGCTCATCAGGGTGGCGGCGATCGGCGACTGCACGCGCTGGGCCAGCCGACCGTTCGTCGCGGCCTGCCAGGCGATGCCGACACCGGCGGCGAAGGGCAGCAGCAGCATCCACAGCGGGGCGGTCGCCAGCACATCGCCCGAGAGGGAGATCCCCACCGCGGCGAGCGCGAGCACGCCGCCCATCACCCGGCCGGGGGTCACGGCCACGACGCCCGCCGGTCCGAAGCCGATGCGGTCGAGGACGAGGCCGTGCAGGGTCTGCCCTGCCACGACACCCACCGTGAAGAGGGAGACGCCGAGGATGCCCGCCGTCAGCCCCTGGGTGGAGACGGTGAGAGCGCCGCAGGCTCCGCCGAGGAGCATCCAGAACGGGATGCTCCGGTCGCGGATGCCGCGGCCGAGGCGCGCAGCACCACGACGCGCTGAAGGCAGGAAGGAGATGACGACGGCGAGAGCCACGAGCCCCACCGCGAAGGACAGGAAGCCGGCGACGATGCCGTTGTCGACACGCACGCCCAGGACCCCGTTGATGCGCGCCTGGATCGCGGTCATGACCCCGATCGCGACGGCTCCCCCGAGCGCCAGAGGGGCGGGGAGGCGGCGGGCGGGAGTCACCTCTCGACACTATCGGAGCCTCCGCGGGCACCTGTCCTCCACGGCGCCGTCCTCCCGGAGGACGATCGCACCGCACCGGGGAATCGTCCTCCGGGAGGACGCGCCGCGCCCCGACGGTCCGTAGCGTGGGTACCATGATCACCGCAGAAGGCCTCACCAAGAGATTCGGGGACAAGACCGCCGTCGACGGCGTGTCCTTCACCGTGCAGCCGGGGACCGTCACCGGCTTCCTCGGACCGAACGGCGCAGGGAAGTCGACGACCATGCGCATGATCGTCGGGCTGGACCGTCCGTCGGCCGGCCGGGCGACCGTCGCCGGCCAGGAATATCGCAAGCTCCGGGCGCCCCTCACCGAGGTCGGCGTGCTCCTCGATGCCAAAGCCGTGCACACCGGTCGGACAGCGCGGGATCACCTCCGCGCGATGGCCGCCACGCACGGCATCCCGACGTCGCGCGTCGACGAGGTCATCGAGCTCGCCGGCATCGGCGCGGTCGCCCGCAAGCGCGCCGGGAAGTTCTCCCTCGGCATGGGGCAGCGCCTCGGGATCGCCTCCGCACTGCTCGGCGACCCGCACACCCTCATCCTCGATGAGCCGGTCAACGGCCTCGACCCGGAGGGCGTCCGCTGGGTGCGCCAGTTCGTCCGGCATGCCGCCTCCGAGGGCCGGACGGTCCTGCTGTCCAGTCACCTCATGAGCGAGATGGCGCAGACCGCGGACCACGTCATCGTGATGGGGCGAGGCAAGGTCCTCGCCGACGCTCCGCTGGCCGAGCTGGTGCGCTCCTGGACGACAAACCGCGTGCGCGTGCGGACACCCCGCCCCACCGACCTCGTGGCCGCGGTGGGCGGTCCGGACGTGGAGATCGTCAGCGCCGCTCCCGATCTGCTCGACATCGCGGGGCTCCCGGCAGCCCGCATCGGCGACCTCGCCGCGGAGCGCGGGATCCCGCTGCACGAACTCACCCCGACCACCGGATCCCTCGAAGAGGCCTACCTCGCCCTCACCGGCGACGCCGTCGAGTACCGCACGAAGGAGCTCTCATGACCGCCGCCCCCGCCGTGACGACCCCGGCCCTCACGCCCCCTGCCGTCGACTCGGGTCGGCGCCTCACCTTCGCACGCGCCGTGCGCGGCGAGGCGATCAAGCTCATCACCCTCCGGTCGACGTGGTGGTCCATCGCGATCGCCGCCGTGCTCACGATCGGCATCGCCGTCCTCATCGCCCAGGCGATCGATGCCCCCGGGTTCGACCCGATCCAGGCGGTCGTCATGCCGATCCAGTTCACGATGCTGCTCGCCGGCATCATCGGAGCGATCTCGGTCACCGGCGAGTACTCCACGGGCATGATCCGCTCGACGCTGACCGCCGACCCGATCCGCGGGTCCGTGCTGCTGGCGAAGTCGCTCGTGCTCGCGGGCTTCCTCTTCCTGTCGTCGCTGGTCATCTTCGGCGTCGCCGCGGTCGCCGTGTCCGCCGTGGTCGCGGGACGGGAGCAGGGCATCGACTGGTCGGACCCCGCGGCCTCCGTCCTGCCGATCGTGGTCGCCTCCCTCGCCATGGCCGTCTTCGCGCTGATCGGCGTCGCCTTCGGCTTCATCCTGCGCTCGGGTGCCGGAGCGATCGCGGCGACGGTCGGTCTGCTGTTCGTCCTGCCGATCGTCGCGAGCTTCTTCGCGATGGCGGGAGAGGCCTGGGCCTGGGTGATCGACGCCTCCGCCTACCTCCCCGTGGCCGCCGCGCAGAGCGCGATCCTGCCCGGTGACACGGCAACGCTGGATGCGCCGGTCGCCTTCCTCACCCTCGGCTGCTGGGTGGTCGGCGGTCTGCTGGCCGCGTGGGCCGTCCTCCGCACGCGGGACGCGTAGGAGACCGGGTGCCGGCGAAGCGACGCGGAACGGACACGGTCCGGGAGGACGAGGGGCTGCGGCTCCCTCGTCCTCCCGGCGTGTTCCGGTGTTTCTGGGCGCGCCATCCCGTCCTCGCCGACGTCCTGCTCACCCTGCTCTGCATCGTCCTCACGATCACACCCGCCGCGCGCATCGACGATGACGACCGCGGCTCCGTCGGGCTCGTGCTCGCCGCCCTGCTGCCGCTCTGCGTGGTCGCCGCCTCCGCCACCCTGCTCTGGCGCCGACGGAAGCCGTGGCTCCCGGCGATCGCGGCGATCCTGCTCGACGTCTTCCTCCTGTTCACCGCGCTTCCTGGGAGCAGCCCGCTGCTGCTGTTCGCCGGCTACTCCCTCGCCGTCTACCGTTCCACCCGTGCCGCGTGGACCGCTTTCGGCATCGGCGTCGCCGCCAGCGCCTCGGGAGCCGGGCTTCTCCTCTGGGCCGGCGTCTTCACACTCCAAGGGGCGGTCAACGCCCTGCTCGGCACGGTCGTGCTCGGCCTGATCGGCACCCTGATCGGCGCGAACGTCGGCAACCGGAAGCGCTACCTGGACGCCGTCATCGACCGCTCCCGGCAGCTCCTCGTGGAGCGCGACCAACAGGCGCAGCTCGCCGCTGCGGCGGAGCGGGCGCGGATCGCACGCGAGATGCACGACATCGTGTCGCACTCGCTGACCGTGGTCGTGGCGCTGTCCGAGGGAGCGGCCGCAACCCCGGACCGCGAACAGGCGCGCGCGGCGGCCACCTCTGCGGCGGACACCGCCCGCAGCGCGCTCACCCAGATGCGGGCGATGCTCGGGGTGCTTCGGGACGACGACGCCCCGCTCCTCCTCGCGCCGGTCTCGCCCGCATCCCCGCAGGAGACCGTCGCGGCCGCGCAACGGACCGGGTATCCGGTGACACTCGCCACCACCGGCCACGCGGACGTCTCGTCCGACGTCGCCCACGCGCTCGGCCGGATCGTGCAGGAGGGGCTGACGAACGCGATGCGGCACGCGCCGACCGCGACCGCCGCATCCGTGCGACTCGAGTACATGCCCGCGTCCGTGGTCGTCGAGATCGTCAACGACGGCGTCGCGGGCTCTCCGGGCGAGGGAGGCTTCGGTCTCCGGGGTCTCCAGGAACGCGCCTCCCACGTCCACGGCACACTGGAGTCGCGGCCGGACGGTGCGGGCCGATGGATCCTTCGCGCCGTGCTGCCGACAGAGGAGGAGAACAGATGACATCACCCATCCGCGTGCTCCTGGTCGACGACCAGGAGCTGATCCGCCTGGGGTTCCGCATGGTCCTCGAGGCGGAACCCGACATCGTCGTCATCGGGGAGGCCGCCGACGGGAAGGCGGCGATCGCGCAGAGCGCCGCACTCGCCCCCGACCTCGTGCTCATGGACATCCGGATGCCGGAGCTCGACGGGATCGCGGCGACGACCGCCATCGTCGGCGCGCGTCCCGACACGAAGGTGCTCGTCCTCACGACCTTCGATCTGGACGAGTACGCCTTCGGCGCGATCCGGGCCGGTGCCAGCGGGTTCCTCCTGAAAGACGCCCAGCGCCAGGAGATGCTCTCCGCCGTCCGTGCCGTCCATCGCGGAGACGCCGCGCTGGCGCCCCGGGTGACCCGCGTGCTGTTGGAGCACGTCGGCTCGCAGCTCGGAACCAGCGCTCTCGACGAGGTCGACGACGCCGGGTACCGCTCCCTGACCGAACGCGAGCGCGAGGTGTTCGTCGCGATCGGCCAGGGGCTCACGAACGCCGAGATCGCGGCGTCGCTCTACGTCGGCGAGTCCACGGTGAAGACGCACGTCGGGCGGATCCTGGCGAAGCTCGGGGCGCGGGACCGGATCCATGCCGTGATCCTCGCGCACCGGCTCGGCCTCGTCGGTCGGTGAGAGCGGGTCAGCCCTGCGGCGGCGTCCAGGCCGACACGCGGTTCAGGCGCTCGACCTCGTCGGTCGACAGCTCCAGCCGCGCTCCGGCGAGCAGATCCGGCACCTGATCCACCGTCCGGGCACTCGCGATGGGCGCGACCACGGTCGGCTGCGCACGCAGCCAGGCCAGGGCCGTCGCGGCGACCGAGGCGCCGTGCGCTCCGCCGATCTCGTCCAGCGCGTCGATGATCCGAAGTCCAGCCTCGGTGGCGTACTTCGCAGCGCCGGCGGCCCGCGGAGACCCCTCTCCCCCGGCGTCCGTCGAGCGGTACTTGCCGGTGAGGAAGCCGCTCGCCAGCGCGTAGTACGGCACGAGGCTCAGCCCGAACTCCTCGGCGACGGGGATGATGGTGTCCTCGACGTCGTTACGGTGCACGAGGTTGTAGTGCGGCTGGACGGCGACCGGTCGCGCGACGCCGAGGCGGTCCGCGATGTCGATCCACTGCCGGATGCGGTCGGCGGTGTAGTTGGACACCGCCACGTGCCGCACGAGCCCGTCCGTGACGAGGGCGCCGAACGCCTCGACCGTCTCCTCCAGCGGCACGGACTCGTCGTCGAAGTGGGCGTAGTAGAGGTCGATCTCGTCGACGCCGAGGCGAGCGAGCGACGCCTCCGCCGCGCGGCGCACGTTCCCCGCCGAGAGACCGCGGAAGGCGGGGTGCTGGCTGACCTTGGTCGCGACGACGACGCCCTGGGGCTTCCGCGCCGCGAGCAACGCTCCGATGATCGTCTCGCTCTCGCCGCCCTCGTTGCCGGGAACCCACGCACTGTAGGAGTCCGCCGTGTCGATGAAGTCGCCACCCCCGTCGACGAAGGCGTCGAGGACGGCGAAGGAGGCGTCGCGGTCGGCCGTCCAGCCGAATACGTTGCCGCCGAGCGCGTGAGGGAAGACGTCGAGATCACTGGAGCCGATGCGGGTCATGTCCGAGACAACCGCGACGAGCGGCGCGAACATTCCCGCGGTGAGGCGAAAGATGCGCAGGTGGCCGGGGCGGGGTGCCGACCACCTGCACCCCAGTAACATAACACCCTCCGAAGTGATACGCGAGACAGCGGCTGTCGAGAGTGAGCCTCCGAGGCGGAACATCGTGAGATGAGCACCTGCCAGCTAGTGGCGACCCGTGTCTATCCCGTGTCGCGCTTCGAAGTCTCGGATGTCCCGCAGCGCGCGCCTCACCGTGAGCACGTACGCGATCGCCAACGCCCCGCTCACCGCACCGACGGCCACACGCATCACATCGAGCGCGCGCGCGTCCGTCAGAACACCGGAGCTCAGCCACCAGACGGCGCTCACCGTCCAGAACACGGCGAGCACGATCGCCCAGGTCTTCCGTCGCTGCAGTGCGAGCCGCTGCTGGATCAGCGATGGGCCGGACTCGTCCGCGGGTTCGCTCATGCGCAGAGCCTAGCGCTGGGCCCGTGGGTGCCGGTGAAGTGGGTCGCACTCCTCGCCGAGATGCGCACAAGGCCCGCATTCCCCGCGTTTCGCGGGAGATGCGGGCCTTCCGGGGTGGAGCCGACTACGGGACTCGAACCCGTAACCCCCGTATTACAAGTACGGTGCGCTACCAATTGCGCCAAGTCGGCGGATGCCATCACAGCTTAGCGATGGCGGGCGCGTGCGACGGACTACTGCGCCGGCGCCGAGGTGGCGGTCGGGCTCGGCGTCGGGGTCGCCGACTCGTAGTACGCCTCGCTGGCCACCGACATGACGAACGTCGACAGCTCCTGCGGGTCGTCCAGCGCCCCGACGTACGCCTCGCCGTTCACGACGATCATCGGTGCGGCGGTGAGCACGAGGTCGTCGGAGCCGGGGAGCGGCCCCTCAAGCGCGCGGGTCGTCGCCTCCTTCGCCCAGCTGACGTAGTCGCCGTCCTGGATGCACGAGCGCACGGTCTTGGCGTTGTCCACGCCGACGGCACCCGCGAGGTTGGCGAGCTCCTCGTCGGACATCCCGTCGCTGCCCACATCGGGCTGGTCGTCGAGGAGGTCGTGGTTGAACGCGTAGAACTGGTCCGGCGAGTGCGTCGCCACGCAGGCAGCGGCCGCGGCGGAACGCAGCGAGTACTTCGTGCCGTTGGAGCTGGCGGTGAGCAGAGCGACCGGGTGGTAGCTGACGGTCGCGGCGCCGTCCTCGATCCACTGGGCGAGCAGACGGGCGTTGGCGCGCTCGAACTTGCCCGCGTCGGGCGAGAGGTAGTCGACGTAGACGTGTACCTCGACGGCGCCGGCCGCGGACGGCTCGGGCGATGGCGTCTCGCTGGCCCCGGCCTCGCTGGGCTCGGGCTCCGGTGTGGCGGAGGCGGTGCCGATCGCGGCGGAGGCGATGTCCGTCACGACGACGCCATCCGCCTCCATGCCGCTCGGGCTGAGCTGCGGCTTGGACGTCTGCGAGGTCACGGCGAGCGTCACGGCGGTCCCGATCGCACCGACCGCGATGATCGCGACCGCACCGATGATGATCCGTCGCATGAGACGCGCCCGCGACTGCTGGGCGTGCACCTTCTGTGCCTTCTCCCGCACGGCCTCGCGCGAAGTGCGAGGGGCGGGGACGTTCGGCGTTTCGTCGCTCGACATCGTTCCTCTTGAGTCTCAGGGGGTCCGGGTTGGCCCCGACCACCGTCGGGCGGTGATCGCCGCTGCGCACGGCCGGGTTCGATGCTAACCAGTGAGGCTGAGAAATACCCAGGTGCGGCCGTTCGTGCCATACTGATCCCGACCCGATGGAGGGTCACGGCGGGTCGCTCCGCCGCTTCATTCACTACGGATCGTCCGGCACGTACCTGCCGGTGAAGGAGAAACACGATGGCATCTGTGACTTTCGACGAGGCCACCCGCCTGTACCCCGGCGGCACCCGTCCGGCTGTCGACAAGCTCAACCTCGAGGTGGGAGACGGCGAGTTCCTCGTCCTGGTCGGTCCCTCCGGTTGCGGCAAGTCCACGTCCCTCCGCATGCTCGCCGGCCTCGAAGAGGTCAACTCCGGCCGCATCCTCATCGGTGACCGCGACGTCACCGACGTGCCGCCGAAGGACCGCGACATCGCGATGGTGTTCCAGAACTACGCGCTGTACCCGCACATGACCGTGGCCGAGAACATGGGCTTCGCGCTCAAGATCGCGGGCGTCGGCAAGGAGGAGCGCGCCGCGCGCGTCCTCGAGGCCGCGAAGCTCCTCGACCTGGAGCAGTACCTCACCCGCAAGCCGAAGGCCCTCTCCGGCGGTCAGCGTCAGCGTGTCGCCATGGGTCGCGCGATCGTCCGTCAGCCCCAGGTCTTCCTCATGGACGAGCCGCTGTCGAACCTCGACGCCAAGCTCCGCGTCCAGACCCGCACGCAGATCGCGTCGCTGCAGCGTCGTCTCGGCGTCACCACGGTCTACGTCACGCACGACCAGACCGAGGCGCTCACGATGGGTGACCGCATCGCCGTGCTCAAGGACGGTCTGCTCCAGCAGGTCGGCTCCCCGCGCGACCTGTACGAGAAGCCGAACAACGTGTTCGTGGCCGGCTTCATCGGCTCCCCCGCGATGAACCTGTTCAGCGCCGACCTCGCCGACGGCGGCGTGCAGTTCGGCACCGAGGTCGTGCCGCTGGACCGCGACACGGTGGGCCGCGCGTCGGGCTCGCAGGTCACGGTCGGCGTCCGCCCCGAAGACATCACGGTGGGCCCGGCCGACGGTCGCGGCCTCTCGGTCGTCGTCGACCTCGTCGAGGAGCTCGGCGCCGACGGCTACCTCTACGGCCACACGGAGATCAACGGCAAGCGCACCGACCTCGTCGCCCGCGTCGACGGCCGCAACCACCCGAACGCCGGGGAGACCGTCACCCTTGCCGCGAACCCGGGTCACGTTCACGCGTTCGACCTCGAGTCGGGCGACCGCCTGAACGACAAGCCGGTCGTCTCGGCCTGATCGGACACTCCACCGCGGCGCGGGCTGACTTCGGTCGCCCGCGCCGCGTCGTTTCCCCGGCACCCTCAGGAGCCCCCATGCAGGAATCCCTCCGGATCACCGCCAAGACGGTCGACCCCGGTCTGCTCGCTCTGCCCTGGTCGACGCCTCTGGAGAAGTGGCCCTCCGAGCACATCGTCTCGCTGCCCAAGGGCCTCTCCCGCCACCTCGTGCGCTTCGCGGACCTCTCCGGGCGCGTGGTGGCGGTGAAGGAGACGACGACCGAGATGGCGCGCCGGGAGTATGAGATGCTCGGCAACCTGTCGCGACTCGACGTGCCGTGCGTGGAGCGCGTCGCGGTTATCGCGGGGCGCACCGACTCGTCGGGGGCGCCGCTCCCCGCGGCCCTGGTCACCTCGCATCTGCGCTTCTCGATGCCGTACCGGGCCCTCTTCACCCGGGTGCTCCGCCCGGACACGGCCACGCGCCTCGTCGACGCGCTCGCCCTGCTGCTCGTGCGTCTGCACAACGTGGGCTTCTACTGGGGAGACGTCTCGCTCTCGAACACGCTGTTCCGCCGGGATGCCGGGGCCTTCGCGGCGTACCTCGTCGACGCGGAGACCGGCGAGCTGCACGAAGAGGGCCTCACCGACGGTCAGCGCGCCTACGACCTGGACCTCGCGCGCACGAACATCGCCGGGGAGATCATGGACCTCGCCGCGGGCGGCCGCCTGGAGCACGGGGTCGACGCCGTCGCCATCGCGGACGGCATCGTGTCGTCCTACCGCTCCCTCTGGGCCGAGCTCACCGCGCAGGAGTCCTTCTCCGCCGCCGAGACCTGGCGCATCACGGAACGTGTCGAGCGGCTCAACGCCCTCGGCTTCGACATCGACGAGATGTCGATGTCGACGACCGCCGACGGCACGGTCGTGGAGATCCAGCCCAAGGTCGTCGATGCCGGGCACCACCAGCGCCGACTCATCCGCCTCACCGGTCTCGACGTCGAGGAGAACCAGGCCCGGAGGCTCCTCAACGACCTCGACGAGTTCCGTGCCCGCTCCACCAAGCAGTGGGCGGACGAGGAGATGTACGCGCACGAGTGGCTCACGCGCGTCTTCGAGCCCGTCGTCCGCGCCATCCCCTACGACCTGCGCGCCAAGCTGGAGCCGGCCGAGGTGTTCCATCAGGTGCTGGAGCACCGCTGGTACCTGTCGCAGGCGCAGGGACGCTCTGTCGCCCTCGCGGAGGTGCTGACGAGCTACATCAATGACGTGCTCCGCCACCGGCGCGACGAGGCCACCATCATGGGGCCGCCGACCGAGACGGTGGGCCTCCCCGTCGTCACCGGCACGCTGGCGCTCGGCGACGACGACGAGGTGGACTGGCGCGACCTCGTCTGAGTCCGTGCCCGCCGGTCGGCGCCGCGCCGGACGGCGTCAGTAGCCGACCGTGAACCGCTCGCGGTGGTGGTTGCCCTGCTCGATCTCGTCGACGATCGCGACGGCGAAGTCCGCACCGGAGATGTACGACTTCCCGTCCTCGTCGCGGACGAGGACGTCACCGCCGTCCCGGTAGCGTCCGGTGCGCTCCCCCTCGGCCCACGGCCCGAAGACCTCGGCCGGGTGCACGAAGAACCAGTCCAGGCTCTCCGCGGTGCGCTCCAGGAGCGCGAGCGAGTCGATGCCGACCTGCGCCTCGTGCTTGTACTCCTCGGGGAACCCCTGATCGAACAGTCGAGGGCCACCGGGCGCGACGAGGCTGCCGCCCGCGCCGCCCACGACCCCGAGCCGGGTCTCGGTGCCGTCGAGCAGCGCGACCACGTTCGTCAGCGCCTCGAGGACACGGTCCTCCATGTCACCGCGCGGCGAGAGCGCGGAGACCACGACATCGGCGCCCGCGAACGCCTCGGTCAGCGTCGCGGGGTCGAGCGCGGTCCCCTGCACGTACGCCGCGCCCGCGACCGGATCCGCGGGGGTCGAGCGCGAGATGGCGACGACCGCGTGATCGCGGCTCACCGCTTCCGCGACGATGTGGCGTCCGGCGTAGCCGGTTCCTCCCAGGACGATGATGCGGGCCATGCGTGTTCCTCTCGGTCAGTCCGCGGCGCGGACGGTCGCGACCTGGTACAGCGCGACCGAGGCCGCGATGCCGGCGTTCAGCGACTCGGTCGCCGCGGAGATGGGGATGGAGACGATCTGGTCGCAGGTCTCGGTCACGAGGCGGGACAGGCCCTTGCCCTCCGAGCCCACGACGATGACGACGGGACGGTCCGCCAGCTCCAGCGCGGGCAGCGAGACGTCGCCGTCACCGTCGAGTCCGAGCACGAACACGCCCTGCTTCTTGAACTCCTTGAGCTGCGTGGTGAGGTTCGACGCCAGGGCGACCGGGATGCGCGCCGCCGCGCCCGCACTCGTCTTCCACGCCGCGGAGTTCACACCGGCGGAACGACGCTGCGGCAGGATGATGCCGTGGCCGCCGAACGCCGCCGTCGAGCGGATGATCGCACCGAGGTTGCGGGGGTCCGTGATGCCGTCGAGGGCAACGAACAGCGGCGTCTCGCCGCGGTCGATGACCTGCTCCAGGAGGTCCTGCGGGTGGGCGTACTCGTACGGCGGCACCTTGAGGGCGACGCCCTGGTGCACGCCGTCGAAGCCGGCCATGCGGTCGAGTTCCTGGCGGGTGACCTCGAGCACCGGGATGTCGCGGTGGGTCGCGATCGACAGCATCTCCTTGACGCGGTCGTCCATCTCGACGCGCTGCGCGATGTACATCGCCGTCGCCGGGATCTTCGCGCGCAACGCCTCGAGCACGGAGTTGCGGCCGGTGACCGTCTCGGTGTCGGTGGTGTTGTCCTTCGACCGGGCGCTGCGGTTCGGGTTGCCGCCGGAGGCGGGGCGCCCACCGGGCTTGCCCTTGCCGCCCGCAGCCGCGTAGCGCTCGGCCGCGGCCTTGCGCTTGCCGGCGGGGTGCCACGCGCGGTCCTCCGCCTTCGGCGTGGGCCCGCGACCCTCGAGCGCCTTGCGCCCGAGACCGCCGGTGCCCTTGGTCGGGCCCTTCTTGTTTCCCTTGCTCGCGCCGGGGCGCCCTGGCTTAGCCATCGATACTCCAATGAGTTCCGGCCGGAGTGTCCTCCAGCGTGATTCCTGCGGCGGCGATCGCGTCACGGATGCGATCCGCCGCCGCCCAGTCCTTCTCCGCGCGCGCGGTGGCGCGCTGCGCGATCATCTCCTGCACCAGCGCGTCCAGCGCTGCGGCCTGCGCGCCCCCGGCGGCGCCGGACCCCGTACGCGGGTCCAGACCGAGGATCCCGGTCATGGCGAGCACCGCCCGCGCCGCGTCCAGGGCCGTGCCGGTGTCGCCCGCGTCCAGCGCCGAGTTCCCGGCCCGCACGCTCTCGTGCACGACGGCCAGCGCCTGCGGCACGCCGAGGTCGTCGTCCATCGCCTCGACGAAGGCGTCGGGCAGGCTCCGCGCGTCCTCGGCACCGATCTCCTCGCCGCCCGCGCGGAATGCGCGATCGAGGAAGGAGCGGATACGGCCGAGCGCCGCGTCCGCCTCCGCCCAGGACGATTCCGAGAGGTCGAGGCTCGACCGGTAGTGCGCGGCGGCGAGGGCGTAGCGCACGACCAGCGGGTCCCGCTCCGCGAGCACGTCCCGTGCGAGGGTGAAGTTGCCGAGGGATTTCGACATCTTCTGGCCGTCGACGGTCACGAGACCGTTGTGCACCCAGTAGCGGGCGAAGCCGTCACCCGCGGCTGTCGACTGCGCGAGCTCGTTCTCGTGATGGGGGAACCGCAGGTCGAGGCCGCCGCCGTGGATGTCGAACTCCGCACCGAGGTACCGCTTCGCCATGGCCGAGCACTCGATGTGCCAGCCCGGACGCCCCGGCCCCCACGGCGACGCCCAGGTCGCGTCGGCGGGCTCGTCGGGCTTGGCCCCCTTCCACAGGGCGAAGTCCTGGGGGTTGCGCTTGCCCCGCGGGTCGGCGTCCTGCGCCGCCTCCATCGCGTCCACCGACTGATGGGTGAGATCGCCGTAGGACGGCCAGGAGCGCACATCGAAGTACACGTCGCCCGACCCGTCGGGAGCGGGGTACGCGTGGCCCCGGTCGATGAGCAGCGCGATGAGTTCCTGCATCTGCGGGACGGAGGCCGTCGCCCGCGGCTCGTACGTGGGCGGCAGGATGCCGATGCCGGCGTAGGCCGCGGCGAACTCCTGCTCCATCCGGTAGGCGAGCGCCCACCACGGCTCGGCGTCCGTGGCGTTGGCGAGCACCTTGTCGTCGATGTCGGTGACGTTGCGCACGAAGGTCACGCGGCCGTAGCGGTGCGTCAGCCAGCGGCGCAGGAGATCGAAGCTCAGGGCCGCCCGGACGTGGCCGATGTGCGGGCCGGACTGCACGGTGGGTCCGCACACGTACATCGTGATGTTCTCGGGATCGAGAGGCACGAAGTCGCGCAGCAGCTGTGCGCGGGTGTCGTAGAGGCGGAGAGTCACCGCTCAAGCCTACTCGGCGGGCGCTGAGAGACTCCGCTCGGGTCGCGGGATGACGACCGCGACGGCCGTGACCGCGATCCCCTCGCCCCGTCCGGGGAAGCCGAGGCCGTCGGTCGTCGTGGCCGTCACGGCCACCGGAGCGCCCCCGAGCGCCGCCGACAGCGCCGCCTCGGCCTCCCCGCGTCGTCCGCTGAACCGCGGGCGATTGCCCTGGAACTGCACGGACACGTTGCCGATCATGAACCCGGCCTCCGCCAGGAGCTCCGCGGTGCGGGAGAGGAAGACATCGGCGTGCGCCCCCGCGTACTCCGGATGGGCGGTGCCGAAGTGCTCGCCGATGTCGCCGAGCCCGGCGGCGCCGAGCAGGGCGTCGACGATCGCGTGGGCGACCGCGTCTCCGTCCGAATGCCCGGAGAGCGCGGGCTCCCCCGGCCATTCCAGCCCGGCCAGCCACAGCGGCCCGTCGCCGCCGAAGGCGTGCACGTCCGTGCCGATGCCCACGCGGGGTGCGCTCACGGCGACAGCCGACGTGCGAGGCACGGAAGACGAGATGGGCGCGGACGCGACGAGGAGACGGGCGCGCTCGAGGTCGGCAGGAGTCGTGATCTTGAACGAACGCTCGGAGCCCGGCACCAGCCGTACCGCGTGTCCCGCTGCGGCGAAGAGCGCCGCGTCATCCGTGTACTCGATGCCCTGGGCGGTCGCCTCCGCGTAGGCCGCTTCCAGCGGGCCACGTGGGAATCCCTGCGGCGTCTGCGCGGCCGCGAGTTCCGCACGATCCACGGTGCCCACGACGAGGCCGTCCGCGACCCGCTTGAGCGTGTCCACGACCGGCAGGCTCGGTACGGCACCGGCGTCGCCGATTACGGCCGCCGCCACGGCGTCGATCACCTCGGGCGGGGTCAGCGCGCGCGCGGCGTCGTGCACGAGCACCGTGCTCACGTCCCCCCACAGCGCCGCGAGTCCGGCCGCGACGGATTCCTGCCGCGTCGCCCCACCGGTGACCACGCGGCCCAGGTCGGCACGATCGCCGGCAGCCGCGAGCAGCTCGGTCTGCGCGTCGCCCTCGTATCCCGCGGGGGCAACGACGACCACCTGCAGGGGCGCCGCCGCGAACACGCCATCGAGGGCGTGCCGCAGGATGGTACGGCCGTCGATGCCGACGAACGCCTTGGGCGCTCCGGCCTCGAGACGGGTGCCGGAGCCGGCGGCGACGACGATGATCGCGGTGTGCGGGACGGGGAGGATGCTCACAGCTTCACGTTACCGGCGGAGACGACGGAAGGCGGGTGCCGCAGCACCCGCCTTCCGTGAAGGACGTCTCAGGACGCGAGGACCTCGTCGAGCAGTGCGCCCGCCTTGTCCTCGTCGATCTTCTCGGCCAGCGCCAGCTCCGAGATGAGGATCTGCCGGGCCTTGGCCAGCATCCGCTTCTCACCCGCGGACAGGCCGCGGTCCTGGTCGCGGCGCCAGAGGTCGCGCACGACCTCGCTCACCTTGATGACATCGCCGGACGCGAGCTTCTCCAGGTTCGCCTTGTACCGGCGCGACCAGTTGGTGGGCTCCTCGGTGAACGGCGCGCGCAGCACCTCGAACACGTGGTCGAGGCCCTCCTTGCCGATCACGTCGCGGACGCCGACGAGGTCGACGTTCTCGGCCGGGACCTCGATGATGAGATCACCCTGCGTGACGTTGAGCTTCAGATATTTCTTCGTCTCGCCCTTGATGACGCGTTCCTTGACCTCGATGATGGTCGCAGCGCCATGGTGCGGATAGACGACGGTCTCGCCAACCTCAAAAAGCATAAAAACATGTCCTTTCGGCAACCTCAAGGATACCACAGGGGATATGCGCTAAGGTTCGCGCTTCCTGTTCCCAGCGGCTCCTCGACTTACCCATAGAATGGGGAGGGATATCCCGTCGGACCTCAGGAGGACCCGTGAAATCGCGCCTTGTCGCGTCTGCCGCCATCAGCGCCCTCGTTCTGCTCGGCGCGACCGGGTGCACGTTCATCACGCCGCAGGCGACGAAGACCGAGTACGCCGCCTCGGACGGCGTGAACGTGTCGGACGAGGACGGCCCCATCGCCGTCCGGAATGCCCTCATCATCGCGAACGACGACGGCACGGCCGGGAACTTCGTGGGCGCGATCGTCAACCCGACGCAGGACCGCGCCACCCTGACGGTCTCCCTCGAGGGTGGCGAGCCGTTCGAGATCACGGTGCCCGCCGGCGGATCGATCAGCCTCGGCGCCGACCAGGAGCCGGTGGAGATCGTCGACCTCGACACCATGCCCGGCGCCACCGTCGCGATGCACTTCCATTCCGGCGACTCGGCCGGTGTGACCACGCAGGTGCCCGTCCTCGACGGCACCCTGCCGTACTACTCGGACCTCGCTCCGAAGGACTGAGTCCGCAGACAGACAGGAGAGGCCGGCACCCACGGGTGCCGGCCTCTCCTGTCTGTGGTCAGCCCTCGAAGCGATACCCCAGGCCGCGGACGGTCACGAGCATCACCGGTTCACTGGGGTTCTCCTCGATCCGCGAGCGGATGCGCTTGATGTGCACGTCGAGTGTCTTGGTATCGCCGAAGTAGTCGCTCCCCCACACGCGGTCGATGAGCTGGCCGCGCGTGAGCACCCGGCCGGAGTTGCGCATCAGCACCTCCAGCAGCTCGAACTCCTTCAGCGGCATGTTGATCTGCTCACCGGCCACCGCCACCGTGTGCCGATCGATGTCGAGCGAGACGCGCCCGCCCTCGAGCACCCGCTCGTCGAGCTCGGCCTCGGCCTGCACCACCCGCCGCAACACGGCACGCATCCGGGCGAGCAGCTCCCGCGACGAGTACGGCTTGGTGATGTAGTCGTCCGCGCCGAGCTCGAGCCCCACCACGATGTCGACCTCGGAGTCCTTCGCCGTCAGCATGATGATCGGCACGGCGGACGTGGAGCGGATCTGTCGGCACACCTCCGTGCCCGGCATCCCCGGGAGCATGAGGTCGAGCAACACGATGTCCGCGCCGCGCTCCCGGAAGGCCGTCAGCGCACCGGGACCGTCCTCGGCGATCTCCACCTCGTAGCCCTCCCGACGCAGCAGGTACGCGAGAGGGTCGGCGAGGTCGGGCTCGTCTTCGACGAGAAGGATGCGGGTCATGCGGTCTCTCCGTTTCGGACGCGCGTCGCCCCGGTGGCGGGGACGGCCTTGCGCGCGCGCTTCTTCTTGCTCTTCTTGCCCTGCCCGGCGTTCGCCGGGGCGTCGATCCGGGGCAGGCGGATGGTGAACGTGGACCCGCGGCCCGGGCGCGACCAGAGCCGCACCTCTCCTCCGTGGCGCTGGGTGGCGTGCTTGACGATGGACAGCCCGAGGCCGGTGCCGCCGGTGCGCCGGGAGCGGGCCTCGTCTGCGCGGTAGAACCGCTCGAAGATGCGCTCACGGTCGGCCTCGGCGATCCCGATGCCCTGGTCGGAGACGGCGATCTCCACGACGTCGTCGTCGGCCTTCACCCCGACGCCCACCCGGGAGCCGCGCGGCGAGTAGACGATGGCGTTGGCGATCAGGTTGCCGACCGCCTCGATGAGGATCTGCGCGTCGCCGCGCACCCAGACGCCGCGGTCTCCACCGCGGGCGAGCTCCACACCGGCGGAGTCGGCCTGCACGACGTGGGCTTCGATCGAGGAGGCGATGACCTCGTCGATCGAGACCGGGGCGACCTCGGTCAGCCCGTCCTCCGCCTGCAGCCGGGACAGACTCATGATGCGTCCGGTGAGCTGACCGAGACGGCCGGCCTCCGCCGAGATCCGCGACGCGAAAGCCCGGACCTGGGCGGGGTCGTCGGCGGCGGACTCGATGGCCTCCGCGAGCAGGCTCACGGCCCCGACGGGCGTCTTGAGCTCGTGGCTCGTGTTGGCGACGAAGTCGCGACGCATCTGGTCGAGGCGCTCCTGCTCGGTCACGTCACGGATGATGAGGAGCACGAGGCGCGCCCCGATCGCACTCGCCCTGGCCGACACGAGACGCGGGTCGAGGCTGAGACCGCCGCGGGTGATCCGCATCGAGGCGGTCGCCGTCTCCCCCGTCGAGCGGACGCCCCGCACGAGCTGACGGAGCTCCGGATTGTCGAGCGTCGATCCGACCTCGATCCCGAACCGTGCGGCGGCCTTCGACGTGGCGAGCACGAGACCGGAGACGTCGACCACGCACGCGGCGTCGTCCATGCTGCGCAGCACGTCGGTGATCCCGGGCGGGATCGTCATCGACGTCTCCTCCTCCGCCCGCGCCCGCGCCCGATACGCCCAGACGACGAGGAGCGAGAGGCCCACGCCGATCGCCAACCCGATGGCGAGGGAGGACAGCGCGAGCTGCGGCAGGGTCATGACTCCAGCGTAGAGCGCGTTCACCGTCGATCCGGCGGGTTTCCGCGTCATCCCGGGGAGCGGAGACGTACTATTCACTCGCTGGGCACCGTTCGTTAACCTTCGGAGCAGACAATCGCTTCAGGCCTGCGCGCGCGCAGTCCTCTCCCTGCGGACGCCCCGCCGCCCCGCGCTGGACCGTCAGCCGGGATCCGAATGAAAGGTTGCGCCCACCATGCGCGAAGTCTTCCACCAGTCCCTCGAGGACCTGCAGTCCCGCCTTGTCGAGATCGCCGAGCTCGTCACGGTGTCCATCGACAAGGCGACCCGCGCGTTCGCCACGAGCGACGTCGCGCTGGCCGAGGAGGTCATCGCCGACGACGCGAAGATCGACGAGCTCGCGGTCGCGCTGGACGAGCAGGCCATCGAGATCCTCGCCCGACAGCAGCCGGTCGCGCGCGACCTCCGGATCGTCGTCACGGCGCTCCGCGTCAGCGCGTCCCTGGAGCGGATGGGCGACATGTCCGAGCACATCGCCCAGCTCGCCCGCCTGCGCTTCCCGGAGCGCGCGATCCCGAAGGGCCTGAAGGGCACGTTCGTGAAGATGGGCGAGCTGGACGTGGAGATCTCCCGCACGCTCACGGAACTCCTCCGCACCCAGGATCTGAAGTTCGCCGACGCGATCCGCAACGCCGATGACGACGTCGACGAACTGCACGCCAGCGTCTTCGAGAAGGTGCTGAGCGACAACTGGAAGGGCGAGGCCGTCGCCACGGTCGACGCGACGCTCGCGAGCCGCTACCACGAGCGGTTCGCGGACCACGCGGTCGCCGTCGCCAAGAAGGTCGTCTACCTCGCGACGGGCGATTGGCACGTCGAGGAGGAGGACATCGCCCTCGCGGTGGAGCAGCAGGAGCAGCTCGGCCACGCCTGACGAGACCCCGCCTTATCGCCGAGACCCCCTGCTGCAGGCGACTGCAGCAGGGGGTCTCGGCGTGAAACCGGGGTCTCGGTTACTTCTTGCCCTGGGCGGCCACGGCCGCGGCACCGGCGGCGGCGGCCTCCGGGTCGAGGTACCGGCTGGGACCGGTCGGCGCGTTGTTCTCGTCGAGCTCGTACACCAGCGGAATGCCGGTCGGGATGTTCAGGCCGGCGATGTCGTCGTCGCTGATGCCCTCGAGGTGCTTGACGAGGCCGCGCAGCGAGTTGCCGTGCGCGGTCACGAGGACGGTCTTGCCGGCTTCCAGGTCGGGGACGATCTCCGCGTCCCAGTACGGCAGGAGGCGGTCGATGACGAGCTTGAGCGACTCCGTGCGCGGCACCTCGCCGTCGATGCCCTCGTAGCGGGCGTCGCCCACCTGGCTGAACTCGCTCGCGTCGTCCAGCGGGGGCGGCGGCACGTCGAACGAGCGGCGCCACAGCTGGAACTGCTCCGGACCGAACTCCTCGAGCGTCTGCGCCTTGTCCTTGCCCTGCAGCGCGCCGTAGTGACGCTCGTTGAGGCGCCACGACCGCTTCACCGGGATCCACAGCCGGTCGGCCGCGTCCAGCGCGATGTCGGCGGTCTGGATCGCGCGGCTCAGCAGCGACGTGTGCAGCACGTCGGGCAGGATCCCGGACTCGGCGAGCAGCTCACCGCCGCGACGGGCCTCGCCCTTGCCCTGCTCGGTGAGGCGGACGTCCACCCAGCCGGTGAAGAGGTTCAGTTCGTTCCACTCGCTCTGGCCGTGGCGGAGCAGGATCAGGGTGCGCTTCGCAGTCATGTCGCCAGTTTATCCGGGGGCGCGGAGCGGGCACAGCGGCGGAGGAGGGAGGATGGACGCATGGCGTCATCTCCCCTCGGTCGGCCGACCCGCGGCACGACAGGGACGAACCGGCTGCGTCGGAACGACCGGTGGATCGCCGCCTCCCCCGCCTTCCGGCGCGCGGCGGACCCCCTCGTCGTCGACCTCGGTTTCGGGGCGAGCGGGGTGACCGCGTTCGAGCTGGCCGCCCGGCTGAGGCGCGTGCGGCCGGACGCGGAGGTGCGCGGCCTGGAGCTCGACCCGGACCGGGTGGCCACCGCGGAGCAGCAGCTCGTCGAGGTCCGGGCCGGCCGCACGCCCTTCCCTGCCGACCTCCGCGTCTCCTTCGCCCGCGGCGGGTTCGAGGTACCGCTCCCCGGCGGTCGGCGCCCCGCTGTCATCCGGGCGATGAACGTCCTTCGGCAGTACGACGAGGTCGAGGTCGCCGCCGCCTGGCGGACGATGGCGCACCGCCTCGCGCCGGACGGGCTCCTGGTGGAGGGCACCTGCGACGAGATCGGGCGCGTGGCGAGCTGGGTCGATGTCGATCCCGGCGGCACGCCGCTCCGCTTCACCGTCTCCCTCCGCCTCCGCGGGCTCGAGGTCCCGAGCATCGTGGCGGAGCGGCTGCCCAAGGCCCTCATCCACCACAACGTCCCCGGCGAGCGCATCCATGCGCTGCTCGTCGACCTGGACCGGGAGTGGGAGCGCGCTGCTCCCCTGTCGACCTTCGGGGCCACGCAGCGCTTCCTTGCCGCGGTGACCGCGCTGCGCGCGCAGGGCTGGCCTGTGCAGGGCGGGCGGAGCCGCTGGCGATTGGGTGAGCTCACCCTGCCGTGGGACGCCGTGGCACCGGCCTGACGGCACCGCGCGAGGACACGCTCCTGCTGTATACCGGTGCGCACCTCACCCCGGGCCTGCGCACCGCTAGCGTCGTACGCGGCGGGCCGTACCGACGCGTGCGCCGACTCGATCGCCATGCGTTCCCAGGGCAGGAGAGGCGATGACGACCGAGAGCGCGAAGGCGGAAGGATCCGCAGAGGCACAGGAGAACGACCGCGAGCGACTCGGCGACGTCCTGACGTCGGCGCAGGACTTCGCGCATGAGCAGTCCGGCTATCGGACGGCATTGAAGGCGCGGCACCTGCAGATGATCGCCCTCGGCGGCGCGATCGGCACCGGGCTGTTCATGGGGGCGGGCGGACGCCTGAACGCCGCGGGACCCCTGCTGGCCGTCTCCTACCTGGTGTGCGGGGTGTTCGCCTTCTTCATCCTCCGCGCCCTCGGAGAGCTCGTCATCCACCGCCCCTCCTCCGGATCGTTCATCTCGTACGCGCGGGAGTTCTTCGGCGAGCGACTGGCCTTCGCCGCCGGCTGGCTGTATCTGCTGAACTGGGGCATGACGGCGATCGTCGACTCCACGGCCGTGGCGCTCTACGTCCACTACTGGTCGGCGTTCCGCGTCGTGCCCCAATGGCTGCTCGCGCTGATCGCCCTGATCGTGGTCGTCGGCCTCAACCTCGTCTCGGTCCGGCTGTTCGGCGAGATGGAGTTCTGGTTCTCGCTCGTGAAGGTCGCCGCGCTCGCCCTCTTCCTCGTGATCGGCGTGGTGTTCCTCGCGGCCGGCTGGCAGACCGATCAGGGACCGACGGGGATCCCCATGCTCGCGGCGCACGGAGGCTTCGCGCCGGAAGGCGTGCTCCCCGCCGTGATCGTGATGCAGGGGGTCGTCTTCGCCTACGCTTCCATCGAGCTGGTCGGCACCGCCGCCGGCGAGACGGCGGACCCGGAGAAGGTGATGCCCCGGGCCGTGAACTCGGTGATCCTGCGCATCGCCGTGTTCTACGTCGGATCGGTGCTGCTCCTCGCCCTGCTGCTCCCGTACACGGTGTACCGTGCCGGGGAGAGCCCGTTCGTGACGTTCTTCTCGCACGTGGGAGGACCGGACGTGGGGACGGTGGCCGGCAGCGCCATGAACTTCATCGTGATCACCGCCGCGGTCTCCGGGCTGAACGCCGGGCTCTACTCGACGGGCCGGGTCTTCCGTTCGCTCGCGAGTTCGGGCGCCGCACCCCGCGCGACCGGTCGGATGAGCCGTCGCGGCGTGCCCGTCGTCGGCATCCTCGTCACGGCCGTGTTCGCCCTCGCCGGGGTGCTCCTGAACGCCGTGGTGCCGGGACAGGCCTTCGAGATCGTGCTCAACATGTCCGCGCTGGGGATCATCGCGGCCTGGGCGACCATCATCCTCTGCCAGCTCCGGCTGTACCGGCTGTCGCGACGCGGCCTCGTCGCGCGACCGTCGTTCCGTCTCTTCGGCGCACCGTACACCTCGTATCTGACGCTGGCGTTCCTCGCGTCCGTCGTCGTGCTCATGGCCTTCGACTATCCGACGGGCACGTGGACGGTCGCCAGCCTCGGCGTGCTGATCCCTGCCCTCATCGGCGGCTGGTTCCTCGCCCGGGGACGGATCGCGGAGATCGCCGCGCAGCGCTCGACGGCCGGTCCGGACGGCGAGGGCTGACCGGCGCCCGTCGGCTCAGACCCCGGCGTCGCGGGGATCGGGCGCCGTGGGCCGGCGGGACAGCCGCGTCAGGCGCGGGATGTCCGCGGTGGCGCCGGCGTCGGCCGGGACGATGATCTGCTGGGACGCGGCGATGTCGATCCCCTCGGCCCGGACGACGAGGTCGCCGATCGGGGCCCGGCGGGACAGGAGGGCGAGGGCGATCGGTCCGTCCTCGTGATGCCGCGCGGAGGAGGTGATGTGCCCGACCTCGTCATCACCCGCGAACACGGGGGCTCCGGGTTCCGGAAGCACGGCGTCGCTGCCGTCGAGCTGGAGCAGAGCGAGCCGCCGCGGCGGATGGCCGAGGTTGTGCACCTTCGCGACGGTCTCCTGGCCGCGATAGCAGCCCTTGTTCAGGTGCACGGCGCTGCGGAGCCAGTCCGACTCGTGCGGCAGCGATCGCTCGTCCACCTCGGCCGCCCACCGCGGGCGCCAGGCGGCGATGCGCAGAGCGTCGGCGGCGAGGAGACCGGCGGCATCTTCCCGATCGAGCTCCGCGGCGAGCGCCCGCGCCGCCGTCTCGGGCACGATGCCGACCCGCCAGGCGAGGTCGGCCCCGGGGTGCGCGGCCACATCCGCGTACTGATGGCCGCCGACGGCGACCTGCTGCCACGGGTCGACCCAGATCCGCGCGTCGTCGAGGCCGCGCACGCGCTCGGCCGCGGGACCGCCGTCGACGAAGCCGAGCAGCGCGAGGTCGGGGCGCAGCTCGACCGTGGCCTGGGTGCGGAACTTCATCCGCGTCAGCCAGGTCGCCAGACCCTCGGCGTCGCCGGCGTCCGCCAGGAGCCAGGTCGAGGTGCCGTCGTCGAGGACGCCGGCCGCGTGCTCCACCCGTCCCTGCGGATCGAGGACGAGGAGCTCGGTGCTCTCCCCTGCGCGCAGACGACCCACCGCCTGCGACGTGATGGAGTCGAGCCAGGGGAGGCGTTCGGGGCCGGACACCTCGATGACCGTCCGGTCGTCCAGGGGCGCGATCGCCGTTCCGGCCGCGAGGCGGCGCTGCTCCCGGAACGGATCGCCGAAGTGGGCGATCCCGCGCTCCCCCGCTGTCGCGCCGGGGACGCCGTCGAAGACGCTGGTGCTCACGGTGTGCTCCGTTCAGACGCGGGCGAGACGCGCCGAGGCGTGCGCCCGCAGAGGTGTGCCGAGGGCGGCGATGTCCCAGGCCCACAGCAGGTGTCCGTCGACGAGTCCGTACATCCGCGAGGCGGAGCCGTAGTCCTTGGCGCCGGCGCCACGCACGATCGCGTCCGACGCGAGGTCGACCCGCGGTCCGTTGATCTCGCCGAGGTAGTACTCGAGCATGCCGTCCGAGCGCGCCAGCGACACCTCGAGCGGGAACGCGCCGTTGTCCGACCGCAGGGCCTCCACGTCGTCGACCGTGCGGGTGACAGGGGTCGCCGTCGGCGGCAGCAGCGCCGGTCCCGCGTCGGTCGCCGCGGCCGGACGCGCCAGACGCCAGAAACCGGACTCGGCGGTCAGCGGGACGGCGGGCGCCCCCTCGTCACCGACGAAGGTCGCCGTGGCCGCGTAGTTGAGGAACGGTCCGCCGTCGTGGCTGAAGCTGACGCGATGCGTGAACTCGCCCTGCAGACGCTCCTCGCCGACCGGGTAGTCGATCACCCCGGACCCCTCCCACACGCCGATCAGCCACGCCAGCGGGGCGAGGTCGGCGGGAAGGTCGGTGGGGAGTTCGATCATGTTCGTCAGCGCTGGCCGCGGAAGAGGTTGCGCAGCACCACGGCCGACACGAAAACGATCGCGAGGCTCGCCAGGCCGAGCAGGCCGATGAAGAAGATTTCGAGCGCCATGATGTCCATGACCTCCACCTTACCCCCGGCGATCCGGGTCAGGAGGGGATGAGGGCGGCCAGGCCGAAGCCGACCGAGATGATCCCCATCAGCAGCAGCGCACCGGTCACGCTGCTCGCGACGCGGAAGATGAAGCCCTGCGTGCGGCCGTACCAGAGCTGCACGGCGAACGACAGCAGCACCACCGCCCCGAAGCCGACCAGCATCCAGGGGATGCGCCACTCCTCCGGAGCGAAGATCCCGATGACGATGCTGCCGACGAACGCGGTCGCCCAGACCGCGATGACGCCGGTGAAGGCGTTGCGGGGCGCGAGTGCCGGTTCTGACATGTCTCCATTCTTGCGCATCGGTGG
This sequence comes from Microbacterium sp. CH1, assembly GCF_001595495.1. Lineage (NCBI taxonomy): Bacteria > Bacillati > Actinomycetota > Actinomycetes > Micrococcales > Microbacteriaceae > Microbacterium > Microbacterium sp. CH1. The sequence goes on along the minus strand of NZ_LOSO01000018.1, from coordinate 111,612 downwards.
CCGCTATCATGGCGGCACGGCGTCGATCCCCCCGCCGGTGAGGAGTGCGCGTGGCCCTGGTGCTGGTTCTGACCAATGCTCCGCTCTCGGAGCAGGTGCTGCCCGCCCTCGAGCTGCTGAGCCATCGCACGCGGCAGATCCCGGCGGAGCCGGCGCAGCTGATCAATGCCCCGGAGTACGACATCGTGATCGTCGACGGCCGTCACGACCTCGTCGGGGCGAAGTCGCTGTGCCGTCTGCTGCGGGCCACCGGACAGGACGCGCCGCTCCTGCTCGTGGTGACCGAGGGCGGCATGAGCGCGCTGTCGGGCGAGTGGGGCATCGACGACGTCCTGCTGGCGACGGCCGGTCCGGCGGAGATCGACGCGCGCGTGCGTCTGGCGCTCGCGCGACGGGACGAGGTCGCCGAACCGGCGCGGGTGCAGGCCTCCGGGGTCACGATCGACGAGCAGTCCTACTCGGCCAAGCTCCACGGGCGGCCGCTGGACCTCACCTACAAGGAGTTCCAGCTCCTGCACTTCCTCGCCACCCACCCGTCCCGGGTGTTCACCCGCGAGCAGTTGCTCAGCGAGGTGTGGGGGTACGACTACTTCGGCGGCACCAGGACCGTCGACGTGCACGTGCGACGGCTCCGCGCCAAGCTCGGCGATCAGGAGCAGATCATCGGCACCGTGCGCAACGTCGGTTACCGCTTCAACGTCTACGAGGACGACAGCCTGGTCGGCTCGCGCTGACCCCCGTTCACACGCCCGACACCTGCCGGTGCTTAGATGTACCCCATGATCGATCCCGCACTCGCCGACGCCGGACTCGGTGACGCCGAAGACGACGACTTCGACGACGCCGTCGAGGCGCCGGACTCGCAGCTCCCCGACCATCGCTACCTGGACCGCGAGCTGAGCTGGCTCGCGTTCAACCAGCGGGTGCTCGAACTCGCGGAGGACCCGTCGCTGCCGGAGCTGGAGCGGGCGAACTTCCTGGCGATCTTCGCCAGCAACCTCGACGAGTTCTTCATGGTGCGCGTGGCCGGTCTCAAGCGGCGCATCATGACCGGTCTCGCCGTGCCGACCAACATCGGACGCTCCCCCGTCGACGCCCTCGCCGACATCTCGCGCGAGGCGCACGCCCTCCAGCTCCGCCACGCGGACGCCTGGACGAAGCTCGTCCGCCCCGCCCTCGCCGACTCCGGCATCGAGATCACGGAGTGGTCGGATCTCACCGACGACGAGCGCAGCGCGCTGTCCGACTACTTCGGCGCGCAGGTCTTCCCGGTGCTGATGCCGCTGGCGGTCGACCCGGCGCACCCGTTCCCCTACATCTCCGGGCTCTCCCTGAACCTCGCCATCCGCATCCGCAATGCGCGGACCGGCCGCCAGGAGTTCGCCCGCCTCAAGGTGCCGCCCATGCTGCCGCGCTTCGTCGAGGTGCCGTCCACCGGCGAGATCAAGCGCTTCCTCCGCCTTGAGGAGCTCATCGCCAACCACCTCGGCGACCTGTTCCCCGGCATGGAGGTGCTCGACCACCACGCGTTCCGCCTCACCCGCAACGAGGACGTGGAGATCGAGGAGGACGAGAGCGAGAACCTCATCCAGGCGCTGGAGGCCGAGCTGCTGCGCCGCCGGTTCGGGCCGCCGATCCGGCTCGAGATCACCGACGACATGGACGAGGTCACGATGGACCTCCTCGTGCGCGAGCTCGACATCACCGACCAGGAGGTCTACCGCCTCCCCGGGCCGCTCGATCTGCGCGGCCTCTTCGACCTGTCGCGCATCGATCGCCCGGATCTGCGGTACCCGCCGCACCTCCCCACCACCGCGCTGGCCTTCCAGCCGACGGGCTCCAACACCCGTGCGGACATCTTCAAGGCGATCCGGAAGTCCGACGTGCTCGTGCACCACCCGTACGAGTCCTTCACCACGAGCGTCCAGGCGTTCCTCGAGCAGGCCGCCCGCGACCCGCACGTGCTCGCCATCAAGCAGACCCTGTACCGGACGTCCGGCGACAGCCCCGTCGTGCAGGCCCTCATCGACGCCGCCGAGGCCGGCAAGCAGGTGCTCGCGCTCGTCGAGGTGAAGGCCCGCTTCGACGAGGCCAACAACATCGTGTGGGCGCGCAAGCTCGAAAAGGCCGGCGTGCACGTGGTGTACGGCCTCGTCGGGCTCAAGACCCACTGCAAGCTCGCCCTCGTGATCCGCGAGGAGGAGGGCAAGCTCCAGCACTACTCGCACGTCGGCACCGGCAACTACAACCCGAAGACGAGCCGCATCTACGAGGACTTCGGTCTGTTCACCGCCGATGCCCAGGTCGGCAAGGACCTCACCCGGCTGTTCAACGAGCTCAGCGGCTACGCGATCGAGAAGAAGTTCAAGCGTCTGCTCGTCGCCCCGCTCCACCTCCGCAAGGGCCTCGTGCGGCTGATCGACGCCGAACGCCGGATCGCCGAGTCGGGCAAGCCCGCGCACATCCGCATCAAGGTCAACTCGATGGTCGACGAGGAGATCATCGACGCCCTCTACCGCGCCAGCGCCGCGGGGGTGAAGGTCGACGTGTGGGTGCGCGGGATCTGCAGCCTGCGGCCCGACCTCGACGGCATCAGCGACAACATCACCGTCCGCAGCATCCTCGGCCGCTACCTCGAGCACTCGCGCATCTTCACGTTCGAGAACGACGGCGACCCGCAGGTGTACATCGGCAGCGCCGACATGATGCACCGCAACCTCGACCGGCGCGTCGAGGCTCTGGTGCGGGTGACCGACCCGGCGCACCTCAAGGAGCTCACCGCCTTCTTCGACCTGGCGATGGACGACCGGACCTCGTCGTGGCACCTTGGCCGCGACGGCGTGTGGGAGCGCCACGCCGTGGATGCCGACGGCAAGCCGCTCACCGACCTGCAGGATAAGACCATGGGGATGATCCAGCGACGTCGTCGGGCGCGGGCGGTTCGATGACGGCGCGGCAGGTCCAGCTCCCGCCGTCCGCGGCCGACGCGAAGTGGGCGGACAAGGCCGTGTACGCGGCCGGCGCCGTCGTGTGGCGTCTGGTCGACGGCAAGCTGCGGATCCTGCTCATCCACCGCACGAAGTACCGCGACGTCACCCTACCGAAGGGCAAGGTCGACCCGGGCGAGATGCTCGCGGAGACCGCCGTCCGCGAGGTGCACGAGGAGACCGGCATCCGCGTGGCCCTCGGCGTGCCGGTCGGGATCAGCCGCTACCACCTCGCGTCCCGCAAGCAGAAGGTCGTGCACTACTGGGCTGCCGAGGCGACGGACGCCGCGATCCGCGCCTCGACCTTCGTGCCCAACCGCGAGATCGCCGCGCTGGAGTGGGTCACCCTCAAGAAGGCCCGCGCCGCGCTGAGCTATCCCGTCGATCTCGAGATCCTCGATGCGTTCGCCGCGCTCGTGGACGACGGCGTGCTCCGCACCTTCCCGGTGATCGCCCTCCGGCATGCGAAGGCCCTGCCCCGCTCGGAGTGGGACAAGGCCGACGCCGCGCGTCCCCTCACCGACCGGGGGAAGCGGCAGGCGAAGGCCATCGTCGGTCCGCTCCGCGCGTTCGGCGTGCGCAAGATCGTCACCAGCGACGCGGTGCGCTGCGTGCAGACCGTCACGCCGCTCGCGAAGGCCCTGGACCGCAAGCCGGTGCTCACCGAGAAGATCAGCCAGGACGCCTGGGAGGACGGCCTCGCCGATCTCCGCTCCGTCGTCGGCCGCCGCATCCGCGCCGGCAAGCCCGCCGTGCTCTGCAGCCACGGCCCGGTGCTGCCTGCGCTCCTCTCGGAGATCGCCCTCGCGACCGGCACCGTGCACGGCTCGTACGTCGGCAGCGCCGCCGACTTGGAGACCGGCGCGTTTTCCGTGGTGCACGTCTCGGCGACCAATCCCGGCTCCGGCATCATCTCGATCGAGACCCACGCGCCGAAGGTCTGACCCCCCTCGTTCGAATCGCGCACTTCGCTGCATCTCGGCCGGAAATGGCGCAAAGTGGGCGATTCGAAACGGAGGGGGCCGCGCGGTGACGGGGATCGGCTCCAGAGAGTCGCCGGTCGTTCACCTGCCGTTCACCTGCGCGGGAGAGTCTCGTTAACCGTCGCCCCTAGCGTCACTGTGTGCCCTGCACCGGGCCCCACCCCTCCAAGATCGAAGGATCCACAGTGAAGATCTCCCGAATCGCACGAATCGGCGCCATCGGCGCCGTCGCCGCTCTCGCCCTCGCCGGCTGTGCCGCGAACGAAGGCGGAGCCGGCGGCTCCAGCGAAGAGCCCTCGGAGTCCACGCTCTCCGGCACGATCGACGCGACCGGCGCGTCCTCGCAGACCGCAGCCCAGGAGGCCTGGGTCGCCGCCTTCCAGACCGCCAACCCCGATGTTACGGTCAACTACGAGCCCACCGGCTCCGGCACCGGCCGCGAGAACTTCCTCGAGGGCGGCAGCAACTTCATCGGCTCGGACCGCGCGTTCAACGACGAGGAGATCGCCGCCGGCGGCTTCGGCGCCTGCACCACCGACGACATCGTCGAGGTCCCCCTCTACATCTCCCCCGTCGCCGTCGCCTTCAACCTCGAGGGCATCGACACGCTGAACCTCGACGCCGCCACGATCGCGGGCATCTTCGCCGGCACGATCACCAACTGGAACGACGAGGCCATCGCCGCCCTGAACGACGGCGTCGAGCTTCCCGACCTGGCGATCTCGCCGGTGCACCGCTCCGACCCCTCGGGCACGCAGGAGACCTTCGCCAAGTACCTCAGCGCGACGGCCCCCGACGTCTGGACCTACGAGGTCTCCGACGAGTGGCCGATCCAGGGTGGCGAGGCCGCTCAGGGCACCTCGGGCGTGAAGCAGGCCCTCACCGCCGGCAACGGTGCGATCGGCTTCCTCGACGCCTCGCAGGCGGACGGCCTCGGCCAGGTCGCCGTGGGCGTCGGCGAGGACTTCGTCTCGTACTCGGCCGAGGCCGCCGCGAAGCTCGTCGAGGGCTCGCCCCTCGCCGAGGGCCGCGGCGAGGGCGACCTCGTCTTCGACGTCGACCCGGCCGCCGCCGCGGACGGCGCCTACCCGATCGCCCTGGTCAGCTACCTCATCGGCTGCGAGCAGTACGAGGACAGCAACGTCGCGGAGCTCGTGAAGGAGTACTTCACGTACATCGCGAGCGCCGAGGGCCAGGACGCCGCCGCCGAGAACGCCGGCAGCGCCCCGATCTCGGACGGCCTGCGCGAGCAGGTCCAGGCCGCGATCGACCTCATCCAGGTCGGCTGATCCTGCCGATCCACTGACGACGGTGCCCCCGCGTCCCCGAGCGGGCGCGGGGGCTCCGCCAGGTCAGCACCCGATCCATCTCCACCCGGCCCGAAACAGGGAGATCATGAGCACGACCGCGCAGGAGCCGACAACGGCACCGGCACCGACACCGGCGCCGCCCACACCGATCAAGGCCAAGCAGCGCCTCGGCGACCGGGTCTTCTCCGGCACCGCGCTGGCCGCCGGCATCATCATCCTGATCGTGCTGGCGCTCGTCGCCGCCTTCCTCATCATCCAGAGCCTGCCGGCGTTCCAGCTCGACACCACCGACAACCACATCCTCCGGGGCGAGTCGTTCTGGGTGTACGTCTGGCCGCTCGTCTTCGGCACCCTCTGGGCCTCGTTCATCGCCCTGCTGATCGCCGCCCCGATCGCCATCGGCATCGCGCTCTTCATCTCGCACTACGCCCACCGGCGGCTCGCGTCGTTCCTCGGCTACATCATCGACCTGCTCGCCGCGGTGCCCTCCGTGGTGTTCGGCCTCTGGGGCGGCCTCGTGCTCGCCCCCATGCTCCAGCCGATCTACGTGTGGCTCAACGAGAACGCCTCGTGGGTGCCGTTCTTCGGCGGTCAGGTCTCCGCGACGGGCAAGACGATCCTCACCGCCGCCCTCGTCCTCGCCGTGATGTGCATCCCGATCATGACCGCCATCTGCCGCGAGGTCTTCCTGCAGACCCCCAAGCTCCACGAGGAGGCGGCCCTGGCCCTCGGCTCCACGCGCTGGGAGATGGTCCGCATGGCCGTCCTCCCCTTCGCCCGCGGCGGCATGGTGTCGGCGGCGATGCTGGCCCTCGGCCGCGCGCTCGGCGAGACGATGGCCGTGACGATGGTGCTCTCCCCCTCGGCGGTCGTCAGCTTCCTCGTGCTCACCGCCACGAACCCCACGCCGATCCCCGCGAACATCGCGCTCGCCTTCCCGGAGGCGCACGGCACCGGCGTGAACACGCTGATCGCGACCGGCCTCATCCTCTTCGTCGTGACCTTCGCGGTCAACGCGCTGGCGCGCTGGATCGTCGCCCGCCGCGCCGAGTTCTCGGGAGCGAACTGACATGACCGCCCTCACCAGCGCTCCGCCCGCCGCGAGCACCACCGCCCTCACCTCCGGCCGCCTGCCGAAGTGGGCTCCGTGGGCCCTCCTCGGCGTCTCGTTCGTCGTGTCCGCCGCGGTGTTCGGTGTCGCCGCCGCCGGCTCGGACACCCCGCTCGCCGACTTCAACATCGCGGGCACCGTCGTCGTCGGCATCCTGCTCTACATGGTGATCATCACGGTGATCTCCTCCATCGCGGAGAGCCGTCGCAAGGCCGTCGACCGCCTGATGACGGCTCTCGTCGCCACGGCCTTCCTCATCGCCCTGCTGCCGCTGATCTCCCTGCTGTGGACCGTGGTGGCGAACGGCCTCGAGCGCTTCGATGCCGAGTTCTTCACCTACTCGATGCGCAACGTCGTCGGTGACGGCGGCGGTATCGTGCACGCCATCTGGGGCACGATCCTCATCACGCTGACGGCCACGATCATCTCCGTGCCGGTCGGTCTGATGACCTCGATCTACCTCGTCGAGTACGGCCGCGGCAAGATCGCCAAGGCCATCACGTTCTTCGTCGACGTGATGACGGGCATCCCCTCGATCGTCGCCGGTCTGTTCATCTACGCGGTGTTCGCCCTCCTGATCCGTCCCGGCATCTCGATGGGCTTCATGGGCGCTCTCGCCCTCGCCGTGCTGATGACGCCTGTCGTGGTGCGCGGCAGCGAGGAGCTGCTCCGGATCGTCCCGAACGAGCTGCGCGAGGCCTCCTACGCTCTGGGCGTGCCGAAGTGGCTCACGATCCTCAAGGTCGTCCTGCCCACCTCGATCGCCGGCATCATGACCTCGGTCATGCTCGCCATCTCCCGCGTGATCGGCGAGACCGCCCCGCTGCTGCTCACCGCCGGCTTCACGCAGAGCCTCAACACGAACATCTTCGACGGCCAGATGATGACCCTCCCGGTGTTCGCCTACAACCAGTACATGAACCAGGGCACGAGCCCGGACGCCGCCGTCGCGCGCGCCTGGGCCGCCGCCCTCACCCTCATCCTCATCGTCATGGTGCTGAACCTGCTCGCCCGCCTGATCGCGAAGCTGTTCGCCCCGAAGGTCAACGGCCGCTGAGCGCCCGACCACTCAGAATAGGAATCCACGTGTCCAAGAGCATCGAAGTCAACGACCTCAACGTCTACTACGGCAACTTCCTCGCGGTCGAAGGCGTCTCCCTCGACATCCAGCCGCGCAGCGTCACGGCCTTCATCGGCCCGTCGGGCTGCGGCAAGTCCACCTTCCTCCGCACTCTCAACCGCATGCACGAGGTGATCCCCGGCGCCCGCGTCGAGGGCGAGGTGCTGCTCGACGGCAAGGACCTCTACGGCGCCGGCGTCGACCCGGTGCTCGTGCGTCGCCAGGTCGGCATGGTGTTCCAGCGGCCGAACCCGTTCCCCACGATGTCGATCAAGGAGAACGTGCTCGCCGGGGTGAAGCTCAACAACAAGCGCATGTCGAAGAGCGAGCAGGACGACCTCGTCGAGAAGTCCCTCACCGGCGCGAACCTGTGGAACGAGGTCAAGGACCGCCTCGACCGTCCGGGCTCCGGCCTCTCGGGCGGCCAGCAGCAGCGTCTCTGCATCGCCCGCGCGATCGCCGTCTCCCCGGAGGTGCTGTTGATGGACGAGCCGTGCTCGGCCCTCGACCCCATCTCGACCTACGCGATCGAGGAGCTGATCGGCGAGCTCAAGAACGAGTTCACGATCGTCATCGTGACGCACAACATGCAGCAGGCGAGCCGGGTCTCCGACAAGACGGCCTTCTTCAACATCGCCGGCACCGGCAAGCCCGGAAAGCTCATCGAGTACGACGACACGACGAACATCTTCACGACCCCGTCCGTGCAGGCCACCGAGGACTACGTCTCCGGCCGCTTCGGTTGACCCATCCCCCCACCCCCGTCCCATCCCCCGTCCCCCGGGCACAACTTCGGAGATCTTCGGGGACACGCCGCCGCCTGGCCTCCCGACTCGGCGTGTCTCCTTCGATCTCCGAAGCTGCGCACGGGTCGTGACTCCTGCACGGATCGCGAGTGGCGAGGATCGTCCACAGACGGCGGGCTACCGAGTCGTGGCGCGGCCAGTGAGGGCGAGGCGGCGCGACCTCATCGCCTTCTCGCGGGCCGATGCCGACAGCGGCCTGGAATCCTTGGTGCGGCTGAGGATCCGACGCTACGGGTGGCGCGTGCGGACGCAGGTCGGCGTGGTCGGGACGGGCCGGGTCGACCTCCTCATCGAGGACTGGCTCATCATCGAGACGGACGGACGCGCCAACCACGAGGAGAGCTCTCTCCGGCACCGCGATCTGGTCCGCGATGCGACCGCCGCCGGCTGGGGCCACGCCACTCTCCGCTTCGACTACGCGATGGTCCTCCACGACTGGCCCCTCGTCGAGCGCGCCATCGTGGAGACCATGCGTCGCCGCCCCTGATCCCGCCCCGTGCCGGCACAGCTTCGGAGATCGTCGACGACACGCCGGTGTCGGGGCGCGGCCCACGGCGTGTCGTCCGGCATCTCCGAAGTCGTGCCCGGGGACCCGGAGGACTCAGTCGCGCGGGGAGAGGAGGTAGGCGTTGAGGTCGTCCGTGAGGGCGGCGTCCACGGCGACCGGCGTGCCGTCGATCGCAGTGATGGCGGTCGCGAGACGCACGCTCGACACGAGCCATGCGGCGTCGGCCCGCGTCAGCTCGGCGGCGGGGATGCGGTCGTACCCGACCTCGAAGCCCCGCGCGAGAAGGTGGTCGTAGACGCTGAGCTGCGTGGTGCCGTGCAGGATCCCGCCGTTCGGGGCCGGGGTCGTGAAGCGGTCGCCGAAGCGCAGGATGAGGGAGGCCGTCGGAGCCTCCAGCACGAAGCCGTCGCTCGACAGGAAGATCGCGTCGTCGGCTCCGCGGCGCTTGGCCTCGCGCAGGGCCGCCATGTTCACGGCGTAGGACAGCGTCTTCGCTCCGAGCAGCAGCCAGGGCGCCCGTTCCGCGGCGCCGAGGTCGTATCCGCGGTCGAGGGTGACGACCTTGACGCCGTTCCGCCGTACCGCCGCGAAGTCCGCCGCCGGAGCCGCCGTGACCCAGGCTGTCGGCGTCGGCCCGTGCTCGACGCCGCGACTGAGGATCAGCTTGATGACCGACTCCCCCGCCCCGAGCTGTGCGGCTGCCTGCTGGATCGCCTGCCGCCACTGCTCCTGGTTCGGCACCGGGAGGTCGCAGAGTCGCGCCGAGTGCGCAAGGCGCTCCAGATGCGGGACGACCTCCTGCGCATGTCCGTCGATCACGCCGATGGACTCGAACACGCCGTCGCCCCGTTGCGTGCTCAGCTCGCCAACGCTGAGGGCGGGGGCCGCGGCGTCCACCTGCGTGAACGTGTCGGCGTAGTCGGCACGCTGCTCGTCGGCGGTGACGGGATCGATCATGAGGGCGAAGCGACGGGTCATGTCACCGAGCCTAGGCCGCCGGGAATACCCACCGCGTCCTCGCGTTACACTGGAGTGGCCGGGCCGCATAACCCCGGGCTCCAATTTTCGCCGCTGCGAGCGGCCTTCCGCCGAGAGGCGTTCTTGCGGCCCGGTCTTTCTCTGTCCGGACGCCGGCCCGCCCGCTCGGACTCAGGCCAGGGCGCCGGTGCGCCACAGGGCCGCCGAGGCCGCGAGGTCCTGGGCATAGCTGCTCAGCCGCAGCGCCCGCGTGGTGAGCTCGCTCGCCCGGGCGGGCTCCGTGGACTCGTAGTCGTCGGCGGTGTGCGTCGCGCCCGAGGCCTGGACGCGGCAGAACGCCGCGGCGCGCTCCAGTGCCACGGCGAAGTCGCCGCGGAAGGCGCCGCGCAGGATCGTGTCGATGAGAGCCACGAGCTCGTCCGGGCTCGCCGGCACGGGCGCCCCGGCGACCACGGCGTCGGCCGACGGCAGCTCGACCCGTCCCCGGTCGTAGAGCAGGGCCGCAGTGCGCGGATCGCCGTGGATCGCGAGCTGGAGCACGTACAGCCGCCATAGCGATCCGGGGAGGGTGCGCGACGGCGCCTTCGACCACAGCTCCGCGATCTCGTCGATCCCGTGCTCGCTCGTGAAGGCGATCAGCCGCTCGACGCTCGCCCCGCTCTCGTCCTCGCGCACGCGGGTCAGCAACGCGGAGGCGGTGGCGTGCGCGACGCGTGTCTCCTCGGCGGGATCATGGGCGCCGACGATGTTGTCGAAGGCGCTCGTCGGACGACGCACGGGGCGATGGTGCTGCTCGGGCATCCCTCCAGGGTACGCCCCGCCTCGGACGGTCAGGCCGTCGGGATGACGATCACCGGGTCGGTCGTGGGGAGCCCGGACGGCGATCCGCCCTCCTGCTCGACCGTCACCGCGATGGCGTCGCCGGCCTGCATCTCGCCCTCGAGGAGCGCGGTGGCCTCCCCGCCGTCGACGTCGAACACACCCGCGGCGATGGGATCCTCTCCGCGCACGAACCACAGCTCATAGGTCTTGCCGTCCGCCACCTCGGGCAGTCCGTCCGTGACGAGCACGGCCTTCCCGACCGAGCCCGACCAGTGCGCCGTCGCCGTCGCGCCGTCGTCGAGCTCGACCGTCGCCTTCTGCGCGTCGCCCGCGGATTCGATCTCCTGCAGCGCGACGACACTCGCCGGGCGGTTCAGCTGGTCGTTCAGAGCGACTGCACCGATCCCGACGCCCACGAGGAGCGCGAGGCATGCGGCGAGCGCGAAAGCGAGCCGGGTCCAGCGGCGAGCCGGAGCGGGAGCGGCGGCGCCGGAGGCAGGGCTCTCGTCCGCGGGTCCGTCGGGCTCGCCCGAGTCGGACGAGGAGTCCGCGGCGCCGCCCTGCGGAGTCTGGGCGATCTGCGCGAGCAGAGCCGCACGGATGCCGGCGGGCGGAGTGACCGGGGCCACGCCGTCGGCGAGGAGAGCGGCCGTGGCGGTGTCGGTGTCGTCCTGCGCCGCCCACTCCGGGTGCTCAGCGAGGGCACGGCGGTACCGGCGCTCGTCGTCCGCCGAGAGCGTGTGGAGCGCGGCACCTGCCGCGAGTTCCGCGAAGTCCTTCTCGTTCATGCCGTCACCCCCATCGCCGTGCGGAGCCGGGTCAGCCCGTCTCTCATCCGTGTCTTGATCGTGCCCAGCGGTGCTCCCACGAGCGCCGCGATCTCGTTCTGACTGTAACCGCCGTAGTAGGCGAGGACGAGCGCCTCCCGCTGCGCCTCCGGAAGCCCCGACAGCGCCGCGACGACCCGCTCTCCCTCGATCCCCAGCTCCACCCGTTCCGCCACGCTGTCGTGCGCGACGCCGAGGTCCTTGAAGCCCGCGCGCACGTCCCGGTCCGCACTCGACTGCGAAGCCCGCACCCGGTCCACGGCCCGGCGATGCGCGATGGTCATCACCCAGGTTCGTCCCTGTCCCTTGTTCGGAGCGAACCGGGAAGCGGATTGCCAGATCTCGAGGAACACCTCCTGCAGCACTTCCTCGCTCTGCGCGCGGTTCACGAGTACGCGGAGGATGAGGCCGAACACACGGGAGGAGAGGGAGTCGTACAGCGTGGCGAAGGCAGCCTGATCACCGGAGGCGACGCGGACGAGGAGGTCGGCGACAGCATCCTGCGGCGCCGTCCCGTCCTCGGGGACGTCCATCCCATCGATGACCATCTCCATAAGCATGCCGTATCTCCTCCCTCTTCCCGTGCAGACGTCACCCGAATGTGAACGAATACACCTCGACGCCGGTGGGAACCTCGAGCGTGAACGTGCCCTTCTCGATGTCGTCCTGCTCGAGCAGGCCGTAGGAGCGCGGCGTCCCGTCGATCCGGATCGTCTGCGCGTTCCCGTCGGCGTCGGTGACCACCACCTCGCCCGACCCCGCGACGACCATGCGCACCTCGGCCGCCCGATACTGCAGCCGGATCCGCGCGTCCTCAGCGGTCGGCGTGACGTACTGCGTGTCCACGGTCCAGTCGCCGTCCAGCGCGAAGCTGTCGTTGGGCTGGTCGTCCGGGAAGCGGAAGCTGCCGTCGCCGCGGCGGTACTCGTCGCCGCCGCCGTAGTTGACGTCCTTCGAGGAGCCGAGGAAGGTCTCCCGGGTCGTGGCTCCCACCTCGGGGGTCTCGTCCTTCACGTCCGTGGCTGCGGGGAGGTCGACGTCGGGGTCGGCGTCCTGCAGCAGCTCCCGGATCATCGCCTCCGTCGCGGCGTAGTTGCCCTCGCCGAAGGAGATGTGGCGGACGGTCCCCTCCGCGTCAATGAGGTAGTGCGCGGGCCAGTACCGGTTGCGGTAGTTGGTCCAGGTGGAGAGGGTGTTGTCGAGAGCGACCGGGTACTCGATGCCGAAGTCGCGCGCGCCCGCCGCGACGTTCCCCGGATCCTTCTCGAACGCGTACTCGGGCGAGTGGATGCCGATCACCTGCAGCCCCGCGTCCCGGTAGGCCTCGTCCCAGGCCACGACGTGCGGGATGGAGCGCTGGCAGTTGATGCAGGAGTACGCCCAGAAGTCGATGAGGACGACCTGGCCGCGCAGGTCCTTCAGGTCGATCGCCTCCCCGTCCGGGGTGTTGAGCCACTGCTGGATCCCCTTGATGGACGGCGCCGTCCCGCAGGACTCCAGCTCGGTCGCGCCGTTCGTGCACTTGTCGAGGTCCTTGTTCTCCTCGTTCACCAGGCCGCCGAGGTCGAGGGCGTCCTGCACCTGCTCGGAGTCGGCGATCTGCTCCTGCAGCGGCGCGGTGTAGTCCGGGAGTAGACGCTGCAGCGCCTGCGGCACGTTGAAGACGAGTCCCACGGCGAGGGCGATCATCGCCACGCCAGCGGCGATCCGCAGCGCGCGCTCCTTCGTCCGGAAGGCCCGGATGCGCTCGATGACGCTGCGTCCCGCGAGCGCGAAGACCAGCAGCGGCACCGCGACGCCGATCGCGAAGGAGACGGTGAGGAGCACGGTGCCCACGCCGATCTGCCCCGTGGAGCCGGCGACGATGATGGCCGCGAGGACCGGACCCGCGCAGGGGACGAACACGGCTCCGAGAGCGAGGCCGACGCCGAAGCCGTTGCCGCGGTTCTTCACCTCGCGCTGTCCGAAACGCTGGAACGGCCGCTCCAGGATGTGCTGGAACCGCGGCACGATGAGCCCCACCCCGATGACGACCAGCACGGCGATGCCGACCCAGCGGATGATGTCCTGCGGCAGGTTCAGCAGGCCCAGCAGGAGCGACCCGGCGAGCGTCACGAGCGTGAAGCTCAGCACGAGACCGGCGATGACGAAGTAGGGGCGGCTGCGCTTCGCCGGCACCGCCTCCCCCTCGTAGGACGCCGACTGGGCACCGCCGGTGAGGAAGATCACCGGGAGCACGGGCAGGATGCACGGCGAGATGCCGGTGATGAGCCCGCCGAGCAGGCCGATGATGATCAGGTCCATGAGGTCCTCGTCTCTGTCGGGTGCTGTTCGCGCCGACCCCCCGCAGCGGATTGGATCGGATCCGATCTCGGAGAATCTCGAAATTCCTCCCATCCGATCCGCGGAGGCTTCCGAACAGCCCTCGACGCCACGGAGAGGCCGTGGCCGGAGTTTCGAAGGAGCTCGACATGTTCAGCACCAAGAAGAAGGTCACCGCAGCAGTCACCCTGGGTCTGGCGAGCGCATTCCTGCTCTCGGCATGTTCCATGGGCAGCGGAACGAGCACGGAGGAGTCGTCGGAGCCGACGACGCCGGAGACGTCGGAGTCGACGCCGATGGAGATGGACCCCGCGGCGAACCTCGTCGGCCCGGGCTGCGCGGCGTACGCGGAAGAGGTCCCGGACGGCGCCGGCTCCATCCAGGGCATGTCCCAGGACCCGGTGGCGGTCGCCGCCTCGAACAACCCCATGCTGACGACGCTCGTGTCGGCGGTGAGCGGTGAGCTGAACCCCGACGTGAACCTCGTCGACACGCTCAACGGCGACGAGTTCACCGTGTTCGCGCCGGTCGACGACGCCTTCGCGAAGATCGACCCCGCGACCATCGAGACGCTGAAGACCGACAGCGACCTGCTGACCTCGATCCTCACGTACCACGTGGTTCCGGGCCAGATCGAGCCGTCCGACATCGAGGGCATGCACACCACCGTCCAGGGTGCCGACCTCGAGGTGACCGGCAGCGGTGACGAGTGGATGGTCAACGACGCCAACGTCATCTGCGGCGGCGTGCAGACCGCGAACGCGACCGTGTACCTCATCGACTCGGTCCTGATGCCCCCGGCTGAGTAAGCCAGGGACGGTGCCGGCGACCCGACCGGCACACGGCCTCCCCTGTTGTCAGGAGGGACACGGGGCAGGTGAAGGGGCCGTCGGCGGCTGTGGCGCCGACGGCCCCTCGTCGTGCGCCCCCTAGACTGGGAGCACGGGCCTCTAGCTCAGTTGGCAGAGCATCGGACTTTTAATCCGCGGGTCGTGGGTTCGAGCCCCACGGGGCCCACCGCATCCTCACCACCGAGGGGAGTCGCACCGTCCCGCACGGCGGCTCTGTATCACCGTCGTTCACGGCTGGCCACCCCCTGGTGAGGTCCGGCGACCCGCGAGAGGGTCGAGGAGTCCCCGGAACAGGGCGACTTCCCACCGAAAGGACGGACCATGACTCTCACCGGAAACCGCGTGGCATTCCTGGCGACGGACGGCTTCGAGGACAGCGAGCTCACGAGCCCCTGGGAGGCGGTGACGACGGAAGGCGCGAGCGCCACGCTCATCGCCCCGGACGGAGCGGCGATTACCGGCAAGAACGGTCACGAACAGGCCGTCGACCTGAAGGCCGCGGACGCCAGCGCCGACCAGTTCGACGCGCTCGTGCTGCCCGGCGGCGTCGTGAACGCCGACCACCTCCGCATGGATCAGGCCTCCATCGACCTGGCCCGCGCGTTCTTCGAGCAGCACAAGCCCGTGGGCGTGATCTGCCACGGCGCCTGGATCCTCATCGAGGCCGGCGTCGTCGACGGTCGGACCATCACGAGCTACCCGAGCCTGAAGACCGACCTCCGCAACGCCGGCGCGAGCTGGGTGGACGAGGAGGTCGTGGTCGACGAGGGTCTCGTGTCGAGCCGCACCCCCGATGACCTCCCGGCGTTCAACGCCAAGCTCGTCGAGGAGATCGGCGAGGGCAAGCACGCGGGGCAGACGGCCTGACCCTCAGCTGACGCGCGCCCGATGGCGCCGCACGGCCGCCCGGTTCGCGCACCTCACGGAGCAGAACCGCTGGCGGCCGTTGCGCGTCACGTCCGCGACGACGTTGGTGCACGGCGGCGCGTCGCAGCGCCCGAGTCGGTTCATCCCTCGGGTCACGAGGTGCAGCGCCGTGCCGAGGTTGATGATCGCGCGCAGCACGAAGGGCAGCGAGCGCACGTCGTCCCGGTAGTGCAGGTGCCAGCCCTCGTCATCGTGATTGGTGAGCCGCGGATAGGCACCCGCGGTGGCGAGCTGATCGTTGAGCAGGGCGGCCCGCGCATCAGGGTCCGGCTCATCCACGATGGCCAGCCAGTCATCGATCACGGCGCGCACCTGCGCGTGGTCGTCCGGGGCCGGCGGAAACGTCTGCGTCATCCCGAGCGCGAGCGACCGCTCCTCGATGCCCGCGCGATCGGCCGGCCAGTCGTTCGCGAGGGAGGCCGCGAGGAGCACCGCGTACTCACCGTAAGGGTTGAGATGCATAAGACCATTACATCACGCTGGTCCCATGACCTCCTCCGACACCCTCCCGATCCCCCGGCTCGCCTCCGCCGCCGACACCCACGAGCACGCCTGGCTCGTGGAGTCGCGCCATCCCACCAGCGAGGGCGTCGTCGTCTACGTCCGGTGCGCGGGCTGCGACTCCCGCCGGGTCGACCTCGCCACGCATCCCCCGATGCCGCCGACCGCGCTGAGCCGGGCCGTGGTCACGCCGTCAGCGCGATGAGCTTCCGCACGGTGCGCAGGTTGCGCGCCGTGCCGGGTACCCCGAGCGCCCGGTCGAGCACGGCCTTCGTGAGCTTCGTCGTGTGCACCCCGCCGGGGGCGTAGTCGATCCACAGATCGTGTCCGACCAGGGCGAGACGCTCCCCCGGGACGAGGCGCTCGTGCAGCGCCTCGAGGGCGCCCGCGGCGGGAGCGCCCTCGAAGAACATCGAGTGCACGAGCTTCAGCTCCCCCTCCGGGAAGGGCTGGGCCGCTTCGGACTCGGCGAGCTCGGCGTGCGTGCGGTGGATCACCGGAGTGTCGACACCGAACTCCTCCGCGACGACTGCCCGGACCGTCGCGCAGGCCGCCGCGGGTTCCCGCGGCGTCGCGCAGAGGATGTTGCCGCTGGCGATGTAGGTGGAGACGTCCTCCAGGTCGGTGGCGGCGGCGAGCACCTCCCGCAGCCGGGCCATCGGCACGCTGTTGCGTCCGCTGAGGTTGACCGCACGGAGGAGGAGGACGCTGCGGCTCATGCCTCCGTGCTCTCGAGGAGCTCGGCACCGGCGTGCGCGAGTTCGGCGAGGGCCGCGGCACTGGGTTCGGGCGCCACTCCGGCGACCAGGTCGGTGAGGACGCGGACGTGGACGCCGTGGGCGATCGCATCGAGTGCGGAGGCACGGACGCAGTGGTCCGTGGCGATGCCGACGACGTCGGCCGTCACGACGCCGGCCGCGCTCAGTACCGCGGCGACCGTCGCCCCGTCGTCGGTCACCCCCTCGAACATCGAGTAGGCCGGACGGCCCTGCCCCTTGCGCACGTGGTGGGTGACGCCGTCAGTCACGAGCAGCGGGTCGTAGTCGGCTCCGGCCGTGCCGGCGACGCAGTGCACGGGCCAGGAGTCGGTGTAGTCCGGGGTCGTGGAGAAGTGGCCGCCGTTGTCGCCGTCGGGATCGTGCCAGTCCCGGGAGGCCACGACGACCTCGTAGTCGTCGGCGTGGGACGCGAGGTAGGCGGAGACGGCGGCGGCCACCGCATCACCGCCCGGAACCGCGAGGGCACCGCCCTCGGTGAAGTCGTTCTGCACGTCGACGATGAGAAGCGCTCTGCTCATGCTCCGAGCGTACGCCCCGCGGCCGGGCCCGCAGACGAGGAAACCCCCGGGACCACGAGGGTTCCGGGGGTTTTCCTGAGCCGCTTGTCAGAATCGAACTGACGACCTTTTCATTACGAGTGAAATGCTCTGCCGACTGAGCTAAAGCGGCGTGCGACGCGTGAGCGGCGCGATCACCGATATTACCCTGTCTCGCGCTCGCTCGCGAATCGAGGCTCTCTCACTCGCAACGCAGGCCGTCTTCCGGCACCACGTCGTCGAGGAGGAAGGCCTCCACCGCCTCGTCGACGCAGACGTTGCCCTTGTTGTAACCGGTGTGGCCCTCCCCCACGCGGGTGATGAGGACGCCCTCGGAGAGCTGGTCGGCGAGCGACTCCGACCACTCGTACGGGGTCGCCGGATCGTTGGTGGTACCGACGACGACGATGGGACCCGCGCCTTCCGCCGTGATCTTCTCGCGGGTGCCGGTGGGCGGATACGGCCACACCTCGCACGGGTCGGGGCCCGACCAGTACGGAGCGATGGTCGGCGCCCCCTCCGCGATCTTCTTCTCCGTGGCCGCCTCGGCCGCAGGGTCGTCCTCGACCGGGTAGTCCATACAGTTGTACGCGCGGAAGGCCTCGGTCGAGTTGTCGATGTAGGTGCCGTTCTCCCGGCCGTTGTAGAAGTCGGCGAGGCGGAAGGCCGTCGACGGGTCACCCTGCAGCGCCTCCTCCAGGGCCTGGGTGAGGATCTCCCAGCTGTCCTCCGAGTACAGCGCCGCGATGATCGCCGTCATCAGAGCGTCGGCGCCCATGAGCCGGCCGTCGCCGTTCTTCAACGGCGTGCGGTCCGCGCTCGCGAGCAGGGCGCCGAGATCGGCCATCGCCTCGTCGACCGTCCCGCTGAAGGGGCACGAGCCGGAGTCGAGGCAGTTCTGCATGTAGGCCCGCAGGGCCGACTCGAAGCCGAGCGCCTGCGTGGCACCGACCTCGAGACCGGGGACGGAGGGATCGATCGCCCCATCGAGCACGAGCCGCCCGGCCTTCTCCGGGTAGAGCTTGGCGTAGGTCGCCCCGAGGAACGTGCCGTACGAGTACCCGAGGTAGTTGAGCTCCTTGTCGCCCAGGACGGCGCGGAGGAGATCCATGTCGCGGGCGGCGTTCACGGTCGTGATGTACGGGAGAATGCCCCCGCTGTTGGCGTCGCACGCCTCTCCGAAGCCGCGCGCGGAATCGAGCAGCTCGGTCTCCCACTCCGGGGTGCCCCGCGGCGCGGAGGGGATGCCGTAGAGGTACTCGTCCATCTCCTTCGCGTCGTAGCAGGTGACGGCGGTGGAGGCGCCGACCCCGCGCGGGTCGAAGCCGATGACGTCGTAGTTCTCGATGAGCGCCGGACCCACCGCGTAGTCGAGGCTTCCCTGGATGAGGTCGACGCCGCTGGAACCGGGGCCACCGGGGTTCGTGAGCAGCGAGCCGATCGCCTCGCCCTCGGCGCGATGCCGCACGACGGCGAGCTCGATCTCTCCCGCTCCCGGGTCTTCCCAGTCGAGCGGCGCGGTGACGGTCGTGCAGTCGAAGCCCGGACCGCACTCGGTCCAGTCCAGCTCCTGGGAGTAGAAGGGAAGCAGATCTTCCGCGACACCCTCGGTGTCCGGGGTCTTCTCCACGGCCGGCTTCGAGGACTGCTCCGGGATCATGGCGTAGAGGCACCCGGAGAGCACGACCGAGGCGGCGGCCAGACCGGCGATGAGCGCCGCGGAGCGACGGAGGCGGGGCAGGGATCGAGTCTTCACGGTTTCCTCCCGCTCGTGACGGTCACGAGCAAACTCTCGAGTGCGAGCAGCGGGGCGACGTTGCGCTCCAGCGCCTCACGGGTCTCAGCCAGGTGGTCGAGCACGACGAGCGTACGCTCGATGCTCCAGGCGGCGGCGAGGGCGGCCAGCTCGGCGTGCAGCTCGCGATTGATGAGATCGTCACCGCGGCCGTACTGCAGCATCACGACATCGCGGAAGAGCGACTGCAGATCCGTGAGGACGCGGTCGATGCCGTCCCGCAGACTCCGCGTCGCCCGCTTCTTCTGTTCGTCCTCCAGCGCGGACACCTGGGCCCGCAGCGCCGGAGGCACGGCCTGCCCCTCGGCGACCCCGACGGTGCGCAGGAGCGCGGCACGTTCCGCCGCATCCCGCTCGGCCGTGAGTGCCTTGGCGTCTTCCGTCGCCGCCTGGATGATGCGCCCGGCGACCTCGACCGCGTCGTTGACCCCGCGCACGCCCATCACGGCGCGGAGCGTCTCGTCGCGGCGTCGCCGGGCGGCGTCGTCGGTGGCGAGTCGCTGGGCCATGCCGATGTGGCGCTGCGCGTGTCGGGCGGCCTGCTCGGCGACGGCCTCGTCCACCCCCGTGCGGAGGCTGATGAGGCGGGACACGTCCGCCACGTCGGGTTCGCGGAGTCGGAGCGACCGCACGCGTGACCGGATGGTCGGGAGGAGGTCGGCCTCACTCGGCGCGCAGAGGATCCAGACGGTCTGCTCCGGCGGCTCCTCCAGCGCCTTGAGCAGCACGTTCGAGGTGCGCTCCACCATCCGGTCGGCGTCTTCGACGACGATGACCCGATAGCGGCCGGCGGACGGGGCGAAGTAGGAGCGCTCGACGAGAGCGCGCGCCTCGGCGATGGTGATGATCACCTTGTCGGTGCGCAGCGCCGTCACATCGGGGTGGGCGCCGGCGAGGACCTGGCGCATCGTGGCCTCGTCGTCCGGCCCGTCTGCGATGAGCGCCGCGGCGAAGGCATAGGCGAGCGTCGAGCGTCCGGATCCCGGAGGGCCCGTGATCAACCAGGCGTGCGAGAGCGCGGCCGGATCGGCCGAGGCGGCGCGCAACGTCTCGACGGCGGCCTCCTGCCCCCAGACATCGGCCCAGGGAAACGGCGGGGCGAGGGTCGAGGGCATGCACTCAGCCTAATCGGGACCGCCGACGCTCCCACCACCCGCTGACGGACCGTGCGTCCCGTCGGACGAAGCCCTCTCTGTGGAGGATCAGTCGAAGAGCGCCGAGACGCGGGCGCGGATGCGGTCGGCGATGCGCTCGGGCGACGCCGCGGCGTCGATCACGAGGAACCGGGCAGGCTCCGCACGGGCCAGTTCGAGGTAGGCGTCGCGCACGCGGGCGTGGAAGGCCTCCTTCTCGGCCTCCAGCCGATCGAACGGCTTGTCCGCCGAGTCGAGGCGCGTGCGCGCCGTGGCCGGATCGAGATCGAGGAGCACGGTGAGATCCGGAAGAGCACCCTCCGCGGCCCACAGCGACAGGTCGCGGATCTCCGTGGCGTCGAGGACGCGTCCGGCGCCCTGATACGCCACCGAGGAGTCGAGGTAGCGGTCCTGCAGCACGATCTCGCCGCGGGCGAGCGCGGGACGCACCACCGTCGCGACGTGGTGCGCGCGGTCGGCGGCGTAGAGCAGCGCCTCCGCGCGCGGCGCGATGTCGCCGCGGTGGTGGAGCACGATGTCGCGGATGAGCTGTCCGACCTCGGAGCCGCCCGGCTCCCGGGTGCGCACGACCGTCCGACCGCTCTGCTCGAGCCACGTGGCGAGGAGGTTCGACTGGGTCGTCTTCCCGGAGCCGTCCCCGCCCTCCAGCGTGATCCAGAGGCCGGGGCCTGCGGTCACGAGTCCGCCTTCTCTGCCGCCTTCGCCGCCGCGTTCGCGGCCCGGGTCGCCGCCGCCTTCTTGGCCGCCGCCGAGCGGGCTGCCGACGTGGCCGACGTCTTCGCCGCCGTGGACTTCTTCGCCGTGGAGGCCTTCGCCGGCGTCTTCTTGGCGGGCGCCTTCTTCGCGGGAGCCTTCTTGGCCGGAGCCTTCTTCGCCGCTCCCCGCTTGGGCGCCGGACCCTTGGCGCGCTTGTCCGCGAGCATCTGCACGGCGATCTCGAACGTGATGTCGTCCGGGGTCTGTCCGCGCGGGATGGTGACGTTCGTCTCACCGTCGGTGACGTACGGTCCGAAGCGGCCATCGCGCACACGGATGGGCTTGCCGCTCACCGGGTCGGCGTCGAACTCCGCCAGCGCGCTCGACGCCCGGCGGGCGCCGTACTTGGGCTGCTGGTAGATCTCCAGCGCCTGTTCCAGCGTGACGTCGAAGATCTGCGACTCGCTCTCCAGCGACCGGGAGTCGGCACCCTTCTTCAGGTAGGGACCGAAGCGGCCGTTCTGCGCGGTGATCTCGTCGCCCGACTCCGGGTCGACGCCGACCACGCGCGGCAGGCTCAACAGCTGCAGCGCGGTGTCGAGGTCGATCGTGTCGACCGACATCGAGCGGAACAGCGAGGCGGTGCGGGGCTTGGGCGCCGCTTCCTTCTTCGCGCCGCGCTTCCCCTTCGCGCTGGGTGCCTGAGCCTGCCGAAGGTCGACGACCTCGCCGGTGGCCTCGTCGACGACGGCGTCGTCGGAGACCGGATCGTTCTCCTGCACGTAGGGGCCGAAGCGGCCGTCCTTGACGACGACGACCTTGCCGTTCTCCGGGTTCACCCCGAGGACACGATCGCCGGCGACCGGCGCGTCGATGAGCTCCTGGGCCTTCTCCGCCGTGAGCTCGTCGGGCGCGAGGTCTTCGGGGACGTTGACGATGCGCGGCTTGGCCTCCGGATCCTTCGGGTCCGTCACCTCGAGGTAGGGGCCGTACTTGCCGAAGCGCAGCGTCGCGGTGTCGGTGATCCGCGTCGAGTTCAGCGCGCGGGCGTCGATCTCGCCGAGGTTGTCGACGACCTGGCGCAGACCCACGTGCGAGTCGGAGCCGAAGTAGAACGACTTCAGCCATTCCACACGGTTCTGCTCGCCGCGGGCGATGGTGTCGAGGTCGTCCTCGAGCGCCGCGGTGAAGTCGTAGTCGACGAGCTCGGCGAAGTGCTCCTCGAGCAGGCGCACCACGCTGAACGCGAGCCACGTCGGCACGAGTGCCTGGCCGCGCTTGACCGCGTACCCGCGATCGAGGATGGTCTCCGGGATCGTGGCGAAGGTCGAGGGACGGCCGATGCCCTTCTCCTCGAGCACCTTCACCAGCGAGGCCTCGGTGTAGCGCGGCTTCGGCGTGGTGCGGTGACCCTTCGCCTCCGCGGCGGACACGGCCAGCTCGTCGCCGACGGAGACGGCGGGCAGGGACTGGTTCTCCGCGGCGTCGGCGTCGCTGCGCTTCTCGTCCCGACCCTCCTCGTACGCCTCGAGGAACCCCTTGAACGTGTAGACCGTACCGGAGGCGGTGAACTCCGCCGTCTGGCCGTCCGCCTCGACCGCGATGGTGACGGTCGTCGTCTCGTACTTGGCGTCCGACATCTGGCTCGCGACGGTGCGCTTCCAGATCAGGTCGTACAGCCGCTGCTCCTCGCGGTCGAGCTCGCCGGACAGCGAGGACGGCGTGCGGAAGTTCTCCCCCGACGGGCGGATCGCCTCGTGCGCCTCCTGGGCGTTCTTGCTCTTCGACTTGTAGACGCGCGGCTTGAGCGGCACCGCGTTGTCGCCGTAGAGAGCCACGGCCTGACTCCGGGCCGCCTGCACCGCCTGGGTGCTCAGCGCCGTGGAGTCGGTACGCATATAGGTGATGTACCCCTTCTCGTAGAGGCGCTGGGCGACGCTCATCGCCTGCTTCGCGCTCATCGAGAGCTTGCGGCCCGCCTCCTGCTGCATGGTGGAGGTCGTGAAGGGTGCGTAGGGGCTGCGGGTTCCCGGCTTGGCCTCGACCTTGGTGACGGTTCCCGCCCCTGCGGCGTCGACGGCGCGCGCAAGGGCCGCCGCCTTCGCCTCGTCGAGGACCACGACCGCCTTCTTGAGCTTCCCGGTGTCGTCGAAGTCGGAGCCGCGGGCGAGCTGGCCGCCGTCCACGCGCACCAGGCGGATGCGGAAGGACGTGCCGGTCGCGGCCGCGTCGGCGTCGACGTCCCAGTACTCCGCGGAGACGAAGGCCATGCGCTCGCGCTCGCGGTCGACGATCAGACGGGTCGCGGCGGACTGCACGCGGCCGGCCGAGATCCCCGTCTTGACCTTGTACCAGAGCACCGGCGAGACGTCCCAGCCGTAGAGGCGGTCGAGGATGCGGCGGGTCTCCTGCGCATCGACGAGGGCGTGGTCGAGTTCACGGGTGTTGCCGACAGCGGCCTGGATCGCATCCTTGGTGATCTCGTGGAAGACCATGCGCTTGACCGGCACCTTGGGCTTGAGCGTCTCCAGCAGGTGCCAGGCGATGGCCTCGCCCTCGCGGTCCTCATCAGTGGCGAGCAGGACCTCGTCGGCGTGCTTGAGCGCGCGCTTGAGCTCGGCGACCGTCTTGGTCTTGCGGTCCGACACCACGTAGTAGGGGTCGAAGCCATTGTCGATGTCGATGGAGTACTTGCCGTACGCCTTCTTGTCCTCGGCCGGGATGTCCTTCTTGTCGGCGAGATCGCGGATGTGGCCGACGGAGCTGAGCACCTCGTAACCGTCGCCGAGGTATCCCTGAATAGACCGCATCTTCGTCGGGGACTCGACGATGACGAGCTTCTTGCCTTCAGCCAAGGGGCGTCCTTTCTTCGAAGCACACCATACACACCGCTATCAGGGGTCGTTCACAGCGGGCGAGGGGTAGAGCCGCCGTCATGGTTCCTCGGGTGGCCCGGCACGAGCGCGGGAGACGGCAGCGAGTCCAGCGTACGCCGCCTCCACCGACACGGTCGCCACATACCCTTCCAGCGAACAGCTCGTCAGGGCCGCCCCGCTCGCCGCGGCGACCCTGGCGGCCAACGCGCAGGGCTCGTCCGCCGTCGGCACCGCGCCGCTCGCGGCATCGGCGGCGGCGAGCGCGGCGGCGTCGGCGGCGCCCGCCGCACGCTGTGCCGTGACCGCCGCACCGCCCACGGCCGCAAGACCGACGGACAGCGTGGCGCTCACCACGAGGAGCGCGGCTGCGAGCGCCGACCCGGCCATCAGCGGCCCCCGTCCAGGGCGCAGCTCGAGGCGCGCAGCGGGACGCTGATGACCGCTCCGAGGGAGAACCGGAGCGTCGCCGTGGCGCACACGAGGTCGCCGGCAGGGGCGAAGGCGGCACCGGCGCCCGGGATCGCCTCGTGGACGACCCGGGCAGCCGCCGCCGCGTCCTCGCCACGGCCGAGCAGCCGGGCGGCGTCGGCGGCAGCATCCTGCAGCGCGACCTGCCGCGACGCCGCCAGGAGAGCTCCCGCCCCCAGCAGCAGCACCAGCACGATGGCCGGTAGTGCCAGGGCGAGCTCTGCCGCGACGGCACCGCGGTCGCCCCGCCACCACGACGGGGCCGCGGTCGCGCGAGTGTCGTGTCCGCCGTGCGTCATGACACGGTCAGGGCTCGACGGACGAGACCGGTGAGGATGCCCCGCACCTCGTCCGAGCGCATGATCGCCACGAGCAGACCGGCGAAGGCGACCGCGGCCATCGTGGTTGACCCGATGCATACTCTGCGATGATGTCCACATGCCAACGATCCGCAGCACCACCCCGCGCGTCGCGATCTACGTGCGACAGTCGGTTGACGAGGAGCAGGGAATCGGCCAGCAACTCGATGACTGCCGAGCGGAGTGCCAGCGGCGGGGGTGGCAGATCGCTGGTGAGTTTCAGGATAACGACACCTCCGCCTCTAAGGAGCGCGGCCCGAAGACAGCATGGGCTGCCATGCTCAAGGCGTTCGATTCGGGCGAATTTGACACCATCATCGTCACCGAGACCTCGCGCATCACGCGAAGTCTGATCGATGTCCTGGACATCCGCCCCCCGCGTCGAGACATCCGCGTAGTCGTCATTCGCGAAGCCATCGACACCGAGCACGACGACTTCATGCTCAAGCAGCTCGTCCTTCTCGCGGAGCGTGAGGTGAAGATAAAGGGGGCGCGCGCGGCGCGATATGCAGCGACGCGCAGAGCGGCCGGACACCCGACTCCGGGCAAGCCGCCGCACGGGTATCGGTGGGTTCCTCAGATCGAACGTGATTCGACGGGTATCCGCTATCGAATCGACGACGCAGAGGCGGAAGACGTGCGACAGATCTTCCGTGAGTTTCTCGCGGGAGCGCCTCTCGGACAGATTGCCCGGGATCTCAGCGAAGCTGGTCGGCTGACGCGCAGGGGGTCTAGATGGAGCTCGTCCACGGTTCGACGCGTGCTGTTGAACCCGGTGTATGCGGCCCTCTTGGCGCCTGCGCAGCCCAGCGGTAAGTATGACGCAACCGCAATTGACCTTGAAGCGTGCACGCCCGGGTCATGGGGCGCGATCGTCGAGCGCGATCACCTGGTGGCGGCTCGCAGCCGGCTGATCGGGGTAGCGCCGAACCACAGCGGCACGGCTCGCAAATGGCTGCTCTCCGGTCTAGCAGTCTGCGCTGTCTGCTCCACGCCAGTCCGCTCTGCGCGCGGCGAGACGCACCCAACCGCTCGAATCGATGGGAGTGGTGCGGCGCAGACGCTGCGCTATCACGCCTATCGCTGCGTGAAGGGACACTTCATGCGCAACGGTGACATCATCGACGAGTTCGTGTCCGAGGTGTGTATCGCGCGCTTGTCCGCGCCGGATGCCCTACAACTGGTTTCCCCGCGTGCGGACCGAGCGGACATAGGCGTTCTTCACGCAACCCGGGAAGGACTAAAGACGCGGAGGCAGTCGATCGCACGCTTCGTGGCGCGCGGACTCATGACGGACCTGGAAGCCGACGACAGCCTGCGCGAGATCGCAGATGAAATGCGTTCGATCAGCGAGGAGATTGCCCGAGCGATCCGAGAAGACCCTCTCGCCGAGCTGGCCGAAGTCGATGATGTTCGGGCTTGGTGGAGTGACGCGACTCTCGCGCGCCGGCGGTTGATCGTTGAGACTCTCATGACGGTCAAGATTCACCCTGTGGGACACGGTCGACGCGTCACGAACCTCGACTCCGCTGCGGAGACCGTGACAGTTGAGTGGTCGCGGAAGTAAAACGTGAGCGTTCGGACTGTCGGCGCGACGCGGTCGGGAACGCTGGAGTCGCTGCCTCTCCTGGCGAGCATGACTTGTGACCACCGGGTGGCCACATCCCGCCCGTTCAATGTCCATAATGTGGTCACCAAGTGGCCACGCCCAATTTGGCGGACCGCGGAGTGACCATCTTGTGACCGCATTGTGGCCAGGGTATGACCAAGTGAAGGTCACTAAAGGTGTGGCTCGTTCCGTGACCACCGAGTGACCAGGTGATGACCACATTATGGTCATCACCCGGTCACACAGGGCTGATTCAGGCCTAGTACTCTCTGTCGGCCCGGCGCGGAGCGAGGAGACTGTCCTGCTGGGTCATTTCGAGAGCCTCGCGGCGCAGAGCGTGAAGTTTCGCCATGTCAGCCTCAAATCGAGCTCGCAACGGGGTGCCACCAACCGACACCTTGTCGAGCCAGCGATCTACGTCGGCCGGAACATCCTCCAGGCGGGCGTGCAGATCCTGCAGGCGGCGTTTCTCCATGTCTGCTGCCTGACGAGCTAGTGTCGCCGCGTCTCGCGCGGTCTTGGCCAGTTCTGCTGCGGCCTGAGCGTCCCGCAGCTCCTGTTCAGCCTTGGAGTTGAGAAGTTCTGCCTCACGTTCACGTTCCACGACGAGAGCCTCGTGGTCGTCCATGGTCGACATCCGCTTGCGCAACCGCAGCTTGAGGAGCTCATTCATGTTTTGATCGCTCTCGACCTGTCGCACCGCCTCACGGAGACGATCCGACTTTGCCTGGAACTCACTGCTGCTCAGGTGCTCACGTGATCGCTCAGTCACTCGATACTCGACGTCGTATCCGGCCGCTGCCACAGCATCACGCAGCTCCTTATGCTGGCGTTTCAGGTCGGAGGGCCCCTTGAAGAAGTCCTTCTGCGACAGCCGGCCGTCCTCAGTGACCGGGGTCACGATTACCTGCAGTTGTGGATTGAACTCGTCCAGGTGGACAGACCACCCGACGATGTTCGGCTGCCCGAACTCCGCACATGCCCAGTCAAGTGCTGCCCCCATATAGGCGACGGCCTCAGCGTTCATTCCGGAGGATCTCCAGTCGGGATTGTTCTCATCAAACCATCTAGGATCCAGCTGGAGGATCAATCCACGCATGAGCACAGCGTCCTTGCGAAGCCGCCGGTCTACTGTGCTCAACCGTTGCTTCAGGTACGCGTCGAACTCGTCGGACGGAGGTCGGCCCGCCACCGAGCGCGCCTTTCTGAACGCCCCCGAACCGTCGTTGACGACCGTGATGTTGAGCTTGGTTCGCTCAGGCACGATGTTCTTGTTCGCCTGCGAGAAGTGGAACCCTGCGGCCTGATCGAGATCACGCGCGATGTGCCTGAAGAAGGCCTGCGCGTGCCCGCCGCGCCCCACTTTGTGGGACGCGTCGAACGTCATCGTGAAGCTCATCCTGCGCTCCTCTCGACGTGGTTCGTGGGCTGTTCCGTCCTCGACGCAACAGCCCACGAAGCCTCCGGCGGCTCTCCCGAGGGGCTTCTCCTGCCGCTCATCCGAATCCCACCCCTGTGCTCCCTTCGGTGGGTGGGCTTCTCCTTCGCGTCAGAAGAAGGTGTAGCCCCATACACTTTCGCGCGCGCTTCGCTCCTCGAAAGCTCCTGTGGCCCTGCGGGGCAAGTCGCAGCGCGGCCTCTCCAGCGGCAGGTCAGCGCCGGACTGATCTGACGGATCGCCTCCCTCTCCGCGGGGACGAGAATGACCTCAGCCGACATAGCGCCCTCCCATGCCGGAGGGGAATCCGCCGAAGTTGCCATCCGGACGGTCCATGATCGACTGGACCGCCTCGCTCTTGCGCTCCGCGATCGACGACGGCTCCTCAAGAACTTCACCGTCGATGTCGAGCAAGTAGCCCTGGTCGACCATCTCGTTGCATCGACCCCTATGCGTCGCGTGGCACCAGTCAGGATTGCACCTACTGTCATGCCAGGGATGCCCGCACTGCGAACGCCCTCCGGCCGCGAGGTCATCAGGAACGCTGTAGGGGTCGCCGATCCGGTAGGGCTTGACGTGGGTGTACTCCACGGCGTTCCTGGATCCTGCTCGGGAGGAGATGTAGCCGCTGTCCGCGAGGATGCGCAGCGCAGCCGCCAACGTCTCCGCCTTACCCTTCACCGAGCTCTTGATCCGGCTCGTTGTCTGCGCGGTGCCCGCCTGCTCCAAGTACTGGGAGATGTCGCTCATGTGACGCGTCGGCGCCCAGTCATCGCTCGAGGGCCGCCCGAGCACTGCGTCGATGCCGGACTCTCCGCGCGCCAGAGCAGGATTCACTGACAGCGTCACTGCCACCTCTCCGGTCGTGAAGTGTCCATGTCGATCCTTCGTGCACGTCAACCGCGCTTCTCCCGAACGCCCCTTAGCGAACGACATCCCCGCGCGCACCGTCTGGATCATCTGGACTCCAGAGATGGCTGCGCGTTTGCGCTGCGACCCGATTGGTGATGCAGCCGCGCTGTCGGACTTGGGGAGGTGGTCAAGCAAGAGAACGGCAGGACCTCGGCGACCGATCTCCGACGGGACGCGCTTGAACCACTGTGCGACCGCATCATCGGAGTTCGGGTCCGTGCCCTCAAGCGCCATGCTCTCGCCTGTGCTGTCGATGACCACGAGCGAGGGATTCATGAACTGAAGGGTCGTCCAGAGGTCAGACCGGATATCGTCCTTGAAGGCCTCCTCGGGCCGGACATACGCGAACCGATCTGGAGCTGCGATCACACCGTCTGGAACGCCGAGGTCCAGCAGGCGAGACACGATTCCGACAGGGCTGTCTTCCAGATCGATGTAGACCACATTGTGACCGTCCTTCAGCTCTGCCGCGACGGTGGTCAACGCCGTCCAGCTCTTGCCGCAGCCCGACTCGCCGGCCAGCCCGTTGACGGCCGCCGGATACAGCCAATGACTCCCGTCCGACAGTCGGCCGACAGTCGGTCGCGGACGGTCCAGCGTGCCACTGCGCAGACCGCTCACAATGTCGCCGACATCCTGCGCGGACCAGGTCGAACCCGCCTTCGGCGGGATGACCGTCATATGAGGGACCGCTCGCTCCGCTCGCTGGCTCGCCAGCAGGGAGGCGTGTGGCGCTCGTCCGGCGTGAGTAACGGCGAGTGACAACCGCGTGGCACCAATGGTGGTCGTTGAGTCGTCACCCGTTCCCGACCCATTCCCGTGGTCGGGAACGGGTCGGGAGGGAGCTGCAGCGATAACCGATCTGACCTGTTCCCCCGTTCCCTCTCCTAGAGGGAACGGGTGGGAACCGGTCGGATCGCTGGTCGAAGGAGATGACGTACCCGAGGCAGTTGCCTTTCCCGACGGGAACGGGTCAGTTGCATCTCCTACTGAGCTCTGCCCGCGAGCAGCGCTCGCGGAAAAAGGCGAGACCGCGCGGAGCGCGTGTGACTGCACGTCGCCTATTGGCGGGGTCGCGAACAGATCGGCCGCTTCGTTCACCGCGTGCCTCCCAGAATGACGGCGAGGCGCTCAAGCTGCCCCGGAGTCAGCCGCGGGGCGTCGGCAACGATGCGTGCGACCGCTGACTCGACCGCTCGGTCATTCGTCGGGCGACCGACAACGGGCTGAGCGAGCGCGTCCAGGTCGTTGGGGCGAACGTAAAGGCGCCTACCGATCCGCTCGGCAGGGAGAGACCCATCAGCAATCTTGCGGCGAAGCGTCGAGTGACCGATGCGGCGGAGTCGAGCGGCTTCCTGAAGGGTGAACCGCGAGTGGGGGCGAGGGACGGTAGTAGCAGGCAAGACCCGCTCCTCTCAAAGAGGAGGGCACCTGCATGTCTCGCGAGCACCTGCCGGTGTTCTTCTCGCCAGGATCGCCCTAGGCGATCCGCGTTCTCACCAGCCTGTTGACCGCTGGGCTCATCATGCGCTGGTGATCGCACTCGCCCGAGGCTTTGGAATCTGTAACGACGGCGGGATCCAACCCCGGGTTCCGTCGGGTGCATCCAACCGGCGGTTGGACGTGATAAATATACCACTCAAGAACGTTCAGTTTCTGACAATCTCCCCGTTTCTGAGCAAAAATCATAACTAGATTCGTAACCGAGAGAATTTGTACGCGGAGGTGCATTGGGCGATCGGTGGAGGAGCCAGCTACGCTTCTGCGGAGCCAGGCGTACCGAGTATTCGGTACGCCTCACGAGGCGTTCAAAGTCCAGATCAGATCGGAATCGCGTTCGCGCACGACTGAGGGCTCAGCGCCGCGCGTACCGCCGGCTCACTAGAAAGGGGTACGCCGGGAAAAGTGCGCTTATCAGCGCAATGCTCGCGCGGAAGAGCGAAAGTACCGTTTGTACCGCGATTCCCGGAGAAACTTACGTGTGCGTGCGCGCGTGCGCGCACGTGTGGAGTTTCTCGAGATCACCGGTACATCCGGTACAACTCTCGACTTCTTCACTCAACTTCACTGCTTTTTCAAGGCGGATGCACTCACGGCTGCGTACCGTAGTTGCTTCCGAGGCCCCGAAAAGCGGTACGCCGACCTCGCGGGCTGAGCTTCATATGTCTCGCCTGAGCTGGGATAACAGCCGATAGCGTGCGTACCGTATTTGCTCGGCCAGAATCGGTACGCCCCTCGGGTTAGTGATACCCGGTGGGCGCGATGGGCAGATGCCGCGCACCCGCTCCCCGTTCCCGATCCGTTTCCGCAACTTGGATCGGGTCGAATCTCCACGTGGAGACGGAGAAGCTAAGCGCCCGTTCGCGCCTCTTTGCCTAGGCGGGAAGGCAGGGAGCTGCCAGATCCGTTCTGTGAGAGCTCGCCACAACGCGCCGGCCGCAGAAGGCCGGCTCAGCGCAGTCCCTCGAACGGATCGATCACCGTGTGCACGCCGTGCAACGGGCAGAGGAAGCTGATCCGCATACCCTCGGCTGTCTCGAGCGGCACCGGTTCGCAGTCACGCTGGCACTCAGGGCACGTCCTGTGCAGCTCTCGCCCCTCGGCGTCCTCGCCGTGCGGGCTGTCCACATACGACACGCGGTCCTCCAAACGGCGATAACCTTATCAAGGTGGCTTCTGCTGATAAACTTATCAACATGCGCGATGCACTCGACAACCCATTCAGCCCTGGCTCCGACACTATCCCGGAGGTCTGGGCCGGGCGCACCGAGCAGCTGAGTGACTGGCGTGATGTCGTCCGCCCGCGACGGCTTGCCGGCCTATCTGAGCGCGGCCGGACGATCCTCGGAGAGCCGGGGCTTGGGAAGTCCACGCTCGTGCGCAGGATCGCGCAAGAGGCAGCACGTGCGGGTGACTGGGTCACCCCGCAGCTGCGCATTCCCGCCGGCAGCGACCCACTCAAGCTCGTCGCCGACGCTGCGCTGAAGCTCGCAGACGCCGCTGGCCTCCCCGCGTCGCGCGAGAAGCGCATCGGCGATGCGATCTCCCGAGTGCAGGCGGTGGCCGCCTCCGGCATCTCGCTCACCCTCCGCGGTGTCGACGGACCCGAGCCCTACTCGGCACTCACAGAGCTGCTGATCGAGGTCGGCGTCGCAGCGATCGCGCGCGGCGACGTCATGGCGCTCATCCACATCGACGAGATCCAGAACATCACCGAGGAGAAGGCGCTCTCGCAGCTGCTCATCGCGCTCGGAGACGCGCTCACCCATGAGGTCGAGGTCCATGTCCCAGGCGGCGCACGCGTGCGAAGGTCCCTCCCCCTTGCCGTCTACCTGACCGGCCTCCCCGACTTCGAGGACATGGCCGGCGCCCGCAAGGGTGCCACCTTCGCACGGCGCTTCAAGACGACCACGCTCTCCGCGATCGACGACGAAGACCTTGCCGCGGCACTGCAGGAGTTCGTGCTCGACGGATGGGAGGTGCCTGACGGCGCCGGAGGGACGACCCCGATCCTCATGGACCCGGAAGCCGCCGCGCTGATCGTCGAGATCTGCCGCGGCGAGCCGTTCCTGTTCCAGCTCGCCGGCGAGCAGGCCTGGTACGCAGGCAAGGGCACCACGATCACGGCTGACGAGGTACGGCGCGGTTGGCGCGGTGCGCAGCGCGAGGCGACCGCTCACGTCGAGCGCATCCTCGAACGCCTTCCCGCCCGCGAGAAGCAGCTGCTCCAGGCGATGGCTGAGCTCCCAGCCGCCGAGCGCACGCTCACTCGCATCGCGGAGGCGATGGGCTTCAAGAAGGTCACCGACGCCGGCCCCACCGCACAGCGGCTCGACACCGTGCGCGGCATCATCGATCGCGGCAAGCCGTACTCGTTCCGGCACCGTGCCGTCGAGGCCTACCTGACCAGCGACTGGCCGAGCATCTGAGACCGGGAGAACCACCATGGCACGCACTTCATCAGCGGCAGCCGTCAAGCTCGGATCTGCCCTCCGCGAGCTCCGCCAGCACCGCGGGCTCACCGTCGACCAACTTGCCGCGACCAGCGGTATCGACTCATCGAACGTACGCAGCTACGAAAGCGGCCGAGCGATGATGAACGTGAAGACGCTCCTGCGCCTCGCCGAGACGTTGGACGCAGAGCCCGGCCAGCTGCTCGCCGGGGTCACCTCAGCGATGTTCGACACGAACCCCGCGTCCTGAGCATGACCACTCACGCCTCGGACTCCTCTGAGCAGCGCTCGGCGGAGCACGCCATCATCATGGCCGTCGCCCAAGAGCTTGAGGTCGTGCTCGCACCGGCCAGGATCGCCATCGGCGACGCGCACGTCGAGATTGACGGAGCGAGCCCCGATTACAGCGTGCTGGTCGAGGCCTACGCCCGTATCGGAGCGCTCAAGGGTGCACAGCCCCGCAAGCTCGCCACCGATGCGTTCAAGCTCGCCTGGGCAGGTCAGAAGCTCGGCGCGCAACGCCTGATCCTCGCCGTGGCCGACGAGGCGGCTGCGGGATACCTCCGGCGCCCGGGCGCCTGGCTCACCGCTGCAATCGCCGACGCCGGCGTCGAAGTCCTCGTCGCTGCGCTCGACGAGGATATGCGGGCGACCGTCCTCGCCGCGCAGGCACGGCAGTTCCGTTGAGGTCCCGTTGAGACAGCCCCTGCCATGAACAGCCAACCGGCCTCGTTGATCCCGATAGTTTTGGATCGAACACTTCTGTCAGGCCTGAACTGAATCGAGCGACATGTCTGAACCGATCCCTGTGCTGAGCATCCACGATGTGCTGGAGCAGTACCGCAAGGTCGCGTTCGACGAGTACGACAAGGGGGCGCACTTCGAGCGCCTCATCCAGGCCTTCCTGAAAACGGACCAGCAGTACGAGGCGCTGTTCGACGAGGTGTGGCGGTGGAGCGAATACCCCGCGCGCGGGAACCGCACCGACACCGGTGTCGACCTCGTCGCGCGCAACCGCGACAGCGGGGAGCTCACTGCGATCCAGTGCAAGTTCTTCGCCCCCAAGACAACCGTCACCAAGGCGATGCTGGACTCGTTCCTCTCCGCCTCCGGCAAGTCGCTCGAGGACGGGACCCCCGAGTTCGCGTCGCGCCTGATTGTCTCAACGTCGGACACCTGGGGTAAGAACGCCGAAGAGGCGATCGCCAACCAGACGATCCCCGTCGAACGACTCCGCGTGCAAGACCTTGACGAGTCCTCGATCGACTGGTCGCAGTTCGTCTGGGACAAGCCCGCAGACCTGACGACGAAGCCACGCAAGAGTCCGTTCGACTATCAAGAGACGGCGATCTCCGATGTGCTCGCCGGCTTCGCAGAGCATGACCGCGGCAAGCTCATCATGGCGTGCGGGACAGGGAAGACCTTCACCTCCTTGCGCTTGGCAGAGCAGACGGTGAAGCCCGGGGGCACGGTGCTGTTCCTCGTGCCCTCCATCGCGCTGCTCGGTCAGACGCTGAAGGAGTGGACGATCCAGGCCGAGGTGCCGCTGCGTTCCTTCGCGGTGTGCTCAGACGTCTCGGTGGGCAAGCGCCGCACCGATGAAGACATCCCCGTCACAGATCTCGCTTATCCCGCCACGACCAACGCCGCTGCGCTGGTGAAGCAGGTCTCCGCCGGCGACGCCTCCGATCGCGTCACCGTGATCTTCTCCACGTACCAGTCCCTGCCCGTAATCTCGAAGGCACAGAAGCTCGGCGGCGGTCTCGGCGAGTTCGACCTCATCATCTGCGACGAAGCACATCGCACCACTGGAGCCGCACTCTCCAGTGACGACGAAAGCGCCTTCATGAGGGTGCACGATCAGTCCTTCGTGCAGGGCAAGCGCCGGCTGTACATGACCGCGACGCCGCGGATCTTCTCCGACGGCACTCGCAAGAAGGCCGATGAGGTTGGCGCCAAGCTCGCCGACATGGACGACGAGAACGTCTACGGCCCTGAGTTCCACCGCCTCGGCTTCGGGAAGGCCGTGTCCATGGGCCGGCTCACCGACTACAAGGTGCTGGTGCTCGCCGTCGACGAAGGGTACGTCGCGCGCGAGTTCCAGTCGCTGATGTCCCGCGACGGCTACGAGCTCGCGATGGAGGACACCGCTAAGATCATCGGCACGTGGAACGGTCTCGCAAAGAAGTCCGTCATTCCCACAGAGTACGAAGACGACCCGTCACCCATGCAGCGGGCAGTGATGTTCGCCAAGGACATCAAGACCTCCAAGGCGCTCGCGAACACCTTCCAGGACGTCATCGAGAGCGAGATCCAGCGCCTGACCGACGCCGGGGAGGACACGTCCAAGCTGCTGCACACCCAGGCGCAGCACGTCGACGGCACCGAGTCGATGCTCGCGCGCAACCACAAGCTCGACTGGCTGAAGGAGGCCGCACCCGACAACACGGTGAGGATCCTCTCCAACGCGAAGTGTCTCTCCGAGGGTGTCGATGTTCCCGCGCTGGACGCTGTGATGTTCATGAACCCGCGCAAGAGCGTCGTCGACGTCGTGCAGTCCGTGGGCCGCGTCATGCGGAAGATGGCCGGCAAGCGCTACGGGTATGTGATCCTCCCGATCGGAGTCCCCGGCGGCGTCGCGCCGGAGGAGGCACTGAACAACAACGACAAGTACCGCGTGGTCTGGCAGGTGCTCCAGGCTCTGCGCGCGCACGACGAGCGCTTCGACGCCGAGGTCAACAAGATCGACCTCACGAAGAAGACCGACCGCCTCATCGTTGACGTCATCGGGGCGGGCGGCGGCAAGGGCGACGACGGAGACGATGTCGACGCCGCGGTCGCCGGAGCCGACAAGGTCCACGCCCAGGTGCAGCTGGACTTCTCCAAGATCGAAGCGTGGCGCGACGCCATCCTGTCAAAGATCGTGCAGAAGGTCGGGCAGAAGCGCTACTGGGAGAACTGGGCCAAGGATGTCGCCGACATCGCGCATGCGCACACCACCCGCATCGAGGCGCTCATCAACGGCGACAACAAGCGCATCCGCGAGGAGTTCGAGGCGTTCACCGAGGGCCTCAGACTGAATTTGAACCCCGACATCTCGCACGACGACGCCGTGCAGATGCTCTCCCAGCACCTGATCACCCAGCCGGTGTTCGACGCCCTCTTCGAGGGGTACGCGTTCAGCGAGAACAACCCCGTCTCGCAGGTGATGAACCGGATGGTCGAGGTCCTCGACGGCCAGAACCTGGAGAACGAGACAGACAAGCTCGAGCAGTTCTACGAGAGCGTCAGGACCAGAGCCGCCGATATCGACGACGCCGGCGCCAAGCAGACCATCGTCAAGGAACTATACGAGAAGTTCTTCTCCACGGCGTTCTCCAAGACCAGCGAGAAGCTCGGCATCGTCTATACGCCCAACGAGATCGTGGACTTCATCATCCACTCCGTCGACGACATCCTGAAGGACGAGTTCGACTCGTCGCTCTCGGACGAGGGCGTGCACGTGCTGGACCCATTCGCCGGCACCGGGACTTTCATCGTACGGCTGCTGCAGTCCGGGCTCATCAAGCCGAACGACCTGGCGCGGAAGTACCGCTACGAGCTGCACGCCAACGAGATCGTGCTGCTCGCCTACTATGTCGCCG
Organism: Microbacterium sp. CH1; assembly: GCF_001595495.1. NCBI lineage: Bacteria > Bacillati > Actinomycetota > Actinomycetes > Micrococcales > Microbacteriaceae > Microbacterium > Microbacterium sp. CH1. Next base: position 75,340 of record NZ_LOSO01000018.1, on the reverse strand, counting down.
CAATCAACATCGAGGAGACGTACCACTCGCTGCAGGGCGGCAACTACGTGCCCTTCGACGGAATCGTGCTCACGGACACTTTCCAGATGTTCGAGGACGACGACAAGATGGACGACCTCGGCGTCTTCGCGGCCAACAATGACCGGGTGATCGCGCAGAAGGAGCGCGACATCCGGGTCGTGATCGGCAACCCGCCGTACTCAGCTGCCCAGAAGTCCGAGAACGACGCGAACAAGAACAACAGTTACCCCACGCTCGACAAGAACATACGCGACACGTACGCGAAGCGATCCACTGCAACACTGAAGTACAACCTCTATGACAGCTACATCCGCGCGATTCGCTGGGCTTCCGACCGCATCGGCGATCAGGGCATCGTCGCTTACGTCTCCAACGGTGGCTACATCGAAGCGAACACCGCCGATGGACTCAGGCTGTCCCTGATCGACGAGTTCACGAGCGTCTACATCTTCAACCTACGGGGGAATGCTCGAACATCTGGTGAGCGACGGCGCATGGAGAAGGACAACGTCTTCGGCCAGGGAGCGCGAACGACGGTCGCCATCGCTCTGTTCGTGAAGAACCCGAAGCAGCAGTCACCCGGAAAGCTGTACTACTACGACATCGGTGACTACCTCACCACCGACCAGAAGCTCAAGAAGATCGCAGCATTCAGTTCGGTCAGCACGATGCCGTGGAGCCAGATTGATCCGTCACCAGAGGGCGACTGGATCGGGATGCGCAGTGACACCTTCGGGCGCTTTGCCCCACTCGGGTCGAAGGATCGAATCTCGCGCGAAACAAGGATCATGACGATGTACTCCCACGGCCTCGTCACGTCACGCGATGCCTGGGTATATAGCTACTCTTCGGAAGATCTTGTGCAGAATGCGAAGCGTTTGATCGAGAACTACAACGCGGAGGTCCAGCGCTGGATCGAGGCGGAAAGCGATGCCGATCCGCGCGACTTCGTAACCACGGACGCAACTCAAGTGAATTGGAGCCGGGACCTTCTGGCGCGACTCAAAGCTGGCAAGCCGGTCAAGTTCAACCCAAATTCTGTCGGTCGAGTTGTGATGTATCGACCGTTTGCCAAGCAGCTCGCCTACTACGATCCTGCGCTGAACACCCGCAACGGCAAGCTGGATCACGTGTTCCCCGAAGCCGGGAGTCGGAACCTAGGCTTCTACGTGGTGGGTATGAGCTCAGCTGTTCCGTTCTCTGCACTCATGCTCGACTGCATCCCGGACCTTCACGTCACCGGCGCTGGTAGCGGTGGCCAGTTCTTTCCCCGCTACACCTATCGCGAGATCGAGGACGACCCCGCGACGCTGTTCCCCGGCTCGGGAACTCTCCCGGTCTTCGACGAGATCGAAGGACGCCTCGACCTTAATGGCGAGGGGCAGAAATACGAGCGCATCGACAACATCACCGACGAGATCCTCCGCGACTTCCAGAGCACCTACGACAAGAAGGTCACCAAGGACGACATCTTCTTCTACGTGTACGGTCTGATGCACTCGCCCGAGTACCGCGCCGAGTTCGAGTCGGATCTCAAGAAGATGCTGCCGCGCATCCCGAAGGTGAAGGCGTTCAAGGAGTTCGCGAAGGCCGGTCGTGCTCTCAGCAATCTGCACCTGGACTACGAGAATGTGCCGAAATACCCGCTCACCGTGACCCAGCGCGAGAACGCATCGCTTCGCGTGACGAAGATGCGCTACGGGAAGGCCGGCAAGGACGTCGACAAGAGCAAGGTCATCTACAACGACGACATCACCCTGTCGGGTATCCCTGCGGAGGCTCACGAGTACATGCTCGGTTCCCGATCCGCACTGGACTGGATCCTGGAGCGCTACCAGATCAAGACCGACAAGCCGTCCGGGATCGTCAACGACCCAAACGCGTGGGGTGACGAGCACGGCAACCAGCGTTACATCCTCGAACTCCTGCAGCGCATCACCACGGTGAGCGTGGAGACGGTGAAGATCGTCAAGGCTCTGCCGGGTCTTGAGGTCATGGGAGGCTGACGATGGGGATCCTGGACAAGCTATTGATCAGCGGTTCGGTCGCACTGGCCGGCACCGGAATCACGAAGATCGTGAAGTCCGTCAGAGAAGAGTCACGGCGCAGGAACACGCCGCCCGAGTTCGATGAACGGCTCACCCAGTCGGAATTCCTCGGCTTGGTTGAGCATTTGGCAAGGACAACACCTCGCGTTCTTGGCGCGACAGTGGATGGTCAGATCGTGAAGATCCATGTCCGCTCGAATAGCGGCCTGACGACATGGTCGGCAGAGCTCGATTTCAACGACTACGGTCACCTGACGGGTACGTACTGGATCCGCACGGAGAACGATCAGTCGCCGATCCCCGAGTTTTTCGCGAGTGCCCTTCGGGATCAGATCCAGCAACGCATAACGTGACGAGCTGTCACCGCGACCGTCAAGCCGTCGCGAGATGCCTCATGAGGTCTCACCCAGATAACCCCAGAGCTGATATCCGCCGCCTTCGTCGCTGATGACATCGAACCCCTCAGCAATGCTGAAGGGACTGCTGCACGAATAGGTGACATCTGATCTGGCTTGCCCGGGAGGGCGGCCTGGAAGGATGTTGCTGTGCCCAAGCCCTACCCGTCCGAGTTCCGTGACGACGTTGTGCGCGTTGCTTAGAACCGTGAGCCCGGCGTGAACATCGAGCAGATCGCGAAAGACTTCGGGGTTCATCCGATGACGTTGCAGAAGTGGTTGCGTCGCGCCGACGTCGACGAGGGCGCGAAGCCCGGCCAGTCGCGGACCGAGGCTGCCGAGTTGCGGGAAGCGCGCAAGCGGATCCGGCTTCTCGAGCAGGAGAACGAGGTGCTGCGGCGGGCGGCGGCGTATCTGTCGCAGGCGAACCTGCCGGGAAAAGGTTCTACCCGCTCGTGACAGAGCTCGCCGAAGCAGGGATCCCTGTGACGGTGACGTGCCGGGTTCTCAAGCTCTCCCGCCAGCCCTACTACCGCTGGCTGGCGACTCCCATCACCGCCAGCGAGGTGGCGGAGGCGTATCGCGCGAACGCGCTGTTCGACGCTCACCAGGACGACCCCGAGTTCGGACACCGACTCCTCGCCGACGAGGCCCGCGACAACGGTGAGGCGATGTCGGACCGGACCGCGTGGCGGATCGCATCCAGCAACGGCTGGTTCAGCGCGTTCGGGAAACCCAAACGGGGCAAGAACCGCCGGCCCGGGCCGCCCGTTCACGACGACCTGTGCGCCGTCGTCGACGAGCACGGCCGCACCCGGCACGTCTTCGCCGCCGATGCGCCGAACCAGCTGTGGCTCACGGACATCACCGAGCACAAGACCGCCGAAGGCAAGCTCTACCTCTGCGCGATCAAGGACGTGTTCAGCGGCCGGATCGTCGGGTACTCCATCGACTCGCGGATGAAGTCCCGCTTGGCCGTCCAGGCGCTCGACAACGCCGTCGCCGTGCGCGGCGACGTCGCCGGTTGCGTAGTCCACTCCGACCGCGGCTCTCAATTCCGAAGCAGGAAGATGCTACGCGCCCTGGCCCGTCACCGCATGGTCGGGAGCATGGGCAGAGTCGGGTCCAGCGGGGACAACGCAGCCATGGAATCGTTCTTCGCGTTGCTGCAGAACAACGTTCTCAACCGCCGGTCCTGGACCACCCGGGATCAGTTGCGCATCGCGATGATCACCTGGATCGAGCGGACCTACCACCGCCGCCGACGCCAGGCCCGCCTGGGCCGTTTGACGCCCATCGAATTCGAGACCATCATGAACACGACCGTCGCGCTGGCGGCGTGACCACAACCTGTCACCTATTCGTGCAGCAGTCCCTTAACCTGCGCGCATAACCCGGCTCGGGGCACTATAGGCCTCCGCAGCGAACAGGGTGGTGAAGTCTCAGCCTCGGGCAGTTGAGGTGATCAGGAAATGAGCACGGCGATTCCGCTCGGCTCGCACCTGCTTCTGCGCGCGCTCCATCGCCTTCTTGGGGTCGACGACCGGACGCTCGATGTAGTTCGGTCGCGCTTCGTTCAGCTTGATCTTGCCCATATCGTCACCTCCTGTGATGCCTTCATGCTACCTGGACCCACCCCCACCGCGGGTGGCTTCTGCGAAGAACACGCCGAGGGCAGATGCGAACAGTGCGAGCGTGGACGCGTGCCGCTCTTCGAGCGAGCCCGGAACTGGCGCATCCACCGTAAGCAGCCCGAACCCCTCGTCGGAGGAACGGATCGGGGCAGTGACGAACGTCGAGTAGCCGTCTGCGGTGCCCGCCCACTCTCCAGGTGCAGTCTTCGAGAGATCCTGCACCATGACGTAGGACCTGTCGCCGCTGAGCACCGCGAAGGCCTTGTCGCCGCGTTCGGTGCCCCGCACAAACGGGCTTGGCCGGTCATGGCGACCCGCCGGCTCGAAGGGAATCATCTGCGTGCCGTCGTCGCTGATCCTGAACACGACGACCCGGACGCCGGAGACGTCGTCGAAGGCATTCCTGAGATCTCCAACCACGCGGTGCACGGCAGATTCCAAGACCCGAGCACGCTCTGACCTCGGCTGTGAAGTCGTCGTCGCAGCGAGCTCGAGCAATCGCGGAAGGCTCTCCTCCATCAGCCGTTCACGGGCATCCGCACGCTCATCGTCCTCACCTGCGCGCTTGCGCCAGAAGACGCCGGGGATCGGCAGCAACGCGGACACGACGATGAGGATCCACCACCAGCCGGAGGTCGCGAGTCCCGCCGCGCCTCCGGTCGTGCCCAGCAGCGTCGCCGTCGTGACGAGTGGTTCTCCTCGATCCCCCCAGTACCCCAGCCATCGCCACGCGGCGACGAAGGGGTTCTGCGGTGGCGACTGGGGCATCCCATCACCCTACTGGCGTCCCTCGCAGACCTGACGTTGCTTCCTCAGCGCTGGCCGCAGGTTCGAATACAAGCAGAAACGACAGATCCACTCGTAATCGTGCACTCAACGCGTTAAGCTCGTGCTCAGCCCCATCTCACTTCAAGGGGTGTGTTTCTAACCGCCGATATTCACAGTTATCCAAACTATCGGCGCCAAGCCCCTTTATCCGGGGTTAGAGCGAATCGGCCGGGACTCGCCGCTGATCAGGTACGCCTAGCCTTCGATGACGCGCCCCGTGAACCGGTTTTCGAAGTCGACGTTGACGGGAACGAACCGTCGGTGGAAGAAGATGCCAATCGGCCGATGCGGCGTGTCTCCGTCCGGCGGAGTGGTGACGGGCGAACGGAAGCCGAGGACACGACCCCCGATGACGTGCTCGGGGAGTCGATCGACAACCAGCCTGGGGTACTCGGCGATGCCGTCTGGCAGGTCGTTCCCGAAGTGCCGCCGCGCTGCGGAGGCGAAAAGGGCAGCATAAATGTTTGCCATCATCCACGCCTCGGCCAGCACGATGGGTAGGTCAACACGAAGGGACACAGCCTCGACACCTTGGCGAGGGGTGCCGTGAGGTCTGCACAGATAAGTCAACATCGCCCGGTCGAAGAGAGGAACGGACTTCCCTTCTCCGAAGGCGCTCGCAGGGATGTTGCCGTCGGCGTCTGGAGGAGTGGTCACGAACTCTATGCGCACATCACCCCGAGCGGATACGGCGAGTCCGTGCTTGACCTTGTTATTGGCAGCGTTTACGGACAGTTCGTTGTCTGATAGAAGAAACGCCGCATGGTTCAGCCAGGCGATAGCGGTGTCAGCGGCTCGGATCGCTGTTTGATCGATAACGGCACCAGGTGGGAAGAACAGTTCGAGGAACCTGCCTTCGGCGTTGAGGGCGTCGACGTTCCCGTGCAGCACGTCGATCATCCTCGTAGGGCTATCGGCGATCGCTAGCCACACGCATCGAGCATCCCTGCCGTTCGGCGTTGAAGCCGCCACCGCATAGGTGAACCGGGTCAGCGCCTCCGCAGCCTGATGGCGCAATGCGAGCGCTTCAATGGCTGTCTGCACGCGTCGCTCTTGTTCATCGAAGTCGATCAAGAACTCCGATTCGGTCACACCGAGCGCATCGAAGAACTCCGAATGTGACTCGGCGGTCGGATGCGACGATGTGCTCTCTGCCTCGAGGAGATTCGCGATCTTCGACGAGAAGTGGCCGAGGGGGTTCGAGTGGAAGAACTCATCGTCGAGCATTCTCGCCTGATCTGACGTCAGCGAAGGGCCGTGCGCATGTAACGGAAGCTGCATGTCCATAGTCTGCGCCAAGCGCGGGCGGATGTCTCCCCAGTCCGGAGCGACCCTTCCGTTTGAATGTGCCGGCCTCAGCGCCGCCGTTCCACTTCAAAGATGTCCTAAAGCCTCCGAGGACTGCCCCAAAGAGGAGGCGCTGGAAAGTCGATTCACACGAGTAAGCGCAGGGATGCGTTGCGATAGCTGGCTACGGTGACGCACCCAGCCTGCGCTACTCTCCGTTACATGATTCACCAGACCGCCACCTACGGGGCTTCATTGCGTAGGCACACCGAAACGGCCTACCACTACACGGATGCCGGCGGTGTCTACGGCATCCTGACGGGCCACCAGGTCTGGGCGTCGGCGTACACAATGCTGAACGATGCGCTTGAGATTAGGCACGGCGTCGGGGAAGTCCAGGCGGCAGTAAGGACGTGGTTACCGAAGCCGACCGCATCACCATCGGCAGTCGAGGCGCTGCGGAACTACATTGCGACACTGCCCGACGTATTCGATACCCTCCCCATTTACATCGTCAGCGCTTCAAAGAGCCCCACCCTGGTGAACCAGTACCAGGGATACGCAGGTGCCGGTGGGTACGCAGTAGGTCTCGCGGCGGATGCCCGACTTCGCCCCCTCGACGTCGAGGAGGACCCACATATTTTCGGCGACGGCTGGTTGGAGGTGCTTTACACCGCGACCGACAAGACGACCTACGCCCACTCAGTCTTCGACGAGCTGACGGCGTCCAACTCGATCTTGGGGCTTGCGTCCGCCATCAGCGGCACGATGTGGATGCTCGAGGATTATCTCGCAGCCCTCGTCGCAGTGCTCAAGCATGAATCCTTCATCGCGGAGCAGGAGATCCGGTACATCATCACGTACCGGGGACGCCCGCACTTCCGCCCTTCGGCCCGCGGGATAATCCCGTTCCTAAGGCTGGGCAACCATAGCGAGCCACTGACTCATAAAGGCGCTGGGGAGGTGCTTCAGGTCAACGACATCTACGTCGGACCTCCCACTGCGACAGCTGCGCGTCGCATCCGCACGCTTGAGCAGCTCAAGTTGAAGGACTATCCGCATGCTGAGGTGGTGGACTCCGGCGTGCCGTACGTCCCATAGAACAATCGCAGGAGCCCGGCTTCAGCTCGCGTTGTGTCTAGTCGTAGGTCCGGTGCACGTGCCAGCTGTACCCGGCACGGTACACGTCGAACACGAGGGATCGGCTGTCGTCGTCGGTGCCCTGGAATCGCCAACCGTAGAGGCCGGAGTGCGCCTCGCCGAGCGGCACGGAACAGTTGGAGTGCCGGAGGCGGGCGGGGTGTCGGTGACGCGCCACCGCTTGCCCGCGTACACCATGCGTGTCGGGACGTCGTCGGCCATCCATAGGGTTGCATGGTGTTCGACCTGAGCGACGTTCATGGGTTAACAGCATAGAACGCATGTTCGATAATTACTAGCCTGGTATCGGCCGGAGGAAGGAGCGCCCGGCGGTGGGAACCAACAAGCGGTACGCCGCCTACTACGGCCGGCAGACCGAGGAGCGGATCATCGAGACGTTCATCGCGAAGGCCGGTCCGCTGCAGTCCCTCACCCCGAGGAGATTGAGGCCGACCGGCTGCCGATGACGATCTACCCCGAAGGGCACCGGCCGAAGGTGAAGGCGTGGGTCCGGTTCGGGCCGAAGCACACCCGCGTCGACGCCGAGCTCGTGCGCTCGAACAGCATCGCGGCCGGCATTAAGTTCACCGTGCGCGAGAAGGTCTACCAGTGCTGGGTGTGGGGCAACGCGATCAAGGTCGCCGAGCCCGAGCGTCGCGCGTAGGCTCACCCTCATGTGCGGACGCTTCGCGATGGATGCCAAGACCGACGAGCTCATCCAAGAGTTCGTCGCGGAAGGCGGGAAGCCCGAGGACTGGTGGAAGTCCGGGCATGGCTCCTACTCGATCGCCCCGACCGACGACGCACCGATCGTCCGCGACCGCGGCGAGGGCCGGTTCCTCGAGCTCGTGCGGTGGGACTGGCAGAAGCCGCCGTCGAGGCCGAAGGGCGCGCCGATCATCAACGCCCGAATCGAGAAGCTCGCCACCGGGTTCTGGGCGCCGGCGTTCACCGCGGCGCGCTGCGTCGTCCCGATGCGCGGCTACTTCGAGTGGACTGGGGAGAAGGGCGACAAGACCCCGCACTTCCTCCACGGCGACGGGCTTCTCGCCGCGGCCGGACTCACATGGTCGATGGACGTGCACGGCGAGCACGTGCGTTGCTTCGTCGTGATCACCCGCGAGGCGCGCGATGCCGGCGGATGCTCGCCACGCTCGACGGATCATCCGCGGCCGTCGCCGCCACCATCGAGCAGTATGTCGTCGACCGTAAGGTGAACAACTCGCGGTCGGTGAACACTGAAGACCCCACCGTGATCCTGCGCGTAGCCTAATCAGTCGGAGCCGCATCGGACCTGTGCTCGATAACCCATCGGCCGGACTCTGCTTCGCCCTGGTGCTCTTGATGCGTGCCAGTAGCGCTGGTAACGAGTAACGCTATTACCGGTGCTACTTCGTCTGGCCACCCGTGTCATCGAGAGCTGGAACCGTGACGGCCATCAGCGGCGACGAAGATCGTGCGGAAGCGTCTCGAAGGTCAGTGTCTTCATATCCAGAATGCCGGCGTTGCCCGCGCGGGTATCGCGATCGAGGCTGACCGCGCGTCTCCCGTTGTCGAGATCGATGCTCCCGTACGTGTGCATATGGCCGTGAAAATGTAGGGCAGGCCTGACCGCGTTACTCACCCGCTGCACACGCTCGCGCTGAGCGGCCGAGATCGCCAGGGCTTCAGGCGGGTATCCGTCAGGATTGCTGGCGATGATTGCGAGCACCTCAGGGGCCGCGTCAACCGGTGACTCGTGCGTGAGGAGCACGTCGGCGGCACCTGCGGCGATCGCTGCGTTCTCCATCTCTTCGGTGATGAGCTCGTCCTCGAACCAGTCTTTACCGGGTGTGCGGAACGCCTTGTCCACACTGGATGCGCCCCCCAGGGAGAGCACCTCACGCCCGGCGATTGTGAACCTGAACGGCCGCGGAAGGAGCCACACAAGTTCGCTCGCGCGAATTGGCTGACCTGGAGCCGCTTCCTGGGCCGGCGTGATCTTCCCCCACGCCTCATGGTTGCCGAGCGTCACAAGAACACGTTCGATGCCAGCATTCCTTGCCCAGAAGTCCACGGTCTGAGTCCCGCGACCGTCGTGATCGAAGCCATAGTCGCCAACCTGCAGGATCGTGCGGATCGTTGGATCAAATCGGCGCATCGCGGGCAGGAGCGTTTGAATCCATCCTGCGTTGCCGTGCAGGTCTCCGACGAGCCACACACGCTCGTCGGGGAGGTTGAACCTCGTAGCAGTCTCGAAGAGTTTCATGTCGTGGAGCAGTCCGTTCTTCACCTCAGCGCCAACAGCAAGGGCTGAGTCATGAGTGGTGGCGCCGAAGCGATCAAGCGACTCAGAGCCACCCGCACGCGGTCGATTCCGGGCGTGGCCTGCGCCCGGCTTACGCTGTCTCGTCGTCCCATCAAGGGGAAAGAGTGTGGGAGGGAAAGTCGGATGAGCGTTCCATCGTCCCGTGCACGTCCACCAATCCAAACGCGCTCGCGAAAGCCACCGCCCGGCGCCAAGTCGACCACGGAGATCAGGGAGTCGTACGGGTGCAGACGCATCTGGTCGATCGTTACCCGCTCCCGGCAGAAGAACAAGTACAATATCTCGTCACTGACGACCCTGCCGATCAACGAATCAGTCGCCAGCAGGCGGTCTGCCCATCTCTCGACGCAGGTCGCGACTTCGTTGTTCCACGCCACCGCATCGTTGGAGAACATGGATTCCCATCCTGAGCGCGCGGGGCCCCGTCGCCCCGCTCCAGGTATGTGTTCCGGTCGCGACGGCCTGGCAAGGGTATAGCCCTCGCCCACGCCGAGAAGCTCTCCGCGTTCAGCGGCGAATATCCGGACTGAATCGAAAGCCTGGTAGTCGAACCATTCGGTGTAGCCTGCAACAGATCCAGGCATGTCGAGCCGGGCGTCTGCGATCGCGCGGTGGAGAGTCTTCTCGACCCACCACGGCGAGACATTGGGAGCAACATCGAAAACGAGCGATTCCCGGAAGTCTGTCTGGTCATGAGGCTGAATTTGCGCCCATCGCCGCAGCGGCTGCTTTGCGACACCCACTTTGAACCGCTCGTGCGCCCTGTGCACGAGGAAGTAGATGTGTTCGTCGCGGTCGACCATGCGGCCACCATAGGACTTTTCATGCAGCCTCTGGGGAATTCGCGTGACCTGGAGGATCGCTCCCTGGAATGCTCTCGTTTATGTGCAAATAGAGAATGCGGGCGACACGCCGATTCTCACCCGCGCGGAGTGTCAAGAACAGTCACTCGTGTCTGCCGCAGACCAGTTGGTGACGACTTCACTGGGATGCGCCCGCCGGTCAGTCGTGCATATCTACCATGGAGAAGCAGACAAGCGCACATGGGGGGCGAGGTTGTCCGCCGCGCGGAGCCACCGAAGTCTGTTGAGTGGCTCAAGCGCTGACAGGCAGCACGTGATGATCGGGACATCGTGGGACCATGCCGAGCGTGAGTCCGCCGTTGCCGTAGGCCCGCCAGGTGTGACCGTAGGGGCACTCCCAGTCTCCGAAGTCGCCCGGATCGACACCGTTAATGCCGCACATCGGGCACGGAGGGTTGCCGTAGCCGTCGAACAGCCCGAACCGGTCGGGCTTCATCGACCATGTATGCCCACAGTCGGGACGCGGGCAAAAGAAGTCAGACATCGCTAGCTCCCCTGTTCGTCGTCATCGAGCGGCGTGGCATTCACCGCTCGGTAGGTCGTCACGGTTCCTCCGCCGGGCAGTTCGCGAACCATCGGTACGGCTTGAATCTTGATACGCCCTGTCAGATGGAACTGCGTAACGTCGACGGCATTCGGAAGCGCCGTCGCGTCGATGACGACAATGTGGTCGTCCCCAATGTCGAGCTGCCAACGGTCCCTAGTGCTTAGCGTGACGAGAGTTCCCGCGAGCGAGACCTGCTCTTGGTCCAGCTCTCGCGCGACGACGAGCTGGCGCACGAGGGCCGCGTCAGCCTTGTTGAAGGTAGCCCTTTGAGTCTCATGGCTCGGCTCTCTCCATTCAAGATCCACCTCGAAGTCTGCTTGCTCAACACCCCTCGCGAACTCTCGAACCGCGCTCGCAACCCGCGGTCCACCCTCCTGCACGAGCTGGATGAACTCGCCTTCATCAGCGTTGGGGCCGATCTGGTGGGCGACACGAACAAGACCAATCGCATCCACGACACATTCGTCGACAAACTGGCGCTGTCGCTGGTCGAAGATCGCGACACCCCCCTCCGCAATCAACTCCGCTTCGGGCAACGTTTCGGGACCGACCTCGAAAACCATGCTGCCGAGGAGAGGCTGCATCAACAGCTTCAGTTGCGTTAGCGTGGTGACCTCACCAGGCAGAGCTCCGCGATTGGATCGAATGCCCTTCTTAGCGGCTCCTGCGGCGTTCACAAGGCGCTGAAAGTTGAGCAGGATATGCCCGGCAGCATCTAGGCGAGCCTGGTGATCCTGCACATTCACGCCCGCGACGCGGATGGAACCCGTGCTCCGTACGATTCGGGCCGCTGCACGCGCCCCCCCAGAGTCCCTCGATGCTCATTCTGTTCAGATCTTCGGCGCGTTCCCAGCGGGGACCCTGGGCGGCTCTAAGCCTGTCGCGGAGGGTATTACTCCGGTCAATCGGAGAATCCATCGAGTGTCACCTCCAAGTAACCCCGTCGCTGGATGCTATCGGGACGTCCCGGGGGCGAACCTTGTGGGCCGGTGCGTTGTCGCTGCCACCAATCATCCCAGTGTCCACGATCCCTGTAATACTTCCAATCCAGGTGGTCGCCAAGAGCCGGGCTTGGTATGGACCGCCATGTGGCGACGTACGAGTCGATCCGCAGACCGAAACTGTTCCGTAGAGCGTTGGGCTGTGCGAACAGCCCAATCACATTCTTAGCCACCTCGTCGGACATCGCGGTTTCCACGAGATCCGCGTCGAGCCAGTAGAGACAGTCGATGTCGTTCGGGTCGAGCTTCGTCGTCGTGAAGCTCCCCGCGATCCAGACCTGCGCGACCGGCACAACCTCACGTAGCGCTGCCGTCGCTTCTTGCCACTCGTCTCAGATGGGGCGGCGTGTTGACGACGCCGCGAACTGCGTGTCCCGGACAAACCGGTCACGCACTTCGTCCGCGGTGGCTACGTAGCGCCCAGCCACTATCGAGCTAGCGTCGACGTCGAACCCTGGAATCATGCCGCCCCCCGCCTCTTGGCATTTCTCCCCACATGTTAGGGCCTCATCGCGGTCGTACTCGCGGGTGGGACATCGCGATGTCGGAAGCGAGGGTTACCCTCTGAGCTAAGAAGGGCGGCCGACAATGAGCTTTCAGATGAATCCCGACTTTCCGCGGTGGCTTGAAGCGCGTGTCCGTGCTCTCAAGGAGGTACTGGACGGCGTCTCCGCCGAGTTCGCCGGAAGGCCTGTGGATGAGATCAGGCATGAGCTGTCGAAGAGATGGGCGTCTGTCGGGGATGGTGCACGGATCACCGATCCAGACCTGACGACGGTTGCCACTCGAATCAGCGATGGCAAGAGAGTTTGGCTCGAAGATGACGGCCGAATCATGTCTGACGACTAGCGAGAGAACGCGGCCGCCTGGCAGTGGTTTCCTGGGGCAGCGTGGTCGACCTCATTGGGCAGGTGGCCGATGAGCCAGTGCTAGTCGACAATCTTCGGCGCGAAGATCTCCCTCATAGGTCGAGTGCCCGCACTCAGGTCGTGTTCGAGCCGGTCGAGGTCGGCCTTAGTCAAGACTCCCGCGAGTTGCAGGGAGGCATCAAACCCAATTGCGGCACCTGCACGATTGATCGCGTCCTGCAACCCGCCGACCGCGAGGTCGCGGAGATTCGCATTGAAGCGGGCGAACTGGATCTCCCGCCACGCCTTGTATGGGTCGAGCATGCCTTCGGTTAGAAGACCTCGACCGCCCCACCCCACCTCCCGAGTCTCACGCAGCACAACGTCCGCAATCTTCTGGTTGTAGCTGCCAAGGTCAAACGCGGACTTGCCCGCGAAACGGCCGAACGTAAAGTCAGACATTACTTTGAGGTCCTGGTTGGTCGCGTCGATGACCCGTACAGCTCTGTCAACCGTCCGTCTGAGAGGTCGCGGCAAGGACACCACGACCAGCCCTCCCGCAGGCAACGGCACCTTTGTCCATACGGCGACGTCATCGCTCGGCCCCACCCTGGGCATCCAGTAGAAGTACCGGCCGAAGCGTTTGTGAATCCTTTCGGGCTCCAGGACCTCGATTCTGAATGCGACGGGGCCGGCAGCCGGCTGATCGGCCGGGCGGTAGTAAACAAGCTTGAGGTAGAGAGATCCAAAGGTCAGATGCCACAGGGCGGTTTCGATATAGTCGCGGAACGCTCGGGCGAGCTGGCTATGCGGGTATCCCCGAACCGGTAGCGCGTTGGTTATCAGGCGAGCCACGTCCGCGTTGTCAGGCACGAGATGTACCTTGAATCCGTCGTGCGTGCCATCCCCATACGGAAGAACCCGGGTGCGGAGGTCCTGCAGAAGCATATGCAGCTTGCCGGCTGGGTCAGGGATCTGCCGCCGACCGGGCGCAGGAGTTTCTGGACGGGCCTCGTAAGGAACCTGCTCGGACCAGTCGGCCACCATACCGGCAAATGCGTCGTCGTACACTTACTCCTCCTCCCCGTCGTCGTGGCCCATAACGGGTCGCTCCGCTCGATACCTCGCGATCTCTTCCGCTATCAGTCTTGTCGTGTGCCCCAGATCCACGTCCTCTTCCAAGAACGCCGCGAGGTACTCAGCGATGAAAAGCGCGTACAGATCTTCCTGAACTCCCAGACCTCGCGGCGCAAACGCGGAAACGATAGGGCTGGGATGTGGGCGCTCGTCGCTCTCATCCAACAGCATCTCCCACTCGCTGCCTAGGTTCCGCTCTTTGAGTACCTGCCCGAGGGCGATAGTGCGACGACTCCGTTCAACTCCGCCAACGGTCAGCGCGAACGTGTCTTCGACGAACTTGGCTGCTGTCAGCAAGAAGCTTGGCAGTTGCGGACTTGCGTCCAGAAGACGGTCCCACTTGGTCTTCACTTCTGGCCAGATGCCGCTACCGTCGAGCTCGTACATGAGGAGCGCATATCCAGCGAGGTCCATCGCTGTGATCAGCGGTTCCAGCGCGTAGACCAGACGGGTCTGGGCCTCTTGCTGCTTGAGGTCGCTCATGATCCGCGCGCGTGCAGATTCCATTTCAGCGAGGGCCGCGCTGTACATACGAAGCCCTCGTTCAGAGTCGCCATCGAGGATCGCATGAAATGCTCCATCCACCACGAACTGATAAAGCTGGCCATAGAGGTCAGGCTCGCGAGGGTCGAACTCGGCTGTGCGCAACGTGGGAAGAAGTGCGGCAAGCTGTCCAAGAAGAGATCGATGTTGGCTTGCCGCATCAAGACTTTCCGCATGTGTAGGCCACCGATCGATCCCGATGTTCGAGTTGCGGAAGGAACCTAGTCTTTCTTCCGCGCGCCGAACTGCGTCCTCGTGGTGGTCGAACTTGTTGAGCAGCTCAAGTGACGCCATGCCGGCGACAGCGGCGAGATCCGGTCTTCCTGCCGCGTTGAACTCGGACACATGCTTGAGCGCGCGGTCTCTGACGAGACCGATGATGCCTGCTTCGGTCTGAAGAAGCGCGTCAGCAAGGCTTCTCGCTGCCAGATGATCGACCCACCATGCAGGCGTGATACGCCGACCCTCGCTAGCCACCTCGCGGCGGATGGCCGTTGCGAAGTTCTCGAGCATCTGTCGAGTCTCCGTGGGCAATCCGCTGGCAGCTAGCCCATCCTTGTTAGAGAGTCCTGCCTCGAACTCGGCAGAAAGGTCCCGTCGGCGAAGTGAAGTAGCGGCGCGAGAAAGCCCGAGCAACATCACTGTGACTGGGCGAACGACGCTTTCGGCCGCTGCCATTTGATTGAGGCGCAGCTCGTAGTCGTCAGCGTCAGCCGATGCGACTTTCGGGGTAGCAACCACCGCCATCACCACGCGCTCCCACATGGTCGCGATGGCCACTGCTTCGTCATTCTGGAGCCGTGCTGTCAGTTGCCCGACGAGGTCCGCGACTTCTTCGGACATGGCCAGCGCATCCGCACCCCCCTGAGACTGGAATGCGACCTTCAGGCTACGGCTGAGTGCCCGCCCTACAGCGTTCTCGAACCACAGGTAGTCGGGTTGCAACTGAGGGGGGAGGCCGACAGAGGTGTTCAACGCAAGATCAAGACTTCCATGGCTGGGCGTGAGCCAGTTCTGATGACGTGGCACGCGGCTCCACCAGTTGCTTCCTGTTGGAATGGCGTGCTTCCAGGACGAATAGAGCTTAAGTATGTAGATCAGTTGCCGACTCAAGACGACCGGAGCCGTGGCGTTACGAAGATCGGATTCCTCGAGCAGCTGAGCAAGGTGACGGTACGAAGTGATGGCGCGTAGGGCTAGGGTATGTGCCTCAGTTTGACGAAACGAGACGTCCCGCGACTTCTCCGCCGCAGCTGTCTGAATCGCTGTCGACAGCTGACGCATTAGCGGCAGCGCGAGTTTGGAAGGATCGAAGTACTCCAAGAGACGTCGGGTGACCACAATAAGGCCGATGCATGTCACGGCCGTCAGGACGCCAACGCCAAGCAACGCGAGGCCCGAAACAGCGTGATCGAGCACTCCCAGGACGAGCGTGGCGATGCCACTCGCGATCGTCAGAATTATCACCCTGAGGTAGGTCTCGTTATTTCGCTCCTGCAAGAACAAGTCGCGCACGTCACCTGGCACGGACTTGTAGATGGTTGAAGCGATCACGCCAACCGTCGCGTAGTAGAGACCGAGTAGAGTCGCGCCAACGGCAACTGCCGCCCCGACGAGGGCCAATACAACTTCAGCAAGGTTCGATGCGGGCGGGTTGAACAGCGGACTGTCGGCTAATGCTGGGATTCGGCGCAGTAAACCAGCGACAAGTTCGAGTGAGGCAACACACACACAAGCTAGAACGAGCTGCCCAAAGCTCCGGATCGCGAGTTGCCATCCGGCGGTCAGGTTTGTGCGTGCCCCGTCGGTCCGAATCCGCATCATTGACGCGAACCGAGCGAGACGCTGCCGTCTTTCCTGCCGGAGCTGCAGCCGTCGCCAGTACCGAAGGGTGCTCAACTCCCGTATACGGGCAAGTGAAGGGAGACTCACGTCGCCATCGTCCCAGAACTACTGGACTCCCTGTGGGCGCCGCGCGCAAGTGCGGTTCCGCCCGTCAGGGAATAGCGGCGCTGACTCCGAGTCCAGCTGAAGTACGCTTTATATGCCGAACGACCGCCATGGTGGTGATGGCGTACTCGGCGGTCGCTGCGCCGGTGTCGTCTCCGAAGAGGGCCCTGGCGCGGCGCCGGTCCAGGGTGGGGAGCGTGTCGTTCATCTTCGTACCTCTTTCTTTGTCGGTGATCACGGAAGGGTCAGGTCGGCAGCGGCGTGGAGGCGAGCACACTGAGCAGGAGGGGCGCCACACCGAGCAGGAGGAACGCCGGCAGCGTGCAGACGCCGAGCGGAAGCAGCAGGCGCGTGGAGAGGCGCGCAGCGCGGAGACGCCCCTGGACCCTGGCGCGATGCCGGTCCTGCGCCGCCGCCGCGCGGAGCAGCTCCACGGCGGGGACGCCGGCCGCGCGGGAGAGCTCGAGCACCTGGCCGACGCGGTCGCGCTCGGCGGGGTCGACGACGCCGGTCTCGGTGGCGAGCGCGACCGCGCGGTCGATCGGTGCGCCGCCGGCGAGCGCCACCGCGACGAGTTCCGCGGCCATGCCCGGCGTGCCCGGCGCTGCGCGTGCTCGGCGCAGCAGCCGCCGTGTCCAGAGCCGAGCGGCCGCGACCAGCAGCAGCCCCGCGACGACGCACACGGCCCCGAGAGGAGTGCCGAGAGCGGCGCCCAGGGTGTCGAATCCCAGCGCGACGCCGAGCAGCAGACCCGCCAGCGGCATCCACAGCAGCAGGCGCGCCGTCCCCGCGGGCTCGGCGAGAGCCACTCGGACATCGTCGGCCGCCGACGCGGCATCGCGCAGCGCCTCGACGATGGTGCGGAGCACGTCGGCCAGCGGCGCTCCCACCGTCGTGGCGACATCCCAGGCCGCCGCCAGCTCCGTCCACATGCCACCCTGCGCCTCGATCGCGGAGACCAGCGGCATGCCCTCGCGCGTTCGTTCGAGCACCGCCGTCGCGGCGGGGTCTCCCGTGCCCGCGAGGTGCCGCCAGGCGACCAGGGGGATCGCCCCGGCCTGCAGGAGCACGGCGAGCGTCTGGACGGAATCGGCGACGTGCGGACCGGCATCCGACGCCGGACGCGCCACCCGGAGCGTCACCACGGCTCGACCTCCTCGATCGTCAGACGGTCGCCCTCGAGCGCGAGACGGCCGGCCTTCGCGATGCGTCGGACGCCATCCCGAGCCCGCTCCAGGTGCAGCACGATGGTGAAGGCACTCACCGCCTGACGCGCGAGGGCCACCGCGTCCATGCCGGCAAGCGCTCCCAGAGCCTCCAACCGCGCGGGGACGTCGGCCAGGCCACTGGCGTGCAGAGTGCCGGCGCCGCCGTCGTGCCCGGTGTTGAGCGCGGTGAGCAGCTCCCGCACCTCCACTCCTCGGCATTCGCCCACCACGAGGCGGTCGGGCCGCATGCGCAGGGACTCCCGTACCAGCCGTGCCAGATCGATCTCACCGGCGCCTTCGAGGTTGGCCTGCCGGGCCTCCAGAGCGACATGGTGCGGATGCCCGGGCCGCAGCTCCGCGACGTCTTCGATCGTGACGATGCGCTCCTCGGGCGGGACCTCCGACAGCAGGGCCGACAGCAGCGTCGTCTTGCCGGAGCCCGTGCCCCCGGTGAGGAGGAGGTTGGCCCGGTCGCGGACCAGCGCGCCGAGCCATCGCCGCTGCCGCGGATCGAACGCTCCGCGCGCCGCGAGCGCATCGAGGTCGGCGGCATGCACGCGAGGGACGCGGATCGACACGGCTGTGCCTCGCGCCGACACCGGAGCCAGCGCGGCGTGCACCCGGACCCCGGACCCGAGGCGGACGTCGACGCACGGCGTCTGATCGTCGAGGTGTCGCCCGCCGATCGCGACGAGCGCCACGGCGAGCTCCCGGACCTCCCGCTCCGTCGCCCGCCAGTCCGGCACACGGACCGCGCCCCTCCCCCTGTCCACGAACAGCGCATCCGCGCCGTTCAGAAACACGTCCGTGACCTCGTCGTCGAGGAACGGCGCGAGCGGGGCGAAAGCCGGCTCGGTCCGGAGAGCCTCCTGCGGCGAGCGTGGCGCCGCGTGCGTCTCGGACGAGCGCGGCTGGATGACGAATCGGTCAGGCATACGGCGACGGTAGGCCGCAGGACGCCGGCCTCGACCGCGCGGTGCCCGCGCTCCCGCGGCGCGTGTGCACAAGCCGGCACCGTCTTCCGCTGTGGAGGAGCCGATCGCGAGCGAGCGCGGACGGGAACGCTCCCATGAGAAAGGGCGGCATCTCACGGGGGGAATGAGATGCCGCCCACGGCGGCTCTCGATCGGGGGAATCGGGCACGCCAAGGCCGGAATGAGATTTCGGCTGCCGTCGAGTGTACGCAAGGCGACCGTCCTCACAAAACCCACCCGACTACCGACTTTCGGCAGTATTCGACGGTGGAGGGCGGGGATAGATTCACCCTGACCTGGTCGCACTCCCCCTGCGGCCATGCCTGCACGACCCGAACGCCGCAAAGGAGCGCCTGCCGATGAGCAGTCAGATCGATCACCTTCTCGACGAGACCCGGCGCTTCGCGCCGTCGGAGGAGTTCGCCGCCCGATCCGTCGCCTCGAAAGAGCTCTACGAGCGCGCCGCTGCGGATCGCGAGGGCTTCTGGGCCGATCAGTCGCGCGAGCTCGTGCACTGGCACAAGCCCTTCACCCAGGTCCTCGACTGGAGCAACCCGCCCTTCGCCAAGTGGTTCGACGACGGCGAGCTCAACGTGGCCTACAACTGCCTCGACCGCCACGTCGAGGCCGGCAACGGCGACCGCGTCGCGCTCTTCTGGGAGGGCGAGCCCGGCGACAGCCGCCGCATCACCTACGCCGAGCTGACGGACGAGGTCAAGCGCGTCGCGAACGTGCTCGAGGGGCTCGGCATCGGGCAGGGCGACCGCGTCGCGATCTATCTGCCGATGATCCCCGAGGCGATCGCCGCCATGCTCGCGGTGGCGCGCGTGGGTGCCATCCACTCGGTCGTCTTCGGCGGGTTCAGCGCGGACAGCCTGCGTTCCCGGATCGACGACGCCGGCGCCAAGCTCGTCATCACCGCGGACGGCGGGTACCGCAAGGGCCGCGTCTCCGCGCTGAAGCCCGCGGTGGACCAGGCGCTGGCCGACCGCGGCGAAGGTGAGCAGCAGACCGTCGAGCACGTGCTCGTGGTCAAGCGCGGCGAGAACGAGGTGGAGTGGACGGAGGGCCGCGACCTCTGGTGGCACGACGTCGTCCCCGCGGCCTCGGCCGACCACACGGCGCAGGCGTTCCCCGCCGAGAACCCCCTCTTCATCCTGTACACCTCGGGCACGACGGGGAAGCCGAAGGGGATCCTGCACACCTCCGGCGGGTACCTCACCCAGGCGGCCTACTCGCACAAGAACGTCTTCGACCTGAAGCCGGAGACCGACGTCTACTGGTGCACCGCCGACATCGGCTGGATCACCGGACACAGCTACGTCACCTATGGCCCGCTCGCGAACGGCGCGACGCAGGTGCTCTACGAAGGCACGCCCGACACCCCGCACCCCGGCCGCTGGTGGGAGCTCATCGAGAAATACAAGGTCTCGATCTTCTACACGGCCCCGACCGCGATCCGCTCGTTCATGAAGATCGGTCGCAGCGTCCCGCAGAAGTTCGACCTGTCCTCGCTGCGCGTGCTCGGCTCGGTGGGCGAGCCCATCAACCCCGAGGCGTGGATGTGGTATCGCGAGGTCATCGGCGCCGGCACGACGCCGATCGTCGACACGTGGTGGCAGACCGAGACCGGCGCGATCATGGTGTCGGCGCTCCCCGGCATCACCGCGACGAAGCCCGGCTCCGCCCAGGTGCCGCTGCCCGGCATCTCGATCGACGTGGTGGACGAGCAGGGCGTCGAGGTCGGCAACGGCAACGGCGGGCTCCTCGTGATCACCGAACCCTGGCCGAGCATGCTGCGCGGCATCTGGGGCGACCCGGAGCGCTTCCGCGAGACGTACTGGGAGAAGTTCGAGAAGCAGGGCTACTACTTCGCCGGCGACGGCGCGCGGCTCGACGAGGACGGCGACCTCTGGCTGCTCGGACGCGTCGACGACGTGATGAACGTCTCGGGTCACCGGTTGTCGACCGCGGAGATCGAGTCCTCCCTCGTCGCGCACGAGGCCACTGCGGAGGCCGCCGTCGTCGGCGCCTCGGACGAGACCACGGGTCAGGCGGTCGTCGCGTTCGTGATCATCAAGGAGAGCTACCTCTCCGCGCACGACCCGGCGGGACTCGCGCAGCAGCTGCGACTCTGGGTGGGCGAGCAGATCGGCGCGATCGCCCGTCCGCGTGACGTCTACATCGTCGGCGAGCTGCCGAAGACCCGGTCCGGGAAGATCATGCGGCGACTGCTCCGCGACGTGGCCGAGGGTCGCGAGGTCGGCGACACGACGACGCTCGCGGACACCGCCGTGATGAGCATCATCTCCGCCCAGGTCAAGTAACGCGAGACCCCGGGTTCACGTCGAGACCCCCTGCTGCAGACGTCTGCAGCAGGGGGTCTCGTCGTGTGCCCGGGGTCTCGGCGAGCCGGGCGCGGGGACTACGCGAGGCGGAACGTGACCTCGACCTCGACGGGGCTGCCGAGCGGGAGCTCCGCGACGCCGACGGCGGCACGCGCGTGCCGGCCCTCCTCGCCGAAGATCTCGCCGAGCACCTCGCTCGCGCCGTTGATGACGCCGGGCTGTCCGGTGAAGCCCTCCGCCGAGCCGACGAACCCGCCGACGCGGACCACCCCGGCGATGCGGTCGACACCGCCCGCGACGTCGGCGGCAGCGGCCAGCGCGTTCAGAGCGCACGTCCGCGCGTAGGCCTTCGCGTCTTCGGCGGACACCTCCGCGCCGACCTTGCCCGTCGCGGGGAGGGCGCCGTCGACGAACGGGAGCTGGCCCGACGTGTAGACGAGGCCGCCGTGCACGACCGCCGGCACGTAGGCGGCCACAGGAGCGGCGACGGCGGGCAGCTCGATGCCGAGCTCGGAGAGGCGGGCGGCGATGCTCATGCCTGGCCTCCCTCGAACTGGCGCGAGGCCTCGGCGGCGGCGGCGAGACCGGCGTTGGTCGAGCCGTCCGTCGTCACGGGGCGCTTGAAGTAGGCCACCAGACCGCCTTCGGGGCCCTGCACCACCTGGACGAGCTCCCAGCCCTGCTTGCCCCAGTTGTTGAGGATGGCCGCGGTGTTGTGGATCAGCAGCGGCGTGGTGAGGTACTCCCACGTGGTCATGGCACTCCTGTCGATCAGGGCGCGTCCAGGGCAGACCGGGCCGCGCTCGTCAAAGCCGGTATTCAGGGAACTCCCCTACGATCAAGCGTATGCCCCAAAAGAACCGCACGGTGAAGGGCGTGCTCGGCGGTCTCGTCGGGCTCGTCGGACTGAGCGCCATCGCCGGTCTGCTGGTCACCGCCAGCGTCACCCCCGTCCTCGCGATGACCGGCGTCGCCGGCACCACGGCGCTGACGATCTTCGATGAGCTGCCCGAGGTGCTGAAGGTCGACACTCCCATGGAGCAGTCGACGATCTACGCCACGAACCCGGAGGGCCAGCCGGTCGTGCTGGCATCGTTCTACGAGCAGAACCGCGTCCCGGTGAAGTACGAGGAAGTCTCGCCGATCCTCTACGACGCGATCCTCTCCAGCGAGGACAAGAACTTCTACACACACGGCGGGGTCAACCTCGGTGCGACCGTCAAGGCGCTCGTCGACAACGTGCGCGGCACGTCCAGCCGCGGGGCGTCGACCATCAGCCAGCAGTTCGTGAAGAACGTCCGCATCCAGCAGTGCGAGCAGGACGTCGACACGGCCTCCGACACGTACTCGGACGAGCTGCAGCAGTGCTGGCAGGACGCGACGAACGCGTCCGGGGTGGATGGCATCGAGCGCAAGCTCCAGGAGATGCGCTACGCCATCCAGATCGAGAAGGACTACTCGAAGAACGACATCCTGCTCGGCTACCTGAACATCGCGAACTTCGGCGGCACCGTCTACGGCATCGAGGCCGCCGCCCGGTACTACTTCTCCACGACGGCCGCGAACCTCACGGTCGCGCAGGCCGCGACCCTCGCCGGCATCGTGCAGAACCCCAACACCTATCGGATCGACAAGCCGGAGGGCACGTACACGCAGGACGGTGTGTCGCACAACTCCGCCGCCGACGGCTACAAGGACGCCAAGGACCGGCGCGACTACGTTCTCGGGCGCATGCTGGACGACAAGAAGATCACGCAGGCGCAGCACGACGAGGCCATGGCATCGGCGATCGAGCCGGCCATCACCGTGCCCGTCCAGGGCTGCGCGGCAGCGGGACGCAACGCGTACTTCTGCCAGTACGTGAAGTCCATCGTCGAGAACGATGAGGCCTTCGGCGCGGACATCCAGGAGCGTCGTGACCTGCTCCGCCGCGGCGGCCTGAAGATCTACACGTCGCTGGACTTCCGTGTGCAGGACCCGGCAGCCGAGGCGATGGCCGACATCGTCCCCGCGAACTTCGACAACAAGTACTTCGGTGCCGCCGGGGTCTCGATCGAAGTCGGCACCGGCCGAATCCTCTCCATCACGCAGAACACGATGTTCTCCGAGACGCCCACCACCGACCAGGCGTATTCCTCCCTCGTCTTCGCCGGCGACCAGAAGTACGGCAAGTCCGGCGGCTTCCAGGTGGGCTCTACCTACAAGCTGTTCACCCTCATCGACTGGCTCGAGAAGGGGCACTCCGTGCGGGAGAACCTGAACGGCACCGTGCAGACGAACCTGAAGATCCCGGTGTGCGGCAGCCCGCAGGTGACGAACACCGCGGAGATCGGCAACTTCGGGCGCAGCCGCGGGTACCCGGGCACTCCCATGACGTTCACGGCCCAGTCTCTCAACAGCGGCTATTTCGCCATGGCGTCCAAGCTCGACGTCTGCGACATCAACGAGGTGGCGGACAAGATGGGAGTGACGCTCGCCAGCGGCGAGAAGGTCACGGAGGAGAACGTCCCCTACGACGTGCTCGGCCCGAAGAACATCTCCCCGATCGCGATGGCCAACGCCTATGCGACCGTGGCGAGTGGCGGGACGTACTGCACGCCGCGCGCGATCGACAAGGTGATCGACGCCGAGGGCAAGGAGCGCGAGCTTCCCAAGGCCTCCTGCACCGAAGGCGTGCTCGCGGAGGAGGTCGCGGCGACCGCGGCCTATGCTCTGCAGGGCGTCATGACGTCGGGCGGCACCGGCGCGGTGGCCAACCCGTTCGACGGCACCCCGCTGATCGGCAAGACCGGAACGCACGACCTGTGGTCGACCATGATGATCGAGTCCAGCACCAAGGTCGCCACTGCGGTCTGGGCGGGTCGCTCCAACGGAAACCACGACAACGTCTTCAACGTCTGGACGGGTAACCATCGTCTGAACGAGGTCCGTTATCCGCTGGCGAAGGCGGCGCAGCGCGCCGCCAACCAGGCGTACGGTGGAGACGACTTCCCGCGGCCGGACAACAACCTCATCCGTCAGGTGCAGGTCTCGGTGCCGAGCGTGATCGGGCAGACGATCGAAGAGGCCACCGCTACCCTCGAGCGCGCCGGGTTCACGGCGTCGGTGGGTCAGCCCGTCGACAGCGACAAGCCGACGAACATCATCGCGGCGCAGGATCCGTCCGGGCAGGCCGCGGCGGGCTCCACGATCACGATCTCGCCGAGCAACGGGAACGGCGTGACGGTTCCCGATGTCACCGGACAGTCGCCGACGGCGGCGAATGCCGCACTCATCGCAGCCGGCTTCACCACGGTCGAACGCGCCGGCTCGTGCAACGCGGAGGGAGCGACCGTGACGGCCACAGACCCGGCGGCGAACTCTGCGGCCACGAAGTCCACACCGGTCAGAGTGACGTGCAACTAGACGGATATCGCGCGGCACACCCGGCCCTCATCGCGCTCGGCGCGGTGGGGGCCGTCGGTGCGGCCGCCGCGGTGTGGGGCATCGGGATCGAGCGCTACCTGTTCACCGTGCGGGAGGTGACGGCTGAGGCCCTTCCCGCCGGGGCGGCGCCGCTGCGGATCCTGCACCTCTCCGACGCGCACATGGCGCCGTGGCAGCATCGGAAGCAGGACTGGCTCGCCTCGCTCGCCGAGCTTCAGCCCGACCTCATCGTCAACACCGGCGACAATCTCGGTCATGAGGACGGGCTGCAGGGAATCCGGCGCGCCTTCGCTCCCCTGGCGGGCATCCCCGGTGTGTTCGTGCACGGGTCCAACGACGTCAACGTGCCCACGCCGCGCAATCCGCTGCGCTACTTCGCGGGCCCGTCTCGGAAGATCCGACAGCCGGCGCTGCTCGACACCGCCGCGATGGACGACTACTTCATGGACGAGCTCGGCTGGACCGATCTGAACAACACCGCGGCGCGGC
Source organism: Microbacterium sp. CH1 (assembly GCF_001595495.1). Taxonomy (NCBI): domain Bacteria; kingdom Bacillati; phylum Actinomycetota; class Actinomycetes; order Micrococcales; family Microbacteriaceae; genus Microbacterium; species Microbacterium sp. CH1. The sequence continues at coordinate 50,345 of NZ_LOSO01000018.1, read as the reverse complement.
TGACCGTCCGCGGAGCGTCCGTCGATCTGTTCGGCGTGAACGACGCGCATCGCGACTGGGATCGCCTGGATCTGCTCCCCGACGCCCTGGCCGCCCTCGGCCCTCGCCCGGACGGTGCTCCCGTGCTGGGGGTGACGCACGCCCCCTATCAGCGGGTGCTCAACGGCTTCGTCGACCTCGGCGCGGACGCGATCCTCGGCGGACACACGCACGGGGGCCAGGTATGCCTGCCGGGGTACGGCGCGCTGGTCGCCAACTGCGACATCCCCCTCAAGCAGGCCAAAGGGCTGAGTACCTGGACGCACGACGGGCGTTCGGCGCCGCTGAACGTGAGCGCCGGCTGCGGACACTCGATCTACGCCCCCGTGCGCTTCGCGTGCCGCCCCGAGGCGACGTTGCTCACCCTGACACCGCGCGCCTGAGCAGGCCGAAGATACGGGTACGGATCCCCGTGCCGACGGCTCCCGCACGGCGCGCCACGCGGATGTGCGTGCTCGATTCGGTGCTGGAGGCATTTCGCTGTAGACTCGGAGGGTTGCAAAACGGGGTGTGGCGCAGCTTGGTAGCGCGCTTCGTTCGGGACGAAGAGGTCGCAGGTTCAAATCCTGTCACCCCGACCAGTGACACGAGAAGGCCGCCCGCAGGGGCGGCCTTCTCTGTATCGGGACGTCGTGCGAGAGGGGAACGCATGGGGAGGCTCCTGCCGCCGCCACGCCGTTCGACGCGCGTCTGGGCGCTCGCTCTCGGGCTTCCGTTCCTCGCCGTCATCGCCTTCCTGACGCTCACGCCCGCGCGAGTGGAGCAGACGATGCCCTCCGTGATTGACCTCGTCCTCAGCGCGCTCCACCGCATCGGCTGGACGGGCCTCGACTTCACGCGCCTCGAGATCCTCGCGAACGTCGTCGTCTTCGTCCCCGTCGGCATCCTCGCGTTCCTGCTGCTGCCCCGCCGGCTCTGGCCGCTGTCGCTGCTCGTGGGCCCGACCCTCTCTCTTGCGATCGAGACGGCACAGTACCTGGCCCTCCCCCACCGCGCCGCGACCGTGAGCGACGTGCTGGCCAACTCCACCGGGGCGACGATCGGCATCGTCCTCGCGGTGTTCTGCACGCTGCTCGCCACCACACCCTCCTCCCGGCCGCGAACACCTACAGTGGAGGCATCATGACATCGCCCTCTCTCGTCGCCTTCGACCTCGATGACACGCTCGCGCCGTCCAAGGGCACGATCGACCCGCGGATCGCCGCGCTCCTGAACGAGTTGCTCCGGTCCGTCGACGTCGCCATCATCTCCGGGGGCAACGAGGCGCAGTTCCGCACGCAGGTCGTCGCGCAGCTCGCGGACGCCGACCCGGAGGCGCTCGCCCGCCTCCACCTGCTCCCGACGTGCGGCACGCGATACCTGCGGCATGACGGCAGCGATTTCGTCGCGGTGTACGCCCATGACCTGAGCGACGAGGAGAAGACCGCCGCCCTGACCGCGCTGCGCGAGGAGGCGGAGCGCCTCGGGCTCTGGGAGACCGAGCCCTGGGGCGAGATCCTCGAGGACCGCGGCTCGCAGATCACGTTCTCGGCCCTCGGTCAGCAGGCACCGCGTGACGCGAAGCACGCCTGGGATCCGACCGGCGCGAAGCGCGGCGCCCTGCGCGATGCCGTCGCCGCGCGGCTTCCCGGCCTCGAGGTGCGCTCCGGCGGCTCGACCTCCATCGACATCACCCGCGCCGGCATCGACAAGGCGTTCGGCATGCAGCAGCTCGCCACCCACACCGGGATCGAGCTCACGGCGATGCTGTTCTACGGCGACCGTCTCGACGAGGGCGGCAACGACTACCCCGTCCTCGCGCTGGGCGTGCCGTCGGTGGCCGTCGAGGGCTGGGAGGACACGGCGGCTCGCCTCGAGGCGCTCCTGCCGACCCTCTCCACCCGGGTCTGACGCGTACGTTCGCACGACCTCGACCCGCCTGCACGACCGGAGGATCGAATCCGTCGTGCAGGCGTGGTCTGGTCGTGCAGAGGGGTCAGTGCACCTCGACGCCGGCCGCCCGGGAGACGGGCACCAGACGAGTGAGCTGGGTCACGTGTCCGGGCTCGAGCTCCGCGAGCGAGGCCACGCCCAGCAGCCGCATCGTGCGCTCGATCTCACCGCGCAGGATGGCGATGGTACGGTCGACGCCCTGACGACCTCCCGCCATGAGGCCGTAGAGGTACGCGCGGCCGATCAGCGTGAAGTCGGCGCCGAGCGCGACGGATGCCACGATGTCGGCGCCGTTCATGATGCCGGTGTCGATCATGACCGTGAAGTCGTCGCCGACCGCACGCCGGACCTCGGGCAGGAGGTGGAACGGGATCGGGGCGCGGTCGAGCTGGCGCCCGCCGTGGTTCGACAGCACGATGCCGTCGACGCCCGCGTCCCGCAGGCGCACGGAGTCCTCGATGTTCTGCACGCCCTTGATGACGATCTTGCCGGGCCAGATGTCGCGGATGACGGCGAGGTCGTCGTAGCTGATCGTCGGGTCCATCGCCGCGTCGAGGAGCTCGCCCACGGTTCCGCCGGTCGTGCTCAGCGACGCGAACTCCAGCTTCGGCGTGGTCAGGAAGTCGAACCACCACCAGGGCCGCGGGATGGCGTTGATGATCGTGCCGAGGGTGAGCTGCGGCGGGATGCTGAAGCCGTTGCGCTTGTCGCGGAGACGGGCACCGGCGACCGGGGTGTCGACGGTGAACTGCAGGGTGTCGAAGCCCGCGGCGGCGGCGCGGCGGGCGAGCTCGTACGAGATCTCGCGGTCGCGCATGACGTAGAGCTGGAACCAGTTCCGACCGGGCACGGGGCCCTGCGGCTCCCGGACTGTCGCCGCCTTGACGTCCTCGATCGAGGTGGTCCCGAGGGTGGACAGCGTGAACGGGATGCCCGCAGCGGCCGCGGCTCCGGCACCCGCGACCTCGCCCTCGGTCTGCATGAGCCGGGTGAAGCCGGTCGGCGCGATGCCGAACGGGAGCGCGGACGGACCGCCGAGGATGTCGACGGCCGTGTCGACGTCCGGCGCCGGCTTGAGGATACCGGGGTGGAACTCCACGTCCTGGAACGCCTGGCGGGCCCGGCTCAGCGACAGCTCGCCCTCGGCGGCGCCGTCGGTGTAGTCGAAGGCAGCCTTGGGCGTGCGGCGCTTGGCGATCGTGCGCAGATCGTCGATGGTGAGCGCGGCGTCGAGGCGGCGCTTGCGCCCGTCGAGCTCGGGCTTCTTGAACTTCATGAGCTCCAACAGCTCGGCGGGGTTGGGGAGCTGGCGCTGGACCATGTTCTGCCTCTCAGTTCTGCGGGGGGACGGTGCGGGTGAGGCCCGCGGCGGTGTAGTAGCCGGTGATGTGGGCGCGGACCAGGCGTCGGGCGGTGTCGACCTCGCCCGCGTCGATCGCCGCGACCAGTGCACGGTGCTCGGACCGGAGGCGGTCGGCCATGCGATCCCAGTCGTCGACGGTCGCCGCGCCCGCGAGCACGTACGACTCGATGGCGGAGCGGAGGCCCGCCATCATCGCCGCGATGACGGTGTTGCCGCTGCCCTCCGCGAGGGAGAGGTGCAGCTGCGCGTCGAGGGCCAGGAACTCGGCCGGCGTGAGGGCGCCGTCGTCCATGGCGGTGAGCAGCTCGTGCGCCCGGACGGTGTCGCGGTGGGTGGCGCCTGCCATCGCCTCCACGACCGCGTCCTCGAGCACGAGTCGCGTGCGGACGACGTCATCGAGCGGGAAGCCTTGCGCGGCCACCTGGAGCCGCAGGAGCGCGGACATCCCGCCGGTGGGGGTGGCGATGACGATGGCGCCCGCCTGCGGCCCGGAGCCGGTCGCCGTGCGGATGAGGCCGAGCACCTCGAGCACCCGGAACGCCTCTCGCACACTCGACCGCCCGACGCCGAGGTCGCTCGCGAGGTCCCGTTCGGACGGCAGCCGGTCCCCCGGGCCGAGACGACCGTCGAGCAGGTCACGCTCGATGTGCTCGAGCACGAGTCGCCATGCACGCGCCGGCTGCTCCGTCATCTCGCCTCCTGTGGTCAGACCACAGGTTAGCGCGTGTGGTCAGACCACGCAACGCGGCGATGCGGCGCGCGCGAGCCACCCCTCTTCGTGCGTCCCGGCCCGGTGCGTACGCACGCAGAGGGGTGGGGCGACCGGAAGGGGGTGGGTCGGCGGGTCAGCCCAGACGGCCGCCGGACTCCTCCAGGTAGCAGGTGCCGCACAGCGACTCATAGGTCGTGAGCTCGGGCGAGGCGGAACCGTCGGCGCCCTCGTCGATCGCGACCTGGTCGCCGTCGAACACGAAGCGGCCGCCGACCACGCGGCCGTTGAACACCGCCTTACGCCCGCAGCGGCAGATCGTCTTGAGTTCCTCCAGGGAGTGCGCGATGGCCAGGAGCCGGGCGGAGCCGGGGAACGCGTGCGTGCGGAAGTCGTTGCGGATGCCGTAGGCCATCACCGGAATGCCGTCCTCCACCGCGATGCGGAACAGGTCGTCGATCTGTGTCGGCGTGAGGAACTGCGCCTCGTCGATGAGGAGACAGGCCACGTCGATCGGGCCGGTCGGGAGGAGCTCCTCCTCTGTGGACCGCTGCATCCGCTCACGGTGGACCGCGAAGAGCGCGCGCACGTCATCGTCCGGACCGACGAGGAAGTCGACCGGCCGCGTGACGCCGAGGCGACTCTCGATCTGCCCCGCACCCTTGGTGTCGATCGCGGGCTTGGCGAGGAGCACGTGCTGGCCGCGCTCCTCGTAGTTGTAGGCGACCTGCAGCAGAGCGGTCGACTTGCCCGAGTTCATCGCGCCGTAGCGGAAGTAGAGCTTCGCCACGGGCCCAGGTCAGACGTTGATGCCGAGGACGGCGGCCGTCGCGGCGGTCGACTCCTCCGCGAGCTCCGCGTCTCCGTTGAGCTTCCTGCCGAAGGTGGGGATGAGCTCACGCAGCTGCGACTCCCACCCCGGGTACTCGCCGGGGAAGCACTTCTTCAGCAGGTCGAGCATGATTGGCACGGCGGTCGAAGCCCCGGGCGATGCACCGAGGAGACCGGCGATCGAGCCGTCGCCCGAGGCGACCACCTCGGTGCCGAACTGCAACACGCCGCCCTTCTTCGGGTCCTTCTTCATGACCTGGGCGCGCTGACCGGCGTCGATGAGCGTCCAGTCCTCGTCCTTGGCCGTCGGCATGAACGTGCGGAGGCTGTCGACCTTCTTGCGGTGGTTCTTCATCAGCTCACTGATGAGGTAGGTGATGAGGTCGGGGTTGGCGAAGGCGACCCGCAGCATCGGCCAGAGGTTGTGCGGCCGGACCTGCGTGACGATGTCGAGCATCGAGCCGTTCTTGAGGAACTTCGGGCTGAACGTCGCGAACGGCCCGAACATCAGCGATGCCTCGCCGTCGACGACACGCGTGTCGAGGTGCGGGACCGACATCGGCGGCGCGCCGACCGAGGCCTGCGAGTAGACCTTGGCCTTGTGCTGCGCGACGATCTTCGGGTTCGTCGTCTTGAGGAACTGGCCGCCGATCGGGAAGACGCCGTAGCCCTTGATCTCAGGGATACCGGAATTCTGCAGGAGCTTCAGCGCCCAGCCCCCGGCCCCGACGAACACGAACTTCGCCTTGATCTCGTTGGGGGTGCGGCCGACCGTCGTGCGGTACTTGATCAGCCAGGTGCCGTCCTTCTGACGCTTGAGCGACTTGACCTCGTGGTTCGTGCGCACGGCGACGCCCGAGTCACGCAGGTGATCGAAGAGCTGATGCGTGAGCGCGCCGAAGTCGACGTCGGTGCCGGCGGGCACCCGGGTGGCCGCGAACGGCTCGCCCTTCCGCCGCTTCTGCATGAGCAGCGGCGCCCACTGGTTGATGACGCGGGAGTCTTCGCTGTACTCGATGCCGGCGAACAGCGGCTGCTCCTTGAGCACCTCATAGCGCTTCTTGAGGTAGGCCACGTCCTTCTCACCCCGCACGAACGTCATGTGCGGCGTCGCGTTGATGAAGGTCGACGGCTCGTCCAGCACGCCCTTCTCGACGAGGGAGGACCAGAACTGGCGGCTCTGCTGGAACTGCTCGTTGATCGAGATCGCCTTGGCGGGGTCGAGCGGAGCGTCACCCTGCTGCGGCATGTAGTTCAGCTCGCACAGGGCAGCATGCCCGGTCCCGGCGTTGTTCCAGGGGTTCGAGCTCTCCTGCGCCACGTCCGACAGCCGCTCGAAGGCGACGATCTTCCAGTCCGGCTGCAGCTCGTGCAGCAGGGTACCCAGGGTGGCGCTCATGATGCCACCGCCGATCAGGACGACATCGACGTTTTCAGTCACCCGACCAGTCTAGTTCGCGGGCAGGACACCGCCGACCACCGGGCGGTCAGGACACCGGTGCGAGACGCTCCGCGAGCACTTCGGCGATCTGCACCGCGTTCAACGCAGCCCCCTTGCGGAGGTTGTCGTTGCTGATGAAGAGCACGAGACCCTTGCCCTCCGGAGCCGACTGGTCGGCGCGGATGCGACCCACGAAGCTCGGGTCCTTGCCCGCGGCCTGCAGCGGGGTCGGCACCTCGTCGAGCACGACGCCGGGCGCCGCGCTCAGCACCTCCCTGGCGCGCTCGGGCGTGAGGTCGCGGGAGAACTCGGCGTGGATCGAGAGCGAGTGGCCCGTGAACACCGGCACGCGGACGCAGGTACCGGCGACGCGGAGGTCGGGCAGCTCGAGGATCTTCCGGCTCTCGTTGCGGAGCTTCTTCTCCTCGTCGGTCTCGTTGTCGCCATCGTCCACGAGGTTGCCCGCGAACGGGATCACGTCGAAGGCGATCGGCGCGACGTACTTCTCGGGCTCGGGGAAGTCGACCGCGGAGCCGTCGTGCACGAGGCGGAGCGTGTCGCCCTGCGCGAGCACGCCCTCGACCTGGCCGAGCAGCTCCTGTGCGCCGGCGAGTCCGGAGCCGGACACCGCCTGGTAAGTCGACACAATCAGGCGCTCCAGGCCGGCCTCGGCGTCGAGGACCTTGAGCACCGGCATCGCGGCCATCGTGGTGCAGTTCGGGTTCGCGATGATGCCCTTGGGGCGGTCGTCGATCGCGTGCGGGTTGACCTCGCTGACGACGAGGGGGACCTCGGGGTCCATGCGCCAGGCGCTGGAGTTGTCGACGACCACGGCGCCGGCCTCGGCGAAGCGGGGGGCGTAGGCGCGGCTGGCGGTGGCACCGGCGGAGAACAGAGCGATGTCGATCCCGGACGGGTCCGCGGCCTCGACGTCCTCGACGATGACCGTCTGTCCGCCGAACTCGATCGCCGTGCCCGCGGAACGCGCCGACGAGAACAGCCGCAGCTCGCGGATCGGGAACGAACGCTCCGCGAGAATCTCGCGCATCACGGTGCCCACCTGGCCGGTGGCGCCGACGATGGCGACGGAGAGTCCTGATTCGGAGATGCGGGTCATGATGTTCCTTGGCTTCGTGCGGTACGGCGTACGAGGCTTCGGGCGCGGCGTCGGGATGCTGATGCTGCGCCTGGCGCCGGTGTCAGGGTTTCCGCGAGTCTATCGCGCTGCGACCACCCCGAAGCCCGTCCGTTTCACGAAGGCAGGCGCGCCCGGTACATCAGGCGAACGCGGCACAACAGGCACGCGTGGACAGCACAGCCTGAACCCGCGCGAACGCCTGTGCTGACGCTGGCCCCGGGAGAACAGGCAGACACGCGAGAACAGGCGAACGCGGGACAACAGGCACGCGCGGACAGGACTGCCTGAACCCGCGCGGACGCCTGAGCTGGTGTGGGCCCCGGGAGAACAGACAGACCCGCGAGAACAGGCGAACGCGGGACAACCGGCACGCGTGGACAGCACAGCCTGAACCCGCGCGAACGCCTGAACCCGCGCGAACGCCTGCGGCGGCGTGGGGTCAGCGGCCGGTGCCGGCGTGGACCGTGGCCTCCGCGTCGCCGTCGAGACCGTAGGCGGTGTGCACGGTGCGGGCGGCCTCGGTGAGGTCGGTGTCGCGGAGCACGACCGAGATGCGGATCTCCGAGGTGGAGATCATCTCGATGTTGATGCCGCCGGCGGACAGGGCCTCGAAGAGGGTCGCCGAGACACCGGAGTGCGTGCGCATCCCCGCGCCGACCACGGACAGTTTGCCGATCTGGTCGTCGTGGATGAGGTTCTGGAAGCCGACCTCGGTCTGCTCGCCGGCGAGGGCCTTGAGGGCGGCAGCGGCGTCGGCCTTGGGGACCGTGAAGGAGATGTCCGTGCGCCCGGTGGCGGAGACGTTCTGCACGATCATGTCGACGTTGGCGCCGGACTTCGCGACGATCTTGAAGATCTCGGCGGCCTTGCCCGGGACGTCGGGCACTCCGGCGACGGTGATCTTGGCCTGGCTGAAGTCGGTGGCGACGCCGGCGACGATCGGTTCTTCCATGACTGCTCCCTCGGCTTCGCGAGGGTTCTTCATGCCCTCGCCCAGAACGTATGTGCCCTCGGCCGACGAGAACGTCGACCGGGCGTGGATGAGGACGCCGTGCCGGCGGGCGTACTCCACGGCACGGATGTAGAGGACCTTGGCGCCGTTGGCGGCGAGCTCCAGCATCTCCTCGCTGGAGACGTGGTCGAGCTTCTGCGCCTTCGGGATCACGCGCGGGTCGGCGGTGAAGATGCCGTCCACATCGCTGTAGATCTCGCAGACGTCGGCCGACAGCGCGGCCGCCAGTGCGACGGCCGTCGTGTCCGACCCGCCCCGGCCGAGCGTGGTGATGTCGCGGGTGTCGCGGTTGAACCCCTGGAAGCCGGCGACGATGACGATGGCGCCCTCGTCGAGCGCCTCGCGGAGTCGCACGGGCGTGACGTCGACGATGCGCGCCGCCCCATGCTGCGAGTCGGTGATCATGCCGGCCTGGCTGCCGGTGAACGACCGCGCTTCGAAGCCCATCGAGTGGATCGCCATCGCCAGCAGCGCCATCGAGATCCGCTCGCCGCTGGAGAGGAGCATGTCGAGCTCGCGCGGCGCCGGGATCGGCGCGACCTCGTTCGCGAGATCGAGCAGCTCATCGGTCGTGTCGCCCATGGCGCTCACGGCGACGACGACGTCGTGACCGGCGCGACGGGTGTCGACGATGCGCTTGGCGACGCGCTTGATGCTCTCTGCGTCGGCGACGGACGAGCCGCCGTACTTCTGCACGATGAGGGCCACGTTCACTCCCTGGGATGTCGGGCGGATCCGCCCACGGTCATTCTACGATCGGCGCGCATGCCGCCCCGCGCATGTGACGGCTCAGGCGGGGGCGGGCGGGACGGGCGTCATCGGGCGCAGGCGCCCTCCGGTGGCGGCGAACCAGCACCCGACGATGATCAGCGGGAACCCGAGGAGGAGCCCAGGGGTGAGGGGCTCGGCGAGCACGATCGCGCCGAGCACGATCGCCACGACGGGGTTCACGTAGGTGAACAGCGGCGCCCTGACCGGTCCGACCTCGCGGATCAGCGCGAAGAAGGCCAGGAAAGCCAGCGCCGTGCAGATGACGGCGAGAGCGAGGAGGGCGCCGATCGACGGGAGCGTCGGCACCTCGTGCTGCGTGAGCAGACCGATCGGGAAGTAGAAGATGCCGATCATGAGCAGGGACAGCGTGATCGTGCCGAGCGAGGGCACGTCGTTCAGCTTGCGCGCCACGATGAACGGTGCGATCGCGTACAGCACCGCGACGAGCAGCACCTCCCCGGCCGCGAGCAGGCTCACCTCTCCCCCGAAGAGCCCCGGCCCCGCCACGACGATGGCGACGCCGACGAAGCCGACCAGCAGGCCGATGCCGCGGGCGGGACGCAGCACGCCGCGGTCGCCGCCGCCCAGCGCGATGAGGGCGGCGAACAGCGGCACGGTCGCGACGAGGAGTCCGGTCATGCCGGAGGGCAGCGTCATCTCGGCATGCCCGAGGAGGAGGAACGGTCCGGCCATCTCCACGGCCCCGAAGGCCAGCACCCACGGCCAGTGCCGCAGTGCCGCGCGGAGGGCCCCGCTGCGCAGGGCGAACGGCAGCAGGAGGAGAGCCGCGATCAGCGTCCGTCCCGCCACGATCGCGGGCGGGGAGATCGAATCCACCGCCACGCTGATGAAGAGGTAGGGAACGCCCCAGAGCAGGGCCATGACCCCGAAGAGCAGCCAGCCCCGGCGGGAGAAGCCGGACTGCGGGGTCACAGCACGCGCCGGCCCTCGAAGGCCCGGCCGAGCGTCACCTCGTCCGCGTACTCGAGGTCGCCGCCGACCGGGAGGCCCGAGGCGAGCCGCGAGACCGTGATCTGCATCGTCGTCAGGAGCCGGCTCAGGTAGCTCGCCGTCGCCTCGCCCTCCAGATTGGGGTTCGTGGCGATGATGACCTCCTGCACGGTGCCGTCGGCGAGCCGCGTCATGAGCTGGGCGATCCGCAGGTCGTCCGGCCCGATGCCCGCGATGGGGCTGATCGCACCGCCGAGCACGTGGTACAGGCCGCGGAACTCCCGCGTGCGCTCGATCGCCGCGACGTCCTTCGCGTCCTCGACCACGCAGATCAGCGCCTGGTTGCGGCGGGGGTCGCGACAGATCGCGCAGCGTTCCTGCTCCGCGACGTTGCCGCAGATCTCGCAGAAGCGGACCCGGATGCGGATCTCGGTCAGCAGCTCGGCGAGACGGGCGACGTCGAACGTCGGCGTCTGCAGGATGTGGAACGCGATGCGCTGCGCCGACTTCGGGCCGATGCCGGGAAGGCGGCCGAACTCGTCGATCAGCTCTTGGACGATGCCGTCGTACATCAGGAGAACCTCGTGGGGGGCTCGTAGGGCTCTTCGCGAAGGAACGTCGCGCCGAGCACCTGGCGGATCACGGCCTCTCCGTAGCGCTGCACGCCGCCGGCGGCGGGGTTGCGCTCGACGACGACCGGTGGAGCGGCCGCGGGGGCCGTGCGGGCGGCCGCCTGCGGGGCCGCCGCCGGAGTCGCACGTGGGGAAGGAGGGCGGTCGTACGGAGCCGGGGGCTCGTAGGCCGGATCGTACGGCGGCTCCTCGTCGAACGCGGGAGCGTCGTCGTCGCCGGGCAGCGGCGGCTCATCGCGATCGACCCTGCCGTCGGCCGGCGGAGTCGGGGCGGCGGAGGCGGCCTCGACCTCCTCCGGCTCCTCGTCGACGGCGAGGGGCGCTGCGGGCGCGGCGGCCGCTGTCGTCGGGATGGGGGCGACCGCCCACTCCGTCACCGGGGCCGCGGCGGCGCGGGTCTGCGGGCGGGAGGGACGCGCTGACGCAGGCTCCGATGCGGGAGCGGTGTCGGCCGGGGCGGCGGATCCCGAGGAGGCGGGCTGCCGCGGCGCACCGCCGGGCGGCATCGGGGCCGGCAGGTACTTGACCCGCACCCCGACCTCCTGCTCGATGGCCGTGCGGAGGTGGTCGGACGGTCCGGAGCCGGGCGTGGTCCCCTTGAACTTCGCGACGTCGTGCTGACTCGTGAATCCGAGGGTCAGCACCTCGGACTCGCCGTCGTAGGCCAGCGGCTGCACGGCGGTGGCGAGGAGCCAGGACGTGCGGCTGATGCCTTCGAGGCGCTTCAGCACGGCCGGCCAGGCGTCGCGGACGCGGTCGAACGTGACGGGAGCGGACGGCGCGGACGACTCCGGGGCCGGAGCCGGCGTGGGGTCGGGCTCCGCGGGACGGGCGGGTTCCGGCGCCGGCTCGGGCTCCCGGGAGCGCTCGGGCTCAGCGGCGGCCACAGGGGCGGAGACGGCCGGCGCGGAGGGAGCCGGTGCCGCGGGCGGCGCGGGCACTGCCGGTGCGGTCTCCGTGCCGGTGGCAGCCGTGGGAGATGGCGCCGCGGCCGCGGGCGGGATCACCGGCGGATGCGTGGTGGCCGGCGGGTGCAGCGCGCCCGACGCGGCCGCCCCGGACGAGGTCGACCCCCCGGACGCGGCGAGGACGCGGGCCACCATGAGCTCCAGGTGAAGGCGGGGCGACGTGGCTCCGGACATGTCGTCGAGAGCGGCGCTGACCACGTCGGCCGTACGGGAGAGCCGCGCGGCGCCGAAGGACTCGGCCTGGCGGCGCATACGGTCGAGCTCGTCTTCGGCGATCCCGCGGAGCACGGCGGAGGCACCGGAGCCCACGGCGGCGATCACGATGAGGTCGCGCAGGCGCTCCAGGAGGTCGTCGACGAAGCGGCGCGGGTCTTGTCCGGTCTGCACGACGCGGTCGATGGCCGGGAAGGCGGTCGCGGCGTCGCCCGCCGCCAGCGCATCGACGATCTCGTCGAGGAGAGCCCCGTGGGTGTACCCGAGCAGAGCGACTGCGCGCGCGTAGCCGACGGTGACGGTCTCCGAGCCGGCAGGGGCTTCCGATCCCGCGATGAGCTGATCCAGCAGCGACAGCGTGTCGCGGGGCGAGCCTCCCCCGGCGCGGACGACGAGCGGGAGGACGCCCTGCTCGACGATGACCCCCTCCTCTGCGCAGAGCTTCTCGACGTAGTCGAGCATCGCGGCGGGCGGCACCAGCCGGAACGGGTAGTGATGGGTGCGCGAGCGGATCGTGCCGAGCACCTTCTCGGGCTCCGTCGTCGCGAAGATGAACTTGACGTGCGGCGGGGGCTCCTCGACCAGCTTCAGCAGCGCGTTGAAGCCCTGCGGGGTGACCATGTGCGCCTCATCGAGGATGAAGATCTTGAAGCGGTCGCGACTCGGGGCGAAGGTCGCCCGCTCGCGCAGGTCGCGCGCGTCGTCGACGCCGTTGTGGCTCGCCGCGTCGATCTCGACGACGTCGAGCGATCCGCCGCCCGCCCTGGACAGCTCGACACAGCTCGGGCAGGTCCCGCACGGGGTGTCGGTCGGCCCCTCCGCGCAGTTCAGGCACCGGGCGAGGATGCGCGCCGAGGTGGTCTTGCCGCAGCCGCGCGGGCCGGAGAACAGGTAGGCGTGGCCGACGCGGTCGCCACGCAGCGCGGTCATGAGCGGATCGGTCACCTGCGACTGCCCGATCATCTCGCCGAACGTCTCGGGTCGGTAGCGGCGGTAGAGGGCTGTGGTCACCCCTCCAGCCTACGGCGTGCCACCGACGTTGCTCCCCTCCCGGTCGACCCGGCCCCTTTCACGCGAGCCACCCCTCTGCGTGCGTCCGCAACGGGGTGGGACGCACGCAGAGGGGTGGGTCGGCGGTCAGTCGAGGTTCTCGATGACGGGGATCGCGCTCGTGATCACCGGGACCGAGGCCGAAAGACGCGTGCCGTCGTCGCGGCGGGCGTCGGCGAACTCCTGCAGGGTCGGGCGTCCCGGGATCACGGGTCCCTGGTTCGCGAGCGGGACGATGACCTCGTCCTCCAGCGTCGCGATGTACGCGTTGTCCCGCACGCTGAACGGCACCGGAGGTCCGCTGCGCACCTCGACGCGCAGCTCGTGCCGCGTGAGGGTCACCTGCATCGCGGTCCCCTGCCACTGCAGCGGGAACGACAGCGACGGCCAGGACTCCGGGAGCCGCGGGTCGAAGCTGAGGTCGCCGCCGTAGTCGCGCATGCCGCCGAAGCCGCACACGAGGGCCGTCCACACGCCACCGGCCGAGGCCACGTGCACGCCGTCCGCCGCGTTGTGGTGCAGGTCGTGCAGATCGACGAACAGCGACTGCTCGAAGTACTTCTGCGCGAGGTCCTGATAGCCCACCTCGGCCGCGAGGATCGACTGCACGACCGCCGAGAGGGTCGAGTCGCCCGTCGTCAGCGGGTCGTAGTAGTCGAAGTCGGCCTTCTTCTCCTCGGGCGAGAAGTGGTTGCCCTGGAGGAACAGCGCCAGCACGACGTCGGCCTGCTTGAGCACCTGGAAGCGGTAGATCACGAGCGGGTGGAAGTGCAGCAGCAGCGGGCGCTGGTCGGCCGGGGTGTTCGCGAGGTCCCAGACCTCCCGCTCCAGGAACAGCGAATCCTGCGGGTGGATGCCGAGACTCTCGCTGTACGGGATGTACATCGCCTCGGCGGCCCGCTCCCAGGACTCCGCCTCACCGGAGCCGAGGCCCGTGCGCTCGACGAGGGCCGCGTAGTCCTCGGGGTAGCTGTCGCGGATCTCCCGCACGACCTTGGCCGCGTACCGGAGGTTGTACCGCGCCATGACGTTCGTGTACAGGTTGTCGTTCACGACGGTCGTGTACTCGTCCGGGCCGGTGACGCCGTGGATGTGGAACGTCTGGAGGCCGTCGCCGGCACCGGACTGCTCCACGAGCCGCGACCCCCGCCAGAAGCCGAGGGTGGCCCAGAGCCGCGCGGTCTCGATCGCGACGTCGGCGCCCTCGCGCCGCAGGAAGGCCTCGTCCCCGGTCGCCCGCACGTACTTGCCGAGAGCGAAGCTGATGTCGGCGTTGATGTGGTACTGCGCGGTGCCGGCGGCGTAGTACGCCGAGGCCTCCTCGCCGTTGATCGTGCGCCACGGGAAGAGCGCTCCGGCCTCGTTGAGCTGAGCGGCCCGGCGGCGCGCCGCGGGGAGCATCTTCACCCGGGCCCGGAGAGCGTTGTAGGCCCAGCGCGGCGTCGTGTAGGTGAGGAACGGGAGCACGTAGATCTCGGTGTCCCAGAAGTAATGGCCGCTGTAGCCCGAACCGGTGAGTCCCTTCGCGGGGACGCCGGCGCCGTCCGCCCTGGCCGAGGCCTGAGCGAGCTGGAACAGGCACCAGCGGGTGGCCTGCTGCAGGTCGTCGCGCCCGCCGATCTGCACGTCGCTGCGCTCCCAGAACGCGTCGAGCCACTCGCGCTGACGACGGAAGACCGTCTCGACGCCCTCGTCCGCTGCCCGGTCGAGAGAGCGACGGCAGCGGTCGACGAGCTCCCGCGGGGGCACCCCGCGGGACGAGTGGTAGCTGACGAGCTTGGTGATCGTGATGGGGACGCCGGCCTTCGCCTGGACGCGGAAGACGTTCTTGGCGATGTCCGGCTCGATGAGCGTGCGGACGTTGTAGTCGTTCTCCGTCTCGATGATGTGATCGGCGACGACGGCGACGGTCATCCCGGACGCGGCGACCCGGTACGACAGCGCGGAGCGCAGCCCGTCCTGCCAGTGCTCCGCCGGCTCCAGCACGCGGTCCGCGATGCGCTCGGCCTTGCGCGGGTCGAAGGCGGCGCCCTTGGTCGTCATCGGGGAGCCGGCGTAGACGCCCGCCCCGTCCTGACGGTTGAGCAGCTGGCAGCTGATCGTGACCGGGGCGTTGGCGTTCTCGACGACGACCTCGAGCCGCAGCACGGCGAGGTGGCGCTCCTCGAAGCTCACGAGACGCTGATCCCGCATGCGCACCCGTTTGCCGGACGGGGTCTCCCAGACGACGCGCCGTTCCAGCACGCCCGTGCGCATGTCGAGCGTGCGGGCGTACTCGCGCACGTCCGCGTCGTCGAGGGAGATCGGCTCGTCGTCGACGTAGAGCCGCATCACCTTCGCGTCGGGGGCGTTGACGATCGTCTGGCCGACCTCGGCGAAGCCGTAGGCCTGCTCGGCGTGCCGGATCGGCCACGTCTCGTGCAGGCCGTTGATGAAGGTGCCGTGCTCCTGCGCGCCGCGCCCCTCGATGTGGTTGCCCCGGAGCCCGAGGTAGCCGTTGCCGACCGAGAACAGCGTCTCGCCGACGCCCTCCTCCGAGTAGCGCGTCTCGATGAGACGCCACGGGTCGACGGGGAAGCGGTCGCGGTCGATCATGCGGTCTCCGAGGTGTCGGTGCGGGCGGCGGGAAGCAGGACGCCGAGGTCGTCGACGACGTGGGTCGCGCCGGCGGCGCGGAGTGCGTCGGCGCCGGCGCCGCGGTCGACGCCGATGACGACGGCGTAGCCGGCGGCGGCGGCCGAAGCGGCGCCGGAGGTGGCGTCCTCGACGGCGATGCTGCGGGACGGGTCGACGCCGAGGGCCGTGGCGCCGGCGGCGAACATGTCGGCCGCGGGCTTGGAGGCGAGGTGCTCGCGCTCGGCGACGACGCCGTCGATCACGACGCGGAAGAAGGACCGGATGCCGGCGGCCGCCAGCACCTCCTCGGCGTTCTTGGAGCTGGAGACGACGCCGAGCGGGATCCCCGCGGCGTGCAGCGCCTCGACCACGGCGAGGGAGCCGGGGAACGGAGCGATGCCCTGGCTGCGGAGGGACGCCGCGAACGCGGCGTTCTTGCGGTTGCCGATCCCGCAGATGGTCTCGGCGGACGGGTCGTCGTCCACCGAACCCCAGGGCACCTCGACGTTGCGGCTGCGCAGCAGGCTCGCGACGCCGTCGTAGCGCTTCTTGCCGTCGACGTAGGCGAAGTAGTCCTCGTCGGTGTACGGCGGCGTGATGTCCCAGCGGGCGAAGACGTCATCGAAGACCGCCTTCCAGGCGCGCATGTGCACCTCGGCGGTCGGCGTGAGGACGCCGTCGAGGTCGAACAGCACACCGTCGGCGTGGAACAGGTCGGGCAGCGCGTCTGGCACAGAGCCTCCAGGAGAAGGACGAGGGTCGGGTCGGCACCTCTCCGTGCCACTGTGCAAGCGTAATGGCGGTGGCGCGCGCGGGGTAACCCCGGACCGCGATCAGAGCAGTTCGGCGGTCTGCCTGGCGATCTGGAGCTCCTCGTCGGTGGGGACGACGAGGACCGTCACGGCCGAGGCGTCCGTCGAGATGACGCGGACGCCGCGCTCCTTCGCCTCGTTGCGGGCGGGGTCGATCTCGATCCCCGCGAAGCCGAGCGTCGCCATCGCCGCCGCCCGCACGGGCGCCGCATTCTCCCCGACGCCGGCGGTGAAGGACACGACGTCGACCCCGCCGAGCTGGGCGATGTAGGCGCCGGCGTAGGCCCGCAGACGGTGGACGTACACGTCGAAGGCGAGCGTCGCGGCCTCCTCCCCCGCGGCGACGCCCGCGAGGATGTCGCGCATGTCGCTGCGTCCGGCGAGTCCCGCCAGTCCGCTGCGGGTGTTCAGCAGCGCGTCGAGGTCGTCGATGGTGTAGCCGGCGCGGCGGGACAGGTGCACGAGAGCGGCCGGGTCGATGTCGCCTGACCGCGTGCCCATGACGAGGCCCTCGAGCGGCGTGAGGCCCATCGAGGTCTCGACCGAGCGACCCCCGTCGATCGCGGTGACCGAGGCGCCGTTGCCGAGGTGGAACACGAGCTGCCGGAGGGTCCCGAGATCGCGCCCGAGGAAGCGCGCGGCGGTCTCGCTGACGTACTGGTGGCTCGTGCCGTGGAATCCGTACCGACGGACCCGGTGCTCGGCGGCGAGCGCCGCATCGATCGCGTAGGTGTAGGCCGCCGGCGGCAGCGTCTGGTGGAACGCGGTGTCGAACACCGCCACGTGCGGGACGCTGTCGAACACGGCGCGAGCCGCCCGGATGCCTGCGAGGTTCGCCGGATTGTGCAGCGGCGCGAGCACGGCGAGCTCGTCGATCTGCCGCTCGACGTCGGCGTCGATCAGGGTCGGCGCGTAGAAGCGCGCACCGCCGTGCACGACCCGATGCCCGACCGCGACCGGGGGATGCGCCTCGAGGGAGGGGCCGTGCGCGACGAACTGGGCGCGCATGACCTCGAAGGCGGCGGCGTGGTCGGGGATGGACTGTTCGTCGCGGTAGGTGGCGTCGAGCATCGTCGCCGACGGTCCGTCACCCGGCTCCGGGCGCACGGTGTGGGCGACGGGGCTGGAGTCCTGCCCGATGCGCTCGATGAGCCCGCTGGCGAGCTCGTCCTCGTGCGCCGTGTCGATGAGGCTGTACTTCAGCGAGGACGACCCGCTGTTGATGACGAGGATCGCGCTCATGCCTCCTCCCCCGCTCGCTCGTCGCCCTGGGCCTGGATCGCCGTGATGGCCACCGTGTTCACGATGTCGTCGACGAGCGCGCCGCGGGACAGGTCGTTGATCGGTTTGTTGAGCCCCTGCAGCACCGGACCGATGGCCACGGCGCCGGCGGAGCGCTGCACCGCCTTGTAGGTGTTGTTGCCGGTGTTGAGGTCGGGGAAGACGAACACGGTCGCCCGCCCCGCCACAGCCGAGTCCGGCAGCTTGGCCTTGGCGACCGCCGCATCGGCGGCGGCGTCGTACTGGATGGGACCCTCCACGAGGAGTTCGGGAGCGCGCTCGCGCACGAGCGCCGTCGCCGCCCTGACCTTGTCGACGTCGGCCCCCGACCCCGATTCACCGGTGGAGTACGACAGCATCGCCACGCGAGGGTCGATTCCGAACTGCCGGGCGGTGGTGGCGGACGAGATCGCGATGTCGGCGAGCTGCTCGGCCGTGGGATCGGGGATGACCGCGCAGTCGCCGTACACGAGCACACGATCGGCGAGGGCCATGAGGAACACGCTGGAGACGACGTTCACCCCCGGCTTCGTCTTGATGATCTCGAAGGACGGACGGATCGTGTGCGCCGTGGTGTGCGCGGCACCGGAGACCATGCCGTCGGCGAGCCCGAGGTGCACCATCATCGTCCCGAAGTAGGAGACGTCGGTGACGGTGTCGGCGGCCTGCGCGAGCGTGATCCCCTTGTGGGCGCGCAGCCGGGCGTACTCGGCGGCGAACCGCTCCACGAGCTCTGGGTCGGTGGGACTCAGCACCTGCGCGCCGGCGATGTCGAGGCCGAGTTCCGCCGCCCGCGCGCGGATGGCGCCGTCGTCGCCGAGGATCGTCAGCTCCGCCACCTCGCGGGACAGCAGCGCCGCCGCCGCCCGGAGGATGCGGTCGTCGTCGCCCTCGGGGAGGACGATGTGGCGGCGGTCGGCCCGCGCACGCTCCATCAGGCCGTACTGGAACATGAGCGGCGTGACGACGTGCGACTCGGCGAGCCCGAGCTGCTCGGTGAGCTCGACCACGTCGACATGCGCCTGGAAGAGTCCGAGCGCCCGGTCGTAGCGACCGCGCGAGTCGGCGGAGATGCGGCCGCGGGTGCCCATCACCCGCACCGCCGTGTCGTAGGTGCCGAGGTCGGTGGTGATGATCGGCACCGAGGAGGCGAAGCCGTCGAGCAGCTGGAGGATCGGGTCCGGCAGCGGGAACGGCCCGTTGAGGATGATCCCGGCGATCCGCGGGAACGTGCCGGAGGAGTCGGCGAGAAGGGCGGCGAGCAGCACCTCGGTGCGGTCTGCGGGGATCACGACCACGGCCTCGTCGGTGAGGCGCGGCAGGACGTTCACCATCGACATGCCGGCAACGACGATCGACAGCGCGACCGCGGTCAGACGATCCTCGTCGCCCTTGAGCAGCGTGCCGTCGACGGCCGACACGATGCCGCGGATGGACGGGGCGACGAGCGCGCGGTCCTCGGGCAGCGCCCAGACCGGGGTGCCGGCGGGGACGACGGCCCGCACCGCGTCGACGATGGCATCGAGCCCGTCGGGGTCGGCCCTGTTCACGGCCACCGCGAACAGCTCCGCGCGCTCCTCGGCCAGTTCCGGCAGCGCCAGGGCGGCGATCTGGCCGACGGCGGCGGCCTCCCTCGCCGTGGTCGTGCCGAGCTGCTCGGCCTGCCGCTGCTGGTCGCGTCCGCTCAGCACGAGCAGGACGGGGGCGCCGAGGTTGGCCGCGATCCGGGCGTTGAAGCCGAGCTCGGCGGGGCTCGCGACGTCGGTGTAGTCGCTGCCGACGATGACGACGGCGTCGCACTGCGCCTCGACGGCCTTGAAGCGCGCGACGATGGTCGACAGCGCACCCTCGGGATCGGCGCGCACGTCGTCGTAGGTGACGCCGATGCAGTCCTCGTAGTCGAGCTGGACGCCGTCGTGGGCGAGCAGCAGCTCGAGGATCTCGTCTCGCTCGGCGACCGCGCGGGCGATCGGGCGGAACACCCCCACGCGCGGCGAGACGCGCATCAGCGCATCGAGCACCCCGAGGGCGATCGTCGACTTCCCGGTGTGGCCTTCGGCCGAGGTGATGTAGATGCTCCGCGACACGGCTCCAGCTTAGGCGGGCACCCGGACACCGCGCCCCGCCGCTACCGTGACAAACGCACGCGTCACTCGCACGGACCGGACAGCACGTCGACGACGGCCGTCGCATCCTCCTGGTACCGCGTGTAGTAGTCCCGGTCCGTGTTCACCTGCACCCGGTGGATGGCGTGCGAGGGCGTCATCGACGGCCAGTCGGGGACCCGCGCGAGGCGCTCGAAGAACAGGCGGGCCGCGGTGGCGGGATCCATCCGCTGCTCCGCGCTCCCCCACCAGTCCTGCTGCTGGAAGAGGCCGATGCTCGTCGTGCGCGAGCCGTCCGGATTGGTCCAGCCGCGCGTCTCCCAGTCCCCGTAGTCGATGTTGCGCAGGCTGCTCTCGCCCATGGCGGTCATGACGCCGAGGATCTGGCCGTCCCGCGCGAACCCGAGCTCGTCGGCGGTGCGGATGATGGTCGCGGCGTTCTCGAGCTGTTCGCCGCTCCATCCGGCGACGCCCGCCTGGGGGAAGGTCGACGGACGGTCGAGGCAGACCGGCGCCGGATCCCTCGCCAGCCCCAACGGGATGAGCACGAGCAACGCCGCCCCCGCGGCCACCACGGCGGCGGACACGGCGACGCGCCGCAGGATCCGCTTCCGCTGTGCGCGCCGGGCGGCGCGACGGCGGGCCTCGCGGCGTCGGCGGTTGGCGGCCTCGCGCGACGCGGCGGGCCGCCGGGTCGACGTGGTCCGCGTCCCCGTCGTCCTCCTCGTGCGCGGAGCCGTCATCGTCCGACGGCGCGGCGCTGGTCGGGACGCCGTCCGGCGAGCGCGGCCGCACCGCCCCCGATGGCGCCGAACAGATGGCCCTGCCAGGACACGCCGTCCGCGACGCCGAACACCCCTGCCAGCATGGTGCCGCCGTACAGGCCGACCACGACGACCGCGATCACCGCGTAGAGGATGCGGTGCGACACGCGCCCGGGGGCGAACACCCGCATCACCACGTAGCCGAAGTACCCGAACACGAGCCCGGAGGCGCCCACGGTCAGCGTGCCGGGGGCGTTCACGAGCCAGGTCCCGAGCCCGCCGACGACCGCGACGGTCACGGTGACGGCCCAGAACCGGCGCGTGCCCTCGACCGCGACCAGGCAGCCGAGCACGAGGAACGGCACGGAGTTCGCGATCAGATGCGCCCAGCTCGCGTGCAGCAGCGGGGCGAAGACGATCCCCAGGAGTCCCGCGGGGTCCCACGAGCGGATGCCGAGGCCGCTGAAGGAGCCGGGCAGCACGGCGTCCGCGAACTGCACCGCCCACATCGCCGCGAGCAGAAGCACAGGCGACGCGAATCGCCGCAGTGGATGCTCGGGCCTGGCCGGCGGAGGAACGGTCACCGCTCGATTCTCGCAGGAGCACCCGGGGGCCGGCTGGACGCGGGCAAAAGAAAAGACCCTCCGCGCACCCAGCAGAGCCCGGTTACCCTTGCTGCGTTTCCGCCCTGGGGGAATTGGCCTGGATGCCGCCACGCGGAGAGCCGTCGTCCACTCTACCCGACGCCGACCGGTGCGATGACACACCCCGCTCTTTGAGAGACTGTGCAGGTCATGGATCCGCTCGCCCTCCCGCTCTCGTCCTGGCGGTTCCGCGGACCGCTGCGCACGTACCAGGCCGAAGTGCTGGAGCGCATCGAGGGCGGCGCCGACGAGAAGATGCACATCGTCGCGCCGCCGGGGTCCGGCAAGACCCTGCTCGGGCTGCTGCTGGCCGCGCGGGAGGGCAGCCGCACGCTCGTTCTGACTCCCACGCTCACCATCCGCCAGCAATGGCTCCGAGAGGCGCGGAGGCTCGCCCCCGAGGACGACGCCGTCTCGGACGATCCGCGGCGACTCGGCGACCTCACGGTGCTGACCTATCAGCTGCTCAGCGTCACCGGCGATGGCTCTCCGTTCGAGGAGCTCGCGCGTCACCGGTGGATCGCCGAGCTCGCCGAGACCGAGCGGTCCGAGGCCGAGGCGGCGACCTGGCTCGCCACGCTCGAGGTCGACAACCCCGATCGCTACCGCGCAGGACTCCGCCGACGGATACGCCGGGTCCGCCGCTCGTTCTCGCAGCAGCGTCCGGAGGAGCTGGCCCGGGTGCTGCACCCCAACGCCGTGGCGCTCATCGACGCGATCGTCGGGTCCGGTGTGCGCACGATCGTCCTCGACGAGTGCCATCACCTGCTCGATCACTGGGCGCTGGTCGTCGCCTATCTGGCAGCGCGCATCCGGGCCGCGGGATCGCCTCCGGTCCTGATCGGCCTGACGGCGACGCTGCCTTCGCCCGACGACGGGGTCGAGTACGAGAACTACACGCGCCTGCTCGGAGACGTGGACTACGAGGTGCCGGCTCCTGCCGTCGTCAAGGAGGGCCACCTCGCGCCCTATCGGGACTCGATCTGGTTCACCCAGCCGGATCCGGCCGAGGCCGCCTTCATCCGACGGCACGAAGCCCTGCTGGCGGACCTCGTCGGGCAGGTGCTGTCGTCGCCGGACGGCGTGGCCTATCTCGAGGCGACGCTGCAACCGGAGCCCGGAGCCGCCGCTGACCCCTCCGACGACACGAGCGCGCCCGACGTCGCTCGGCGCGCACGGCTGGAGCAGGCGCTCTCGACAGACTTCCCGCTCACCAGGGCCGCCGGAGTCGTCCTCCGCGCCGTGGCGCCGGGGCATCCGCTGGGCGCGCTCCTGCCGCCGGTGCTGTTCGGCCGCTGCACGACCGACGACCTGCTGACCGTCCTCACCCGCTTCGCACAGACGCGCCTGCTCACCGACCCCGCCGCCCGCGGCCAGTGGGAGCACGTGCGCGGAGCCCTCGCGGACTTCGGCCTGCACCTCACCGACCGGGGGCTGCGACGCGGCCGGGACCCGGTGGAGACCACGCTGACGTCCTCGGTGGCGAAGGACCGCGCGGCCGTGGACATCCTGCACCGCGAGGTGAGCGGAGACGCCGGCGCCCAGGTGCGCGCGGTGGTCGTGACCGACTTCGTGGAGCATGGCAGCCGCCGCGGGCTCACCGGGCAGCCCGCCGGAGCGCTCCGCGTGTTCGATCTGCTGGCCGCCGACGAGGTGACGGGGGCGCTGCGGCCGGTGCTGCTGACCGCCCATCACCTGCGGGTGCGGGCGGCCGACGCCGCCGATCTCGCGGAGCAGCTGTCCGCGGTGCTCGGAGAGGAGGTGACGGTCGCCGACGGAGCGGGAGCCACCCGGGATCTGCGCGTCGCCGAGGCCGGACGAGACCAGGTCGTCGCGGCCGTCTCGGAGCTGATCCGACGCGGCACCGTGCGGGTGCTCGTCGGCACTCGCGGGCTCCTCGGCGAAGGGTGGGACTGTCCGTCGGTGAACACCCTGATCGATCTCACCGCCGTGGCGACCAGCACCGGGACCCCGCAGCTCCGAGGGCGCACGTTGCGTCTCGACCCGGCGTGGCCGGAGAAGGTGGCGCACAACTGGTCGGTGGCGTGCCTCATCCCCGCGTCCGTCGACCTGGACAGCACCGCCGAGACGCAACGCCTGCGGCGACGGCACGGTCATCTCTGGGGGCTCAGCGCCGACGACGGCACCCGGGTCGTCTCGGGGCTGGATCACGCGCTCCCCTCCGCCGCGATCGCCGCCCTCGACGACGTCCTCGACAAGGTCCCCGGCGCCACGATCGAGAGGATCAACGAGGAGACGCTCTCCCGGCTCCCGACCCGCGCGCAGACCAGAGCGGACTGGCGGATCGGCGAGCCGCACGACTCCCGGGAGCGCGACGTGGTGTCCGTCCGCCCGACCCCGGGGACCCGACTGCTGCGGACGGGACCGACCCTCGCCGCCGCCGTGCCCCTGACATTCGGATTCAGCGCGACCGGCGTCGCCCTCGGGACCGGTGCGCTGGGCGCGGTCGGCGCGCTCTCCCTCCCGCTGGAGGCGGGCATCACCGCCGCGGCGCTCGGCGGCGTGCTGGCGACCGCCGTCGTGTGCGGCTCCAGCGTGCTGCGCGCCCTGCGCCGCCTCCGTGACCCCGCCGCCCTGTATGCGGGCGCCGCGCTGGCCATCGCCCGCTCCCTCCACGACGCCGGGCGGGCGGGTCCCTTCGATCTCTCGACGGTCCGGGTGCGCGGCGGCTCCGACGGGGAGTTCTGGATCGAGATCGCCGGCACGCGGAGAGACCGCGCCCTGGTCGCCGACGCCCTGCAGGAGCTGTTCGCCGTGGCCGAGAGCCCGCGCTTCCTCCTGCGGGTCGACCAGGGCGTCTTCGGACGCCCCGGTCCTGTGCTCGACCGCGTCCGCTCGCTCGTCGACCGGGCCCTCCCCGGCCGCCGTCTGCTGCCGGTGCCCACAGCACTCTCCCGTCGCCGGGCCGACGCCGAGGCTTTCGCGGCGCGGTGGCGGGAGAGCGTCGGGCAATGTGAACTCCACGAGCTCCGCGGGACCGCCGGTCTCGCGCTGCTGCAGGTCGCCCGGCTCACCCCCGCCCTGCTCGACCCCGCGGAGCCGCGGTACCGGATCTGGGGCTGACCGTCGGCCCGCTGTCTCCGGGATACCGGGCAGCCCGGCATGGTCCCGCGGGCCGTGCGGAGCGTACGATCGATGCACGCGCATCGTTGCGCCGGACGAGAGGGAACGCATGCCAGAGAACGCCCCCCTGAGCCCGGTCGCGATCGACGCCGACGGATTCGCCGCCCAGACCGCGGCCATCCTCGGCTCGATCAGCCAGGTGATCGACGGGAAGCCCGAGGCCGTGCGCAGCGCCCTCGTCTGCCTGCTCGCCGAAGGCCATCTGCTCATCGAGGACGTGCCCGGCGTCGGGAAGACGATGCTGGCCCGCGCGCTCGCCGCGACCGTCGACGCCACCGTCCGGCGCATCCAGTTCACCCCTGACCTCCTGCCCGGGGACGTCACGGGGGTCTCGGTCTACAACCCCGTCGATCGCGAGTTCGAGTTCAAGCGCGGCGCCGTCTTCGCCCACATCGTCATCGCCGACGAGATCAACCGTTCCTCCCCCAAGACCCAGTCCGCACTCCTGGAGGCCATGGAGGAGGGGCAGGTCACGGTCGACGGCTCCACGCATCGGCTGCCCGACCCGTTCCTCGTCGTCGCCACGCAGAACCCGCTGGAGATGGAGGGCACCTACGCGCTCCCCGAGGCGCAGCGCGACCGGTTCATGATGCGCATCTCGATGGGCTACCCCGACCCCGCGGCCGAGGCCCTCATGCTGCGGCAGCGTGACGTCGTGAACCCGCTGGCGACCGTGACCCCGGTCGCGGACGCCTCCGCGATCTCGCAGCTCATCGCCTGGGCCCGGGCCGTGCACGTGGCGCCCGCGCTCGAGGAGTATGCGGTCGCCCTCGCCCAGGCCACCCGCACCGACCCGAGCCTGCACCTCGGCGCCAGCCCGCGGGCCACGCTGCAGCTCGTCCGCGCGGCGAAGGTCTGGGCCGCGCTGGACGGACGCGACTACGTCATCCCGGATGACATCACGGACCTACTGATCCCCGTGTTCGCCCATCGGCTGCTCCCCGCCCGCGGCGCACATCGGGCAGGGGCCCAGCCGGTCGAGGCGGCGCTCACCCAGATCGCGGAGCGCGTGCGCGTGCCCGTCGCGACCCGCTCCTGAGGAGACCGCCATGCGCCGACGTCGACTGCTCACGCCGCGCGGCACCGGTGCGCTCATCGCCGCGCTCGGATGCGTGATCGCGGCCAACATCCTCGGCGCGCGGATCCTGCTGTACCTCGGGGTCCTGCTGGCCGCGCTCACGCTGTTCGCGGCTCTCGCCGTCCGCCTCCCCCGCCGCTCCGGAACGGTCACCCGGCAGATCTCGACCGACCTCCTCACGGTCTCGGAGACCTCGCGCGTGACGGTCCGCTTCACGCTCCGCGCCCTCCGGGTGCCGCACGGACTGTGGCACGATGTCCTCCCCTCCGCCGTCACCGGCGACTCGGGAGGCGAGTACCCCGCCGACACCCCGCAGCTCAGCTACCTCGTCACCGGCGTCCGTCGCGGCGTCTGGCCCCTGGGGCCGCTCCTGCTGCGCACCGTCGATCCGTTCGGCCTGGCGCAGCGGGAGCAGGCGTTCGGCGACACGCGGACGATCACGGTGGTCCCGGAGGTCTTCGCGCTGACCCCGCTCACCGTCCGCATCGGCGCGGCGGGCGGCACGGCGCACACCTCCTCCACCCGACTCGGCCAGGGCAGCGACAACCTCTCGCCCCGCGGCTACGCGCCCGGCGACTCGATGCGCCGCATCCACTGGAGGGCGACCGCGCACCGCGGAGAGCTCATGGTCCGGCAGGAGGAGGAGGAGTCGAGCCCGGACGCCGTCGTCGTGCTCGACCGCTCGGGCAGCGGATGGACCGCGAGCGCCGACGAGATCGATCCGACGTTCGAGGCCGCGGTCTCCCTCTGTGCCTCCGCCGCCCTCCATCTCGCCGCCGAGGGATACAGCGTCGACGTCCTGGACAGCGCGGGCACGCTCCTCGGTGCCCTCCGCGGACACGAGGACGACCGGGACGGCCTGCTCGTCGCGCTGGCGATGGTCACGCCGCGCGGCGAGCGCCGCGACCTCGTCGCCCTGGTCGGCGGGACACCGCCCGGACCGCTCGTCTACGTGACCGGGCGACTGGACGAGGAGGACGCCGCGCTGCTCCGCCCCGCCGGCGCCGCCGCACCGCTCCTCTTCAGCACCGACCCGCTGCCGGGCGCCGAGGAGACCGCCCGACAGCACGGCTGGACCGTGGCGCGACTGGGTACCGACGTCGCTGAGGCTTGGGATGACGCGCTCTCTGCGCGGACGGGAGCCGTCGATGTTCCGGGCTGAGCGGCCGCGGCCCGCCGCCGTGCCCGCCGACACGCGCCCGCGCTGGCACCGCGATCGGGAGGAGCCGGCCGGGATCCTCCCCCTCGGTGCCCTCGCGGCCCTCGCCGCGCTCACCGCGCTGTGGCCCTTCACGTCTGTCATCGAGCCGGGTGCCTGGTCGTTCGTCGTGGCCCTCGTCGTCGTCGCGGTGATCGGTGTCGGCATGCTCGTGCGGCATCTGCTGCGCGAGCCTCCTGCGACCGTCGTCGGACTGGTCGCGCTTCTCGCGCAGCTCCTCGTGGCCGTCGGCCTCCTCACGCTGCTCCTCGCCGGTGAGACCGCCGTTGCGGGAGTGGTGCCGACGTCCGACACGCTCACACTGTTCCAGGCTCTCGGCGCCGCCGCAGTCCAGGAGATCGTGTTCGGCTCGGCCCCGCTGGAGGCCTCCCCCGGGCTCGCGGCCGCCCTGGGTGCGGGCTTCGCCCTCGTCGCGATCCTGCTCGACCACCTCCTCGCCCACCGGGCCGCCGTCCTCGCCACCGTCCTGCTGGGTGCCGTGGGCGCAGTGCCCATGATCGTGACGCTGGGGCCGCCGAACGTGGCCTGGTTCGCCATCGCGGCGGTCGTGGCCCTCCTCCTGTTCCGGGTCACGGCGCGACGGCACCCCGGGTCCCCGCGCCGCGCCTCGGCGGGTGTCGCCGTCTCCGTCGGCGCGGCCGCCATCGCGACCACGCTCCTCGTGGCCCCGCTGCTCCCGGTCGCGTCCAGCATCGCCGGGACCGGGGTCGGCGTCACGGTCGACGCCTCCCTGCGTCTGGGCGATGACCTGCGGCAGCCGAGTCCGGTCGAGGTGCTGACGGTGGCCACCGAGGCGGATGCCGCTCCCTACCTCCGCCTCACGACACTCTCCCGCTTCGACGGCCGCGTCTGGCAGCCCGACCGCGGCGACCTGCAGTCCCAGGTGGACGGGTTCGGTGACCCGGAGTGGAGCGCGGACGTCACCGCCGCCGAGCAGACGACCTCCATCCGGGTGCTGCGGATGTCGAGCTCCTGGCTGCCCCTGCCGTATCCGGCCACCGACGTGCAGGGGCTCAGCGCCGCGTGGCGCGTCTCGCCCGAGAACCGCACGCTGTTCTCCCGCCGCGCCGACGCGGTCGGCAATGACTACACGGTGACCTCCGTCCGCGTGACGCCGACACTAGAGCAGATCCGTGCGACGGAGGCGGCCCCACCCCGGGAGACCGACGAGGACGAGGAGGTGGAGCTCCCCGCCATCATCCCCGAGCTCGCGGCCGAGGTGACCGCGGACGAGGAGACCGACTACGACCGTCTCGTCGCACTGCAGAACTGGTTCCGGTCGCAATTCGAGTACTCGCTGGAGACGCCGGTCGACGAGGGCTTCGACGGCACCGGCGCCGACGCGGTGGCGCGATTCCTCGAAGAGCGGTCAGGGTACTGCGTGCATTTCGCCGGCTCCTTCGCGCTCATGGCCGAGAGCCTGGGTATGCAGGTGCGGATCGTCGTCGGGTACCTCCCCGGCTCCCGCACCGACGAGAAGCGTGGTGACGAGTCGATCTTCTCGGTGTCGAGCGATCAGCTGCACTCCTGGCCCGAGGTGCTGTTCCCCGGTATCGGCTGGGTGCCGTTCGAGCCGACGGCCTCGCTCGGCGTCCCCACGGCCTTCCGCGCCGGCGCTACCGGGGGCGGAAGCAGCAGCGGCCCGGCGGCCCCCGCGCCCACGACGGCTCCGCAGACCGAGGAGACCTCCGGCCCGGAGGTCGACCGGAGGGATGCGGATGCCGGCTCGACGGACTCCGGGGAGCTGCGCCGGCTCGACCCCACGCCGGTCCTCCTCACGACGCTCGGTGTCGTGATCGTGCTCCTCCTGCCCGCTGTCGCCCGGCTCCTCGAGCGGCGCCTCCGGATGCGCCGTGCGGCACGGGGAGACGCCGCGGCGGCATGGGCGGAGCTGCGCGACACCCTGATCGACCTCCGGATCCCCGTCTCGGACGCGGAGAGCCCGCGGATGCGTGCCGCCGGACTCGTCAGGGAGGCCGGTGCCGACGAGACCGCGTTGGGCCGGTTGGTCGTGGCGGTGGAGCACGCGAACTACGCGCGCGCGTCCGCCGCTGCCGACGACCTCGCCGTCCCCCTGCGGGCCGTGCTCGTCAGCCTCCGCGCGCACGTCGCCGGGGGGACTCGGGCCGAGGCGCTGCTGTTGCCGCGGTCGCTCTATGCGCCGCGGGGTTCCGACTCCCGACTCCTGGTCTGACGGGCGGCAGGGGCCGCGGTCAAGGGTGCGCGGCGGACGCTGCGGCGTGCGTCGGGCAGGCGACCGCGTCGCAGTCCGCGCAGACGACGAACTGCGCGCGGCAGGAGGGGTCGGGACAGTTCGCGGTGCGCTTCGTCGCCGCCCCGCATCCCGCGCAGACGCCGATCACCCGCGCGTGGTCCGAGAAGTCGACGGATCCGCGCCCGTCGAAGACGTAGAGGGATCCGTCCCAGAGGCCGTCGTCGCCATAGGTCTCGCCATAGCGGACGATCCCGCCCTCGAGCTGGTAGACCTCGCCGAAGCCACGGGACACCATGAGGCTCGACAGCACCTCGCAGCGGATGCCCCCGGTGCAGTAGGTGACGACGGGCTTGCCCTTCAGATCGTCGTACACGCCGGAGTCGAGCAGACGCACGAAGTCCCTGGTGGTCTCGGTGTCCGGCACGACGGCGCCGCGGAAGCGTCCGATCTCCGCCTCCAGCGCGTTCCGGCCGTCGAAGAACACGACCTCGTCCCCGCGCTCGGCGACCAGGGCGTGCAGCCCGTCGGGGGTGAGCCGCGCCCCTCCGCCGACGACGCCGTGCGCGTCGACCCGCAGCTCATCCGGAGCACCGAACGACACGATCTCGTCGCGCACCTTCACGCTCAGCTTCGGGAAATCGAGGCTGCGGCCCGCCTCGTCGAGTCCGGTGCCCTCGCTCCATTTGATGTCGGTGTCCCGAAAAGGGGCGTAGGAGCGGAACGAGCGCGCCCACTTCTTCAGAGCCGGCAGGTCCCCGCCCAGAGTGCCGTTGACGCCGTGCGACGAGATCAGCAGCCGTCCGCGCAGCCCCAGCGCCTCGCCGAGGTCACGCTGCCAGACGCGGATGGCCTCCGGATCGGCGAGCGGGGTGAACGCGTAGAAGAGGACGATCTTGGGGGTGGCCACCCAGGAATCCTACGTCGCCTCCCGTCGCGCTAGCTCACGTCCCGCCGCAGGAACACCGCCGCTCCCGCCCCGACCGCGAGCAGGATCCACCCCACCGCGATCGGCACCGCCGCCGGCCCGAGCCCCTCTCCCGCGGGGATGCCCAGGCCAGCCACGTCGAACCGGAAGGCGTCGAGCAGGGCGGGGAGCGGCAGATAGACGGCGCCGGCGCTCCAGAACATCGCCACGAGGAGGCCCACCCCCATCGAGAGGACGGCGGCGAAGAGCGCCGCGAGATGCGCCTGCACGACGATCCCGATCCCCAGACCCCACAGCGCTGCGGCCGCACCGAGGGCGACAGCCGACGCGACGGCCGACGCGTGCACGGGGACGCCACCCAGGGTGACGAGAAGCGCCATGTGTCCGCCGACCACGGCGGCGACCGCCACGACCGCGCCGCCCAGCGCTGCGGCGGGCACACGGACGACGAGCATCGCCCACCGGGACTCCAGCATCAGCCGCTGCGCGACGACGCCGTCCCGCCGGTCGATCGTGTAGCGGAAGGAGCCGTAGACGGCCGCGAAGATGCCGGCGTAGGTCGCGAGCACGGCGTCGAAGGGGGCGACGAGCTCCTCCCGGGCCGCCGACGGGGCCTCGGCGAGCCCCGCCGGGATGCTCGTCGCCAGGGAGAGGGACAGCAGGAAGGCCGCCAGCGCGACCCCGAGGAGGACGACGTCCCCGGCCGCGCCCCGCGCCTGTGCCCGCAACGCTCGACCGATCACGCGACGCTCCGGCGTCCCCGGACGGCGGCGAGCGCGACCAGGCCGACCGCCCACGCCGTCCCGATGGCGAGGGCGGGCGCGAAGGCGAGCAGTCGGCCCTGGTACTCCGGCACGCTCAGCGCCGCGATGGCCATGCCGGGAGAGAAGCGCGCGATCTCGGGCGCCGTCCGCAGCACGGCGAACTCCAGCGCCATCGGGAAGACGAGCACGATGATCGCCGTCGCGTAGTAGTTCCGGGTGATCCAGCCGATCGCTCCGCCGATGAGGGCGCCGAGGACCACGCCGCCCAGAGCCCCCGCGACGATGCGCCCTGCCTCCGCCGTGAACACGAGGCTGAGCCCGTGCCGGGCGAGGAAGACGGAGATGCCGAGCGTCCACAGCAGGATGACGATCACGGCCAGCCCGAGGGCGATGACGACGCCGGCGACCAGCTTCCCCGGGAAGGCGCGACGGAACCCGACCGCCATGAGCGTCCGGTCCATGGAGCCGTAGTAGTACTCCCGCGTCACCGGGTACGCGCCGACGAACGCCGCCGAGATGACCGACCACGCGAGCGGCTCCAGCAGCCGGGCCGTCGCCGCGCCCGCGTCGAGGCCGTCGACCGCGAGACGGGAGCCGTCGGAGAAGAGCACGAAGGCCGGCATGAGGACCGCGACGAGGTACACGGCCAGGATCGACAGCCCGCTCACCGCGCGCAGCAGTTCGCCGCGGATCACGCCGCTCACGCGGGGGCTCCTTCGACGAGGTCGAAGTATCGGCTCTCGAGCGAGTCGGCCCCGCCCGTGACGAGGTCGTCCAGCCTCCCGGCGAAGAGCGCGCGCCGTTTGATGACGACCACCTCGTCCACGACCTGCTCGAGCTCGGAGAGCTGATGACTGGAGACGAGCACCGTGCCGCCGCGTTCGGCGAAGCCGCGGAGGAACCGGCGCAGCCAGCGGATGCCGTCGGGGTCGAGACCGTTGGCCGGCTCGTCGAGGATGAGCGTCCGCGGCGCACCGATCAATGCCGCGGCCAGGCCCAGCCGCTGCGCCATGCCCGTCGAGTAGGTCTTCACCCGACGGCGCGCATCGGCGGCGAGGCCCACCTCGTCCAGCACCTCGTCGACGCGGCCGCGGGGCGCACCGGCTGCGAGTCGGCAGATCTCCAGGTGCCGTCGCCCGGAGATGCCGGGCTCGAAGCCGAACCCGTCCATGTGGACGCCGACGTGCGCGGCCGGGTTGTCCAGCGCCCCGAACGGCGCCCCGTCGATCACGGCCTCGCCGTCGGTCGGCCGCACGAGACCGACGATCGCGCGCAGCGTCGTCGACTTCCCCGCGCCGTTCGGGCCGAGAAGCCCGACGATCGCCCCGCGGGGCACCGCGAACGACAGATCCTCGACAGCAGTGCGGCGTCCGAACCTCTTCGTGAGGCCGCGTACCTCGATGGCGTGCTGATTCATGGTCATCCTCTCTCCTCCTCGCTCGTGAGAGCTGCCAGCGGCGACGCGACCGCCGCCCAGAGCGCCTGCCAGAGCGGCGCCGTGCCGAGCTCCACGCGCGCCTGTCCCGCTGCCGGGAGGGCGCTGCGCTCCCCTGACACCTCCACCTCCGCCACGGCCGTCGCCGGGACCGATGCCCCGGGCGCCCTGACCGGGAAGAGCGCCGCGATCGGCACCTCGATCTCCGTCGCAGGGCGGGTCCTGATCGTCCCCTCGCCGCGGTACTCGTTGGCGAGGATGCCCCGCGTCGACAGGACGACCGGAGCGCCGTCCGGGATGCGGGTACCGGGATCCCGTCCGCCCTGCACCAGGACCACCCGGTCGTCGTCCACGGAGAACCCCAGCACCGCGGCCGTCGGGACCGGGATGAGCATGCCGGCGGCCACGATTCCGCCCGCGAGCGCGGCGGTCACGCCGACGAGGCGGAACCGCGAGGCACCGGCGCGCCACACCCGGAGCAGAGCGCGCACCAGGAGGACGATGCCCGCCACGACCACGACGGCCTCCAGAGCGAGCACGAAGAGGCTCGCCGCCGGGCCGCCGCCGGCGAGCAGCTGCGCCGTCCGGACGACCGCGAACAGCACCATGACGACCGGGGCCGCCAGGCAGCAGAGACCGAACGGCACGCTCCACCACCGCTTCAGCGCCCGCGGCTGCCGCGGCGCCCCGAACACGAAGCGGGCGAGGAAGCCCGCGCCGTCGCGGATCGACCTCCTCCGGAGATTCGGCTCGTCCAGGGCGCTCATCAGGGCGAGGTACCCGTCGAAGCGCACGAAGGGGATCAGGTTCACGAGCACGACGACCGTGCAGGAGATCGCGAGGAGCAGCAGTGTCTCGCGGGCCGCCGACGACGGCAGGGCGAGAGCGGCGAGCATCGCCACCGCCGCCACCGTGGCGTGGACGGCGGGGCCGGCCAGGGCGATCGCCACACGATGCCGGCGGTCGGGGAGCCGCCAGCCGTCCGTGACATCGACGAAGAAGGCGGGCGTGAGGTACAGGAGCATGAACCCGGCGCGCCGCGGCCGGCCTCCCAGCCGGGTGAGGGTGAGCCCGTGCGCGGTCTCGTGGACCAGGGTCGCGAGCCCGAGCGCCACGACGACGAGCGCGAAGCCGGCGAGCGGCACGGGACGAGCGAGCACGGCACCCAGCTCGCCGAGGTGCAGGGCCGCGCCGACGGTCCCGGCCGCGACCACCGCGGCGACGAGCGCGAGGACTGCACGACGCGGTACGGGCACGACCAGACGGTCGAGCCGTGCGAAGAGCGCGGACGCGCGGAGGGTCGCGAACTGCACGGTGAACGGCGGCCGATACGTGACACGGCCGGGCAGCCGGGACGCACCCCCGTCCAGGAGCCCGTTGTCGCGGAAGCGCTCCATCAGTCGCAGCACGCTCTCGTCGGTCTCCCCCGCCGCGAAACGGGCGCGCAGCGCGGAGACCGCGGTGCGGCCGTCCATCGCCGTCAGCAGGTCGACGACCGGTCGGGACAGCCGCGCCGACGGCACGCCCTGGACGGTGGCGAGCCACCCGGAGCCCTCCGCCGTCGGCTCGAACGCGACGCCGGCGGCCAGGGTCGGGCACGAGTCGGCGGTGAGGGCGTCCCGCCCTCGTCCGCGACGTCGCCGCACGGCTCGTGGCTCTGCCGTCGTCATCACCCCGCCCTCCCATCCTCGGCGCGGGTGGTGGTGAGGAGGAGGATCTCCACGCCGACGGGCGTCCGCACCGGAGACGTCTCGGGCACCGCGAAACCGGCTTCGATGAGCTCGTCGGCGAGGAGTCGGGGGTTCAGCACGTGCAGGCGACTCGTGAGGACCGGAACCTCCGCGCGCGGGGCGATGTCCGCGAGGCGGACCCAGTTGACCAGCCGCACGGCACCGTCGTCCTCGATCTGCTGCGCGAAGAGGTAGGGCTCGTCTCCGGCGCTGCCGGGGACCGTGATCTCGCGGTCGGTCGGGAGTGCGAGAGTGTCCGCCGACGCCCCGTCCGCGATGGTGAGGGCGAAGACGCCGGCGGAGGCCAGATGACGTCGAACGCCCGCGTAGAGACGCGCCCGGTCTTCGCGGTCGAGCAGCGTGATGGAGGTCGCCCCGAGCACGACGAGGCCGAAGTGCCCGCCGAGCGCGAGGTCGCGCATGTCCGTCACGATGCACTCGACGCTCGCCCCGTGCGGCACGGCGCCGCGGAGGCGCGCGAGCATGTCCGCGGAGAGATCGACCGCCGTGACGTGATGCCCCGAGCGTGCGAGCGGGATCGTCAGCCGTCCGCTTCCCGCGGCGAGGTCGAGGACGGGTCCGGGGGCCGTGCGCGCGAGCGCCAGGACCTCGCGGATCTCCGCCCGGTCCGGGCCGACGAGCCGGTCGTAGAACTCGGTGCCGGCTCCGGCGTACAGGTCCTGTGCCCTGGCGGTCGCGCCGACGAGGTCGAGCCGTGCCGCCACGGTCTCGGTGATCAGGGACGTCATCCGTGCATCGCCTCTCCTCGGCTGGATGGTCGGGGGGGTGCGGGCGGACGATTCCGCCCGCACCCGCTGTCAGGTCGCGATGGCGGCGGCTCCGCCGATGATCGCGATGATGTAGCTCGCGTGCTCCCACCACTCGAGCGGGGTGTCGATCTGTTCGAGTTCCAGGAACTCCAGCGACGTGGACTGCACAGTGCACCTCCTAGGTCAGAGCGAGAATTCCGATGATCACGCCCACGGCGAAGCCGCGGATGTAGTCATCGGCATCGCCCGGCGCGTCCATGGCCTCGAGTTCGGTGAACTCGAGCGCCGGCAGTGCTGCGGTCATGCGTCCCTCCTTCCTTTCTCCGATCGGGTGCTGCCGGACGGCATCACGTGGCGGCTGCCGCACCGATTCCGATGAGCACCAGCGCGCCGATCACGCCCTGGTAGAAGCTGTCCCAGCTGGGCGCCTCCATCGGGTCGAGCTCCTGGAACCGGATGCTCGTCTCCGTGCTTTCGTTCATTCCCGTCACCTCCTCTCCGCTGCTCGGGCCGGCGAGCGCCGACCGAGGACGGGCTCCACCGGGACTCGTGGAGCACAGCGCGGACGTCCGCGGCGTGGATTCCGCGCAGCATGGGGCGGTGATCTCCCCACGCCGTCTCCACGGCGGCGGCGATCCGATCGATCTCCCGTGCGCTCGGGCGCGGCGGTGACGGGAGCCCTCCTTGATCGACGACGGCGGCGATGCCGGCGGCCGGGTCACGAGGCAGCGCAGTCCCCGCCGCGACACCGGCCCAGAAGGCGTCGAGGCTGGCGCGGTCGCCCCAGCGCGGATCGCCCGCACCGATCCGCCGCCAGACGGCGGCGATGACCGCTGCCGTGGCCGGCATCTTGCGGACGCCGAGATGGAAGGCGACCTCGTTCGCGAGGTACCAGTGGCGGGCGCTGTACGGATCGGGGCCGCGGAGGGCGGCCGTGCGCTGGGTCGCGGCGCTGAGCCGCGCGAGGCGCAGTCGTCCCGTCGTCGACATCACGTCGGCCGAAGCCGCTTCGAGCAGCGCCCGGCCGAGGAGCCGCGCGTCGCGGTCGGCCCGCGCCGTCCGCGGGCTCGTCGAGGCGCCGGCCACCCGGAGGAACGCCTCCAGCGCTCCCTCCTGGACGGCCGCGGGGGTGAGCGTGGCGAGCTGGTCGGCATCGAGGACGGCGTGGCGCGGACGCAGTGAGCGACCGACGAGGAGCCGGGCTCCGCGGCGACTCCGGAGGATGGCGACGCTGTTCGTCTCCGACGACGTGCCGAGCGTCGTCGGCATCGCGACGATGTCGACCGGCGGCGGCGCGTCGGGCAGGATCGTGAGCGCCGAGGTCGCCGCGTGCCGCAGGGCGAAGTCCAGAAGGCGTCCGGGGCTGAGCGCGAGGGCCGCGATCTTGCTCGCATCGAGGACGCTACCGCCGCCGACGGCCACGATGACCTCGGGCGGTCGTCGGACGAGCTCCTCGGCGATCAGGACGACGCCGAGCTCGTCCACTCCCGAGGCGTCCACCGTCATCGTCCGGCCCGGCTGCGCGGCGGGAAGGGTGTGTGCGACGGCGGCGTCGGCGATCACCAGCGTGTCGCGTCCGGCCGTCAGACCCGCCATCGTCTCTCGTGCGCGCGGCCCATGCCACAGCGTGGGGACGCGTGCGGTGAACGGCACGGTCATGCCGCCGCCTCCCGCACCCGTGCCAGGCCGCCTCGCACGGCTCGGTCGGTCTCGGCCACCTCCGCCGGAGTGAATCCGTAGCCGGGGATGAGCTGGAAGGAGCTCGGACCGGGGTGCACCACGACGCCGCTGTCCGCGATGGCGGACACCACGTCCAGGACGTCGGTCCCGGAGAGCGCGGACCCGTCCGGGCGACGGAGCCCCACCCCGACGAAGCAGCCGCTGCCGGTGACGTCGGTGACGATCCCGTCCTCCTGCCAGGTCCGCGCGAGGCGGTGCAGCGTCGACGCCAGGGCCTGCGTGGTCGCCTCGACGTCGATGCGGCGGAGCTCGTCGATCACGGCGAGGACCGCGGCCGCGCAGGCCGGCGTGCCCGCCTGCGTCTCCCCGTGCACGAACGTCCATCCGCCGCGGGCGAACGCCGTCGAGATGCGGTCGCCGACGAGGAGCGCCGCCGCTCCCATCGCCCCGTTCGTCAGCGCCTTCGACACGAGGAGGACGTCCGGTGCGGCCGCCCAGCGGTCGGTCGCGAACATCGCGCCCGTGCGACCGAAGCCGGTCGCCACCTCGTCTGCCACCAGCAGGAACCCGTGCCGCTCCCTCAGCTCCAGGAGACGACGGACGAAGGCGGCGGACAGCGCGTGGGCGCCGCTGCCGAGGACGGGCTCCACGACGACGGAGGCGACGCGGGAGCCTTCACGCTCCAGCAGCGCTTCGAGCTCCGCCCCGTCGTCGGCGTGCGACACGTGCCGCACCGTGCGCCTGTCGACGCCGTAGACCGACTGCAGCAGGTCGTCGCCGCTCAGCACGTGGCTGCCGTACATCGTGCCGTGATAGCTGCCGCGCAGGCCCACGACGAGCGACCGCGAGCCGGCGCCCTGCTGCGCCCAGTACTGCCGGGCGAGCTTCATGGCGGCGTCGTTGGCCGCCCCGCCGGAGGTGGAGAAGATCACCCGCCGGTAGCGGTCGGAACCCGCGAGGGCGACGAGGGCATCGGCGGCGTCCTCGGCGTACCGGTGCGGGGCGCGGAACAGCGAGAGGTAGGAGGCGTCGCGCGTCGCCCTGCTCACGGCCTCGGTCACCGCCGGGTTGCCGAAGCCGAGGGGCACGTTCCACAGGCCGCTGGTCGCGCAGAGGCGGTCGGAGCCGTCGGCGTAGAAGATCCGATGCCCGGAGGCGCCGACCGCCACCCGATCCGGAGGGAAGGCGGTGTCGGCGGGGAGCATCGACGTCCACAGCGCGTGCGGTGCGCTCATCGCGCTCCTCCCCCCGCGGCGTCCTCGGTCCGCGCACCGAGGTGGACGCCGAGCGCGGCGAGCGCCTCCAGACACAGCTGCCGCGCGTGGGCATCGGGCACTCCGCAGGCGCGGGCCACGCGCGCCGCCGCCCGCCCGCGTGTGCTCGAGGTCTGGATCGCGTCGACCACCGCAGCGGTCAGCGGGGACAGGAGGTGCCGGCGGAGCGTCCGGACATCGGCGAGCAGGAACCCCTCGGCGGTGTCGAGCAGGAACGGGTCGTCGGTCGGGGGCTCCGCATCCGCGAGGTCGTCGTCGAGGAGCGCCCACCCGAAGCCCGCGATCCGAGCGGCGCCGTTCGGCAGGCGGAGCATGGTCCGGAGATCGGCCGCGTCGAGGTACCGGCGGAGCCACGGCCGGCGGTCGAGCTCGACGATGAGGTCCGCCGAGCCGGGCACGCCCCCCAGCGCCGACGCCAGGGGCAGGGCCTTCCCGAGGGCGGCGGGGAGGTCGTCCACGTGGCCGATCGCCTCCCCCTGCAGTCCGAGATGCACCACGCCGTCCGCGTCGATGCGGAGGGCGCGCGGAGCCTCCACCTCATCCGGTCGTGCGAGAGCGGAGCGGTCCGCGAGCAGCACTCGGGGGTCGAGCATCGCGGCGGCGAAGACCCCGGTCCCGCGAGCGAGGTCGGCGTCGTCGAGGAAGGCACGCCAGCTCGCCTCGTCGAAGAAGCGCATGGCCGTCGGTCCGACGATCTGGACGAAGGAGGCCGCGATGTAGTCCTGGAGCTCGACGCCGCGCTCCCCCAGGAAGAGCTCGTCGCCGAGGTCGGCGAGCCGTCCTCCGTAGCCGACGACCCGCGCCGCCCCCGGCCGAGGCACCGACCCTGCGGGCTCGAGGATCACGTCCTCGGGGTCGGCCGCGGCCGCGAGGGCGTCAGCGCCGGTCTCCGCCTCGCGCAGGAACACGCGACCGCGTGCCGCATGCCCGCCCGTGACCCACGCCCGCAGGGCCCGCGGCCCGAGGAGCGGGTCCTCGCCCGTCGACCCGTCGTCCTGCCGTGCCGTCGTCGCACTCGTCCCCATGATCCCCCCAGAGAACCGGATCCGTCTGACGCCGTTGCGTCTTCATATGAAGATATCCAGGCCTCTGACGAGGTGCAATATAACAGCTTTCACGACCGCAGGCCTGGATCGCCGGTATGTCACGAGGCCCCCGGGACATCGGATAGGATGGACAGGTTGTTCCCTGGTGACGTGTCCGAGCGGCCGAAGGAGCACGCTTGGAAAGCGTGTGTTGTGCAAGCAACCGCGGGTTCGAATCCCGCCGTCACCGCCACAGACGAAGAAGACCTCCGCATCGCGGAGGTCTTCTCTCGTTTCGGGCGGCGTCAGCCGTCGAAGCGCACCCCGTACGTCAGACCACCGGGCGCGGACGGGAGCACGATCATGCCGAGCCGCTCGTAGAACGCGGCCGCGCCGCCGTTCGCCGGATCCATGCCGAGGTGCAGCGCGGGCACACCGCGCCGGCGCAGCTCGGCGAAGAGCGTCTCGATGAGACCGCGACCCAGTCCCTGCCCCTGGGTCTCCGGCAGCAGGTCGATGTGCAGATGCGCCGGGTACTCGGCCGCATGCGGCTCGACACCCGGCTCTCTGGTGTAGCCGTACTCGATCAGCTTCTCCTCGCGCGTCTGCGGGTCCGCCGATCGCGGATAGCGCGCGTGCAGGCCCGGCCACCACTCGTCGCGGAACCAGGCGTAGAAGGCGTCGGTGTCGTCGGT
The DNA here is from genome assembly GCF_001595495.1 of Microbacterium sp. CH1. Classification (NCBI taxonomy): domain Bacteria; kingdom Bacillati; phylum Actinomycetota; class Actinomycetes; order Micrococcales; family Microbacteriaceae; genus Microbacterium; species Microbacterium sp. CH1. The sequence goes on along the minus strand of NZ_LOSO01000018.1, from coordinate 11,119 downwards.
GGCGACGATGTAGCCGATGGTGCGCCCGTCCTCCGCCTCCACGACCCAGGCGAGGTCCGGGTGCCGCTCGACGTACGGCACCGCGAAGAGGTTCCCCCACAGCTCGTCATCGGACAGCACCCCGGTGGCGTCTCCCCCGGCGTCGGCCGTCCGCAGGCAGATCTCGAACATCGCCGCGCGATCGGTCGGACGGTAGGGACGGATGCGCGACACGGGGGCTCCTCGGACGGGTCAGGTTCCGCTCAGCCTATCGGCGCGGGCGGTCGCCTCGACGTCGCGTCGCACCCACGGCACCAGCCAGGCGGCGAGCACGAGGACGACGCCGGCGCCGACGAACGCCCCGCCGAGCGTGTCCGTGGCCCAGTGCACCGACAGGAAGGTGCGCGACAGGGCCATGAGCACGATCCAGGCCGCCCCCACGATCGCCACCCAGACCCGCGGGAACAGCACCCAGAGCACCAGGGCGATGGTCGCCGCATTCGCGGTGTGACCGGACGGGAAGGAACCGTAATCGCTCACGACGAGCATGTCGTGCGGGCGGGCACGACCGAAGATGTTCTTCAGGAGCTGGACGGCACCGGCGCTGACGAGGAAGCACAACGCGGCGAACAGAGCCCCCCGCCATCGGCGCAGGAGCAGCAGGACGGCGATGGTCGCCAGCGGCACGGCGAGGATGGCGACCCAGCCACCGCCGATCCAGTTCAGCGCGAGGGCGAAGGTCAGCATCCAGTCCGCGCGGACCGCGGCGATGGTGTCGTTCCACCACTGGTCGAAACCCGGCGTCTGCGGATACACGAAGACGACGAGAGCGCCGAGGGCAGTGGCCAGGAGGAGGCAGGCGACGCCCCACCACAGCAGCATCCGTCGATTCATCGTCCTATTGTGACGGACACCCCCGCGATCGCGGGTCGCCGTGCCGGTCAGCGGGCGATGCGGGCGAGACCCTCCTCGAGATCCGCGATGAGGTCGGCCACGTCCTCGATGCCGACCGAGAGGCGCACGACGTTCTCCGGCACCGCGAGCTCCGTGCCGCGGACCGACGCGTGGGTCATCTCCGGCGGGTAACCGATGAGCGACTCCACACCGCCGAGCGACTCGGCGAGCTGGAACACGCGGGTGCTCTCGGCGAAGGCCCGGGCGGCGTCCGCACCCGCGGCGAGACCGAGCGACAGCATGCCGCCGAAGCCGCTCATCTGCCGCGCGGCGATCTCGTGACCGGGGTGCGACGGAAGGCCGGGATAGAACACCTGCGCGAACTCCGGCCGCGCCTCGGCCCATTCGGCGATGGCCTGCGCGTTCTCGGAGTGCTGACGCACTCGCACCGCGAGGGTCTTGATGCCGCGGGTCGTCAGCCAGGCGTCCAGAGGCGCGGAGACCGCCCCCACCGCGAACTGCTGGAACTTCACGGCCTCGACGAAACGGTCGTCACCGAAGACGACGGCACCGCCCAGCACGTCGGAGTGCCCGCCCAGGTACTTCGTCGTCGAGTGCACGACGAGATCGGCGCCGAGCGCGAGCGGCTGCTGCAGAGCCGGCGAGGCGAACGTGTTGTCCACCACGACGAGGGCACCGGCCGCGTGCGCCACCTCGACGATGAGCGCGATGTCGACGACCTTCAGCAGCGGGTTGCTCGGCGTCTCCAGCCACACGATGCGCGTCTCGGGACGGATCGCCGCGCGGATCACGTCGACGTCGGAGAGCTCGACCGTGGTCGTGTCGATCCCCCAGGGCGCGAGGACCTTCGTGAGCAGGCGGTAGGTGCCGCCGTAGACGTCGTTTCCGAGGAGCACGTGGTCGCCGGGCGTGAGGATGCCGCGCAGCAGCGCGTCCTCGGCCGCGAGACCGGACGCGAACGACAGCGCCCCTACTCCGCCCTCGAGCGCGGCGAGCTGCGTCTCCAGCGAGGAGCGCGTCGGGTTGCCCGCACGGTTGTACTCGTAGCCGTCTCGGAAGCCGCCGATGCCGTCCTGCACGTGCGTCGACGACTGATAGATCGGCGGGATGATCGCCCCGGTGATCGGGTCGGGCGCCTGTCCGGCGTGGATGGCTCGTGTGGCGAAGGCGTGGTCGTGGTCGGACATGCTCTCAGCCTACGTCCGGGCCCTCCGACGGGTCCCGGCCTGTTACGTCCCGCGTCACCGGGAGAGGTAGCCGAGCAGGTCCTGTCGCGTCAGCACGGTGTGCGGCTTGCCGTCCTCGGTGACGAGGAGGGCGTCGGCGTCGGCGAGCGCGGCCCGTGCCTGCGCGACCGGCGCGTGGATGCCGATGAGCGGCAGCCGCTCCCCCACATGTGCGCCGACGGCGTCGCTCGGTTCGGCGTCGCCCCGGAAGAGCAGGTCGAGAAGGCCCTTCTCGTCGACGGTGCCCACGACCTCGCCCATCATCACCGGCGGCTCCGCGCTGAGGACGACGAGCTGCGAGACCTCGTACTCCGTCATCATGCCGATCGCCTCGAGCACCGTGTCGGTGGGGTGCGCGTGCACGAGGTCAGGAAGGCCGTGGCGGGAGGCTCGGGCGGCGAGCACGTCGGCGACCGTCTCCCCCTCCTCCACCTCGCTGAATCCGTAGGAGCGCATCCAGCCGTCGTTGAAGATCTTGCCCAGGTAGCCGCGTCCGCCATCCGGCAGGAGCACGACCATGACCGCATCCGCCGGCAGGTCCTTCGCCACTCGCAGCGCCCCGACGACGGCCATGCCGCTGGAGCCGCCGACGAGAATGCCCTCCTCGCGGGCCAGGCGCCGCGTCATCGCGAACGACTCCGCATCGCCGACCGCGACGATCTCGTGCGGGACGGCGGGATCGTAGGCACCGGGCCAGATGTCCTCGCCCACGCCCTCGACGAGATAGGGCCGGCCGGTGCCGCCGCTGTAGACGCTGCCCTCCGGATCGACGCCGATGATGCGCACCGCGTCGTCGGACACCTCGCGCAGGTAGCGTCCCGTGCCGGTGATCGTGCCGCCCGTCCCCACCCCGGCGACGAAGTGCGTGACGCGCCCGTCGGTGTCGCGCCAGATCTCCGGCCCCGTCGTCTCGTAGTGGCTGCGCGGCCCGTTCGGGTTCTCGTACTGGTTCGGCTTGAACGCCCCGGGGATCTCGCGTGCCAGCCGGTCGCTCACGCTGTAGTACGACTCCGGGCTGTCCGCCGGGACGGAGGTCGGGGTCACGACGACCTCGGCACCGTACGCGCGGAGCACGTCGATCTTGTCCTCGCCCACCTTGTCCGGGAGCACGAAGACGCACCGGTAGCCGCGCTGCTGCGCCACGAGAGCGAGCCCGACGCCCGTGTTGCCGCTCGTGGGCTCGACGATCGTGCCCCCCGGCCGCAGATCGCCCGCGGCCTCGGCGGCATCGATGATGCGCGCCGCGATCCGATCCTTCGCCGACCCGCCCGGGTTCAGGTACTCGAGCTTCACGAGCACCGTGCACGCGATGCCCTCGGTGACGTGCTGGAGCTTCACCAGGGGCGTGTCGCCGACGAGGTCGACGATCGAGTCTGCGTACTTCATCTGTTCAGGGTACGGCGCAGGCCCTCGCCCCCGGGGCTGTGTTTCACCCGCGCTTCGACAGGCTCAGCGACCCAGAACGCGGGTCCCTGAGCCTGTCGAAGGGCCTGGGTCCCTGAGCCCGTCGAAGGGCCTGAGCCCGTCGAAGGGTCAGCCCTTCGTCGCGCCGGCCAGCAGGCCGCGCACGAAGAAGCGCTGCAGGGCGAAGAACACGATCAGCGGGACGATGATCGAGATGAACGTTCCCGCGGACTGCAGGAACCACTTGTTCCCCCAGGTCCCGGAGAGCGAGTTCAGCGCCTGCGTGATCGGCAGGGCGCCGGGCGAGGCGAAGATCGTCGCGACCAGCAGGTCGTTCCACACCCAGAGGAACTGGAAGATCGCGAAGGACGCGATCGCCGGAGCCGCCAGCGGCAGGATGATCCGGAAGAACACCTGGCCGTGTCCGGCGCCGTCCACGCGGGCAGCCTCGATGATCTCGCCGGGGATCTCGGAGATGAAGTTGTGGAGCATGAACGTCGCCAGCGGCAGCGCGAAGATCGCGTGCGCGATCCAGACGCGGGCGAAGCTGTACTGCACCTCGTTCAGCCCGAACCCGGGGAAGATCGGCACGTCGTTGATCGTCAGTCCGTCCGAGAACAGGCTCAGCAGCGGCACGAGGGCCATCTGCAGAGGCACGATCTGCAGCGCGAACACGAAGATGAAGAGCATGTTCCGACCCTTGAAGTCGATCCATGCGAACGCGTACGCGGCGAGCGACGCCATCACGATCGGGAAGACGGTCGCGGGGATCGTGATCGCCAGCGAGTTGATGAACGCCGTCGCGAGGGTCGTCGAGGTGCCGCCCGCGTTCCACGCCTGCACGTAGTTGTCGAACGTGAACTCCGGGTTGGAGAAGACCGTCCACCAGCCGCTGTTCTGCGTGTCGGCGCCCGGGCGGAACGACGTCACGAAGAGACCGAAGGTCGGGATCGTCCAGAAGAGCGCGATGACCGCGGCCGCGATCGTCGCCCCCTTCGAGGTCAGCTTCTTGTGGGCGGTCGCCTCGTTGCGGCGCGTGTCCCGCGCCACCTGGCGCTTGGTGCGGTTGTCCACGACGGTGGCCTGCGTTGCACTCATCAGCGGATCTCCCTCTGCTTGGCCATCGATCGGGCGTTGTAGACGATCAGCGGCAACACGAACAGGAACAGCACGACGGCGAGCGCCGACGAGTGCCCGTAGCTCTGGAACCGCTGCTGCTGGTTGACCATCTCGAAGCCGAGGACGCTGGTCTCGTCCCGTCCGCCGGTCATCACGGCGACGATGTCGTACACCTTCAGAGAGGCGATCGTGATGGTCGTCAGCACGACGATCAGCGACGACCGGATGCCGGGAACGGTCACGTTGCGGAAGCGCTGCCAGGCATTCGTGCCGTCGAGTTCGGCCGCCTCCATCTGCTCGACCGGCACGGCCTTGATCGCGGCGGAGAGGATGACCATGGCGAAGCCGGTCTGGGTCCAGATGAACACGATGAGCAGCATGAGCGTGTTGAGGATCGGCTTGATCGCCAGCCACTGCACGGGGTCGCCGCCGAAAGCGGTCACGATCGCGTTGAGGAGACCGATCTGGTCACCCTGCCGGGCGTCGTACATGAACTTCCAGATGATGCCGGCGCCGACGAACGAGATCGCCACCGGCATGAAGACCAGCACCTTGAGGAACTTCTCGCCGCGAGCCCTGTCGATGAAGACGGCGTAGGCGAGGCCGATGACCACGGAGATCACCGGAGCGAGCAGCGCCCAGATGATCGTGTTGATCACCGACGACGTGCCGACCGGGTTGGTAAAGACCCAGATGTAGTTCTCGAGCCCGACGAACTCATCGCCGGTCTTGTCGAAGAAGGACTTGAAGATCGTCGAGATCGCCGGGTAGATGAGGCCGAGCAGCAGCATGATGGCCGCCGGGGCCATGAACAGCACGAGCTGGAAGAGATAGCCCGCTCCCTGCCGCGCGCGGAAGTCCGCGAAGAAGAGGAGCGCCCCGACGAGGAGCGCGATCGCGACGACGTACACGACGGCGTTCGCGTAAGGACGGAGCAGCAGCAGCGCGAGCACCGGGATGACGAGGCACGCGACCAGCCGCATGATGAAGTAGCCGCGACCAGGGCGGGGCGCGAACTCGATCAGCACGAGGATGATCGCCACGACCACGCCGAACACGAGCAGCACGGCCGGGATCTGCACCAGCGGGTTCAGTCCGCCCAGCCACAGGAAGAAGCTGTTGAGCGAGAACCCGATCGTGATCCGCGAGGACTCCTCGGTCGGAGCGGTGAAGACGAGGAGGAGAGCCAGCGCGACGACGACCACGAAGCCGATCGCGAGGATCGTGCGTGTGGTCTTCCTCCCCTTCTCGCCGGTGCCGTGCGTCGTCGGCGGCGCGTCAGCCTCGACGGGTTTCTCGATGGTCGCGTGCGACATGAACGTCCCCTTCTGGATCGTGCTGGGTTCCCGCGCAGTATGGATGGGTGGAGCGGGGCCGGGCTTGTGCAGCCCGGCCCCGCTCACTCTGAGAAGATCGCGTCGAGGCGATCAGTTCTCGTAACCGGCCTGGATGTCGGAGAGCACCGTCTCGGTGTCCTTGCCGTCGATCCAGTCGACCATCCCCTTCCAGAACGACCCCGAGCCGACGGTCGACGGCATCAGGTCGGAAGCGTCGAACCGGAAGATCGTCGCGTCGTCCTGCATGATGGTCATCGCCTCCTGGAGGAACTCGCTCGAGGCGAGGCTCGGGTCGGCCTTCTTGTTGGCGGAGATGACGCCGCCGAGCTCGACGCGGGCGTCGGCGAACTCCGGCGATGCCATGAACTCGAGCACCTGCTGCGTGGCCTCGTCGTCCGAGAACGCGGCGACGAACTCGCCGCCACCCTCGACCTGGAGCTCACCGGCGGTCTCGCCCGGCATGATGAACGCGTAGACGTCGCCGTCCGGCGCCACCTCGGGGACGTTGCCGTCCGCGGTCTCCGTGTCGAGGAAGTTCGCCGACAGGAACGAGGCCTGGTGGGTCAGCGCGCAGTCGCCCTTGGCCACCGCGCTGGCGACGTCGCCGAAGGCGGTCGAGTTGATGCTCTTGACGTCGCCGTACCCGGCGTTGACGTACTCCGGGTTGAGCAGGATCTCACCGACGGCGTCGAAGGCCTGCTTGATCTCGGGGTCGGTGAACTTCACGTCGCCAGCCACCCAGTCGTCATAGACGTCGGGGCCGGACTGCCGCAGCACGAGGTCCTCGATCCAGTCCGTTCCCGGCCACCCCGACGCGGCCTCGGCAGCGAAGCCGGCACACCAGGCCGGACCGCCGGTCTTCTCGACGATCGTGTCCGTGAGCGCGATCATGTCGTCCCACGTCTCCGGGACCTCGACGCCCCACTCGGCGAACTGCTTCGGCGAGTACCAGACGTAGCCCTTGAGGTTCGCGAGCATCGGCGCCGCGTAGAAGGTGTCGTCGAAGGTGCCGTACTTCTTCCAGTCCTCGGACCAGTTCTCGTCGACGGCGGTCTCCACGGCCTCGGGGGCCGGCATGACCTTCCCGGTGTCGACGAGGGTCTTGAGCAGACCGGGCTGGGGGACGATCGCGATGTCGGGGGCGTCTCCACCGGTCACCTTGGTGACGATGTTGCCCTCGAAGCCCTTGTCACCGGTGTATTCGACCTTGATGCCGGTGTCCTTCGTGAACTGCTCGAAAGACGCGTTCAGGTCGTCGGCCTCGACGCCGGTGATGCCGCCGGAGATCCGGACGGTGTCCTTGGTCTCCCCACTTCCGCCCTCGCCGCTTCCGCCCTCGGCGCAGCCCGCGAGCGCGAGAGACGCGACGCCGACGAGTGCGATGGGGGCGAGCAGGCGGTATCGCTGTGACAAAGCCATGTACTTCTCCTCTTCCGGTGGATCTTCAGTCCGCCCAAGGAGAGCAATCGCCGCAACCATTGGGGAACCGATTCCAGGCCAACCTACTCGGGTTCCTTCCCGCCGTACAACTGGGGAAGGTTACAAGATCACAACCCTTTGTGATCAATGCTCCCACCGCGATGGGAGCGCTCCCAGTTCCACGCGCCTGGAACCGGTTCCTCCTCGCGTGTGGAACGGCTACGATGGCTCCCGGCGAGCGCCCGATGGCTCGCCGTCGTGGAACCGGGTCGAGGAGGACACGATGAGCACGATCGCCGACGTCGCGACGCGCGCCGGTGTATCCAAGGCGACTGCGAGCCGCGCGCTCAGCGGCCGCGGCTACGTCTCGGAGGAGACCAGGCAGCGCGTGGAGGAGGCGGCGCACGACCTCGCGTACGTCGCACACTCCTCCGCCACCAGCCTGGCGACGGGGCGCACCGGCACCATCGGCCTGGTGATGCCTCCGGTCGACCGGTGGTTCTTCTCCGAGCTGCTGGCGGGTGTGCAGGAGGCGCTGCTCGTGCGCGACCACGACCTGTCGCTCTACGGCGTCCCCGAGCGCTCGGAGACCAGGGAGCGGCTGTTCGAGAGCGTGCTGCCCGGCCGGAGGTTCGACGGCATCATCGCCGTCGGCATCCAGCCCAGCGCCCGCGAGCTGGAGCGCCTGCACCGCACCGGACGCCCGCTCGTCAGCGTGGGCCCCTATAGCGCTGAATCGAGCGCCGTGTCGATCGACGACACGGCCGCCGCGCGGATCGCCACCGAGCACCTGATCGAGCTCGGCCACACCGACATCGCCTTCGTGGGCGGTGCCACCGACGACACCGACCTCAGCTACGGCGACGCCCGACGCCTGGCCGGCTACCGGGAGGCGCTGCACGCGGCGGGACTGACTCCGCGGGCGCGGGTCGCGGGAGCGGCCCCCACGATGCCCGGCGGCTATGCCGCGGCGGCGGGACTCCTCGGCGACCGCCGCCACCGACCGACCGCCATCGTCGGCGTGTGCGACGAGGCCGCCATCGGCGCCGTGATCGCCGCCCGCCGCCTGGGCATCGCGGTGCCGACCGAACTCAGCGTCGTCGGCATCGACGACCACGAGCATGCGGAGATGTTCGCCCTCACGACCATCGGCCAGTCGCCGCGGGACCAGGGGCGGGAGGCCGTACGCCTGCTCATGCGGCGGATGAGCGAGCCGGACGCTCCCGTGGAGCGCGTCGAGGCCGCTTCGGCTCTCGTCGTCCGCAGCTCGACCGCCGCGCCGCGCTGACCCCGCGGACGCACGAAGGCCCCGGGCGGAACCCGGGGCCTTCGCAGAAGCGCTGGTGCGCTGGATTACTTGAGGGTGACGGTCGCGCCGGCCTCTTCCAGAGCAGCCTTGGCCTTCTCGGCCGTCTCCTTGTTGGCGCCCTCGAGGACGGCCTTCGGAGCACCGTCGACGACGGCCTTGGCCTCGCCGAGGCCGAGCGAGGTGAGCTCGCGGACAGCCTTGATGACCTGGATCTTCTTGTCGCCAGCGGCCTCGAGGATGACGTCGAAGGAGTCCTTCTCCTCCTCGGCCGCGGCCTCGCCTGCGCCACCAGCGGCACCGGCGACGGCGACGGGAGCAGCAGCGGTGACCTCGAACTTCTCCTCGAACGCCTTCACGAACTCGTTGAGCTCGATGAGGGTCAGGCCGGCGAACTGCTCGAGCAGCTCCTCGGTGGAAAGCTTCGCCATGATGTATCTCCTAGATAGATGGGGTTTGTAGACGAGATCGCCGGTCGCTTACGCGGCCTCGGCGGTCTCCAGCTTTTCGCGAAGCGCGTCGATGGTGGCCGCAGCCTTGCCCATCGTCGCCTTCATCATGCCCGCGGCCTTCGCCAGCAGAACCTCGCGGCTCTCGAGCGAGGCGTACGTGTTGACCTCGTCGGCGGTGAGGGCCTTGCCCTCGAAGATGCCCGACTTGATCACGAGAAGCGGGTTGGCCTTGGCGAAGTCACGCAGAGCCTTGGCGGTGGCGACGAAGTCACCGTGCACGAACGCGACAGCCGACGGCCCCTTGAGGTCGTCGTCCAGCGCGGAGATGCCGGCCTTGTTGGCGGCGATCTTGGTCAGCGTGTTCTTCACCACGGCGTACTCAGCGTCCTGACGGATGCTGTTGCGCAGCTGCTTGAGCTGGGCAACCGTCAGACCGCGGTACTCGGTCAGCAGGACGGCGTTCGAGTTCTCGAATGACTTCGTGAGCTCGTTGACCGATGCATCCTTCTGCGCCATGGTCACTCCTTGGTGTGTACGAGGCGCCGCACGGTGGTGGGGCGCCGGCCTCCGACCCCCTGCAAAAGAGAAGAGCTCCGGCGCAAGCGCACGGAGCTCGGAAGTTCGTGACACCTGCGCGGGCCCCTGCGATGCAGAGCTTCGATCCTGTGCACTCACGCGCACACGATGACCAGCGGTCTTCGGTTATGACCACTGTACCCCACCCCCACCTCTCCCCCCAAATCCCCCAAATCCCCGTCGACCCACCCCTTTGCGTGTGCCCCGGCCCCTTACGCCTGCATGCAAGGGGCCGGGGCGCTCGGAAGGGGGTGGGTCGATGGCTCAACGGGCGAAGAGGCGGAAGGCACGGAAGTGCGTGTCGGCCGCGGCGAGGGAGGCGACGTGCTCGCTCGACACCCGGATCACCCGCCAGCCGGTCGTCCCGCGCACCCAGTCCTCGCGGATCTTCTCGTCGAGCACGATGCTCTCCGCGGTGCGGCCCCCGCGGAACTCGTCATCCAGGTACTTGTCCCGGCCGTCGCACTCCACGAAGGTGCGGGACTGGTCGACGGCGATGTCCATCCAGAACCGACCGCCGCGCGGTCCGTCCACCGGCACCTGCAGCCGCGGTCTGCCGAAGCCGAGCTGATGGAGCCGGTACCGCGTCACGCTCTCCAGAGGCAGCTGGGCGCGACCGTCGGCCAAGCCCACGATCCGACGAGCCTGCACGATGCCGCGGAGCCGTGGACGGCGCACCCGATCCGCGAGGTCCGCCAGGAGAGCCTGCTCCGCAGTGTCGTCGAACTCCCACGGGTCACCACCGACCAGAGCGAGAGCGGCATCGGCTGCCGCGAGAGCCGCCTCCGGAGAGACCGTGCGGGCGAGGTCGACGATCGTCCGGGCGAGGGAGGTGCAGCGGATGCCGTCCCGCTCCACGATGTCGCCGGGGGAAACAGTGCCCTCGTGCCGCAGGATCCCGGACGTGCTGTGCCGGCGGTCCGGTGGCGCCGTCACATGGACCCTCGTCGGACGCACCCGATACAGCGGCAGCCCCCACAGCACCGCGGCCGAGGTGTGCGAGAACACGGGCCGCGTCCCCGAGGCCGCGAGGTCGGCGGCCACCACCTCCGCACGATGCCGGGACTCCGGGGCGAGCTCGCTCCATGTCCGTAGCCCGAGGTACCACCCACGGCGCACATGATGCAGCTGCCGCCCCTCCACCGCCGACCGGAGCGTCCGGGACCCCCACCCCTCCTCCTCCAGTCGTCGACGGCCAAGGAGTATCCCCCTGATTTCGTCCACGCTCACCTGTCTCATCCCCCCGACTCTCCCCTCTCCTCACGCCGCTCCCCCGCCCTCCCCACTTCTCCACACCCCTCTCTCCCGTCCCGCTCCCTGTGCAGGAGTCGTCCTCCCCGTCGACCCACCCCCTTGCGTTCGATCCGCCCCCTTACGCGCGCGCGC